>JBJMGM010000024.1:0-114773 GCA_045807905.1 Bryobacteraceae bacterium | reverse complement strand
TGGCGCAAGCGATCTGGCTGAGTAAGCGCGCCGTCATCTTGCAGCACGTCACGTTCAGTCAATACCGGCCGACCTGCGACGATCAAAAGCAGTTCGCTTTATATCTGCGCTACCAAACCACGAACGAGCGCGCGTTCCACAAATGCCTGGACGAGCTTCTAAAGCTAAGAGCGGAAAAGCGCAAACAAGAAATTGGGTTCGAATCGCAGAAACGCCAGGAAGCCGATCACACGCGCCGCGAAGCCGCCGAAAAACGCAAGCAGGATCTGCATCGCTGGAACGTTTTGCTCGCGCAAGCGAAAGTTGATAGCCAGGAATTACAGAATATGCGGCTCGAAACACCCGAACATCAGATTCACGGCCGCGTTGAGCGCATCATCGCAGCCGAAAACGCCGCCTAATCCTCCGCGAGATAGTTCAGCCTCACTCGAAGTGTGTCCACCCGACGTCCCTTGCCTCGCGCGCCCAGTGATCTCTCAAATCCTTCTCGCAGTGTATTGAAACAGACCTTTTGCTCGGAAGAGCGTAAAATTGCGGAAGGTCCATGACCGACTATGCTGTCCCGCGACCTATTGCAGCAACTCCGCGCCTCGCTTCAGGACCGGCGCATAGAGGCCGGCGTCGCGCTGCTCGACGACCATAAGTCCGATTTCGCCGCGGTCACTCCAGATCAGTCCCTCGGCGGCCTCGCGGTTGGCTGCCTCGCGCAGTGGCTCGACGTCGGTTTCGAGTGTGAAGACTTGCTTTTAACCGTCCTCGACCGCTTCCACAAGAGTTCGCGTCACGCGCTTCCCCTCACCGATTACATTCAGTTGCGGCTGGCCGAAGCCTTGATCGCCATGCGCCGCGAAGATCTCTCCGAAGCGCTCCGGCATCTCGACACTGCATTGATGGTCGGCGAGGAAATTGGCGATTCACAAACCGTCGCTATGGCAAGTCTTTGGAAGGCGCGTTGTCTGCGCAAAGCGGGCGAGTACGATCAGGCGCTCGAGATCACACAGCGCGGAAGAGACCTGGCCAGGAGCGCCGGTCTTGATTACGTCGCCGCAGTTATCCAAACGCTTGAGAGCTGGTTATTGTTCCAGAAGAGCAAAACCAAGGAAGCGGTACGGATTCTCCAGGAAGCAGAAGCCGTCCTGCGCCATACCGACGACTTCATTACGCTGGGCAACATTCAGTCGACTTACGGACGAATCGCGCTTCGCGAAGGTCGCTACGACCATGCCATGCAGTATTTTGAAGCGTCCATAGACCTGTTCAAACGCCGCGAGTCCTTGGACCGCTATCTCGCCAGATCGCTCACCAACATCGCGCAAGCCAAACGTTTGCTGGCTTTACAGTTGCGCCGAAGGATCGAAGCGAATTGGGAGCGGCAACGTAACGCTAAGCCGGCTGAGCGATCGGAAACGCAAAATAAAGCGGCCCAGTTGGAACGCATGCACGAGCTGCTGCGTAACGCGCAGACTGATTTGGCCCAGGCTGATGCCATCTATAAGCGTGCCCAAAATCACCATGGGGCAGGGAACGTCGATGTCAATCTGGCCCAGGTCCATCTCGATCTTGGGGATCTTCATCGTGCGGAAGAAAAGGCCGCCGAAGCGTTTGAGCTTGGTGCGACGAAAACAGACTACCTGCTGATGTGCCGAGCCCGCATCGTACAGGCCATGGTGGCGAATGCACGGTTCGAAGAACAGATCGGCGAGAGCGATGATCCAAGCCGTTTCGCACAGCTCGCGCACGATTGCGCCAGTGAGGCGGTTGATCTGGCGCAGCATACCGAAAGCCGCAGGCTGACTGCGCAGGCCTATATCTGTCAGGGAACCACGCTGGTCAACGGATTCTTCAATAACACCGAATCAGCTCGGGCATGCTGCGATCGCGCTGAGGCGTACCTCGATGGTGATCGCAAGGATGCGCTCTGCGAAGAATTGGCACTACTAAGGGCTCGCATTCTGCACTCCGGTATTGAAGATCCAAATCTCCGGGCCTGGTCACAAGGCGTAGTGGGCGAGAAATCGTTGCAGAAGGTAGTGGGCGAGTTCGAAGAGCTGCTGATCCGGAGAGTCTGGGAGCGCGAAGATCGTAAGATCTCAAGAGTAGCCCATCGCCTCGCGGTTTCGCCGAAAAAAGTCCGCCGCGTTTTGCGCCACCTGGGTTTGTTAGAGGAACAATCGCCGGCGAAACAGTAAGCAATGTCAGGTGACGCATAAAGAGTCACAGATGAAGAATGACAAAAGCCCGGTGATCAGCCCGCCTGATTACACGCCCGATTCCGCACCTGAAACGAATATCGAAAGGGATCTCGCCTTTCACCTCGTGCGCGTGGTCGAAGAAGCGGCAATGGCGAGTGCTCGGACCATGGGGCAGGGAAACGCGAAGGAGTCGGACCACGCAGCTGTGCAGGCTATGCGGCAGGCGTTCGAGACCGTGCCCATCGCCGGCAACATCGTAATCGGTGAGGGCGAGCGCGACAAAGCACCCATGCTGTATATCGGAGAGCGCGTCGGATCGCCCGAGCGGCCGGGGGTCGAATTTCCGGGTCTCGACATTGCCGTCGACCCGCTCGAAGGCACGAATTTGTGCTCGACCGGCGCGCCCAACGCAATTGCAGTCCTCGCAGCTTCGGAGCCGGGTGGTTTGCTGCACGCTCCCGATTGCTACATGGAGAAGATTGTTGCCGGTCCAGCCTGCCGTGGCGCTCTCGACCTCGACGCGCCCGTATCTCAGAATTTAAAGTCAATTGCGCGCCGTCTCGATCGCGACGTTAAAGATCTCACGATCATCGTCCTTGATCGGCCGCGTCACACTCGGTTGATTGCGGACATCCGTCGCACCGGAGCGCGTATTCGTCTGATTGGCGACGGCGATCTTTCGGCCGCGATTGCCGTTGCGGTGCGCGGAAATGGTGTGCATGCTGTCATGGGCATCGGAGGTGCTCCTGAAGGTGTGCTGGCCGCCGCCGCTATGCGTTGCCTGCATGGTGAGATGGTAGGACGTCTCGTTGTCAACACGCCCGAACTCGAAGAGCGCGTGGCAAGAATGGGCATCAAGGATCCTAAACGCATTTATACAGCCGGCGACCTAGCGATAGGCAGCCACATTATCTTCGCTGCCTGCGGCGTCACAGATGGCGCTCTTCTGCGGGGCGTCCGTTTCTTCGGCGAAGGGTACCGCACGCACACGTTGGTCATGACCTCCAGTACAAATTGTGTTCGTTTTGTCGATGCCGTGCACATGCATCGTAAGCCTGGGCCGCGCGGTGTCCGCCTCTACTAATCTCCGTATGAAAACGCGTAATACTGCGCTCCCTCTCAGCCGCAACAAACATTTGCTCAGGTGGGTGGAAAAGATGGCCGAGCTCACCAAGCCTGCAGCTATTCATTGGGTTGATGGTTCTCCGAAAGAGAATCAGGCGCTCTGTAAGCAAATGGTCGCGAGCGGTACATTTATCAAGCTAAATCAGGATCTCTGGCCTGGGTGCTACTACGCCCGCTCAGATCCCAGCGATGTCGCGCGTGTTGAGAATCGCACGTTCATCTGTTCTCTATCGAAGGACAACGCGGGACCGACTAATAACTGGGTCAATCCATATGAGATGCGGAAAACGCTGAGGGGCCTGTTTGCAGGCTCTATGCAGGGCCGCACTATGTACGTGCTGCCGTTCAGCATGGGTCCGCTCTGCTCGCCCATGTCGCAGATCGGTGTTCAGCTCACAGATTCGCCTTACGTAGTCGTAAGCATGCGCATCATGGCGCGCATTGGTCTGCCCGTTTTCAAATTGATTGATGAGGATGTCAAACGAGTTGTCCCCTGCATGCACAGCCTCGGTGCCCCGCTCGCTCCCGGCCAAGCCGATGTGCCCTGGCCCTGTAACTCCGAAAAATACATCGCTCATTTTCCTGAGACTCGCGAGATTTGGTCCTGCGGCTCCGGCTATGGTGGCAATGCGTTGCTCGGCAAGAAATGTTTCGCGTTGCGCATCGCTTCGAACATCGCGCGCGACGAGGGCTGGATGGCAGAGCACATGCTCATTGCGGGCATCGAAAATCCGAGCGGCGAGAAGACTTACGTGGCCGGGGCTTTCCCCAGCGCCTGCGGCAAAACCAATCTCGCGATGTTGATCCCGCCTACGGGCTTTGAGGGTTGGAAAGTGTGGACGGTCGGTGATGACATTGCTTGGATTAAGCCGGACGCGAACGGCCTATTGCGCGCGATCAATCCTGAGGCCGGGTTTTTTGGGGTCGCTCCAGGCACATCGGCCAAAACCAATCCGAACGCCATGGCCACCTTGTCGAAAAACACCATCTTCACCAATGTCGCGCTCACGCCCGAAGGTGGCGTGTGGTGGGAAGGCATGACTGACGAGCCGCCCCGCGAGTGTCTCGACTGGCGAGGCCAACCCTGGACGCCGCAAATCGCTAAAGAGGCCGGTGCCAAAGCCGCTCACCCCAACGCGCGTTTCACCTCGCCTGCGTCGCAGTGCCCCAGCATCGATCCGGCTTGGGAAGACCCGAATGGCGTTCCGATCAGCGCATTCATCTTCGGCGGACGCCGCGCCGGCACCATGCCGCTGGTGTATCAGGCGTTCAATTGGAGCGGTGGAGTGTACGGCGGCGCGACGATGGGCTCGGAAACCACTGCTGCTGCGGCCGGTGCTATCGGAAAGGTTCGCCGCGACCCGATGGCGATGCTGCCCTTCTGCGGCTATCACATGGGAGATTATTTCCGCCATTGGCTCAAAATGCAGCGCCTGATCACGGTTACGCCCAAGATCTTCCATGTGAACTGGTTCCGCAAAGACGCCGACGGCAAGTTCATGTGGCCTGGATACAGCGAAAACATGCGCGTTCTGAAGTGGATTGTGGACCGCTCGCTAAGTCGTGCGGTGGGTAAAGAGAGTGCTATCGGATGGATGCCTCGCTACGAAGACTTCGATTGGGACGGTTTGGATTTCCCGAAGGAGAAGTTTGACGAGCTACAGGGCTTCGATCCTGCGGCGTGGCGCGCGGAAGTTATCGGGCAGGAAGAGCTATTCATTGATCTGCACGATCACCTGCCCCCCGAGATGATCTATGAGCGGGAGCTCCTAATTTGCAGAATTTAAAGCACTACTACCCGAAACACACTAAAAAAGTTTAATCTGGCTTTCAGGACTCCTTCACGTAGTTTCTGCGAGTATAGTCCTCAGAGCACGCACAGTGCTACTACTCAGTAGGTAATAAGGAGATTCCCAAGAATGAAGAAGATCATGATCGCCGCCCTAGGACTTTCGCTGTTGCCCTGCTCTGCAGTATTTGCGCAGGACAGCAGTGCGCAGAGTACGAACGACACCAGCGGCACGACAACCACAACCACGAAGAAGAAGTCGAAGCACAAAAGCAAAAAGAACAAGAACGAGACTGGCTCGACGATGTCTTCGACCAGCGACACCAGCAGCAGCCCCAAGTAGTATTAGCCGTTCATTGGCGAAATTTTACGCGGTTTCGGGGGGAACAAGTCCTTCCGGACCGCGTTTCCTTTTTGAAGACGGTTTCGGAGCGATCTTCCCGCCGCCGCGCAGCCCGCCGCGAACCTGGCGCTTTGGGGAACGATCTCCCTGACGACTCTCCCGGCGCAGCTCCAGAATCAAGTTCATCACGAGATGTTCGATCTGCTCGCCGACCGCGAGATAAACTTGTTCGCTCTGGCCAATCGGATCTTCTATGGCCCAGTCGCGAACTTCGATCGGGATGCGGGCCGGAAGCTTCGCGCCGCTCATATTGATAATAAGGTCGAACCCTGAGGCATCGATCGCGCTCAAATCCTTTGGGTATTGATCGTCGATGTTGATGTTCTTAGCCCTCATGACCTGTTTCGTAAGCGGCTGAACAATCCCGGCGGGCGACAAACCTGCGCTAGCCGCTTCCATCACATCCGATCCATAGGTCCGGGCAAATCCTTCCGCCATCTGGCTGCGGCAGGAGTTCCCAATGCACAGAAAAAGCACCCTTCTCACTACTTCTTAGTTTAGCTGTTCTTAAGCCCTTTGTTTAACTTTCTCTACAAAGTGCTTATGAATACGGCGATCATTCGTGAGTTCCGGATGAAACGTCGCGACCATATGGTTGCCTTCTTCGACCAGTACAGGTGCCTCTAAATAGGTCGCCAACACCTTGCTTTCAGGTCCGATCCGGCGAATGAGGGGGGCTCTGATGAACACCGCTTCGGCGCCTTCCCCGTCGAGGTCAATACGAGCGATGCGACTATCAATCTGCCTGCCGTAAGCGTTTCGCTCGACCGTCATATCCATCAGGCCCAGCGACGCTTGAGGCGGGTTCAGGACTTCGGATGCCAGCAGGATGGCGCCAGCGCACGTCCCGAAGATGGGCTTGGTTCGCCCAAAATCTTGCAGCGGCTCAAAGACATTTTCGATGTTCAGAAGCTTGAGCATAGTCGTGCTCTCGCCGCCCGGAATCACCAGGCCATCAATTGACCGGAGATCTTCCGCCGTGCGTACCTCGACCGCTTCCGCCCCCGCCCGCTCGAGAGCGTTTCGGTGCGCGTCGAAATCTCCCTGCAGCGCCAGTACGCCAATCTTCGGTTGCACCCGCCGTTACCAGCCGCGTGTCTGCATCAGCTCGGCTTCGGGTAGCTTCGAAATTTCGAGACCCGGCATGGCGTCCCCAAGTTCCTCGCTCGCCTCAAGCAGCTTCACAGGATCTTGATAGTAAGTGGCCGCCTTGACGATCGCTTTGGCGCGTGTCTCCGGATCGGAGGACTTGAAAATGCCCGATCCCACGAACACTGCTTCCGCGCCGAGCTGCATGACTAGCGCTGCATCCGCCGGAGTCGCTATGCCGCCCGCTGAAAAGTTGGGAACCGGCAGCCGCCCGTTTTTGGCTACATATTCGACAAGCTCTAAAGGCGCTTGCAGATTCTTGGCCTCATGCACCAACTCCTCTTTTCCCAGAACCGTGAGCTGCTTCATCTCTTTGACAATCGTCCGAATGTGGCGGACAGCTTCGACTATATTTCCCGAACCGGCTTCTCCTTTGGTCCGAATCATTGCCGCGCCTTCCGCAACCCGGCGTAGAGCCTCCCCGAGATTTCTTGCGCCGCACACGAAGGGAACCTTGAAATCGCGCTTGTCCACATGGTGCTCCTCATCGGCTGGCGTCAGCACCTCGCTCTCGTCGATATAGTCGACGCCTAGGACCTCTAAGATTCGCGCTTCGGTGAAATGCCCGATACGCACTTTCGCCATAACGGGAATGGAAACAGCGCCCATGATGTCGCGGATAATACGTATCTGAGACATGCGCGCCACGCCACCCTCTTTGCGGATATCGGCAGGTACGCGCTCGAGCGCCATTACCGCGCAGGCGCCAGCGCGCTCGGCAATGACGGCCTGCTCCGCGTTGACCACGTCCATGATCACGCCGCCTTTTAGCATCTCGGCCAGTCCGACCTTCAATCGAAACTGATCATCTTGAAAACTCACTTCGGTTCTCCTTCCTCAAATACGGTTTAGCTATACCAGTGCCGCGGCCGGCTCAAAATTCGCGCTCACTGCCCTTGCAGTTAGCTCCCGCCGCGCTGCTTCTCCCAAAATTTGTATGCCACGTGTAATCTGTTCCGGGGGCAGACCGCCGAAGCTGATACGCAGCCCTCGCGTATGTGTCCGCCGCACGGAGAAGTAGCGCCCGGGAAGGAAGGTGACTCCGCCTTCTTGTGCCCGGCTCAGCACACTTTCTGCATTCAATGGGGCAGGCAACTCGATCCATAGACTCATCCCGCCTTCGGGGCGGGTAAACCTCGTCCCCCGAGGCAAATGCGCCGTGCAGGCGCGCAAGACCGCACTGAGCCGCTCTCGACCGGCCCGCTGCGTCCGTTCGATGTGCTGCGCCAGCTCTCCTGATTCAGCGAAGCGCAACAGGACGGCCTGCGAGAGCTGATCGGAATGCAGGTCGCTGATTTGCTTCGACTCCGCCAGGCACTCAATCACAGCACGCGGTGCAATCACCCAGCCCACCCTCAATCCCGGGAAAGATACCTTCGAGTAGCTGCGCAAAAGAATCGTGTTGCCTGTCTCGTCCAGTTCCTTGAGCGTCGGCAAGGGCGTCCCCTGGTAGCGCAACTCGCTATAGATATCGTTCTCGAGCAAGATCACGCCAGAGCGCTGGGTCAGCTCTACGATGCGCCTGCGGTGCTCCAAAGGAATCGTAATGCCCGTCGGATTTTGGAAACTTGGCGTCAACACCGCGAGCCGGGGCCGGTGTTGTAGAAAGATCTCCTCCAAGCGATCCACGTCGATTCCAGCCTCGCCGAGATCGATCGGAATCATGTTGGCTCCCGCACGGGAAAAGATGCGCACCAGCCCGTGGTACACCGGATCTTCGAGCACCACGCTCTCGCCGTCGTGCACGAACAATCGCGCCAGTAAATCGAGCCCTTGCTGGCAACCGTTCGTGATGATCAGATCGTCCCCTGCCCGAGCGGTTCCTGCCGCCGTGGCTTGCTCCAGCAGATACCGGCGCAAACGGCTGTATCCATGTGGCGAACCGAGCTGCAAAATTTCAGCCGCGTCCGGGCTATCGATGACTTGCTTCGACAATCGCCGGAACTGCGCCAGTGGGAATCCATCTCCGGCCGGACGCGAAGTTGCAAAACTGATTTCTGCTTCGTGAATGGAGGGCCCAAAACCTGACTCCATGGGCGGAAGAATCGCGTCCCAATCTGTAGTCGCGGCCGCAACGGCGTTTTCGCGTTTCGCCACGAAGCTTCCGCGCCCCACGTGCCCTTGGATCAGCCCCGCTTCTTCGAGGACGGCATAGGCTGCCGAAACGGTGGTGCGATTCAGTCCAAGTTGGCCAGCCAATTCACGAGTGGCTGGCAGTCGCTCTCCGACCTGCATTGAGCCGTGGGCAATAAGGCCGCTGATCGCCTCGGCAAGCTGTTTATAAAGAGGCAGATCCGAAGCGGTATTCAAGCGCAGATTGAACAGATCAGCCAAATCGCCTTTAGGATACCAAATTGGCCTGGCTAAGCGGTCCATTCAGTTCAATCTCCAACTCACGGGGCCTGCACGACCCGCGAGATACGCTAGAAGTGAGAATCTCGCATGTGGCATCGAAGTTTGTTTCCGAGCGTCATGGCGCTGGCCTGCGCGTTGCTTTGCTTTTCAACTTTATCCGCGCAGAAGAGAAAAAACGAAGAGCCAAAAACGCAAGTTCTGCCTTTGCCGAAAGAACTGCCAATGGCGCTTGCGGCAGATACCGGGACGCTTGACTTCCATATTTCGCCGCTCCTGAAAACGGGCGGTCTCGCCGCGCAGATCCGGCAAAGCTTGAATGACTTGATCCGCGACACCCGTGGAGAGATCATCATCAAATTGCGTGCCTTTGTCGCGGGCGCCGGCGATGCTCGTCGCGTCGAGGCTTTGGTAGGGGCTATCTTCGCCGATAAAAAATTGCCGCTGCCCGTTTTAAGCATCATTCAAGTGGGCGCCTTGGCCGATAACTCTGCGCAAGTCGTGATCGAAGCAGTCGTCTCCACAAGGAAAGTCGTCAATCCGAACGGTCTGGCCTTTTTAACCGGACAAACCGGCGGCACTTTCGCTGAGGCGCTGCAGCGTTTGAAAGACAGCGTGAACGCCGTGCCTGTTTCCCCCGAGCGGGTTTTAACTTGTACCTGCTTCACCTCTCGGATCGCCGATTTTGCCTCTACGCGAGCCCTGATTCAGTCTGCATACCCGAACACCGCGATTAACGTCGTACAAGCGTTGCGTGAGCCGGCTGACGATGAAACCATGTGTGAGGCTGTGGCCCAACTCAATCAGCCGCCGGGGCAGGGCTCGGTGGTATGGCTGAAGAATGCACGCACGACGCTCGTCAACTCGCATCGCTTGATTTTCACAGGGCTTCAACTCACGTTCGGCAATTATCTAGACGATGCCCACGAGGCGTTCGCGCGCCTGCAGCGGGCGGCCTCGGCTCTCGAAGGCGTTCAAGCGCCTGTCGAGGTGAACGCCTTTTCTCTAGATCCCTACGCGGGTTCAGCTTTGCGGAAGACCACCTCTGTGCCGCTCAGCACCTTCACGGTTCAAACCGTTGAGGGTCTGCCTGGAGTCGATGCAGCGGCCGGTATCGAGGCAGTTTTGGCGCCGCATGTCGCGGAACCCGTCACTGTGCTGCGTTGAGCGCAGGTGCATAACGCTACAATTCTGCTCAATGACACCTCTTGTCGCAAGCTTCGGGGAGGTAATGCTCCGCCTCACTCCACCGGGCCTGGAGCGCTTTCTGCAGTCACCTCAATTTCTAGCGACATTCGGCGGGGCTGAAGCGAACGTTGCAGTTTCTCTGGCGCAGTTCGGCGTAGCCAGCCGGTTCATCACCGTGCTTCCGGACCGCAATTTCCTTGCGGACGCGCTACTCGGCGAACTTCGCCGCTATGGCGTCGATACGAACGAAATCGTTCGCGGCCCCGGGAGGCTGGGCGTCTATTTTGTGGAGGCCGGTGCCAACCAGCGCCCCTCCAGAGTGCTCTATGACCGCGACCACAGCGCCATTGCCGTCGCGAAGCCCGGCTTGATTGAGTGGAAGAGCGCGCTTAAAGATGCGACCTGGTTTCATACTACCGGCATCACGCCGGCCGTCAGCGCATCCGCTGCGGAGCTCGTTCTCGAAGGGCTGCGTGCGGCGCGCGCGATGGGGATCCAGAGCTCCTGCGATTTGAACTATAGAAAGAATCTTTGGAAATGGGGCAAATCCGCCTCGGAAGTGATGCCCGAAATTGCGAAGCTGGTTGACATCTGCATCGCAAACGAAGAGGACTGCCAAAAAGCGCTCAATTTGCATGTCGATATCGATGTCGAATCAGGCACGCTCGAGCGTGAAAAGTATTACGAGCTCAGCGAGCGGGTCCTCGCTACGTATCCGAATCTCAAAATGCTCGGCATCACTTTGCGCGAATCGACGAGCGCGTCACACAACCGCTGGTCAGCCTGTCTGCACACCCGCGATGGATTTGTGCTGAGCCGTAAATACGAGATCACGCATATCGTAGACCGCGTGGGGTCTGGAGACAGCTTTGCAGCTGGGCTCATCTACGGCCTGACCCGGCTGAAATCGCCGCAAGAAGCGTTGGAGTTTGCCGCGGCAGCTTCTTGCCTCAAACATTCCGTTCCCGGCGATTTCAACCGTTTTGCAGTAGAAGAAGTCGAGGCGTTGCTCAGCGGCGGAGGCTCAGGCCGCGTCCAGAGATAAAGGATGAGCTCCGAGACACCGCTATAATTCAGAGCAGGCATCTCCTACATGCAGTTTTGTAAGCCGATGGTCTTTCTGGCCGCGCTGGGATTATGTGTGGTTCAACGCCCAACGCTGGGGGCCCCGCAAAGTTCCTCCAACGCAACCAGCAACCCCCCGAAAAGCAGTGCGAATTCCCAGAGCCCGGCCGGCAAGACTTCGGGTACCAGCCAAACGACTGTAGCCGTTCCGCCGCCCGATATACCCAAGCGCGCCGACGCTGCGGTCCAAGGCAAGAACACTCCAGACGCGAAGCCCGACCAAAAGAGCACGGGCCAAAGCCCCATCCGGGTCAGCGTGAATGAAGTGATTGTGCCTGTCACCGTAACCGACGACAAGGGGCGTTTCGTCTCCGACCTGGATAAAAAAGACTTTCATGTTTTTGAAGAGAATAAGCCGCAAACCATTCGTTTCTTCACGCGTGAGCGCAATCAGCCCGGGGTGATCGGTTTCTTGCTCGACCTGAGCGCGGAGAGCCGGATTCACTGGAAGAACTTCCAAAACGCCACGGAAGAGCTTATCCAGAACCTGCTTACCGGGGACCCAAAGTACAGCGGATATCTCATCACCTATTCGCAGGACGCGGAGGTGGCCGTCGATACAACGAATGCTCCGGAGCCGTTGGTCGAAAAGGTTCGCAAGCTGAAGCCGGGCGGCGGTTCTGCCCTTTTCGATGCGATTTATCTGGCGTGCACCAGCCGCAAGCTGGTTAGTGGCGAGCCTATTCAGCCCAGACGCGTGGTCGTGATTATCGGCGACGGTCACGACAATGCGAGCAAGCACTCGCTTGGCCAGGTGATTGAGTTGGCGCAGCGCAACCTGGTAACCATTTACTGCATCAGTACGCAAGCGTTCGGGTTTACGAACGCAAGCGACGACAACCTGGTTCGACTTGCGACTGAAACCGGTGGCCGCGTCGTATACCCGCTAGGAGATGTTTACAAGGACACTGACGGGTTTCTCTCGAAGCCTTCCGACGACGGGAACTATGCCCTGACGGTCGGGACGGGTGCGTATAAATCGGCCGTCGACAATAAGATGTATCGTGCTGTCGCGGACATTGTTGGCGAAGTAACGACGCAATACATCATTCGCTACGTTTCAGATAACGACTCGGCAAAGCGTTACCGTAACGTGAAGGTGATGGTCGATCTCGGCAACGTACGGGTACGCGCCCGCAAGGGCTACTATGCGACCATGCCGTAGCCGCTTCGTCTAGCGCCGGGCTATTTCCTAAAACTCCACCGAAACGGTAAGCTGAGGTCTGGAGCTTCTCAAACGTGTCGGCCCCGGTCATCAGCTTCGGCGATTTTGCACCCAAGCGGGCGGAGTACTCGCTGTTGCTGGCCGACCTGCCAGGCCACAGCGTCGAGACCATAGGCGTGCTGCTCCTTGATCCGGCCAGTGATACTTTGCACATCCGATTGAGGCGGGACTGGAGCACAGTGGCAAGCGCCGAAGATGCTGAGGTATTGGCGGAACTGGAAGAGGATCTGCTGTCGCAGGCCCGTGAGCGGGGTGGAGCAGCGGTACTCGATTTTCTTTTGAATGTTGCCTCGCAATCTCTCCGTATTACGGATCGCGAGGCGGTGATGGTCCGCAATTTCGATAGAACACTCGGTGAGCTTTACCGTGAGCACGTCAGCTCGCGTGTGTTGCGCTACCAGACGCACCTTCCGCGGTTTTCCCTGGCAGTAGCGGCCGGGCCATTTCTGACGAACTCGGAGGACATCCAGGCCGAAGAATGGATTGAAGCGCCGCCGGATTTAAACCTCGATCAAGACATGTTTGTTGCCGAGATTCGAGGGCATTCCATGGAGCCCAGGATTCCCGATGGCAGCTTGTGCGTGTTCCGGCGCGGCGTAGTCGGGTCCCGAAATCAGCGGCTCGTTCTCGTCCGGAACTCAGAGCTGGCCGACGACGATCAGTACACGGTCAAACGCTACAAAAGCGAGAAGACGGTTACGGAGGAAGGCTTTCGCCAGACCCGCATACGCCTCGAAAGCCTGAATCCGGATTACCCATCCTGGGACCTGGATTTGGAAGAAGAAAAATACCAGGTAATAGGCGAGTTCGTACGGGTACTCGAGTAGCGGCCGCGGAACTCATTCTGACCGTTTGCGTTTCGTAGCCCGCGCACTCTCATCGACAATCGCGAATTGGAGTTTGTGTTCCACTGTATCCGCACGATCGAGCCGCACCCGCAAGCGGTCGCCGATCGAATACATTTTGCGGCTGCGCTCGCCAATGATCTTCCGGCCATTCTCGTTATAGCGGAAGCGGTCGCCCGGTAGGGTCTCGATCGGCACCAAGCCCTCGACAAAAAACTCGGTGAGCTCCACGAAGAAACCGAACTTGGCGGTGCTGATGATCAGGGCATCGAACTCGTCGCCGACCCGGTCCTGCATGAATTTGACTTTTTTCCACTCGATCAGCTCGCGCTCGGCTTCGGCGGCACGGCGCTCCGTGAATGAAGTATCGTTGCCCAGCTCCTGCAGCAACGTATCCTCAAATCTCGGATTCCCCGTATCAAGATGATGAGCTAGTATGCGGTGGACCACTAGATCGGGATAACGGCGGATGGGTGACGTGAAATGCGTATAAGCGGGAGCGGCCAGTGCAAAATGCCCTTGATTGATGTTGCTGTAACGCGCTTGCTTTAACGATCGCAGCATCAGGTAAGTCAGAATCCGCTCCTCAGGTTTTCCAGCAATCTTTGCAATCAGACGCTGGTAATTGCGCGATGAAATATTGAAGTCGTCTCGAGCGAGCACGATGTCCTTGCGCCCTTTGCGGCCATCGCGTCTTCCTTCGCGCTGCCGCTGCGGGGCGGGGAACCGCTTCACCGGGATTGCGCCGATGCCCAGCGAGTAGCCGAAGTGCGCCGCAATCTCCTCGAAATCCATGACGCGCTTGCCATCCGGCATTTCATGAATTCGATAAAGACTTGCCACGCCTGCAGTCTCCAGGTGGGCGGCCACGGCCTCATTCGCCGCCAGCATGAACTCTTCAATAATGCGATGGGCTATATTCCTCTCGGCTCGCGTGACGCCGGTCATCTGGCCCGACATGTCGAGCTCGATGTTCGTCTCCGGCATGTCGAAATCGATCGAGCCGCGCCTGGCTCGCTTGCGATTCAGAATGAGCGCCAGTTCCCGCATCAATTCAAAGCGAGCGACGAGCTTGTGATAGCGTTCGCGCATGGGCGCATCGCCTTCGAGGACTCGAAACACGTTCGTATAGGTCATGCGCTCTGCGCTGCGGATCACTCCGCGCATGAACTCCTGCGAAACAATGTCTCCCTGCCGGTCAATCTCGAGCAGCGCCGATAAAACCAGCCGGTCTTCCTGCGGGCGCAAGGAGCAGATGTCGGTTGACAGCTCAACCGGAAGCATGGGTACAGCCCGGTCCGGGAAATAGACGCTGGTCCCGCGCCGCAAAGCTTCCGCGTCAATCGGCGTTTCCGGCTGAATGTAGTGGCTGACGTCCGCAATGTGGACCTGCAGAGCGAAATGGCCATTGGGCAGCTTCTCGAGCCACACGGCATCATCGAAATCGCGGGCTGTCTCGCCATCGATTGTCACGACGTCCAGGTGGCGGAAATCGCGGCGGTGCCTGACTTCCGCTGGATCGATCTCGTGCGGAATGCCCCGGGCCTGCGCAATGACCTCGTCGGGGAATTCGTGCGGCAGGTGGTGCTTGCGGATAATAATCTCGACGTCCACTCCGAAATCGTCCGGATAGCCGAGCAATTCAATGACCCGGCCCACTGCTTCCTCCCGATCTTCTGGAAATTCGAGAATCTCCACGTTCACGATCATGCCGTCGAGATCTTCAACTGAGGAGACCTGTCGTTCTAATGCGCCGACACGATCGACCGAGCTGCGGTTGGCAGGCGTCTCCAGGCCGTCCGGAATCTTAATCCATTGCTGAATCCGGTCGTCTGACGGCACAACGAAATTGCCACGCTTTCTGATCCGGAACTCCCCGACCACCGTGACGTGCGCGCGCCGCAGAATGCGAATGACCTCACCCTCTGCCCGGCCCCCGTCACCTATACGCGTGACATGCACCAGCGCGTGATCGCTGTTCATCCCCTTCGCGGCCTCATGCGGAGGCAAGAAAATGTCACCCTGAATTTCCTCGCTCCCTTGCTCGGGGATGAGGAATCCAAAGCCGTCGCGATGAACGGAAAGCCGTCCTGATGCATAATCGCGGCTGCCGCCCACAGCCACGAAATGTCCCGAGCGCAGTTCGATCAGCGCGCCTTTATCCGAGAGCCGGTCCAGCGCTTCTTCAAGCGACCCGCGTTCTTCGCCCCGCACCCGCAGCTCGCGCACTAGTTGCTTATAGGTGGCCCGGCCATGCGGCAGTTTGCGAATGTGTTCGAGCAAGGTGGCATCGGAAACCTGCTTCTGCACTAACGCAATTATAGGAACGGCTGCTCTATGAGGCTATATAGTGACCAACATGGAACTCAAAACCATTCGCCTGACCATCCCGCAGAACGGAAACATCATCGTAGGGCAAAGTCATTTCATCAAGACTGTCGAAGACATCTATGAGGCCATCGTGAACACGTCGGCACAGATTCAATTTGGCATTGCGTTCAACGAAGCCTCGGGGGATTGCCTCACGCGATTCGATGGAAACGATGAAGACTTGAAGCAGAATGCGGTTCAGAATGCCAGTGCCATGGCCGTGGGCCACGCCTTCATCGTTTCATTGCGCAATGGCTTCCCCATCAACGTTTTGGGACGCATTCAGGCTGTGCCGGAGGTGGTCAGTATCTACTGCGCGACGGCGAATCCGGTAGAGGTGATTGTCGCGGAAACAGACCAAGGCCGCGGGATTCTGGGCGTTGTGGACGGCAGCCCGCCGAAAGGAGTCGAAACGGAATCTCACGTTCAGGCGCGGATCGAACTCTTGCAAAAATTCGGGTACAAGCGCTAGAGTCTAAATCACCGGCAGCAACGTTTGCTCCCGCAGCCCGGCTTCGCAGACTCCGCCAATTTCCAGATCGACCATCTGATTTGGTTCGCGCCCGTGCGCCATTTGGATTTTCAGGAAATTACTCGTCAGGGCGACACTGCCCTGGTCCAAAGTCACTGCGGAAAGCGTCTTGCCGATCATCCGCCGGCGAAACTCTAAATTCTTCCGATCCGATATGTGGCGCAAAATACGTGTGCGTTCCCGCCTCAGTTCGATCGGTACCGGCTGGCCCTGCTCGGCCGCCAGCGTGCCAGGGCGCTCCGAATACGTGAATACATGCAAATAAGTAAACGGCTGCTGCTCGATAAACCGCATCGATTCGTTGAACTCGGCTTCGGTCTCACCCGGAAAGCCGGTCATCACGTCCGCGCCGATCGCGGCATCGGGCATAAGGCGATGCGCAATTTCAAGGCGGGTGGCGTAATGCCTCGTTCGGTATTTGCGAAACATTCGTTTCAACACCGCATCACAGCCGGATTGTAAGGGCAGATGCACGTGCTTCGCGATTCTCGTTTCCCTGGCTACCACCTCGAGCAGAGCGTCACTCCAGTCCATCGGCTCGACGGAGCTGATTCGTAAACGACGTAATGTCGTTTCCTGCACAATCGCAGTCAGCAGGTCAACAAAGCGCAACTTCTCCGGCAAATCCCGACCCCAGCGGCCAAGGTTGATTCCGCTGACGACGATCTCGCAGTATTGCGCCGCTAAATCGCGCATCTGTTCGAGCACATTGGGGAGCGCCGCACTGCGGCTTCGGCCCCGGACTGAGGGAATGATGCAAAACGAGCACCGGTTCCCACAACCGTCCTGAACTTTCAGATTGGGGCGAGTACGATCTTCCGAGGCGTCTTTCACCGGGCCCGCGATGAACCCTGACTGCGCCGACATATCGCTCACCAGCACTTGGCCGTGATACTCTTCCCGCCGAGTCGACACAATCTGGGCAATGCGCGTCTTGTGCGAATTTCCGATTACCCAGTGCACACCTTCGAGCTTGGCCAGCTCTTCTGGCGCACGCTGTGCGTAGCAGCCGGTGACAAGAATTTCAGCATTCGGATTTTCGCGGTGTACGCTTCGGATCGCTCGGCGTGCATCCAGGTCCGCAGCATGCGTCACGGTGCAGGTGTTCAGAACGACCAGATCGGCGTCTGCGCGCTGCTTCACCGCACGGAACCCGCTCTGCTCGAGTGAAGCCTTGAGAGCAGCACCATCCGCCTGCGATGCCCGGCATCCAAAACTGTGAATGAAAACCCTTCGCACGGCTCTCTTAAGTCTACGTGGACGATTGCGCCGAATCAGAACTTCATCGGAGACTCTTCAGGTAGCTCACAAGTTGCCAGCGCTGTTGCTCGGGCAGATGCGCATAAGAAGGCATGCCGCGCCGCAGTGATCCATTCCGCAGCACCCAGAACAACGCTCCCGGAGCAGCTCCATACACGTGTCGTAAGACGAGGGGCGGCGCCTTACCAACGCCGCGAGCGTTTTTCCCGTGGCATGCAGCGCATTCCCGATCAAACAACTTTCCTCCCGCTTGCACTGCCTTTGGATTTCCCTCGAAAGGATTTCGAAGTTGTATAAATTTCCGAGGCGCCTGCTGCACTAAGGTGCCACTACGCTCGCCGGCAATCGCAAAGGACAGGAGAGCTAATCCCAGGAGCATGAACATGACCTTCATTGATCAGTCCGGTGCGCTCGAAAAGATCCTGCGGGCAACCCGGCCAAACTGCGCGATCTCGTAAGTGACTCCGAATCGTAACAGAAAGGGAGTGCTTGTGTCGGTTACGCCGAAGCCGGGCGAAACCACAAAGACGGTGCCGGCCGCCGAAGTCCACGCCAGTGTTGGGGCCAAGTAGTGCGATGTTCCGTTCAAGCCGAAATCGGAATGTGTTCCAAGCCCTCCATAAAGCTCCAGTCCTACCTGGAAGTTTTCACCGCAAAACTGACATCGGTCGGGTCTCGCGGCTAGCGCAAGAGGCCGGCTCACGCCAACTGCGTAGCCGAACTCATAGGGTTCGTGGCGAACATTCTTTTCCGCGATGAAATTTTCCGCAATAGTCCAACCTTTGAAGTGGCTGCTCAAAATCAGCTTTGCCTCAATCTCGCGTTTCTTCTCGCGCCGGGCCTCGTCATTCGGATCAACCAGATCGTCGTTTCCGTCGTGGCCCACCACCTCCAACAAGGACTTGTCCGCGCCGTTGATATTCTCGAATTCGACATATAGAACCGGATTGATCCAATGCTCTGCGGGTAGCATGCGAAACCGGTTCTCCCATCTGTAGCCCGTGAAGATTGTGCTCTGACCCGTGGTGCTTTGCCCATCCAGGTACACCTCCGTTGTCCACCAGCCCTTGATCCCGTACTCCAGCTCGGCGACGCCTGCGTAAAAGCGATTGCCCCCGGGTGGCGACGCTGTCACGGCTTTGCTCGACAGCTCAAGGTTGCCCGGTTCCTCCGTCTGGTGCGTGTACGTGATGAAGAAAGGCCCTTCCCAAGCCTGGGCGCGCGCACAAATCAGGACCGTCAGCAACATCCATAGAGGCTTGCCGAGCACCTGCTTCGTCGCCCGCTTACGTTCTTGACTGAACTCCACCACACCTCTCCTTTCGTCCGCCGAATCGAAACGAATCGCGACTACAATGGAGAAGTCGCGGCCGACGGTTCGCGGCGTCTTACGCAGTGCTCTCGGGACTCGGCCAAAGTGGACCGGGAGCACTCCGTGTTATCTCGTCCTCGCATACCCGCCCTTCACTTGCCAACTTTCGGGAACGACAGTGATTGCGACGGCGCTTATGAGCTCACGTGCAGAGTAGGGCGCAAATGGCCCCGAAATCTACAAATTTTCAGCAATTGTGCCGCACCGAAAGTCAAATAGCAGTATAACGGACCTGAATGGTCCGACATCGTGAAAACCGCGCTTCAACTCTCGCGGTCTATTTTCTTCAGTGCTATGTAACATCTGCGGCTGTGTATTGTCTCAAACAGATAGAAAGGCTAAGTATGAGACGCATCCTACGCGACAGTGTAATTTTCAGCGGCATTACGTTATTAGGAGCATCAGTGGCCGTAGCCCAAGCTCCGGCTCAATCCGGGGGACAGTCCCCGTCCACGGGACAACAATCGCCCTCTTCCCGGCCCACCTCGCCCAACACGACCGGTCAGGCGGGATCCGGCTCGGCTGATAACCCCGACACTACGACCACGACACGTAAGGTCGACGATAAAAAGTTCGTGAACGACGCAGCGCTGGGCGGAATGGCTGAAGTCGAACTCGGGAAACTTGCCACCCAGAAAGCATCGAGCGATGCGGTGAAACAGTTTGGACAGAAAATGGTGGATGACCATAGCAAGGCCAACGATCAGCTGAAGGAGATTGCGAGCAAGGAGAACATCAGCATCCCCGGTTCGCTTGACTCGAAACATCAATCGCGCATTGAGAAAATGTCCAAACTGTCGGGCCCCGATTTCGATAAGGCATACGTCAAGGACCAGGTCAAAGACCATAAAAAGGATGTGAGTGACTTCAAGACCGAAGCGGAAAACGGCTCGAACCCAAACATTAAACAGTTCGCATCCACTACGCTTCCGACCTTGCAAGAGCACTTGAGCATGGCGCAAGACCTCAGCAAAAACGAGAAGAAAAGCTCAGCGAAGTAGCCCAGGTGGCGAACGGCGCTCCAGTCGAGGTGGTTACCGAGGTGGTAGTGAGCTATGCGCTCCGGTTTTGGTCGAGTGCCAGCGAGGGTATGGACCGTTTACAATGAGAATCACCTGCGCGGTCGGGCAGCCGCTGGACTCATTCGTTTGCGAGTGAGTCGAGAGGAAAGTCCGGTCTTCATAGGGCAGCATGCCGGTTAACGGCCGGGGGTGTGCGCGCTTACGTTGGGTTTTCACCTCCCTGAGGGGTGTGGGCTTATCGACGTGCACGCTACGGAAAGTGCCACAGAAAATATACCGCTTGCCGTTCGCGGCGAGTAAGGGTGAAAAGGTGCGGTAAGAGCGCACCGCAGCCTGAGCAATCAGGCTGGCAGGGCAAACCCCATGTGAAGCAAGACCAAATAGGGGAGGAGGAGTGGCCCGCTCCGTTTACCACTTCCGGGTAGGTCGCTTGAGCCTCTCAGCAATGGGAGGCCTAGACGAATGGTTGCCATCCGCTTGTCTGGGTTCACGCCCAGGTGAGTGGGTACAGAAACCGGCTTACAGACCGCGCAGGTCTACAATCCAGCCTCTGACCTCCCGGCGCAAACCCTCGCGCTTGACAACAAGGCCATTTGGTCGTAAACAGGTAGCGTGCCTACAGTAGGCAATCCACGGGAGCACCTGGAATTTCTGCAAGGGACGCTCGAAGTTCTGATTCTTCGAAGCCTGCAGCTTGCTCCAAACCATGCCTACGGAATCTCGCAGTTTCTCGAGCAGGAATCTGAAAACGAGTTTCTTGTCGACAACGGATCGTTGTATCCAGCTCTGCAGCGGCTGCTGCAGCGGCAGTGGATTGCCGCGCAATGGAAAACTTCGCCGAATGGCCGGCGCGCCAAATACTATAGACTCACTCCGCTCGGCCGCAAACAGTTGAGCGCCGCGACATCCAAGTGGTTGCGCTTCGTCCAAGCGATGGGACGAATCCTGGCTTCGGAGGCATGACGTCCATGCGCGAATGGTTATCGAAGCTCGGCCGCGCCGTTCAGCGGAGGCACGGCCTGGATGACGATCTCAGCGAGGAGATGAGGGCGCATCTCGATTTTCTGATCGAAGAGAACATCGCGCGAGGCATGCCGCCACATGAGGCGCGTGCTGCGGCGCGGCGATATTTTGGAAATGAAACTGCAACTCGCGAGCGGGCGCATGAGGCCTGGCAATTTCCAAGCGTGGAGTCCGTCCTGCAGGATTTGCGTCACGCCCTGCGCGGCATCGGCCAATCTCCGACATTCGCGTTACTCACCATACTCACGCTGGCGCTAGGCATCGGCGCGAACACCGCCATTTTCAGCGTCGTGTATTCCGTGCTCCTACGGCCCCTACCGTATCCAGGCGGAGAGCGGCTGGTTGAAGTAGAAGAATCGACCCCAAGCGCATCCGGTATCAGCGTCACATGGATCAATTTTCAACATTGGCGTAACGAAAATCACTCGTTCGAAGACATGGCCGGCTTCCATACCGCAGCGTTCACCCTGACTGGACGGGGCGATCCCATCCTGACTCATGCCGCCGTCGTAACAAGCGGCTTTTTCCATTTGACGGGCTCGCGACCGCTGCTTGGGCGGCTGTTCACCGAATCCGATGACCGGCCGGGCGCTGCACCCGCGGTTCTCTTGAATCACGAATACTGGACGAGAACGCTGGGCGGCGACCCGAATGTGATTGGCTCCAGGCTCAAGTTAGACGGAAGGGGTTATCAGATCATCGGTGTCCTGCCACCAGGGCTAAAGTTCTTTTCGCGCCCCAAGGATTTTTACGTCCCGCTTGGCCTCTCGATGGGCAGTACGGTAAATCGAAACGAACATGGGTCGATTCGAGTGTTAGCTCGCCTGAAGCCGAATATCACTCTCGCCACGGGCCTCGCTGACCTGGATGCGATCATGCACCGCCTCGCGATCGTCGATCCCGGGCCGGAAAACGATCATCGCGCCGTCGCGACATATCTGACGGAATCGATGACCGGAGATATCCGCCAAACGCTACTGGTGCTCATGGCAGCAGTAGGCCTCGTGCTCCTGCTCGCGTGCGCAAACGTCGCCAGCCTGCTGCTGGTCCGGAGCACTGCACGCACCCGGGAGATTGCGATTCGTACCGCAATCGGTGCCGGTCAGCTGCGCCTCACGCGCCAATTGCTTACCGAGAATCTGGTGATAGCTGGGCTCGGCGGCGCTTTAGGATTATTGCTGGCCGGGCTCTGCCTCCGAACTCTCGTGCTGATGGCACCAGCCGACATTCCGCGCCTGTCAGAAGCCAGCCTGGATATTCAGGCATTGATCTTCGGGGCTGCCGTAACGATGATCGTGGGACTGCTTTCCGGAATTGCGCCTGTGTTCAGCGCCGGAAAAGTCGATCTCACGCTCGCGCTCAAGGAGGGCTCGTCTGGCTCGGGCTCCGGCATTCGGGGACATTCATTCCGCAGCGCTCTTGTAATTGCCGAAATTGCAATCACGCTTGTGCTTTCATTTGCTTCGGGTCTGCTGCTGCGCAGTCTCATCGCGGCCCAGAATTCGTATCCCGGCTTTGACGCCGATCATCTGCTGGCGCTGGAACTTCAGTTGCCCGAATCACGCTACAAGAATGACCAAGCAGTCGCGCAACTTTATGAACGGGTTACGCAGGATCTCCGCAGCGAGCCTGGAGTTGAAAGCGTAGGAGCCGTGAACTGCCCGCCTTCCGCGGGAGATTGCGGCGATTGGTGGTATTCCATTGTTGGCAAACCTGCGCCGGCACGGAGCGATGTGCCGCTCTTGTTATTGAACAGCGCTGATTCCGCGTATTTTCGCGTCATGCGTATGCGTCTTCTGGCGGGGCGCGGCTTCACCGATTCCGATCGCAAGGGCGGCTTGCCGACTGCGGTGATCAACGAAGAGATCGCGCGCAAGTGGTGGCGCAGTCCCCGAGAAGCGTTGGGATATCAGCTTAAAATAGGCGGCCCGTACCTGAAGGGGCCGGTTTACGAGATCGTGGGCGTTGTCGGGAATGTGAGCCAAATGGGCCTGGATACGGCGCCCTTGCCGGAAGTCTATTTCCCATTTTCACAGCGGGGGGCGTCGCGCATGGTCGTGATGATTCGGACGGCCGCCGATCCCAACCCATTGATCCCAACGATCCGGCATCACGTCGCATCGGTCGACCCAAATCTCCCCATTACGTCGCTCCGGCCCTTCGGCAAATGGCTCGGGGCAACACTCGAGCGCAGACGGTTTAGTACGTTGCTGTTAGGAATTTTCGCACTGCTCGCAATGATTCTGGCGGTTGTGGGTATCTACGGCGTTCTCAATGTCTGGGTCAACGTGCGCCAGAACGAGATCGCGATTCGACTCGCCTTGGGAGCGCAGCGATCCGCCATTTTGCATTGGGCAGGGTTACACGCACTGAGGCTTGCGGTAACTGGAACTGCCATCGGCGCGCTCGGTGCGTGGGTCGCATCACGCTGGCTCAAAAACATGGTGTTCGGGGTTTCTGCCGAAAATCCTGGGATGCTGGCTACGGCTGCAACGGCAGTAGTTGCTCTCGCAGCTCTGGCGGCGACTGTCCCGCTCTGGCGCGCCACAAAACTCGACGCGGTCCGCAACCTTCACGACGCGTAATCACGCCAACGTCCGTGCTCGCTCCTCTTCCAAAGACAGGTTCAGCCCGTCCGCAAATGGCTTCGTTTTTTCAAATTCACCTCCACCAGGATTGGGTTCGTTGCGCAATACAGCTGCCCGCCGGCTTGGTTTACAAGCACCCCGTACCTAAACGCCTTCTCCGCCCACCTGGGCACTGATAAACTAGGATTTTTCATGGCAATCAGCAAAGAGCTGCTGGAAATTCTCGTTTGCCCCGTTTGTAAGGCCAAGGTAGTACTTAAAGAGGATGGAAGCGGGCTGAAATGTGTGAAGTGCAACCGCGTCTATCCCGTCCGCGATGACATTCCGGTGATGCTGGTAGACCAAGCAACCGTCGAACCATAGGTTTTCATGACAATTCTGGAGCAATTGCCGGAAGGCGCTCGAATTTCTGTCGTCCGCCTGAGGTCGCTGGGCGATTGCGTCCTTACCACCCCTGCGCTCGCGTTGCTAAAGCAGGCCCGTTCCGATCTGCAAATTGGCGTCGTCGTGGGGGAGCGTTTTCGAGCGGTCTTCGAAGGTAGTCCCGTCGTTAGCGGCATCCTTGCACCTACATGGAAAGCCGTCCGCAACTGGAATTCTTCCTTGTGCGTGAATCTTCATGGCGGTACACATAGCCAACTGATGACGGCGCTTTCGGGAGCGAAATGGCGCGCTGGATTCGCGCATCACAGTCTGAGGTTTGCCTACAACTTCAAAATTGGCCGCGCACAACAAATCATGGGCGTGAATCGCACCGTGCATACGGCGGAGCACCTGGCTTCGGCGTTCTTCGCGTTGGGCGTTCCTATCAATGAAGTGCCGCGTGCACAATTGTTCGCGGCCGATTCCCCCGTCAAGGGAAGGTATGCCGTCATTCACCCGGTTGCCTCCGCGGCCGACAAGCAATGGCACGCCGAACGCTTCTGTGAAGTAGCTCGGTACCTGAGTCTGTGGAACATCACTCCTGTGTTTCTGGTTGATCGAAGCGACGACGTTTCGCCCTTCACTGCTCACCAACTCTTCCGAGGCACTCTGAGCGAAGTGAAAGCGTTGCTATCCAAAGCCGCCGTGTTTGTTGGGAATGATAGCGGTCCGGCACACATGGCTGCTGCGTTCGGGGTTCCAAGCGTGGTCCTTTTTGGCGCATCAAACCCCGCCATTTGGGGTCCTTGGCGCACAGAAGCGCAGGTGATTGTCGCTTCCGGCGGCTTGGGCCGGGTCACCGTCTCACGAGTGATCGCCGCCCTCGAACGGCTGCGCGTGCTTGAAGAGGCACACGCTTGAAAGATCTGTATCGGCTGCTGAGGTACGCAAAGCCGTACGTGCCGGCGTTGCTCGCCTCAGTCATCTTCATGGCCGTCGTTGGCCTATCGCAAGGCCTATTGGTGAAGTTAATCCCCCTCGTTTTCGAGCGCGTCCTGAAACCGAATAGCCCCGATACTCCGGCTGTCCTCTTCTCGATCCCATACACAAGCACCACCATCTACCTGAACGACATCATTCCATCGTTTGTGCACAACATTTGGACGATGGTCGCGGTTGGGATTCTGATGTGCTTCATCGCGAAAGGCGTGTGCGATTACCTCGGCAACTATCTTGTGAACTGGGTAGGCATCAGCGCCATTATGGACTTGCGGCAGGAAGTTTATGACCGGGTCCTGCGGCAGGACGCCCAGTTTTTCGAAGACCAGACAACCGGACGCATCATGTCTTCCATCATGAGCGATATCGACAAAATCCAGGTGTCGGTCTCGACGATGCTCGCCGATTGGCTGCGGCAGATGTTTACGGCCTTCTTCCTGCTGCTTGCTATGGTCACCATCGATTGGAAGCTATCGCTCATCAGTCTGATCGTTTTTCCGGTGGTGGCTTTCTTGACAGTTAGACTTGGTCGCCGCATTCGCCGAACCACGCGCCAGGCGCAAGACATGGCTGCAGGATTGACTCAAATACTGCAAGAGACCATTACCGGACATCAAGTCGTAAAGAGCTTCGGAGCGGAAGATTACGAGTCCAAGCGCTTCAGGCTCGCCGCACAGCGCCTCAAGACAGGCAATCTGCGATATGTTGCGCAGCAGGCCTTAGCATCGCCGATCATTGAGTTCTTCGGAGCCGTCACCATAGTCCTGTTGTTGACCTTTGCGCGCTTGCAGGTAAAGAGCGCAACCATGACAGCCGGCACATTCACTGGGTTCGTGTTGGCCCTGGTTATGCTCTATGAACCCATCAAACGCTTGACCGGAATCCACAATATTTTCCAGCAAGGGATCGGTGCGGCTTTGAAGGTTTTTGAATACCTTGACCGGCAGCGCGATGTAATGGACAGCCCCAATGCGGTACGCCTGTCGAGGTTTGAAAAGAACATTCGATTCGATAATGTCCGTTTCAACTACCCTACTGCTCCGGACCGGATGGTGCTCGATGGAATCAATGTAGAGATCAGAGTTGGCGAGATTGTCGCGCTCGTAGGACCTAGCGGAGCGGGGAAGACAACGCTCGCGAATTTAGTGCCTCGGTTTTACGACGTCACGGGCGGCGCAGTCCGGATCGATGGGAAGGACGTACGTGATATCCGGCTGAGCAGTCTTCGCGAGAGCATCAGTATCGTGGCTCAGGATACCTTCTTGTTCAACGATACGGTATTTGACAACATCGCCTATGGACGCCCCGACGCGAAGGAAGAGGACGTTTACGACGCCGCGAAAACCGCGCTAGCGGACGAGTTCGTCCAGAGACTTCCGCAGGGTTACGAAACCCGTATTGGAGAACGAGGGCTGAAGCTTAGTGGTGGGCAGCGGCAGCGCGTTGCTATTGCCAGAGCTCTGCTTAAGGACGCGCCAATCCTCATTCTGGACGAAGCTACGTCTCACCTGGACACCGAGTCTGAGCGATTGGTCCAGCAAGCGTTGAATGCCTTGATGAAGCGGCGTACAGTTCTCGTGATCGCTCATCGATTGTCTACCATACGCCAGGCCAGTAAAATTGTCGTGCTGGACGCTGGCAAGATCGCCGAAATTGGCACGCACGAACAATTAATCGCAGCCGCCGGCATCTACTATCGGCTCCACGAACTGCAGCATGTAGATTCGAGCGCGGCCGTCGGATAATCCGTGACGAGCTCCCGGTGACTGCCCCCACCATTCCGGCCTCTCAAGCGACGACTGCTGTCTCGCCCATCCGCAGCATGACTGGGTTTGCGCTCGTGCGCCGCGGCACCAGCGCCGGAGAATTGATGATTAGCGTTCGCACTGTCAATCATCGTGGGCTCGACCTGCATTTCCATAATGCCAGTGAGCTTGGCGTCTTCGAAAATGCAATGCGGAGCCTTCTGAAGCAGCACCTCCGGCGCGGACATGTGGAGGTGCGCATTTCACTCCAGCGAGATACTGCGTCAAGCTCTGGTTCTTACAATCGGGAGCTGCTCACCGCTTACCTGTCATCGTTCAAGCAGGCCTGCGATGACTTTGATCTCACGAGCCAGCCGGACCTGAATGCTCTGCTCACGATACCGGGTATGTTCTGTGCCGGAGCCGAAACGAGGCCTCTCGACACCACATTTGAAGCTCAGATCATCGATGGGCTCGCGGCGTGCCTCGATGAGCTAAATAGGTATCGCGAACGAGAGGCGCGCGAGCTGCGTGCTGGATTAGAGCCGGAGCTTCGCGCAATGTGCGACGCCGCCAAAGAGATTGAACGGATCCGGGCAGAGGCGCTTCCGCACTTTCACGAGAAGCTCCGTCAAAAGCTTTTCGAACTATTAGGGGACACGGCAATCAGCGAGAGCCGCTTAATCGAAGAGGCTGCCCTAATAGCAGACAAGTCTGACGTTCAGGAGGAGCTTCTTCGCTTAAACGTCCATACCGAAGAGTTGCGGCGTGCATTTCAGGCCGGAGGCGAGATTGGGAAGCGTCTCGATTTCCTGCTGCAGGAAATGCAGCGAGAGACAAATACGATTCTGTCCAAGACGTCGGGTATCGGAGAGGCAGGACTGACTATTACCAACCGGGCGCTCGGAATTAAGGCTAACATCGAAAAGATACGGGAACAGGTTCTGAATCTTGAGTAGCCGGCTTGACCAGCACGTGGAAGTGGACGGCCGGCATTCGGGCGAACGCATGAGCACCGTCTTCATCATCTCGGCGCCGTCCGGGTCGGGTAAATCAACACTGGTTTCCTGTCTATTGGCGCGCGATCCGCAGCTGCGGTTTTCCGTGTCCTACACTACGCGAACCGTACGCGGCCATGAGAAACCTGGCGAAAGCTATATCTACATTTCGCGACACGAGTTCGAAGAGCGTGTCCAGCGGGGCGAGTTCCTGGAACACGCTGAAGTCTTTGGCAATCATTACGGCACAAACCGCAACGTGTTGGAGCAGGCGCGGAGCGAAGGCAAAGACCTGATACTCGACATTGACGTTCAGGGTGCGAGACAATTGAAAGAGAGGATTCCGGAGGCTGTCAGCATCTTCGTTTTGGCGCCTTCACGCGATATCCTCGAACAACGATTGCGGATGCGATCGGAGGATTCGGAAGAGGTCATCCAGCGCCGGCTCAGAGACGCGGCTGAAGAGATTCGCAACTATAGTCAGTACGATTACGTACTGGTCAACCATCAACTTGAAGAATCGATCGACACGCTAGCGGCGATCATAAAAGCGGAACGGGTTCGGCGGGTCCGTATGGAAGATCAGATACGGCCCATACTCAGGAGCTTTGAGTTGCCGCCCCCGTCATTGTTTTGACGGACGCTGTGTTTACGCCGGACGAATTGATTCTTGCAAATTACTGGAGAAGAAATGTCAGATAGACCAAAAACTAACGTGATGTATGCCATTCCGGATGATCCCGACGCCAGCACGTACCGGTTCATCATCGTGGCCGCCAAGCGCGCGCGCCAGCTACAGGGCGGGCAGCGTAGCATGCTTCCCGCGACCAACAAGAAGCCAACTGTGTTGAGTATGGAAGAGGTGCGCCGGGGACTTGTTCCCTATAGCGATCTCTCTCAAGAAGAGGCGCTACCCGTTCCCGAATAGCGTTCGCATGCGCATCGTACTTGGCGTCGGCGGTGGAATCGCCGCCTACAAGTCTGCGGAACTTGCTCGTACGCTCGAGCAGCGCGGTCATGAGGTCCAGGTTGTCATGACCCGGGCAGCACAAGAGTTCATTCAGCCTCTGACATTTGCTGCCCTCACGAACCGCAACGTGATTACCGGGTTGTTCTCGCAAACCAGTGAGCACGATACTCTTTCGAGCGCTGTTGAACACATCGCCGTAGCCCGGGAAAACGATGCGCTGGTTGTAGCGCCCGCTACCGCTGATCTGTTGGCGAAATTCGCTTGCGGCCTGGCAGACGATTTTCTGTCGACCCTCTACCTTGCTTTCACCGGACCAGTGATGCTCGCGCCCGCTATGAACACGGCCATGTGGGAACATCCGGCCACGCAGGCGAATCTTGAAATCCTGCGCGATCGCGGATGCTCAATTGTCGATCCAGATGGCGGCTGGCTAGCTTGTGGAACATCGGGTGAAGGCCGATTGGCAGACCCGCTGCGAATCGCCGACCAAGTGGATTCACTCAAGCGCCAAAGGAAGGATTTCGAGGGTGAAGTCGTCCTGATCACCGCGGGACCCACCCAGGAAGCGCTCGATCCGGTCCGCTTTATCAGCAATCGATCGAGTGGCAAGATGGGCTATGCTCTCGCGGAGAGGGCCGCAAAGCGCGGTGCGCGCGTGCTCTTGATCTCCGGACCGGTCAGTATCCGGCCGCCGCACGGCGTAGGAGTCATTCCGGTCCGCACGGCCCTTGAGATGCGGAACGCGGTAATGGATAACCTTGTTGAGGCGAGCATTATCATCAAGAACGCCGCCGTTGCCGATTACTATATATCGAATATTCCTCGGCAGAAAATGAAGAAGACGGCCGCTCGCCTTTCTCTCGAGCTCGATCCAACCCCTGACATTCTGGCTGAGATCGGATCCCAGAAAGGCGATCGCTTGCTCATCGGCTTCGCAGCGGAGACACAAAATCTTATCGAAGAAGCCCGGCGCAAAATGATAAGCAAGAATTGCGACATGCTCGTCGCCAATCGTGTCGATCAAGAGGGCTTGGGATTTGACGCCGATCGGAATGAAGTCGAAATGATTACTGGCTCCGGCCAGCCGATTCATGCCGGACCGGCCAATAAAAGAGAGATCGCCGACCGCATTTTGGATGAGGTAGCCACTCTGCGCCTGTCGGTCCGAGCCGCGGATAAATCAGCGTAAGTATTGACGCGATGACGAGACAGCAGGTTCGCGACTATCTGGAGTTCTATCGGGATTTGGGTGTTCAGTCCATCTATAGCCGACCTCCGCGACCGAGAGCGGAAGTGGAACCGCCTAACACCACTGTTGTTAGTAACCCGGCTCTCGTTCCGGTAATTGCACTCCCGAGTCTTGCTCCCAAACACGACAGTTTAGAAAAGATCCTTGCCGACATAGGGGAGTGTAGGCGATGCCGGTTATGCGAAGCCCGCCACACCATCGTTTTTGGATCGGGTGACCAGAACTCGCGGCTCGTGTTCGTCGGAGAAGGCCCGGGGGCGGAGGAAGACGAGCAAGGACTGCCCTTTGTCGGTCGCGCTGGTCAGCTACTGACTCAAATGATCGATAACACGGCCGCTAAGGAAGGGATACCCATACGCCGCGGCGACGTATACATCTGTAATGTAGTAAAGTGCCGGCCGCCCGAGAATCGGACTCCGCTTCCCGACGAGATGGAGATTTGTGGCCAGTTCCTCTTTCGCCAGCTCGTGACGATTAACCCTAAGGCGATTTGCGTGCTTGGAGCCACTGCAATGAAAGCGCTTTTGAACGTCAAAGAGGGCATTACTAGATCACGCGGAAGATGGCATAAGTGGCATGACATTCCGGTGATGGTGACCTATCATCCGTCATACCTTTTGCGGCAATATAACCAGACCGCGAAGCGCGAAACTTGGGAAGACCTCAAAACACTGCTGCACTTTGTGTATGACTGAGGATTGGCTCGGATGAGGGGGCGCGGGGCCCTCTTCATCACGTTTGAAGGCACTGAGGGAAGTGGCAAGTCGACACAAATGCAACTGCTCGCCGGACATCTCCGCGAGACGGGCTTCACGGTAGTCGAGAATCAGGAGCCCGGGGCAACCAGTATCGGCAAACAGATTCGCAGGATTCTGTTGGACCCGGCGCATCAGGAGCTAACAGCTATGACGGAGTTGCTTCTGATGTTTGCGTCGCGTACTCAAGCTGCGGCTGAAATCATCATTCCTGCACTGGAGGTTGGCAACACTGTCGTAAGCGATCGATTTACTGATTCGACCCTCGCGTATCAGGGTGAAGCGCGCGGGCTTGGTTTTGAGACGGTGCTTACGACCCATCAGCTAGCGCTCGGGTCACTCATGCCGGACTTGACGATATGCATCCGGATCGATGTGGAGACAGGCCTGGCACGCGCAGAGAATCGCAACGTAAGACGTCCGGAAGACGCGATCGAAGCACGCCTGGACCGACAATCGCTCGAGTTTCATCGTCGAGTCAGCGAGGGTTATGAAAGAATTGCCAGGCTTGAACCCGAGCGTTTCCGCTTGGTAGACGGTGAGGGCGACCGTGCCACGGTGGCTGAGAGGGTCTGGGCTGAAGTGAGCCGTGTGATTGACCGGAAATGAACTACCCATGAGTGCTTTTAAAGATTTCTACGGCAACTCAAACGTGGCGCAGACTCTTGCCCATATGCTGGAACAGAAGCGTATCGCTCAAACCATACTTTTGGGCGGGCCGGAAGGCGTCGGAAAGGCTACTTTGGCCAGGCGTTTCGCGGCAGCACTGCTCGGTAATGCTGAGAAAATCGAGCAGGACGATCTAAGCCTGCCGACTAATCTCGAAATCATCGAGCAGCGCGATAAATGGGCCTCCGAAAAGCGCAACGAAGATCCACTCTTGTTTTCGAGTCATCCCGACTTTGTAACGTTTGCTCCCGAAGGTCCTCTACGCCAGCTCACGATGCAGCAAATGCGTTCGCTCAGGGCGCGAGCTCCATTTAAGCCGCTGCACGGGGCGCATCGCGTTTTTCTTATCGATCACCTGGAGCGGGCTAACGAACAATCCGCCAACTCTCTGCTCAAGGTGCTCGAGGAACCTCCGGACCACCTCGTTCTCATCGCTACAACCGAGAATCTATACGATCTCTTGCCCACGATTCGCTCGCGTTCCCTTATTCTTCAAATGAGCAGGCTATCTGAACATGAAATGCGCGAATTCGCAGCCGCGAGAAAATTACCGGAGGCCGATATTCGCATTCCGTTATGCGAGGGGAGCCCAGGTGTGGCGGTGACCCTCGATATCGAACAATTTCGCGAAAGGCGTGCGCTCGTTTTAGCTGCGCTAGAGTGCGGCGCTGGCATCACTCCGTTTTCAAATTGGGTCCAGCAATCGGAATCTTTCGGAACCCGGAAGTCTGAGAGATTAGACTTATATTTGAAGCCCGCTTACGCAGTACTGGAAGATGTTTTGAGGCTATGGCAGGGAGTGCCTGACATTAAAAACGGAGATGTCGAGCGGCGCATTTCTGCTATTTCGCAGGCCGTGACGTTTGGTTGGATAGAACATGCGATACGTTGTTTGGATGAACTTGTCCAAATGGTGAGGCGAAATATACAAAAGGTTCCAGCGCTCGATGGTTTGATCATTAATCTGCGTAACCGGTCGGACGGGGTGCGCACCTAAATGGGAAAACCACCGCTTCCTTCTATGCGCAGGCTGAAGCCGCCCAACAACTATACTGAGGCAAAATGACAGACGAGAGGCGCCCAGACGCGCTCATCAGAAGACCGATACGCAGTTCTACTGCTGAAGTGAAGGACATTTCGCGGCGGCCCGCATCGGGAAAAAAAAGTACCCCGCCCGAGCAGACCAATGCCGAACAGTTCTATTACTCAAAGCAGATGCAAGGCAAAACCCAGATGGTGGTTCAGCTCACCGATGGCGAGCAACTTGAGGGTGTAATCGAGTGGTACGACCGGGACTGCCTCAAGCTAAACCGCGACGGCGCACCGAACCTGCTCCTGTATAAGCACTGCATTAAGTACATGTACAAGGCGGGGCCGGAGTAGCCGACTTCACGGGTTAGTACTGATCCCGGCCGGACAAGTAGTCCAATTCGGACTACCACGTTTGATAAGCCATTCCCAATGATGGAGACTTGGAAGCGGCGATGAAGCAGGCTTCCGGCTCACACGTGAAAGTAATCATCCTGGTGGGCCCACCCGGCTCAGGCAAGGGAACCCAAGCCGCGCTTGTCTCTCCGGCTATCGGCATTCCAACCATTTCCACCGGTGAGATGCTCCGGCGCGAATGCCAGAGTGGTTCTGCTCTGGGGAACTCCGTTCAAGCAATCCTGGCCGCGGGGCAACTGGTCAGTGATGACCTAATGAATCAGGTAATTTCATCGCGGGTTCGGGAACCCGATTGCCAACGCGGCTTTATTTTAGATGGCTATCCGCGGACTGTGTCCCAGGCTCGTTTTCTGGGCCGATTGCTGAAGGGGTTAAGCATGCCTCGCCCGGTTGTTTTCCATTTCGATATCTGCAATGAAGACGTCCTTTCGCGGCTAACGCGGCGCCTGCAATGCGCTCAATGTGGCCGAATCTTCAGCATGGATGCTAGATTGACGAACGGCGACTCAGCGGATAGTGCGATGCTTTGCGACCGCGATGGTTCGAAACTCGTTCATCGCGCTGATGACAACGCACCATCGATTTGCGAACGATTGCGCTTATACGAGGAGAATGCAAGGCGCTTGCTCGGTTATTACCGGAATCGCTCCTATCACCGGATTTGGGCCAACCGCGCACCGCAAGACATAGCGAACGAGCTTTTGACCATTCTCCGGTTGCACTCTTCGGCGCGTACGATGGCTCCCCGCGCGAGACCTGCTCGCCAACTTAGCTACTCCGTTTAGCTCGGTGCGGAGGCGCTGCTTCGGTCATCAACGCCGCGACACTCGTCTTAACCCGGGGAGCGCCCTGGCAAATAAGAGTCGGGAATGATTTGGCTTTGTTACCGCAGTCCGCGGTGCTTTAGCCAGTCGGCGAGGAGATCCGGCCAACTTGCAAGCTCGGGATCATTTCTCGCGAGGCCCACTCCGTGCTTGCCATGTTCATAGATGTGCATCTCCGCTGCAACTGCAGCTTTCCGAAGAGCCTCGTAAAATAAAAGGCTGTTTTGCACCGGAACGACGTCATCGTCGGAAGTATGAAATAGAAATGTAGGGGGCGTTTGGTTCGTCACTTGATGGTCATTAGAGAGCAAGTCTACTAATGCGGCATCGGGATTCGAGCCTAACAACGAATCACGCGAGCCACGATGCAGGTACGGCTCTTCAAACGTGATGACCGGATAGGCCAGGATCATGAAATCGGGCCGACAACTCTGACGATCTATGGCGTCATTACTGTTCGTGTTTCCGTTGTCAAAGTGAGTTCCAGTTGACGAAGCAAGGTGCCCACCGGCGGAGAACCCCCACACGCCGATGCGTTTCGGATCAATGCCATATTCGGCCGCATGCGAACGCACATACCGGATGGCGCGCTGTGCATCCCCGAGCTCGATAGGATGGTGGTACTTCGGGCCAAGGCGATAGCGAAGCACAAATGCCGAGATGCCATAGCTGTTCAACCATGCGGCGATTTGCTGCCCCTCATGATCGATGGCCAGATTGACATAGCCACCGCCTGGAAATACGAGGATCCTTGTCGGAACTTTCTGGTCACCACCGACGGTATAGATGGTCAGCGCCGGTTTGTCTGATTCCGTTTCACCTTGCGCGCCCGGTGCACCGCCAGGCCAAAGAAGAATCATCTGAGGAACATTGGTCTGGGCAAAAGATAGCGATGCAAGAGCAACGAGAAGCAACCCAGCATGGGGAATCAATCTTCTTTGTCCTCGGCATCGCCGATCTTTCATTTCCCCATGTATGTCACGCGCCAGATGGACTTCGATCCGTCGTCGGTGACCATCAGCGATCCGTCGGGCGCTACCGCGACGCCGACCGGACGGCCCCACACCCGCCCATCCGGCGTAACGAATCCAGTGACGAAGTCTTCGTATTCCCCCGTCGCTTTTCCATCTTTCAGCGGGACACGAACCACCTCATATCCGGCGCGGTCAGCTTTGTTCCAGGATCCGTGCTCGGCTGCGAATACATCGCCCTTATAGCCCTTCGGGAATTGGTCGCCTTCGTAAAACGTCATCTCAAGCGATGCGTTGTGGGGTTGCAACAACACGTCTGGAACGATGACTTTATTTTTCAATTCAGGATGTTTCCCTTCGTGCCGCGGGTCCTGATGATCTCCCATGTAGTACCAAGGCCATCCGTAGAATCCGCCTTCCTGCACATGGGTGATGTAATCCGGCACGAGATTGTCGCCCAGTTCGTCACGTTCATTGACAGAACACCAAAGTTCGCCTGTTTCCGGCTGAATCACGATGCCTACTGGATTGCGAATCCCTGCGCCGTAGACCTTCACAAAGTTTCCCTCTGGCGTGTATTCAAGGATGGCCGCGCGATTATGTTCTCTCGCATGCGTGTCAGGGTCGTCAACGTTTGATCGCGATCCAACCGATAAAAACATTCTTTTCCCGTCTTTTGAAAAGGCCAGGTCGCGGGTCGAGTGGCCGCCGGTCGGAATGTTTTTGATCAGAGTTTCTGAGCTGCCGCTCGCCTTCAAATCGCCGTTCTTGTAAGGAAAGCGTACGACTGAATTTGTGTTCCCGATGTAAACCCAGCTCGGGTTATTGCCTGGCGGATAGAACGCGATGCCGAAGGGCTCATGCAGACCCGTCGCAAACGTGGATGTCTGTTCCGGCTTACTGTCCTTCGTGATACCGCGGAAAATCTTGATCTGGCCCGAGTCACTCTCCGCAACGAACAAGTCCCCGTTCGGGGCAGTTCGAATCTCACGTGGTTCGTCCAGCGCGCTTGCGTAAAGATCTACTTTGAAACCTGCGGGCGCTTTTGGCCAAGCGTCAGACGGCCTGGGCACGACCGTCGGTCCGTTACCGGCGGACTTGGTGGCATACGGTTTCGGCAAATCCGCTACGGTTATCTTCCGGACAACGCCCGGCGCTTCCTTTTTGTAATTTGTAAACGCTGCTTGCCCGGTCAGGACGGGTCCTGTGATGTCACCGAAAGCTCCAACCAGGCACGGCACGACCGTGATGATCAGTAAACCCGGTAACGAGAACAACACAGTTTTCTTCTTCATAAAGAGAGTTTTACAGCCTGATAAAAATCCTTTGGTTGTATAGCCAGTAACAGAGATACCACATGACCAGCAATACGGCGGTCGATTGCGCAAGGGGTGCAAACGTACCCAAAGCGTTGAAGTGGAACGTAAACACACCGACCGCGCGATCTAGCCATTTGTGTAGCAACTCCGAGAGCGAATAGATGAAGATCGAGTTCATTCCAACGACGACCAGCGGGAATGCCGCTCGCCGCCAACCGCGCACTTCGATCAGCCAATAGAAAGCCATGAACATAAACAACACCCAACCGAGGCTATAGAAGATAAAAGAGGGCGTACAGAGCTGCTTAATCATCGGAATCCATGGCCGCAGCGCCAGGGCCAGAACAAACCCAGCCGCCATTCCTGCTGCAAGTACGCGCAGGTTTTCGGCGTGAGAACGCGTCGTCATTAGAAGCCGGCCCACCCACACGCCTGACAAGGTCCAGACCGTACTCGGAATGAAGTTCAGCGTGGAGTACGCCGGGTCATAGTCATAGTGAAAAATAGCGCGATCGACGACCAGTCCAATGCTATTAGTTTTAGAAAACGGCGCGTCAGGTCCGGGAAAGGCAAATAGCAGAGCGGTCCAAAGCGCAAGCAATGCCACGGCAGCCGCAGCCTGGTAGCGCCATTTCCATCGCATGATCAAGAAGCTCAGAAAATACGTAAAGGCGATCTGCGACAGCACGTTGATGAGCTGCAGCGTAATGCTTCCGCGACTCACGGACATGAGTATCTGGCTCAAAATGATCAGCGAGACAGACCGGGTGAGCACATGGCGCAGATTGTCACTCCAGGTTGCGCCATTCTCGGTTCGGCGCGCCATGGCGAAGGGCATAGCGACGCCGACCATGAACATAAAAGCGGGCTGGATCATATCCCAAAACACCGCCCCTTCCCACGGCACATGATCAAACCAACTCGCGACCCGGCCCCACGCCGGATCGTTTTTCAAAGCTGCGAATCCGAATCCTTCCGAAGCGAGCAGAAGCATGATGAAGCCGCGATATGCGTCCAGTGCGACGTATCGCCGCAGCCCTCCGAGCTTTTCACGGCTCAACTCCTTCGAGATCGCTGCGGGTGTAGTCGACATGCGGCTTCTCTTAAATCGTCACATGTAGCAGCCGCGCAGCATTCGCTGAATAGACCTTCTGCAGGATTGGGTCCGGAAGATTGATGCCGTATATCCGCCAGCGGCCCTGCGGAGGCACTTTGGCGGGCGAGTAATCGAAATACTCGTCGTCCGTTTCAAGAAAGCGGAAGTAGATCTCATACAGCTTGTCGTCATAGACCTGCTGCGGAAATTGCTCGGCGTGAGGAGTCGCATCTGTGCCGAACAAGATCCGGTCCTGATACTTGTCGAAAAACCTGCGTGCAGTCCGCGGCTGACGGCCTAGTTCGCCGATGCGTGCGGCAATATCGACGGACATATTCGGGAAACGATCGAGATTCTGGGATACATTCTCCAGGTCTTCCGCGAAGTTACCCACATGTAAACCGATGAACTGTGTCTTGGGGTGTCGGGCGAACACCCGGTTCCGAGCCTCTAGAATTTCGGCATTACTTGGGAAGTCGCGATCATAAAAAGACCAATCAGGATGATTGTTCAGCTCTTCATAACGTTCGTTGAACCGATCCGTGGCCGAGAAAAAAGCGACTGGGTCGGAAACGTGAATCGCCACAGGCATGCCAAGCTGGCCGCACGCGTCCCACATAGGATCGAAGCGCGTATCATCAACTTTCACGAGACTGCCGGTGGTGATGTTGTCGCGCAGATAAAGTCCAAGAGTTTTCAGAATTTTCAGCCCTTTGGCGCCGGCGGAATGAGCGTCACTGATGGCCTGTGCCTGCAGTTTCGGATAATTTGGTTCTAGAAAGCGGTCGTAAGAAGGCTCGGCGAAAGTGTAGAACCGGCCAGGATGTGCCTTGTCGAATTTCTCAATAGTTTGAACCAGGCCATCGCCGAAGCCGCCCGTCAGGTTCGTGAGCGCTCGGATATTGCGCCTATCCATCACTGGCAGTAAGAAATCTGGAGAAGCAAGGAAGTGGCGCTCGGGCGCAAGGGAAACGCCATTTTCGACCTTACTTGAAAAAGCTAGATGGGTGTGGATGTCTATGACCGGATAGCGCGCGCGTTCCACGCGCGTTTCCTTGACGTGCAGCATGCTCCGTGGCTCATATTGGGACAAGTCAAGCGGTTTTGGCTGAGGTCGGGTTTCGTCTTGCGCCGCGGCTTCGTTCCGTGCGGCCTGGCCGCCCGGCGGTGATATACCGCCCAGTGAACCTACGCTCGCCGTCGCCAGCCATTGCCGCCGATTCATTGTCATTTGACTTCCTTGGTTTCCTTTCGATATTCTTCGACTACTTTGCACACCCGGTGCGTTACTCTCAATTCTTCAATCGCGTTTCAGTGTATCGTTAGCGCTCTATTTTTCACCGCTCTGGGGCCTTCCGCGACCGTAATTGTGCGGCCTGTCGAAACTCACGACGTGTTGACAAATCCCGGGATGGGAATTCAGACCTTCCAGCGCTATAACGGCGATGCGCTGAATCCTGGTGTTCAGTGGTCAGAAGAGGGCCCGGTCCAGCTACTTGTTCCACCACCGAATAAGCCAGACTTTCCAGCTTCAACTGTCGCGTATTGCCGATGGCACTGGGCCACGCTCGAACCCAAGCGGGGCGAAGTGAAATGGGAGATCATTGACCTGGCCCTTCAACAGGCAAGGCGGCACGGGCAGCGCCTGATGATTCGTCTGATGCCGTATGATCCGAAACATCCGTTACCGGAGTGGTACCGAAGCTCCGGGGCGCGTCGCGCGAACAGCGATTCGTCGAAAGACGGTAAGATCTGGCACCCCGATTTCAGCGATCCGCTCTACGCCAAATACTGGAGCGCTCTAGTTATAGAAGCGGGCAAGCGCTACGACGGGCATCCTGATCTCGACAGCGTGGATATTTCGACCGTCGGGTACTGGGGTGAAGGCTGGAGCGATTACATGCCGGAGTTCGCGGTCCAACGCAAGCTGATCGACGTCTACCTCAAAGCGTTTCGGAAGACGCCGCTCCTCATGAATTTTGATCAGCCCGAGGCCTTGGCGTATGGAACGTCGCATGGCGCCGGTTGGCGTTTTGATTGCTTAGGCGATTTGCGAAAGCCCTGGGCGCACATGCTGGATTTCTATCCCGAACAGATCGCCAGGACAGGTATCCAGAAGGTTTGGGAAAACGCGCCGGTTTCGATGGAGACATGCGGAGTTCCAGAGTCGTGGTTCCGCCAAGGATGGGACGTGAAGTACATCCTCAGCGAGGCACTGCGATGGCATGTGAGTACGCTGAACTTAAAATCGAGCGCCATTCCAGCGCCGTGGAAATCCGATTTTGAGGATTTCGAGCGTCGGATGGGCTATCGGCTTGCTCTCCGGCGTGCTGAGTGGCAGCAAGAAGTTCGCGCCGGGCAGGCAATTGGTCTCACGACCTGGTGGGTGAATGAAGGCGTGGCTCCCATTTATCGTCCGTTCGTCCTGGCTTTCCGGTTCAGCTCGCCACAGCACTCTTCAATTGTGCGAACCGATGCCGCTCTGCGCAAATGGCTGCCCGGCGACGCGGTTTTTGAAGATCCCGTGTTCGTGCCTGACGACCTCGCGTCGGGAGATTATGAGCTAAGCGTTGCATTGCTTGATCCGATTACGCTTCAGCCTGGTATTCGGCTTGCTAGCGAGGGGCGAGAAAACGATGGATGGTACAGATTGGGCAACATCCGCATAGATCCGTCAGCTTCCGGCTCCGACGTAAAACCGCGATAAGAATCCTAAACTCCTTTTAGCCAGCCCGACTCATTAGCTTTCTTCAACCTTATGGAAAACGAGCCATCGGGGTTGACCGGCTGGGCGCATGCCCAATTTACGGGCCGGCGCACGCCGCCCTTTGTCTCTAGGTCGGCGCGCAACCTGAGTTCCAAGCCACCCATCTCACGGGGCAGCAGGAACGAAGCTTGCCGGACTTTCCCGCCGTATGGATGACCACCATCAAGAGATCCACTTTGCCGGAATTTGCCGTCCGGAGTTTCCAGAGTGAGGCGGAGTATGCCGGGTATCCCGGCAACCCCATCGTTTGCTACGCCTATGATCAGCTCGGAGACCCCCAGCCTCTTGCGCTGCCAGATCCAAGACGGCCGCACGCGGTATCCCATCTTTTGTTGCAGCGCACGAAAGCCTTCCGGATAACGATCGTTATATCTCGCTAGGTTTTCCGCTTCCGTCCAGAGCGACCAGTAATTTGCGCCGAGGTCTAAAACATGGAGCATCGCGTTCTCACGAAGATTGACTCCGGCAGCATCGACGGGAATTCGGTTGACATCGTAATCGCGATGATATCCATCCTCCATAATCACGGGCAGCCATGTGGGGCGGTTCGCGAGTTCTTCGATCTGAATCGGCTCTTCGTTGATAATGCTGTCGGAGCGCAGCCAGCATCCTGAGCGCACAGCCAGATCAAGTATTTCGTCATTGCCAACCCGACTAATATCGGGCTCCGTGTTGACCGCCAGAGAGGTTCTCTTCCAGGCTTCGAGCTGCAACTTGGTCATGCTGAGAAAAGTCTTCTGCGCTGTCAAGTAGTCCGGAAACGGATTTGGCAGATTACTCGTGTGACCCTCACCCCAAAACCCGTATTGCATCAGGTCCATCCATTCGACAAGGGGCTCATTATCGAAGCGAGCGGCCAGGAGTTCATTCAGTTCTCGAAAGGCGCTCTGGAAAGCCGGATCATCGTAGCGTGGCTCGACAAACTCGACCTCACGCCCGTGCCTCGGCAGATGGCCGATCTTAACGAGCGGAACCTTTTCCCGCAAGAACGCGGGCAGCGCGATCTCATCAGGCTGGAACTCAGGATTCGAAAGTTGGATACGAAACGAGAAGCGCAACCCATGACGCCTGGCAGCATCGAGCGTGAGATCCCAAACGGGATGCAGGTCGAGGCGTCCTGGCTTCGATTGCACGTTGCGCCAGTCGCACCGGATGTACAGCACGTCGACAAACGGCAGCCTCGCCAAATTTTCTACTGATTGTGCGAGGGTCTGTAAGCTTTTGCGCGCAGGAACCGACGGGCCGTTTTCTTCCCACGTATAGCCAACCAACCCGAGGCCATAATTTCGAATGTGCGCGCTCGACGGCGTTGTGGTGCTGAGCGTACGCCAGCCCTGATCCTGATCAATATCGAAGGGCCCTTGATTAAGCCGATCGAGGGCGGTTGGGGCGCAGTGAGAGCCGTAAGTGTCCCTGCGATGGGCCGGGATTCCGCTGCTAACAGCGGCTGCCCCGAGGCCCGCGCCCACGCCTAAAAAGGTACGCCGTGCGACTCTGGCCGAGTTCTTCACGAATGTTATACTCGCCTCAAAAGTACCAAACAAAAGCAAAAATTCCCAGAAAATGCAAATTGGAGCAAGTTTATGACGAAGCGCATCGCCATCTTCTATCCCCTGTTGGCACTTCGCCTCCTCGCGCAGGTGGATACAGGCGCAATCGTAGGCACTTTACACGACCCAACCGGTGCGGCCGTGCCATCTGCAACCGTGACCATCGTTGAAAAATCAAAGAACACCAGCACAGTTGTGCACTCGGATGAAAAGGGGGATTACACATCTCCGCCACTTCATGTTGGAACGTATTTGGTCACCGCCGAAGCGCCGGGCTTCAAGGCAGTAACTCGCGACAACTTAACCCTTCAGGTCCAAGACCGCCTTCGCATCGACTTCGATATGCAAGTGGGCCAGATTAGCGAAAAAGTGCTCGTGTCCTCCGAAGCTCCGCCGATCCAAACGGAAACCTCTTCGCTCGGTCAAGTCATCTCAGCAAACGTCATGACAGAGCTTCCCCTGAATGGACGCGACTACATTCAGCTCGCGACGCTGACCACTGGGGTGGTGGCGACACGCGCCGGAACGAACGGCAATACGGGCGGTAGCAGTACAGGCGGGCAGAACAGCTTCGTCGCAAATGGTGCACGGGGAACGCTCAACAACTTCATTCTTGACGGGATCGATAACAACTCGAACGATAACGGCGGCGTCGTGCTCCGCACGAACGTGGATGCTATTCAGGAGTTCAAAATCCAGACCAACTCTTTCTCTGCCGAGTTCGGCCGTAGCGGCGGCGCAGCGATCAATGCCGTTGTTAAATCTGGAACGAACTCCTATCACGGTGACGTGTTTGAATTTTTTCGTAACTCGGCCCTCGATGCTCGTGATTATTTCGAGGACCCCGCTGCGAAAAAAGCTTCTTTCAAGCAGAATCAGTTTGGGGCGACAATCGGCGGACCCATTCGCCGTGACAAATTATTCTGGTTTGGCGATTATCAAGGAACCGTTATTCGCAATCCGCTGACCTTCGTGTCCTCGGTCCCCACAGCAGCCGAACGAATTGGTAATTTCTCCGGCCCCGACGAGCCCATCGTCTACGATCCCGCAACGTATGACCCGGTGACCGGCACCCGTGCCCAATTTCCTGGGAATGTCGTTCCGCGCGACAGAATTCCCGCATTGACTCAAAACATCCTGAATCTCTATCCGCTTCCGAACCAGCCGGGGGAGCTGAGAAATAACTACGTGATTTCGCCTACCGAACAGGACCGCATCGATCAAGGCGACTTCCGCGGTGACTACAACATGTCTGAAAAGGATCAGCTCTTTTTCCGCTGGTCAGTGAGTGGACGGACCGATGTCCGCCCGGCTCCATTGCCCGGCCTCGCTAATGGGGGCGGTTCGAGCACCGGCAACGGTTTCGAAGACAGCATGGGCGCGGCGCTCGGCTATACGCACACGTTTACGCCGACAACCGTGAACGAGTTTCGTATGGGCTTCAATTACGTGCATATCAGACGTGGCGTACCGCTCGGCGGAAATGTAACGCCACCCCCGGAACTGCTCGTTCCCGGAGTGCCCATTAACCCGGGAACGGTGGGCTTAACGCTGTTCAATGCTAGGGGATACCGGCGCATTGGTGATCCCGGCTTTGCGCCCACGATCCTTTCGACTCAGGAGCGCCAAATCACCGACGTGCTGAATCTCGTGCGCGGTGGGCACACCATCAAATTGGGCGGTGAGATTCGCTGGAGCCAGTTCAATATATTCCAGTTGCCAGCTCCAAATGGCTCGTTTTCTTTTACGGGACAGTTCACGCAGAACCCTTCTGATGGAAACGGTGGAAGTTCGATAGCGGATGAATTGCTCGGGCTGCCCACAAGTTCCACCATCTCTTCGCTGCTCGATCTTGGGAACCGCCAGCATGTGCCTAGTGCATTCGTTCAGGACGACTACAAGGTAAATCGTCACCTGACGCTGAATCTTGGCGTACGCTATGACTATTTCTCGCCGCTGGTGGAGGTGAACAACAAGCAGAGTAACTTCGACTATCGAACCGCGCAGCTCATCGTGGCAAATCGAAACGGCGCTTCGCGTGGTCTTGTCACACCGGATCACCTCAATTTCGCTCCCCGCATCGGCCTTGCCTGGAGCCCCTTCGATGGAGGGAAGACCGTGATTCGCAGTGCCTACGGTATCTTCTATAGCGGTCAGGAGATTCGGACCGCCGCTCCACTCCAGCTCGCCTACAATGTTCCTTTCTATTACCAACCCTTTTTTATTAGCGACGGAATAACCCCCGTGCTTACGGTCACTCAAGGATTCCCGCCGCTCAACCCTGCAAATGCGATTAACCCGCCGGTGACGAGCGTAGACACGAGGTTGAAAACGCCGTATTACCAGGAATGGAACTTTGCGGTTCAACAGGCCCTCCCGTCCGCGACATCAGTAGAAATTGCCTATGCCGGATCGAAGGGGACGCACCTCCAGGTGTTGACGGATCCGAACCAAGTGCCGGTTCCTGGGCCCGGTGATGTTCAAGCTCGCCGGCCTTATCCGCAGTTCGGCCCATTCGCCGCTATCCAGAATCGCGGGAACTCAACCTATCACGCTCTTCAATTGAAAGTGGAGAAGCGTTACAGCCATGGCCTGTCGTTTCTGAGCGCGTTCACATTCAGCAAGGCTATCAACGACCTGCCGGAGATTTGCTGTGACTTCCCGTATCCTCAAAACAGTTTCGATCTTCGCGCTGAAAAGGGGTTGGCAGACTTCGATCAGCGGTTCCGGTGGGTCGTCAGCTTCGACTACGAACTACCATTTGGCCGTGGTCGCAGATATCTCACTAGCAATCGCCTCATGGATCTTGCATTCGGCGGGTGGCACGTCGGCGGCATCTACACGCTCACCAGCGGGTTCCCGTTTTCGCCCCTTCTTGGATATGATCCTTCGAACACTGGCGATCAGGGAGCCGTCAGGGCAGATCGCATTGCTGATGGGAACCTGCCACGAGGCCAGCGAGATCCGAACCTGTGGTTCGATACCAACGCATTTCCGCTACCCGCTGACTACACCTTCGGGAACTCCGGGCGCAACGTTCTCATCGGCCCCGGTGTAAACCTGCTCGATGGATCAATTCGGAAAGAGTTCGCAACATCCGAAACTCAGCGTCTTGAGTTTCGCGCGGAATTCTTCAATATGCTGAACCATCCCAACTTCGCGCAACCCGATAATTTCATCGACGATGGCCCCGGCGCTGCCGGCGTGATTACATCACTGGCTTTCCCCATGCGGCAGCTGCAATTCGGATTGAAGTACCGCTTCTAAAACTTGTGACAGCGACCGTGCCCTAACGTGAGCTCGACTGTTCGTAATTGTAAGCGAGGCGCACCATCCTCGCCTCGTCGAAATGCTTTGTGAAGATTTGCAATCCGATAGGCAGACCCTCGCGCGACTCGCCGCACGGGACACTCATGCAGGGTACGCCCGAAAGATCACCCGTTAACGTATAAACGTCAGACAAATACATGGCGAGCGGGTCGTCGATCTTTGCACCTATTTTGAAAGCGGGGAATGGGGAGACGGGCGCGAGGATAGCGTCCACCTCCTCAAAGGCATTGCTGAAATCCCGGGTGATAAGAGTCCGGACCTGTTGAGCCTTTCGATAGTATGCTTCGTAGTAGCCGGCGCTCAGGACGTAGGTGCCAAGCATGATACGGCGTTTCACCTCCGCTCCGAAGCCGCAGCCCCGGCTATTGCGATACATATCCGAAAGGGTCTCGCCATCGGTTCGCGTGGTGTAACGCACTCCATCGTAACGAGCTAGGTTTGAGCTGGCTTCGGCGGTAGCAATGATGTAGTAACAAGAGAGCGCGTATTTGGTGTGCGGCAAACTGATTTCGCGCAACTCACAGCCAAGGTTTTGAAGTAGTCTTATCGCAGCATGCACGACGTCGCCGGTTTCCGTACCGAGGCCCTCGAAATATTCTCGTGGCAGCCCCAGCTTCAAACCCCGGACCGGATGCTTCATGAGCGCATGATAATCGTCTACGGGCGCGAAGGCAGATGTGGAATCAAGATCGTCCCGGCCCGCAATTACGTGGAGAACAGTCGCTGCATCTTCGACATTGCGGGCGAAAGGCCCGATATGATCGAGCGAACTGGCGAACGCAGCCAAGCCGTAACGCGAGACTCGGCCGTAAGTTGGAGTAATGCCCACAACCCCGCAGAAACTTGCAGGTTGGCGGATGGAGCCGCCGGTATCGGAACCGAGTGCCACCACGGCGGTGCCTTGTGCGACAGCAGCCGCTGAGCCTCCGCTCGAGCCCCCAGGCACGCGGTCGAGCGCCTTCGGATTGCGGACTGGACCGAAAGCTGAATTTTCGTTCGACGATCCCATTGCAAATTCATCACAATTGGTCTTGCCGATGATGACCGCACCTTCTGCTTCCAGGCGGAACACGGCTGTGGCATCGTAGGGTGGAACATAGCGCTCGAGGATGCGGGAACCGCACGTAGTGCGCAGGCCTTTAGTTACGATGACGTCCTTGACCGCCACCGGAACGCCTGCCAACGCTCCGGCGTATTGGCCGTTCGCGATCTGGGCATCGACTTTCTCAGCCGCTTTGAGCGCACGCTCGGGTGAAAAGGTGAGATAAGCATTGGTAGCCGGATTTTCGTTTTGAGCGAACGAGAGAGCGGCTTTCGCGAGATCCGTTGCACTGTAGGCCGTGCTCGCGAGAGCTTCACGGATCTGGGAAATAGTAAGAGACGGGATCGCGTCGAAAGTATTCACCTTTCGATTACCCTCGGCACTTTGAAATATCCAGCGCCGCTTGAAGCCGCATTCGCGAGCGCATCTTCATTACTGAGCGGAGTATGCGCCACGTCCTCGCGCAAAGTCGCGATCTCATCCTCGCCGAACAAGACTTGCGCCATAGGCTCGACATCGGTGGTATCGAGCTCATTGAGCTGTTCAATATGAGTCAAGATTTGGCCCAGATCGTGGGACATGCGGCCAACTTCTTCGTCAGTAAGCCGCAGATTCGCGAGATCCGCCACGTAGCGAACTTCTTGGTCGGTCAGGTTCAAGTGAGTGCCTTTGTCGCGCGACGCGCCCGATATACCTTCTTAACACGGACCCCGGTCGAGCTGGACCTATCTAGAACCCGTCTTGTTCCCGAGAGGAATCGTTTTATGGCTCTCCCGCTGGGCTTGGCGCCGAGGGATCGCGATTCGAAACTCAACGTCGTGAATGCTGTCACTACCTGTCAGCTTTCGGAGGCGATCCAATATCTGAGCGCTCAACTGGTGAAGCTGGCGCTGCCAAATCGCATCTTCCACTTCAACGACCAGAGTCGTTCGCACTACTTTAATACGAACTGTATGTGCGGCGATGTTTTTCCCGACAGCCGCGGGCCACACGGCGCTTGCGAGATCGTCCTGGCTCAGAACCTGGCTGGAGAGCTTACTACGTTTGATCAGGCGCGCGGCACGTTCCATCAGAGTAAGTTGTCCTAAACTGCACCAAAAGCCGGGGGAGAGATTACATCAGAGTTGCAGTCTACCACGGAGCATCGGGCTTGACCTATTCACTTCCGTCTAACTCTGTGCGAATCGCGTCTGCGATGCGACCGGTCCACTTATCGACTGAGTCCTGCGATTCAGCTTCAACCATGACGCGCGCAAGCGGCTCGGTTCCAGAGAAACGGACCACCACGCGGCCGCTGCCCGCGAACTCCCGCTCCGCTGCTTGAATTTCGGCTTGAACGGTATGAAGCTCTGATAGCGACCGCTTATTCTTGACGCGAACATTGACAAGTTTTTGCGGGAACGTTTTGATCTCGGATGCCAGATCATCGAGCGGCTGACCGGAGTCGCGAATCACCTCTAGCACGCGCAACGCGGTCAGCAGGCCATCTCCCGTCGTGGCGTACTCTAAGAAGATCACGTGCCCGGATTGTTCGCCCCCGAGGACCGCGCCACGTTTCAGCATCTCTTCGAGGACGTACTTATCGCCAACCGGAGTGCGAAGCATTCGAATGTCGTACGCTTCGAGAACTTTCTCAAGCCCCAGGTTAGACATAACTGTGGCCACCACCAAGTTGCCGGCCAGCCTCCCCGCGCGCTTTAACGCCGAACCAGCAAGGAAGAGGACCGCATCACCATCAACGATTCTGCCGTTTGCAGACACGAAGAGAACGCGATCGGCATCACCATCGAAGGCGATACCTATATCCGCGCCGGTTTCTAAAACACGTTGCTTAAGCCCGTCGAGATGCAATGAGCCGCAATTCAGATTGATATTGCGTCCGTCTGGGGACGCGCCCATCCAGTCGACCTTGGAACCAAGGCGTTCAAAGAGACGAGGTGCGATTTCAGTCGCAGAGCCATTCGCGCAATCAATCACAAGCCGGAACGGGAAGGCTGTGCTGACAGTATTCGCCAAGTAGTTGATATACCCGTTATCGAGGCTGACATCCACGTCGAGCTGCTTCGGGAGTGCCTCCTGACCCACCTTTAGCCAGTCCGTAAGCAAGCTTTCCAGTTTCATTTCGATATGATCGGGAAGCTTGTAGCCGGAATGGCTCACAATTTTGATGCCGTTGTCTTGATATGGATTGTGTGATGCCGAAATCATTACGCCGGCGATGAAAGGGCCTGTTCTTGTTAGATACGCAATGCCAGGTGTCGTGATGACACCAGCGAATCTGGTGGATACGCCTGCACGCGAGAGGCCTCCAGCGACCTGGGCCGCGAGCCAAGGGCCGCTCTCCCGAGTGTCCATACCAATCAGGACCTCAGCGGAATGGTCATCGGCGCCATCTAGCGCTGCCTCTCGTGCCCATGTTCCAAGCGCTACACCTAGAGCGTGAGCGGTTTTGGCATCAAGCGGCGGCTCACCGGCAACGCCGCGAATACCATCAGTACCGAAAAGCTGTCTCGACAAAACGCTCCCCACGAGGAATTATCTGCTCACCCATCTTATAGTCCTTTTGACACGAGTTGGCAAAGGAAGACAATTCGGAAGCTGAACATATGAAGAAGTAGAATCGATACTGGACGAGGAATGAACATTTCGGTCAAGAGCGAATACGCTCTGAAGGCTGTTTTCGATCTCGCTTCACAGTACTTGGCCAGCCGCGAGAGTGGAGCGCAGATGCCCCCTATCAAAATCGCCGATATTGCTCGAAGGCAGAGAATACCTCAGAAATTCTTAGAACTAATCCTTGCGGGATTGAAGCACAGCGGGTTTGTGGATTCGCGCCGCGGCGCAGAAGGTGGATACTTGCTCGCCCGGCCGCCGGACTCGATTACCGTCGGCGAGGTTCTGAGGACGGTCGAAAACGTAAAGGGAAGATCTCGACCACATAGCAATGATCCGTTTACTGCCATCTGGCAACGCGTGGATGCTGCGGTGTCCGACGTTCTCGACCAGACCAGCTTCGCGGAGCTCGCACGAGCTTGGCACGAAAAACATGCCCAGTACGTGCCCAATTGGGAGATTTGATCGTGTTCTATCGAGATAATTCCTTCAGTATCGGCCGCACCCCTCTGGTGAAATTGAACCGCGTTGTAAATGGCGCTAAGGCAACGGTACTCGCCAAAATTGAAGGCCGGAATCCCGCATTTTCTGTAAAGGACCGCATCGGATCCGCGATGATCTGGGACGCGGAAGAACGGGGCGTGTTGAAGCCCGGCAAGGAAATTGTCGAACCTACCAGCGGAAATACCGGCATTGCGCTCGCGTACGTTGCGGCCGCCCGTGGGTATCCCATCACGCTGACCATGCCAGATACCATGTCCATGGAACGCCGCAAAGTACTGAAAGTGCTAGGTGCGAACCTTGTGTTGACCGAAGGAGCTACCGGCATGCAGGGCGCTATGGCGAAGGCCGAGGAAATCCGATTATCGGATCCCAACCGCTACTTCATCCCGCAGCAGTTTAATAATCCAGCGAATCCACGGGTTCACTTTCGAACCACGGGCCCGGAAATCTGGGAAGACACCGACGGCAACCTAGATGTACTGGTTTCCGGGGTTGGCACGGGCGGTACAATTACCGGCGTATCGCGTTACGTTAAGCACGAGAAAAGACATGGGCTGTTATCGATCGCGGTGGAACCCACCACGAGTGCGGTGATTACGCAGACCTTGAGTAAAGAAGAAGTCAGGCCGGGACCACACAAAATACAAGGAATTGGGGCGGGGTTTATTCCAGAGACTCTCGATTTATCCGTGGTAGACCGGGTTGAGCAGGTAACCAACGAGGAGTCGATCGAAATGGCCCGCCGCTTGGCGAAAGAAGAAGGGCTGATCAGTGGGATTTCCTGCGGAGCCGCGGTTGCAGCGGCTGTCAGGGTGGCGAAGGAGGCGGAGATGGGTGGCAAAACCATTGTCGTGGTGCTGCCGGATGCCGGTGAACGGTACCTTAGCTCCGCTCTGTTTGAAGGTATGTTCGAATAGCAGTTAACCGCGCGGCGAATACTGGTGCAAAAAGTGGCGGGGTGGGTAACCTCCACCGCAGCACCAGCGTTTTAAGATTACATCCCCGTGATGACGGCGGGCGCTTAAGCTACCCCAACCCCCGAGCGCCCGCCTCCTACTTCTTCACGCGAGATCCGCTTCTCCGAGGTGGACTTCCCGACGTGATCCGGCCTACAAAAGGACTGATCGAGTTCAGAAAGGCGGGTTGAAGGCACGAGGATCGGCCACGTTGCGCGCGGAAATGCATGGGTGCCATTTCGAATGCTATGCGAGGAATGGTTGATCGATGTAACACTGGCGAGGTCTATGGGTGGGCTGAACTCCCGTAACTGAATGTAGATGCAGCGAGCGTCCGATAACCTTCGCGTCTGTCGTTTTAGGTTCGATTCGACCATTTATCGAAGGCAAGCGTTTTAGACTTCAGCGACATCCGGAATTGGCTCGAAACCGATAAACGTCAAAATGTACACACCGTCTGTCCATGGACCGGGTTCCGAGAAGCCGCAACATAGGCAGTTGCGAGCTCTCCGGCGGGTAGAAGAAATCGAATGTTCCATTCAGCATCAGGACCGGACCTTCACCCCCAGGAGCAAAATTAAGCTCGTCCACTTCTGGCAAGGGCGTCTGAAGATTGAAGCTGGGCACGATGAGCACGCAGGCTTTGATGCGATCCTCCACCGCCGGAAGCACGGCACCCCTCGCTCCTCCGCAATTGAAGCCTTGATGAAGCCAGCTTGCTCGCAGTCGATCTTGGACGGGTCTCCAGATAGTCAATCGAGCGGCTTAGGTCCTTCGACCACGCGATCCCGCCAGGAACTGCTGGTATTGGGGTTATCTGACGGAAGCTTCCCTTGTAAACGGAACATAACGGCTCTTCCGCTCTTAATCAAAATGACACGCAACCGGAAGTGGTACTTTCAACCGGCACGCGGCAAAAGGGAGCCAGGGTTGTCCTTTATAACGCATCCTTCAGTGTGGCCGCCGAGATCCACGATCAGTTCATCGATAGCACCGTCGTCCAGGACATTGTTGCTGATGACGCAGTTTCGCAGTTCTTTGTATACGATGCCGTATGACGGCGACCAAACACCCCGATCGTTATCGTCGCGCCCGACCTGAAGGTTGTTCCCGCAACAGGTGATCCCGCGCGTGCGCTCGAGCCGGATCTGGGAAGAATCGTATGTTCCCGGTTTCGCAATTTTCCCGCTACGTTTGATGAAGTTGCCAGTGATGCTCATCTGCTTGCCGTCCAACACAGCCAAGCCGCAAGTGCCTGCGCGATCGAAGAAATTTCCGGTAATGTTATAGCCGTCACCGCCGACGATCAAAACGCCTTCCCGGTTCCACTCGATCCGGTTCCCGGTGAACGTACACGAGGCGTTCTCCTGGCGGGCCGCAAAGCCGGCGCCATGGTTTCCGGACAACCAATTGTCGAGTAAAAACCCGTCCCATCCTCGCAAAGAAATACCGTCGCCGGCATTGTAGGCGATCATCGAGTGGCGGATAGAGAAACACCACGCCCGCGTAAGGCGCACGCCATCACCAGTAAAATTCGCGATCTGGCACCGTTCGATACGGAAAAGTATCCTCTTGGTTCCCATAATCCGGCTTATTCAGCCACACACCATGTACACCGGCGCCGAGTTTGCCTCCATCCAGAGAGAGTCCGTCCACGGTCATCCCAAACGCGCCAGTGGCGTTGAGCAAGCACCGGGCATGCTCATGGGCGAGCCGGATGACAGAGCCGAAGGCATGCTCGTAATCCCAGGCCGGAATGCCAGTGACGGATACATGCGGGCGCATCTGCAGTTCCGCGCTTCGGTAGACACCGGGCGGCACGTACACCGAACAACCGCGCGCCGCAGCCGCATCAATCGCGCTTTGGATTGATTTCGTGTCGTCGGTTTTTCCATCTCCCTTTGCCCCGAATTCGCGGACATTCAAAACGGTATTCGCTACGACTTCGGCAGCGCTCAATCGCGGCCTCATGGCCAGCCACATTCCACCGAGCGCGGCAGCGCGCGCGATCTCCCGTCGCCCAGACGTGGATCTTGCTAAGGTTTCCGCCATGTTGGTTAGAGCCCTCCTGATGATCGACCTTACCGTATTTCTCTGATCACTTTGGGAAGGTTTATGGACACGCGTCGCCAGGCTTTTTGTGATCCGCCTCGGACTCGAGATACTCGATGATTACCTGGACATCTTTCTTGAACAGCGAATCGAAGTTGCGCATTTTAATTGTAGGTCGAATACTGCCGGCCTTAGCAATGTAGCGGCTGAGAAAGCGCGGATTCCAGTATTTCGTTACGCTGCAAGGATAAATTCAGTTTTCGTCCCGAATGTCCCTCTAGCGCCATTGATTGTGCGGCGGTTTACGGTATACCTGACGAACAGCTCATGACTGGGCTTTGAGCTATCGGGATACAGGTTCCGTCCGGATGACGGGCAATCCGGAGTGCGCCGGGATAAACCGGCATGTTGTAGGGGATGAAAGAGCCCTACAGGAAAGGAGAACAGCGGATCCATCCTGGCCTCGAGTCTTGCAGGAGTCATCGCGAGGTGGCTACTGAAGCGTAGACAGAGGTATCAGTGGGCGGGGCTATTGAGCTTCGAAAAGCCCGTGGCACAGGATGCCGACTCCATTCCGAGAGGAGGAAGGCAACATGACGGCCGCGTCAATCGCGAGTGGCTGGTCAATCCTGCGTAGTCTTAGAACCCGCGCACGCTGAGAAACAACATGCACGAGAACCGGGAGATCTCCTGTGCGTCTTGGTCGAAAGGTCAAGACCGGTCCGCGAAGGCCATAAACCGAACGGCGGACATGCACGTGCGGGAGAAGTCGGACTGCGCCATAGTACTGCTGAACCGATCGAACAAAGAGGCACAAGCTTCGGCGGAGGTCGGGGAGGGAAGGGCGCAGAGTGAGGAGAACATCGCGCAGTCACACATGTCCCCGACGCAGAGCGGGAAACGCATGTCACAGGGATTGAGCGGTGTGCGAGAAGTAGCAACGGTAAGGAAGCAGGAAAAGTTCACCACTTTGCTCCACCACATTACTGTCGATCTACTTCGGGACAGCCTTCACGCGTTACAGCGGCGAGCTGCGCCAGGAGTAGATGGCATGACGTGGCAAGAGTATGAAGCCGGATTGGAAGGTCGACTTGTCGACCTGCACAGTCGGGTACATCGGAGAGCGTACCGGGCACAACCGTCAAGGCGAGTCTACATTCCGAAGGCTGATGGGCGGCAACGTCCCTTAGGCATTGCAGCGCTGGAGGACAAGATCGTTCAGCAAGCTGTGGTGACGATTCTCAATCAAATATATGAGGTCGACTTCAAAGGCTTCTCCTACGGATTCCGTTCGGGACGGGACCCGCATCAGGCGCTGGACGCGCTGTATGTGGGACTTCTGCGGAAGCGAGTGAACTGGGTGCTCGATGCGGACATTCGCGGGTTCTTCGACAACATGAGCCACGAGTGGGCCATGAAGTTCATCGGGCATCGGGTGGCCGATCGACGAATACTCCGCCTCATCCAGAAATGGCTGAAAGCCGGAGTTTCGGAAGATGGCCAATGGTCGGAAACGAAGCTGGGTACGCCCCAGGGGGCAGTTGTTTCACCGCTGCTCGCCAATGTGTACCTGCATTACGTATTCGATCTGTGGGTAGAAGCTTGGCGCAAGAAGGTGGCAACGGGTGATGTAATCGTCGTCCGTTACGCCGATGATCTTGTGTTGGGTTTTCAGTATCGAACTGACGCCGAGCGGTTCTTACGTGACTTCCAAGAACGGCTGGTGAAGTTCGGTTTGGAATTGCATCCGGATAAGACGCGGCTGATTGAGTTCGGGAGGTTTGCCTTCCGAGACCGAAAACGGCGTGGCGAGGGAAAACCAGAGACCTTCGTATTCTTGGGGTTCACTCATTATTGTGGGCATCTCAGGAGTAGTGGGGCTTTTACCGTCTGGCGAATTACGGCGACGAAGCGGATGGTTACGAAGCTCAAAGCCATTAAGGCCGAGCTTCAACGCCGAAAGCATCACCGTACAAGCGAGGTCGGTGAGTGGCTTCGGAAGGTCGTCGTCGGCTATTACCAATACCATGCCGTGCCCGGTAACTCCTCTCAGTTGCGTCTATTCAGGCGTCGCGTTTGCCGGCTCTGGAGAAGTCTTCTAGTACGTCGAAGCCAACGTGCGCAGGTTCCATGGGAGCGTCTCGCCCCCTTGATGGACCGGTGGATTCCGCCGCCCCGCATCCTGCATCCCCATCCCGGTGAGCGCTTCAACGCCATTCATTCTCTGTAAGAGCCGTATGCGTAAACGCGCACGTACGGATCTGTGCGGGGGGCGATCAGTGATGGTCGTCCCTACCGCGACAGTTAGCTGACGGAAAGCCGACTTAGCGGTACAAATCCATTTCTCGATGAGGGTGTTAGCGATTTTGCAACAGTTAGAACAGATTCCCTGGGCCCCTGTGGGATGATATCCTGCTTCGGTTATGGAAGCGAAAGGGTTGACTCCGATATTGAACATCTCCGACATTGCCAGCACGGTCGCGTGGTTTGAGAAGTGGGGATGGAAGAAATTGTGGGACTGGGGAACGCCCCCGACGTTTGGCGCGGTTGGATCGGGGAAGGAAGCTTGCATTTTTCTTTGTCAGGGGGCGCAGGGAGGCCGCGGCCGCGGCGCGAACACCACCACCTTTCAGCAGGACGGAGACGAAAAGGGCGACAAGGGCGTCTGGATGTCGGTGTGGGTGGACGACGTGGACGAGATGCACAAGCATTGCGTCGCCGCCGGGCTGGAGGTCACATTTCCGCCCACCGATATGCCGTGGAACGTTCGCGAGATGCACCTTCGCCATCCCGATGGCCACGTGTTCCGGGTCGGCCGGGGATTCGAGCCCAAAAAGTAGAAGTCCAAAACTTAGGATGTCTGAGTTTAGTTTCTGGTTTGAGCCGCCCGGCCTGAGGGTGCCCCATCCGTTCGCGTATACGCCACAAAGCGCGGATCGATACGCGGCCGTTTACGTTGGTCGACAAGAACAAGACGTAGCCGTCAGGGTCGCAAATCTCGAACCCGCGACGACCCGGATTACGCGACCGACTACGCAAATACGTAAGCAACCCAAAATGTAGCGTCGCCGCTGAGGAGATAAGATCAGCGTTCAACCGATGTCAATAACTCCATGACCACGCGCTTAAGCAACTGAACTTAAGCGCCGGATTCAAAGCTGGACATCCCGAGCTAATGCAGGATCTGCTTGCAGTGTCTCGCGATCCACCTGCCCCATACTTAGCCAGTATTCCGTCGTAATCCGAGGGAACGCATCGCAGACATTTATCGAAGGTACTCACGCCCCCGTTACTTCGGAAGTTCCAGGGGCAAGGCTGCTAATCGAGAGATTGCTGATTCGCCCGATGTGGTTGTGACTTCCACGCGAGTTGACGTGTTCTTAAGCCTGACCGTGTCCCTCAATGTTGCTCGTGAACTGAGCAAACGCAGAAGTCACCGAAGGCATAAATACAGCAGACAAGATATAACCCTGACATTTCGCAAAATGCAGGGTTCCCCCCAAGAAAGCAGCGCTTCTATTCAGGCCAGTAGCTCTCGACTGACACTTAAGGCTTTGGGCCGGATGATATCGTTACACAGAAGTCCTGTCAAGAGCGAACTTTTGCTCGATGCAACTATTTATTACGCGCCGGGCCGCAATAGCTGTACCGCTCATTCTTGCGTCGAGCGGGTGTATCCGGAAACGTGCCAAACTAACGGTCGGCTTTTCGCAAATGGAGAACAATAATCCATGGCGGATTGCTCAGACGAACAGCTTGAGAACTGAGGCGCTCAAAAGGGCGAAGAAGTACGAAATCGTGATCACAGACGCACAGAGTCAGACAGCGAAGCAGGTCGCGGATGTCGAAGACCTCATCGCGCGCAGGGTCTCGGCCTTGTTTCTCGCCCCTCGAGAATTCGAGGGACTGGCGCCGGCCCTCGAATCGGCGAAAGAGGCGAAGATCCCGGTCTTTCTTATCGATCGAGAGGCCGAGGGGAAACCGGGCGAGGATTATGTTTCCTTCCTAGGGTCCGATTTCATAAAGCAGGGGCAGCGCGTGGCCGATTGGCTCGTCCGGCACACGGGTGGGCACGCCTCAATCGTCGAACTGACAGGAACAGCAGGATCATCCGTGGCGCGCGACCGTTCGCAAGGATTCGCAACGGGTCTGAAGCCCGAACCGGGGATGAAAATTATCGCTTCCCAGAATGGTGATTTCTCGCGAGCCACTGCACAAAGCGTCATGGAGAATATCGTTCAGGCGCGTCGAGCCGAGATTACGGCAGTTTATGCCCACAATGACGAAATGGCACTCGGCGCTATACAGGCTCTGAAGAGTGCAGGTCTGCGGCCCGGAGAGGATGTTACCGTTGTCTCGGTAGACGGAGAAAAGGCAGCGCTCGAAGCTGTCATTCGGGGTGAAATCGGAGCGACCGCAGAATCAAATCCCCGTTTTGGGCCACTCGCTTTCGAAACGCTGGAAAGGTACCGACGAGGCGAAAAGATTCCCCCAAAAATTGTTATCGAGGACAAATTTTTCGATGCCAGTAACGCCCGGCAGTACGTCTCACAGGCCTACTGATCCGCCAGTTCTCAGTCTCGAGCGAATAACAAAGCGCTTCTCAAGCACCCCGGCTCTTTCAAACGTGGATTTCAGTTTAGAAACTGCCGAAGTCCACGCCTTGGTCGGAGAGAATGGTGCTGGCAAGTCGACGCTCATCAAAATTTTGACTGGCGCTCTGCAGCCGGATGAGGGGCTAATTCAGCTGGACGGCCAAACAGTTCACTTTCGCAGCCCGGAGCAGGCACAAGCCGCGGGAATTGCGGCTGTATACCAGGAAATTCATCTCCTCGAATTGCGCACGGTTGCCGAAAACATCTACTTCAATCGGGAGCCTCTTCGGCGGGGGTTGATCGACTGGAAGCGTATGAACGAGAAAACGCGAGGCGTGCTCGGCGTTTTAGGGCTCGACGTCGACCCTGAAGCTACCGTGGGTCACCTGAAAGTTGCCCTGCGTCAAATGATCAGCATTGCAAGATGCTTCTCAATGGGATCAAAGGTCGTCGTGCTCGATGAACCTACCAGTTCGCTATCGGCGCAAGAGGTATCGGTTCTCTACGATGTCGTTCGCAAATTGAAAACGCAAGGAGTAAGCGTAATCTACGTTAGTCATCGCTTTGATGAACTCTATTCTGTTTGCGACAGAGTAACGGTCCTCCGAGACGGTAAGCTTGTCGGAACGCACCGGCTCTCAGAGCTCGAGCGCATTGATCTGGTCTGTCTGATGCTAGGAAAGCAGCGCAATGAGGTACGCTTCGGAACCACTGCCTTTCATAGGCAGGATTCGGAAAAAGACGCCTCCAATCCCGTGTTGCTGGCCGAGAATGTAGCCAAGGAACCACGTCTGAAGAAGGTGAGCGTAGAAGTCCGATCCGGTCAGATCGTCGGCCTTGCCGGCTTACTCGGCTCTGGACGGAGTGAGACGGCACGAGTAATTTTCGGGGCGGATCGGCCCGATAGTGGCGCTATCTATCTCGACGGCCAGCGAGCGGTCCTGCATTCTCCTCGGGACTCGATTAGAAGAGGAGTCGGGTTCCTTGCTGAGGACCGAAAGACCGAGGGCATTTTGCCGGAAGCCTCCATAACCGAAAACCTGACGCTGGCAGCGCTGCCTTTGCTCAGCCGCTTCGGGTTTATCTCGCGCCGGCGTCAGCGGGAAGTCGTAACAGATTTTATTCGAAGGCTCAGAATCAAAAGTTCCAACCCGGCGCAGAAGATAACCGAGTTGTCCGGGGGCAATCAGCAGAAGGTTCTTCTAGCCCGGTGGTTGTGCCGCAATCCGAAATTGCTCATTCTGGATGAGCCCACCAGAGGCATCGATGTAGGTGCGCGCGCGGAAATTCAGGGACTCATCAACGAACTCGCCCGACAGGGTGTCGGCGTGTTGATGATATCGGCTGAGCTGGAAGAATTGATTGAAGCGTGTTCGCGGATTGTAGTGCTAAGGGACGGACGGCAGGTAGCCGACTTGGCGAGAGAACACATATCTCAACAAGCAATCATGGCGGCAATGGCAATGAATAACTAATGTCGGCGCGCTCGCTGCTCAGCCAAAACACAATCTTACATGTCAGTCGCCCTCAGTTCCTGAGCCCGCTGATCGCTCTGTTGCTGCTCGTGTTCGCGAACGCACTGCTCACCCGGAATTTCGCGGCGGCAGCTAACTTCTGGAACATACTGCTGCAGGTATCTCCTACCGTGCTCGTCGCGGTGGGGATGACTTTCGTGATCGCAACCGGCGGGATCGACCTTTCTGTCGGCTCGCTAATGGCAATCGCCTCTGCCGTCACCGCAACCAATCTGCACCACGGCACGGTCGTCGCCATGCTGATGGGCTTAGGTGTGACGCTTGGGATCGGTGTCATAGATGGCGCTTTAATCGCAAGTCTCCGGATTCAGCCAATCATAGTCACCTTGGCCATGCTAATAGCGGGACGAGGTCTTGGTCAGGTCATCAGTAAGGAAGGACAGCTAATTCCGATCGACACGCCATCCTTTGAACAATTGGGCAGAGGGCAACTGGGCACCATTCCCGTTCAGGTCTTGATCGCGGTCGTTGTCGTGCTGGCGGCCTGGATTGTTTTGCGGCTCACCATATTTGGACGCTGGGTACTTGCAGTCGGTGGAAACGAGAAAGTCGCCGCACTCTCAGGCGTAAATGTTAAGACCACAAAGATCGTCGTCTATGCAGTGAGCAGCGCTCTGGCCGGTTTAGCAGGATTGATTGAGACCGCCCGGTTGGGCGCGAGCGATGCCTCCAAAGTAGGACTGAATATCGAACTCGATGCGATTGCTGCCGTCGTAGTTGGCGGCACACTTCTTACTGGAGGTCGGGCGACCATTATCGGCACTGTCCTTGGCACGTTGATCATGCAGGTTATTACGACAAGCCTAAACATGCTTTTGATCTCGTATGCGTGGTCTCTAGTTCTAAAAGCAGCCGCAATCCTTATCGTGATTTATATGCAGAGGCCGAGGTCGTCATGAGAGGAGTGGTGCTAGGAAACTCAATTGTTTCGCTACTTCGAAAACAGGGGGCCTTGGTTGGGCTTCTATTGGTTTTTCTGTTCGGCGCGCTTCGCTACCAGGCATTTCTGACTCCTGAAAACCTGCTCAATGTCATCCGTCAGAACAGCATGGTGGGTCTCGTAGCTTTGGGAATGACATTCGTCATTCTGACGGGCGGTATCGATCTTTCGGTCGGATCTCTGGCGGCGATGGCTGGAGTCGCCGCAGCCACTGTGAGCAGTTATGGAGTTCTGGCCAGCCTTGCCGTCGGACTGTTGTGTGGCACAGTTTTGGGGTCAATGAACGGACTACTGATTTCGCATGGCCGCATTCCTCCCTTTCTCACAACTCTCGCCATTATGTTAGGCGTGCGCGGTGTCGTGCTGGGCTGGACGAACGAGCATTCGGTCACCATGAACCGCGCGTCGGCGGGATTGCACTGGCTAGGTCAAGGACACGTCGGGCCGGTTCCCGTTCCGATCCTCGTGCTTACAGTCTGTTTCGCGGCGGGCTGGGTGGTGCTCGCGCATACCGCATTTGGAAGGCATGTTTATTCTCTGGGAGACAGCTCTGAAGCAGCTCGGCTGATGGGCTTGAATACGGCGCGATCGACCATAGCGGTATATACGCTCAGCGGACTACTGGCTGGACTGGCCGGCATCATCCTCGCTTGTCGGCTAGGGGCGGCTCAGCCGGTCGCAGGTACCGGATGGGAGTTGGATTCGATTGCTGCAGTCGTGATAGGGGGAACGCGTCTGACCGGCGGACAGGGAGGCGCCGGACTAACACTCGTCGGTGTCTTACTGCTCGGCATCGTTTTTAACGTGATCAACCTCGAAGGTACAATCACTTCGTGGTGGCAGGGTGTGTTGCGGGGTGCTTTCTTGCTCGCCATAGTAATCCTGCAAAACAGATTCAGCAGCAGCCAAGACAGCAGCTAATGGCGGCGCTTCGTTATGCAACTCCCATAACCAGACCTTCAATGTCGTGCTTCTGCGTGATCGGTACCAGTTGGTCAACCACGCGGCAGACGAGCCGCTCGCGCACCGATTGGGGCAGAGCGGCGTGATAGTCTTTCGTCACCATCATGTCGTGCAGCGCGGCATGTCCGGCCGCGGGCGCGTCGACCCCGATCACCAGCACCGGACGCGCAATGGGCGAGTCGTGCGTCGTGCCTCGATGAATAGTTAGCGCGGAGCGGCACGATACATCGCCCATTGCTGGAAACTTCCGCACGGCCAAACCAGCATAACGGGACCAGGCTGCAGGATCCGGGAACATCTCGTGCTTCCACGAACGGCCGTCATCCCACTGCGTGCCTGGCGCCACCTCGAATGGCCCCATGTCCGGCGTTACATCTACTCCGGTTAAGTTGAAGGCGAGCGACGTGATCCGGTGATCTTCGTAAGTGTCCTTCGGTGATGGAAAGTCGCGGTGCCAAGGTTGGTTTTTCGCACCCTGAAACGGCGTGTCGAAACCTACCTCCACAATCTGATACTCGGAGCCCAATACCGCTTCGGCCATCCCGGTGATCCAAGGATGCGTTACAAGATCCATGAACCCGCTTACGGCCTGCGGGTGCAACTCAACGTACCAACGCCTGGGGCCTCTACTGACAGCGCCGCCGGGACGCTGTATCGCCTCCCAGAAGGCGGTCATCATATCCTCCCTGAGGCGCCCGATAAATTCGCGGGAAAACACTCCTTTCTTTCCCACCACGCCATCGCGCTGCAGCGTAAGTACGTCTTCGGTGATATTCTCGATCTCGGCAGCGAATCCAGCATGTATTGCCATTGATATTCCCCCGCTTGCTTAATTGTTGCGCGTGGTTTCGACGCGTTCAACAATATTCGGTGGCACAGGGTTTTGGCCAGTGGATTGTCGGCAAACACGAAACAACTTTCGATCACGTTCCTTCAGTTCAGCGGAGCAGGGTCATGCCCGAGTGAGAATCGACTATGCATGTGCAGTGTTACTCCGGAATGAAGGGTGACGAGCGCCCGGTCCGCTTTCAACTTGATTCTCACAATTATGTTGTGGAGGAACTTCTGGATCAATGGTATGGACCGGAGGACACGTACTTCAAAGTTCGCGCGGACGATGGGAACTTCTATATCCTTCGCCATCACTCCAAAACGGACGTGTGGTCCTTGGAAGCCTTTCGCTTGCGGTAGATGCCTGGGCGACCGTTCCAGCGCCCAGTCCACGCCTGATGAGATCATCCACCGTCATTCTCATGAATGTGGGAGCAACCCGTTCTTTTCTGCCGGTATTCGCATCCTTCTGACCGCCGACTGAAAGCCACAAAGGGGCACGTCTGATTCGACGATAACGCCATCTCACGGCTCAAGTTCCGACTGGGCCGAACAGGTTGTGGTGATACGGTTAGGGTGTCGATTTTCGTTCATAGGTGCCGCCGTAATTGGTTCCATCAGGATTAGAAATATGCGAACAGTGAAGTGCGCAATGGCATTCATTGCACGGCTCCTGCCCATTCTGTCGGCGCTATTCACATCCGCTGCCTATAGCTGCCCCGTTTGCCACACGCACACTGGCGAGCAAGTTCGTGCAGGCATCTTCAACCCCAGCTTCGGATACAACCTATTGGCGACGGCGTTGCCCTTTCCGGTGTTTGCCGGCCTCGTCGCATGGCTCTATTTCGGCGTACCCGCACGGCGAGCTAAGGATACCGTGCTGCGGGGATCGTCAGAAACTTCGACGGCGCGGCCGGCGGGAACCGTTTCTCTCGCGGAGCAGAAATGATACCGAATTCCCGCCCCTTGATCGCGGCAGGAACCCTTATGGGGATTGGGCTGGGAGGATTCTTCGACGGTATCCTCTTTCACCAAATCCTTGAACTTCACAACATGCTTTCGAATTGGGTGCCGCGAACAACGCTGGTGAATGAAGAGATCAACATGTTTTGGGATGGCCTTTTTCATGCATTCTGCTACGTCGGCACTCTGACAGCCGTGTTCATGCTGTGGAGATGCGCAACTCGCCCGGACGTGCCGCTCTCGGGCCGAACTTACTTCGGTTCCCTATGGATCGGTTGGGGCATTTTCAATCTCGTCGAAGGCTTGATCGATCATGAAATCCTACAGATCCATCACGTATACCAGAACGACCCTCGTCAATTTGTATTGTGGGATATGGTGTTCTTGGCGTCCGGGGTGGTGTTTCTACTGATCGGCTGGCCGCTGATTAGACATGCTCCCGTATCGCTACCCGATTAAGCAGCGAAATTTGGACATAGCTACAAAGCGACCGCACATAGTTTCTGAAGGAGTTTCGGGTGTCTTGCGTAGTCTCCCGAGGTCTCACGCATTCGCTCCTGCAAGTCCACGTTTCGGGGAACCGTGAATGAAATCCCTCCTCTATTCGCGCGAGACGCCCATCGGGACGTTTTGGATCAGACCTGAGTCAGCAGGACGTGTTCAGCTTGGCATTGACCGCGTTCTACTACGCACGTACTCTTCCGCAAAGGCCGCGGCCCGGGCTGTTGCTGACCGAGAGACTGGCTGGCAAACCTGGGATGAGGCCCGTGACGTCCTCGCGCCGTTCGGGTTAGAGAACTGGGAGCGTGGCGCAGGGCATCAGAAGACGCTGCGCTTAACCCGGCAAAAGGCCTCGGCTCGAGGGCCTGCAGACTACGATCGACCGTCGAACGCGTAGCTGAATGAAGGGCGCAAGTGCCCACTTCTTCGCAGCAATCTGCTGGTCGTGGTAATTGGGCTTCGGTTACTTCGCCCGACACCGCACCCGGCCCCCAGAACTGTTCCTCTCACGAGTTATCCGGGGCGGCATATCACACCTGCAGTCTCGCCCGATGGAAGATACATCGCGTTTTTCCGGAGATTGCCTGACCACGATGAAATCTGGACCATTCCCGCGCTCGGCGGGGCCGAACGAAAGATAGGAGAATCCTGGTCAGGAGGACAGATACGAGGACACGAGACGCCGCGGGAGGCGCGACGCTTTCGTTTAATATTTGGCGAGGACCCGGCCCGAATTCGGCTGACCCGAAGGGCGAACCGTCCAAATTCATCGCATCTACGCAAGTGGATATGGAGCCTCAAGTTTCGCCCGATGGGACAAAGATTGCGTTCACCTCCCGATTGGGCACGTATGAGATTTGGGTGGTGGCAACAAAACTCGCATACTCGATCAAGCGAGGCAGAGTCTTTGGGCCTTGACTAACGAAGGGATATGTTTTTTCGCGATCGAAAATCTGCCAGGCCTGTCCTGAAATTCTACAGCTTCGATACGCGGAGGGTTAGAGTTCTCAGAGAGTTTCCCCAAGCCGCGAGAATCGACATGTTTTCCAGCGCGCTCTCCATTTCTCCAGGCGGGAACTGGATCCTCTACACGCAGCTTGATCAATCCGGCAGTGATCTGATGCTAGTAGACAACTATCGTTGATCGGAATGTCGTGCTCTGCTCCGCCTTCACGAAACTTGAGCTTTTCGCCGCGTTTCAGATTCTCGCGGGCACGATGCCCTCGGGCGCTCGTCGGCAGGGATTTGGCAGACGCTGATTGCGACTCGTGTCTGGAGTGAGTACATCGAGATTGACGAAATGGGCGGGAACGGCACTCGAACGTTGAAGGTGGCGATAAGTCGGTCTGTTTAGCGATCATCGAAAGTTCGTTGCGGAGTCACTCGGAGTAGTTTTACTTGAGCCTGTTCCCCGCTTTCGACAGAGATGCGCACCACCCGAACCACGTCCGACTGAACGGTCTGTTGCACAGTAAGTAACCATTTGTTATCAGAGGACCAGGTCAGAAGAGGCAACGCCGGCACCCATTCCTTGTGTTCGAGGAATCGCGCTGCATCTAACTGCACGCGTTCAACTCTCTTTCCGGTCCTCCTAGAGATGGAATCAGCATGACTGCTGTGCTGAGCGGCCCAAGAGACCGGAGGAACGCTATATTCCGGCCATCTGGAGACCAGGCCGGAGCGAATTCGCCATCACCGGTGGTTAGACGCACGGGCTCGATCGAGCCATGAGCTTCACGTAGATGTTCGATGGCCGCTTGCCGGGCTCATGCCAAGCGAAAGCCACCCTACTTCCCTCCGGCGAGAAGGTCGGTGCCCATTGAAAAGCCTGAATAGGTTGTGAGAGGAACCGGAAGCGGTAGAGCATCAGCGAAGGCACGCGGCTGCTCGCGGGCTTCGCGGTCGTAGAGTATGCCGGCTCCAATCAGCAGCGCGACAAGTGCTGAGGCGAAAACCCAAGTGAGGCTGTGCACTCTAGAACGCGACGGATCGGTTTTGGGAACTGCGACGGTCTCGGTGGGCGGTGTCACGGGAGCTATGAACCGGTAACCACGCCGCGCCTGCGCCTGAGTCTCAATGAAACGTGGATTGTCGGCCGAGTCGCCTAACGCCTGGCGCAGCTTTGCCATCGCCGCATTCAGACCACGATCGAAATCGACGAACGTATCGACCGCCCAGAGCGCCTGTCTCAGTTGTTCTCGGCTTACGGTGTCTCCGGGATGCTCAAGCAGAATGGACAAGAGACGAAACGGCTGCTCCTGCAGCTTGATCCGGCGACCGCTTTTAATCAGCATACCCTCCGCCAGATCCACCTCGAAGACTCCGAAACGCACAACTGCTGTGGGCCGGCATTGCTGTAGCTGGAAGTGTAGCAGAAGTTGTGCTTTTCAGTGCGCGGCAAGCAATTCACACGGAGCCAATATCTCCTGCGACATCAACAATCTATGGAGTAAGAATCTGATTGCACCCCGATATGTGAAGTTATCTAAGCCCAGCTGTTCTAGAGCGAAGGTTGAAGGAAGCACTCGATATCGTGGGGCGTCTTAAAGGCAAGCGAAGAAAGGCTGGAATCCATTACTCCCAGGGAGGATCGAGGACTACACTGAAGCAGCCAGGAAGCTATCACGGCTTGGTCTCGCCAAGGGCGTGCGCAGTGCGGGGAAACCCGTTGACTTCATGGTAGCGCTAAGGGGAATCGAACCCCTATTTGAGCCTTGAGAGGGCTCCGTCCTAACCGTTAGACGATAGCGCCCTGCCTTCGAAGCACTCTAAGTATAACGAAGGCACTTAACTCAGCGACATTCTAAAGAGCGGCGGGCATTGGCAGACCGCACTTGGCAAGCGCCTTGTGAATCAGCGAGACAGCCTCACGTTCCGCGACCGATTTTGCGATTGAGGTCTCGAGCACGAGCATACTGCGCGCGCGTTCGAGCATTCTCTTCTCCCGGAATGAAAGCGGTTTTGCAAGTTGGATGACCAGGAGAGTTTTGAATACCTCCGCGATCTCAACCAAGCTCCCGCCTTTCATTTTGTCCGAGTTTTCTTTGAAGCGGTCCTTCCAATCTTGGGCCCCGCAAGCAGGCCTGGCAACGGCTAAGTAGGCCAAAACGCGATTGATCTCACTGCACTTCGTGACCTTTCGCAATCCCACATCGCCCACATGCGAAAAGGGCACCATAACAGTCATACTAGTTGGGGAAAGGCGGAGGAGATAGAAGCGCTCTTGCTGTGCGCCGAAGGAACGCGAACTGATGTTCTCGACGGTGCCAATGCCGTGGTTGGGGTAGACCACTTTCTCGCCGACCTGGAAGCCCATTCGCCGGACCTCTTTCCTGGGAAGACTCCCGGTTAAAGTTTTAGAGCCAATCGAAATAGTAAACCGGCGTTAACGTTTCGTCAAGCAGAAAGTCGCTCCATTCCTACTCCTGAAATTGGCCTGCTTAGCGTACGAGATCGCCCTGCCTGCACCAGACTCGAGTTCATCACAGGATTTCTGTTGACCATGTCTCGAGAACCGATTTCACCTTCTGGCAAAACTGATCCGCGAGGGCGCCGTCGATCAAGCGATGGTCAAATGTAAGGGCGAGGTGCGCTTGTGAGCGAATTGCAATCGCATCGCCGTCAACCACGGCGGGCACTTTCTCAACGGCTCCCAGGCCAAGAATGGCCACTTGGGGCTGGTTGATTACAGGCGTGGCAAAGATGCTACCGAAACTACCGAAATTGGTGATCGAAAACGTGCCACCCTGCACCTCTTCGGGCTTGAGTTGGCGGGAGCGCGCACGTGTTGCAAGATCCACAATGGCACGCTGTAGTCCCGTGACGTTCTTCTCGTCGGCGTTGCGGACGATCGGCACGATGAGCCCGCCTTCAAGAGCCACTGCGATGCCAATATTGATATCGCGAAAATAAACGATGTTCTTGCCGTCCAGCGAAGCGTTGAAGATCGGGAAGGCCCGAAGAGCTTCTGCTGCTGCGGCCGTGACAAACGGCAGAAAAGTCAGCGAGAAGCCATTCCGAGCCTGAAATTCAGCCTTCGACCTCTCGCGCAGTTTGGCGATCTTTGTGATGTCGATACGGTGCACAGTCGTCACGTGAGCTGAAGTGCGCTTGCTCATGATCATGTGCTCGGCAATCTTTTGCCGCATGTTGCTCAGCGGCTCGGTGCGCGTCTTCGCAGATTCCGGTAGGGGCAATGGCGCCGACGCAGCGGGCTGCTGAAATGGAGTCTGTTGCGCTGGGAGCTGCTGAGGTGGAGCAGGTGCGCTGTAGGTCCTCGCGGCCTGCGAGGACATGTACGCCTCCAGGTCCTGTTTTGTAATTCGCCCGCCCGCACCGGTCCCCCGAACCTGCGAAAGATCGATATTGAACTCGCGGGCCATTTTTCGCACCAACGGAGAGAGTGGCCCTTGTTGCTCATTTCCAGCCTCGCTGCCATCAGCCTGCTGTGTGGACGCAGGCGGACCTGCAGCCCGTGCCCGGGCGGGTGCTTGTGGTGCTGGAGATTCGGGCGGCGGCTGATCCGGGTACGGTCCTGCGGAAGTTGCAGCGGGAGCGGCTGGCACAGCAGGGGTGGAGATCCGTTCCTTCGGAATCGTTGCGGACGGCCCTACATCCACCTCCGGCTTTGTCGCCGGTGCAGGCTTTACCTCTTGTTTAGGAGCCTCCTGCTCTGCGGGAGCTGTCGCCGAAGCACGCGCGCCATCGCCTTCGCCAATGCGAGCGACGACCGAATTGATCGCCACCGTTGCGCCCTCTTGAACCAGAACTTCGCTCAATACACCGGCGGTAGGTGAGGGAATCTCCGTGTCCACTTTGTCCGTTGAAATCTCGAACAGAGGTTCATCACGCTCCACTTTGTCGCCCGGCTTCTTCAGCCACCGCGTCAATGTCCCTTCCACAATGCTTTCGCCCATCTGGGGCATCACCACGTCAGTCATCGGATCTCCTGCAATTCCTGATCCGCCATCGTCAGCTGATAATCAAAAACGTTCGCGAATGAGGCGGCAATCGCGCGTTGTACGTCCTTCCGTGACGCCTTACAGCCCAGACTGCGAAGCGAGCAAACCGGCTTCGTTAAACCGCACGGAACAATGTATTTGAAGTAACTCAGATCGGTGTCCACGTTAAGCGCAAACCCATGCGAAGTGATCCAGCGGCTGATGTGTATCCCGATGGCAGCGACTTTCGCACCATCAACCCAAACGCCTTCGTAGCCGGGCTCCGGAACACGTCCGGCGCCAATTCCAAAAACTGCGAGCGCATCAATCAGTGATTGCTCAACGCCTCGAAAATAGGCGCGTACATCGCGCCTCCATTCTCGCAAATCAAGAATCGGATAGCCCACAATCTGACCGGGACCATGATATGTCACATCGCCGCCGCGATCGCTTTCGAAGAGATCGATACCCGTGCGCGAAAGAATCTCCTCAGTCGCGAGCACGTTCTGCGATTTGGCGTTCCGACCGATCGTTACGACGTGCGGGTGCTCGACAAACAGAAGCGTGTCTACTCCCTGGCTCTGCTTGCGCTGCTCAACCAGACGTTGTTGGATTTCGAATGCGTCCGAATACCGGATGCGCCCCAGATCCACCACCTCAAGCGGTCGCATACTGTTGCTCCAGCATCGTGTGGCGGCACCTTCAACGGTTCATCTCAAATATTAATCGCCAACCCGTGAACGTTGTTGAAGGCCTCACCTATGGCCTCGTAAAGCGTCGGGTGGGCATGTATCGCCGACATCATACTATCTACCGTCGCTTCCGATTCCATCGCGGTCACGGCCTCGGAAACCAGTTCAAATGCTTCTGGACCGATAATGTGAACGCCGAGGATTTCGCCAAAGCGCTCGTCAGCAATGATCTTTACAAACCCCTCGTGTGAATCGAGGATCGTCGCTTTACTGTTGGCGGCGAATGGGAACTTGCCAACTTTCACTTTGAATCCCTGAGCGCGCGCCTGCGCCTCCGTGATGCCGACACTGCCGATCCCGGGATCCGTGTAAGTGGCGCCCGGAATGCGATTACGGTTGATCGGGCGCGCAGGCTTGCTTGCGATATGCCCTACTGCCACCATGCCCTCAGCCGTCGCGACGTGAGCAAGTTGCGGGGTTCCCGCCACGACGTCTCCAATTGCGTACAGGTTCGGCTCGTTTGTGCGCTGGTGAGCATCTACCTTAACGAAACCGCGATCGAGTTGAACTTTCGTGTTCTCAATCCCGACGTTATCCGTATTCGGCTTGCGCCCCACCGCTACGAGCAACCTTTCGAACTCAAGTTCTTCTTTGTTGCCGTTCGCGAGGGTTGCGCTGAGCCGGACGCTGTTCGCGCTTTTGCGGATATTTTCCGCCTTCGCACCCGTCTCTATACGAATCCCGCTCTTTTTGAAATGGCGCTCAAGTTCCTTAGAGATCTCTTCATCTTCCACCGGTACCAGCCGTGGCAACATTTCAAGAATCGTCACCTTGGATCCAAAACGGTTGAAGATCGATGCGAACTCAACACCCACGGCGCCTGCGCCGATGATGCCAATCGTCTTCGGTATGGCCTGCATATCGAGGATCTCGACATTCGTGAGGATCAGGTTGGGGTCAGGCTGCAAATCGGGCAGCATTCGCGCTTCTGAACCCGTCGCGAGAATGATGTTCTTCGCTTCGACGGTGTGGGTCTTTTCCCCGCCTTTGACTTCGATACGTCCGCCGCCGAGCAACCGCCCATCTCCCTTGACTACATCCACCTTGTTCTTCCGCATTAGGAACTCGACGCCTTTCGAGTGCTTCGTGACAATCTTGTTCTTCCGATCGAGTACCTGAGGGTAATTTAATTGCGGATCTTTGCACTGGATGCCCTGAGCTTCCGGATGCTTGAAATGTTCCCACACGTCAGCCGTGTGGAGCAGAGCTTTGGTGGGGATGCACCCGACCAGCAGACAGGTTCCGCCCAATCTGGGCTGCCTTTCGATAAGTGCGGTTTTCAAACCATATTGCCCGGCGCGCACCGCCGCCGAATATCCGCCCGGACCGCTGCCAATGACAGCGACATCGTAAGTCATTTCGGTTTCAAGTCTAGCATCGGAGCCTTATTTTTCAGCGCTTTCGCGCCAGAATCGAACATCCTGCGTTAAGTGCCCGGGACGTCGAAACCGGTTCTTCCGAGTGCACGTATCATGGTTAGTAACATGCGTTGCATTCTAAGCGCAGCACTATTGTGTTTTTGGGCGTTGGCGAGCTTCGCACAGTCTGAATCGCACAAAGCCGGGCCAAAAAAGCAGCCTCCAGCCGGTAGTCTTCATTCGATCACCGTAAAGGGCAATCGTTCATATTCATCCATCGACATCGTCAAGTATTCAGGGCTGAAGATGGGACAGCGGGTTTCAGCGCCGATCATTGAGCAAGCCCGAACCAAGCTGCAAGCGAGTGAACTGTTCACCAATGTTTCGGATACGTTTCGCTTCGTCGGTGATCCGCCAGCTTACGACCTAACGATTGAAGTAGCCGAGATCGATCAACTTTTCCCTATGCGCTTCGAGCGTCTCGGGGTCTCGCCCGACGCCGTGCAGCAGTATCTTCGAAATCATGTCGAACTCTATTCTGACCGCATTCCCGGGACGGAGGGAGTGCTCAAGCGATATGTAACCGCTGTTCAGGACTTCCTAGCGCAGACGGATCCGTCGATGAAAGTGAAAGCGCGCATATCGAACGACGATCCCAAAGAGCTGGCCGTTCTATTTGCTCCCGATACTCCGCCGCTCACTATTTCACAAGTAGTCGTGACCGGGAACGAGGCGGTCGATACGGGTACGATATTGCGGGCCGTCAACCAGGTTGCAATCGGTGTTCCGCTATCCGATACACGACTCAAGTTAATCCTCGACGGCGCGATCAAGCCGCTTTATGCAGCCAAGGGATACGCGGAGGTCACCTTTCCAAAGATCGAGACCGAGCCCTCGAAAACGAATCGCGGGGTTGTCGTTAGGGTTGAAATTAAGGATGGGCCAGTTTTTAAGGTTGGCGCAGTTCGATTTCACGGCAGCGCCATGGACCAAGAGGAAATCCGTTCGAGTATTCCGTTCAAACCGGGACAAGCCTTCAACGGGAAGCAAGTCGACGAGTTTCGGCTCGATCTGGTTTCGAGGATGAAGCGGCGGGGTCTTCTGGATGCCAGCGTCACCACTGAAACGCAGCCGGACGACAGCAAGCACGTCGTTAACGTGACATACAACGTTTCTGCGGGTGCCGTGTACAGCTTTCAAAAATTGGATATTCAAGGGCTGGATGTGACGACAGAACCCGTTGTCGCACGCCTTTGGGGTGAGAAGCCCGGCAAACCCTTCAACCCCGATTACCCGGACTTCTTCTTAAAGCGGGTTCAAGAAGAAGGGCTGTTCGACAATCTTGCTGATGCAAGATCGGATTACACGGCCGATGCCGCCTCGCACGCAGTGACTGTACACCTCTACTTCAAAGGTGGGAGATCAAAGCAGCAGACGGAAAGAGAGAAAAAGGAAGAGCAAGAGCGGCGGCAAGAGGGTGACGGGACTTGGTCGCCATTTCCGCGTTTGACCTAACAGGCCCAACGGGGTCAGTTACACTCAAATTTCCTCACCATGCCAGACGCTCCTCAGGTGCCAGCATCTGCTCACCTTGTCGCGATCTATCCTGGCTCTTTCGATCCGCTCACGAATGGGCATTTAGATCTCATTTCCCGTGGCTCCCGTCTATTCGAACGGCTGATCGTATCCATCCTCAACAACACGCAAAAGCAGCCACTATTCGAGCTAGAGGAGCGCATTCAAACGATCCGGGAGGCCACGGCAAACCTCTCTAATGTCGAGGTCGATTCGTTCCAAGGTTTGTTAGTCGACTATGCGTCGCAACGTGGGGCAAACGCGATTCTTCGTGGCATTCGAGCGATTTCTGATTACGAAGCGGAGCTTCAAATGGCGCTGATGAACCGCCGTATGCGGCCCGAGACAGAGACCATTTTCCTGATGGCAGGGGAAGAGTATTCGTTCATCAGCTCGCGAATGGTCAAGGAGATTATCATGCTCGGAGGCGATGTTTCCACTTTTGTGCCTGAAGCGATTGCAAGCCGGATACGTGCGAAATTTCGCGGGAAGGGGTAAATTTGGCAGAATGTAAATCTAACGTTATGCCAACTATGACTGAAATTGCCGAACGGATATCGACCATCAGTGTCTCTTCAACCATGAAGGTTGCAGCGGATGCCGACCGCCTTCGCCGCGAGGGCGTGGATGTTGTCGATTTCGGCGCGGGCGAACCGGATTTCCCGACGCCGGACAACATCAAGAAAGCGGCTATTCAGGCGCTCAATTCCAATTTCACGAAATACACAAACACGGCGGGAATCCAGGAGCTTCGGCAGGCCATTTGCGACCGTCATCGGCTGGATTTCGGTACCGGCTACTCAGTTCCTGAATGCATGGTGACCGTCGGCGGCAAGCACGCCATCTTCAATCTCATTCAAGCCTTGATCGATCCAGGTGATGAAGTGATCATTCCGGTCCCGTACTGGGTGACCTATAAGGATGTCGTGAATTACGCAGGCGGTGTATGCATCTTTGTCGACACTGATGAAACGACCGGCTTCGAGGTGAACGCCGCTATGCTTGAGCATCGGATCACGCCCAGGACCAAGCTGGTCATCATTAACTCACCTTCGAACCCAAGTGGCGCGGTGCTCTCGTCGGAAACTTTTCGTGACATTTTCGAGCTCACCTCAAGGCGCGAGATTTTTTTACTCACTGATGAGTGTTACTGCCAGTTTCTCTACGACCAAAGGCCTTTTTCCATAGCGGCCATGCCGGGCGCGAGGGAGAAAGTCGTAGTTGCGGGATCACTCTCGAAAACTTATTCCATGACCGGTTGGCGCATCGGCTTTGCTTTGGCACCAGCGGAGATCATTAACGCGATGACCAAGTTGCAGAGCCACAGCACGTCCAACCCGACTTCCATAGCACAAAAAGCAGCTGTCGAGGCGATGCTGGGGCCACAGGATTCGGTTCCCGAAATGCTCACCGAGTACCGTCGACGCCGCGATTTCGTTGTGAGTCGCTTGCGCCAAATCCCAGGTGTCTCAATCGTCATGCCCAAGGGTGCGTTCTATGCTTACCCAAACATCAGCGTGGCCTACAAAGCCGGAAGAATAAAAAACTCCCTCGAGTTTGCAGCTCAGTTGCTCGAACAGGCACACGTCGCCGTTGTTCCGGGCGAGGCTTTCGGCACGACCGACCACGTTCGCATTTCGTACGCGACTTCCATGCATGAGCTCGAGCGCGGCCTGGACCGCATTCACAAGTTCATCGAAGGATAGCCTCCGTACTGCCTCCGAAACTAATCACTCAGTCATTCAGTGGCGCGCGCCAGCTTGGGCTCATATCGGACACGCATGGATTGATCAGGCCCCAGGCTTTGGATGCGCTCCGTGGCTCGGATTTGATTCTCCATGCGGGCGACGTCGGCAACCTCGGCATTCTTGAAGCCCTGAGTCGGATCGCTCCGACCGTCGCGATTAGGGGCAATATCGATGACAAGGCCTCCCGGTTACGCGCTACTGCATTCGTCCAAGCGGGTCCGGCATTGGTTTACATTGTTCACGACGTAAAGGATCTCGATATCGATCCGGTTGCGCTGGGGGTCCATATCGTGGTGAGTGGCCATTCTCACAAGCCATCGCAGCGAGACCGCGCCGGCGTTCTCTACATCAATCCCGGAAGCGCTGGCCCTCGGCGTTTCCGGTTACCGGTGAGCATTGCGAAGCTCGACGTGTCAAAGCGTCCTTGGTCGGCTGAATTCATGGAGCTCAAGATCTAGAATTTTGCACTTCTGCCCGCGGTTGAACCATCCCGGTGCAGCTTCCCAGACCGATTCTTGCGAAACCTTCGCGTACGCAGTAACCTCTGAGAATCACTTCGTCACCATCTTCCAGGAAGGTGCGCTTTTCGCCGCCCGGAAGCTGCAGCAATTCAGTTCCTCCCCAAGTGCGCTCTAGTAAGCAACCGCGATTTTCTCTGTCAGGGCCCGATATTGTTCCACTCGCAATCAAATCGCCCGGGCGCAGAGGGCATCCATTCGATGCATGGTGCGCCACAAACTGGGCTAACGTCCAATACAGATTTTTGAAGTACCCACAGCTGACCAGCACTGGTTCAGCGATCGCCGCAGAGCGCAGCCAAACCTCCAAAGTAATATCGAACGACCCCGGCCCCTGTGCCTGTAAATACGGCAGCACAGGAGTGTCATGCTCGGTTGAAGGTACGCGAAACGGTTCGAGAGCTTCGAGGGTAACCAGCCACGGAGAAATGGTTGTGGCAAAGTTCTTGGCTAGAAATGGCCCGAGTGGCTGGTACTCCCATCGTTGAATGTCCCGTGCGGACCAGTCGTTCAGTAAGCACACGCCTGCGATATGCTGCTCGGCTTCATCAATCGGAATAGATTGCCCCATTTCGTTTCCCGGTCCTAGAAAAGCGCCCAGCTCCAGCTCGTAATCCAATTCGTGGGAAGATCCGAACTGGGCTTCGCCAAGCTGGCCTTGCGGTCGCCGAACTGCACTCCCACTAATCACGATCGAGGAACAACGGCCGTGATAGGCAATCGGCACATGCTTGTAGTTCGGCAGAAGCGGATTGTCCGGCCGGAACATGCTCCCAACGTTCTTAGCGTGGTGAATCGAGGCGTAGAAATCCGTGTAGTCGCCGATGGCCGCAGGCATGAGCATCTCGCATTCGGATTGGGCTACCAACTCCCGTTTAAGAGAGCCCTTGGCGAGAACCCTGCTTAGCTGAGCTCGGAGATCGCGCCGCTGTGTCGCAGGCAGGCTCATATATCCGTTCAAGATCTCGCCGGTCAGCCACTCGCCTATGTCCAGGATGAAATCTCCAATTCCAACTCCGAGGCGAGGACGCAGGCTGCTCCCGTTACGAAACACCCCGAGAGGCAAGTTTTGAATCGGGAAATCACAGCCCTCGTGGTTTGCCGATGCGACCCAGCTCTTCAGTTTTGGGTCGTGTGTTTCGTCGATCATAACCATTTGAGTGCTTGCAACTCTTCAATAGGCTCCTCGAACGAACACGAACCAAATGAGTGTGCAAAGCGGCTACGCGCCTCAGCAATTTCATTGCTCGATAGCGATAGTTTGCGCCAATGGGCTCGTTCATCGAAGTGAAACGCGGATACATCTGTTTCGGCCAGAATAGGCTCTATCTGGCGCTCACCATGCCAGGCGAAAGCCGCCGCGAGGAATACATTGACAAAGCCGTGCATTGTCGCCGGAGTCGCATCCGGCTCATATGTAAGCCGGTGCACTTCTCGAACGGGATGATGTAACCCGGCGGTGGCCTTAAAAGGCAGTTGCCGCTCTGCGCACGCAAATATGTAACTCGCCACGCTCTCGGGCGACGGAATCGCGTCGGGTGTGACGCCGCCCGTCCGAACTTTAGCAAATGAGCCGGCTTTCTTAACCTCGTCAAGCTGCTGAATCGCCGCTTCGCAGTAGCTCGGCTTTGATGTTGAAATAATTTTCTTGGATTCGATCGCGGCAGCCCGGGGATGATCTGCATCGCTCAGAACCGCGAAAGACCCGTCGAGCTTGGCAGGCATCTCATCAAGCTCCGTAATAGATACGACGAATCGGCCCAGCATCCACGCGTGCTCGCCACTCCAATACGATTTATAGTTGGCGATTGCGGCGTCGCATGTAAGTGACGCCGGTGGGAACGTGCCCGCGTAATCGATCAAATTCCGAAGTAACGCACGCAGGCCGGGAGCTACGATTCCAGCCACGACAAATAATAATCCTGGTCTTCAACGCGGCGCGCTTCCTGGCTTACATATAGTCCACGAAATGTATCCACCATAACCGCGAGCTCATTAGTTTCCTTCTGACCGATTGATGCTTCTGTACGGCCGGGCTGAGGGCCATGCGCTAATCCGTCGGGATGTAGCGTGATCGACCCGTACTCAATTCCTTTGCGGCTCATAAATTCTGAATTGGCATAATACAGCACCTCGTCCGACATCACATTGGAATGGTTATACGGCGCCGGCACAGCTTCTGGATCGAAATCATATGGACGCGGGCAGAACGAACACACCACGAAACCGTCACCCTCAAACATTTGATGAGTGGGCGGCGGAAGGTGAAACCGGCCCACCCTGGGTTCGAAATCATGAATATTGATCGCCCAAGGATAGTAATAGCCGTCCCAACCGATCACGTCGAACGGATGGTACGCCAGCATCATCTCGGTAAGGCTGTTCGCCTTTTTAACGATGAGCCGGAAGTCGCCTTTTTCGTCGTGGGTCTCAAGACTCTGCGGACATCGGATGTCGCGCTCAGAGTATGGAGCAGATTCAGTCAACTGGCCGAACTCGTTTCGGTAGCGCTTGGGAGAACGAACGTAACCGGCGCTTTCGATAATGAGCAATACTCGTATTTCCGATGTGAAGCGATACCGATGAAGAATGCCTCGTGAGATCACCAGGTAGTCGCCCGGTCCAAATTGAATAGTGCCAAACGGCGATTCGAGTGCACCCTCGCCCTCGCTCACGTACACGATCTCATCCCCCTGTGCGTTTCGGTAGAACTGAGATATTTCTTCGGCTGGCCGAACGATCGACATGGAGACGTCGTTATTGAAGACCAAGGGAATGCGATCGAGAATTGCATCACCCGATTTCGTGAGTTGCTTGGTACGGAAATGCCGATGCCGCAGCGGTTCACAAGGCGCAGGCTCCCAATGAATCTCTTTCAAGGTGTGCAGAGCTCGAATGGCGGTAGGCCGTTCCACGTGGTACAGCAGTGAGGATGGGCCAACGAATCCCATGTTCCCCATCAGCTCTTCCGCATATAGCTCGCCCGACGGCTTTCGGAAAACTTTGTGTCTCTTAGAGGGTATTTCTCCCTGTCGGTGATAAACCGGCACATCAACCTCCTATACGGTAAGCTCGCGGATCTGGTCGACCGCGCTCGGATCTTCAAGCGCCATCAGATCGCCAGGATCCTGGTGTAGATAAGCAGCGCGGATAACACGCCGAACGATTTTGCCATTTCTGGTTTTGGGCAGAGCGGATACGAAATGGATGCGTTCCGGTTTCAGCGGTTTTCCAAGCTCACTAGCGACATGATCCCGAAGTCGGTCGGCAAGCCCGTCGCTCGCGCGCGCTACGCAGAGGCCCACAATGGCGGTTCCCTTCTTCTCATCCGGAATACCGATCACGGCTGCTTCAATTACACCTGGGTAGGCAGCCAAAATTGATTCCACTTCTGCTGGTCCCAGTCTCTTTCCACCCACCTTAAGAGTGTCATCACTGCGGCCGAGAATAAACCAGTAACCGTCCGCATCCTTTTCCACCCAGTCTCCATGGATCCACAATCCAGGAACACGCTCCCAATACGTTTTCAGATAACGATCGGGATCGCTCCAAAAACCGCGTGCTTGACCGATCCACGGAGAGCGGATCGCGAGTTCCCCCACACCCGTCTGAATCGAATTGCCTGACTCATCCACCACATCTGCAGCGATTCCGGCGCAGGGCGCGGCGAAACCGCAGGGCTTGATGGGGGCTAGCAGGTGATTGGATAAAATGCCACCCGAAATCTCTGTTCCGCCCGAATAGTTTATGATCGGAATCCGGCTTCGCCCTGCTTTCTCGAACAGCCACCACCACGAGGCAGGATCCCACGGCTCGCCCGTCGACGCGAAAGCACGAACTTCCGATAAATCGTGACCGCTAGCCTGCGGGTCGCCGTGCTCGGCCAACTTGCGGATCAGAGATGGTGAAACGCCAAGCACGTTCACCTGATGGCGCGTACTAAATCTCCACAATCGATCTGGAGCAGGGAAGTCAGCGGCCCCGTCGTACAGCACGATCGTCCCACCAAGAATCAGTGTGCCGTAGATCAGCCATGGTCCCATCATCCAGCCCAGATCGGTAATCCAGGAAATGCGGTCACCCGCACCGATGTCCATGTAGAACGCAATGTCCTGCGCTGCTTTCACGGGAAAGCTGCAGTGCGTGTGAACGATGCCCTTAGGCTCGCCCGTCGTGCCTGAAGAAAAAATGATGACCAATGGATCTTCGGCGGCTGTTCTGTCGTAATCCGTCTTTCCAAACTCGAACAACTTGCTCCAGGGAAATGTGTCAGCTTCGCATGCGCTTTCAGCGGATACGGCGATCAAAGTCTTGACGCCGGGACAACGAGCCCAAGCTGACTTCGCGGTCTTCATCATGTCGATTTGCTTTCCGGCACGGCTGAAACTGTATGCTGCGATCAAGGCGTTCGCACCGGTGTGGTTGAGGCGCGTTTCAATTGCGCTCGGCCCGTAACCCGAGAACAGCGGAACCGCGATTGCACCGATTCGACCCAATCCTAAAAGCGCCACTACGGTCTCGACCGTCATCGGCATGTAGATCCCGACCCTATCGCCTTTCTGGATCCCCAACGCCCTGAGCCCGGCCGCCACTTGTGAGACCTGTTCGCGCAACTCTCGGAAGCTGAGTTGTCGGACGATCCCTTCTTCGCTTTCGCAGATCACGGCAGGCCCGCTACCATCGTGGTTCAGGCAGGTCTCTGTGATGTTAAGCCTTCCATCAACGCACCACTCCGGCCATTGTTGACCGCGCGACAAGTCGAGAACGGAGGCGTAAGGTTCGTCAAACCTTATATTCAAAAACCGCAGTACCTGTTCCGTGAACCATGGCACATCGCTGACTGAGCGTTGATATAGTTCAGCGAAATCACGCGAATAGGTTAAGCGCAAGAATTTTGTGAGTTGAGCGCGTTCTACAATCTCTGGCGTGGGAGACCAGGCAAACTGGCTCATTTCGCCGCTTTGTTCCTCTCGAGCAAAAACCCATTCGGGCGGACACCCGACCCAGCGCCCCAAACATCTCTACCCAGCGCGTTGAGCTGGCCCCGGGTGATATCAGCAACAACCGCCTCATGCGCCGCTACCGCATCCCTTTTTCGGATGGCATCCACGATCGGTTTGAGCAAACTTTCGACTTCTCTCGGCGCTTCTTTCGCACCTTGAGCCGCTAAATACACCAATCGCGTCGAACGCTCCAGCACACCACGCAGCAACGCTTCAAATTCGGCGTTATGCGCCATGTGGGCAATCGCGAGGTGAAACTTCTGGTTCGATTCTATGAACGCGTCTAGCTCGCGTGGAGTCCGGGCCGCTTTCAGCGCTTCCTTATAAATGTCCTCTAGGCCGGCCACTTCGCCCGGCTCGGCTCGGAGCGCGGCGAGTTCAGCCGCAATTCCCTCCAGAACGATGCGCGTCTCGAGCAGATCCCGAACAGCTCGAAAGCTGAGTTCAGGTACGAAGTAGCCGCGCCGCGGAACTACTTCGAGCAGTTGTTCATTGTGAAGCCGATTGCATGCTTCACGGAATGGAGTGCGCCCGATTCCACAATGAGCCAGTATTTCTGCCTCATTGAGAAAGCTTCCCTCCGGAAATTCGCCACGCAGAATTCCGTGCTTGGTCACCCGGTACGCGTGCTCAACAAGAGTGCCGCGCCGACGTTCTTTCGTGTTTGGCCGAGGCATATTAGATGGACAACCCGGTCGAACCAAGCTAATATACTATCAGTATATTGTTAATCGACGGGATATATCCAGTTGGTTTCTCCTCAATATCTAGTTCCTCCACACATTTTGGCCTTACGGCCCTATGAGCCCGGCCTGAGCGCGGAGGAAGTAAAGGAACGGTTCGGCGTTGAGCGAGCGGTGAAGCTCGCCTCAAACGAAAATCCGCTGGGCGTCTCGCCCCTCGCCATCAAAAATGTTCAGCGAGCCGTGGCAGATATGTTTCGCTACCCGGACGGAGGAGTCGCCCTCCGCCGCAAGCTGGCCGAGTGTTTCAATCTCAAGATCGACAACGTAATAGCGGGTGCCGGTAGCGAAGGTATCATGGCCGACATAGTCAGGGCGTTCCTATGCGATGACGATGAAGTTCTGACTACCGAAGCCGCTTTTTCGGGATTTCAGGTTTTGGCTCGCAGCCGTGGCGTCGCATATCGCACCGTCCCCTATCGGGACTGGCACTATGATTTGGCAGCAATGTCTCATGCCATCACCGACCGGACGAAACTCATTTACCTCGCCAATCCAAATAATCCGACAGGCACATTTTTCACTCGGCAGGAATTTGAAAACTTCCACAAACGTGTCCCAGAGCGCGTCTTGATCATCCTCGACGAGGCCTATTTCGAATTTGCGATGCGGGAGCCTTCGTATCCGGACTCGATGCAGTACCGATTCGATAATGTGATGACTCTTCGAACATTTTCAAAAATTCACGGGTTGGCAGGCGCTCGCGTTGGATATGGATTTGCGCACCAGGACTTGATATCTGTTCTGCTCAAAATCAAGTTGCCGTTCGAGCCAAGTGGAATCGGAGAAGCGGCCGCATTGGGCGCCCTTGAAGATCGGGAGTTCATGGAGAAGTCGATTGAGACCACGACGCGCGGGCTCACGTTTTTACGTCGCTCTTTTCAAGAGCTGGGGTTCACGGTGGTGTCTTCGGCGGCTAACTTCATCATGGTCGTACTTGAAACCGAGGACCTCGCCAAGCAGGTATTCGAGTCCCTTTTGCGTCAGGGTGTCATCGTTCGTCCTTTGAAAGCCACTGGGCTCCCGAACTGTATTCGCGTGTCGGCCGGCACGAAAGACGAAAACGAGAGATGTGTCAACGCACTGCAGCGCGTAAGCGCTGAACTGGAGATCAATATCCATGCCGCAAGTCACTGAAAAAGCTGAACGAATAGCTGGTATTCAAAACGATTTTCTACCGATTCACGGAACCGACCATATCGAGTTCTACGTTGGAAACGCCAAACAAGCGGCATACTTCTATCGGGCTGCCATGGGCTTCAGCGTTGTCGCCTATCGTGGTCCGGAAACGGGCACGCGAGATCGCGTCTCGTATGTTCTTCAGCAAAACAAAATTCGATTCGTGCTGACAACGCCTCTGCTGCCTTCGGGTGAAATTGCAGATCACATCCTGCGCCATGGTGATGGCGTGAACTGCATAGCGCTGTGGGTCGATAATGCTGAATCCGCGTGGAAAGAAACCACAACTCGGGGCGCGCGGGGGGTAGAGGCTCCTTTCGCCATTCAGGACGATCACGGCAAAGCACTGCTTTCCTCCATTGCGCTATATGGCGATACGATTCACACGTTTGTAGAACGTCGCGAATATCGGGGCGCTTTTCTGCCTGGATTCATTGAAGTGCCGCGACCTGACGGCATTGCGCGCCCGACGGGGCTGATGCATATCGATCACGTGGTCGGGAATGTCGGCTGGGGGCAAATGAATACCTGGGTGGACTTTTATGAACGCGTGATGGGCTTCCGTATGTTCAAACACTTCGATGACGAAGACATCTCGACTGAATACTCAGCTTTGATGTCCAAAGTTATGGCGAACGGCAATGAGCGCATTCGGTTCCCAATTAATGAGCCGGCAGAAGGCCGCCGCAAATCCCAAATTGAAGAGTATCTGGATTTCTATGGCGGCCCCGGCGTACAGCACATCGCCATAGCCACGGACGACATCATCACCTCTGTCAGGCGGCTGCGCGTGCAAGGCGTCGAGTTCCTTTCTATCCCGACAACTTACTATGAGGAACTTACGGAAAGAGTCGGTCGCATTGATGAGCCCATCGAAGAACTGGCTCGTCTGGGCATTTTAGTAGATCGCGATGATGAAGGTTACATGCTTCAGATCTTCACGAAACCAGTGCAAGACCGCCCCACGCTCTTCTATGAAATCATTCAGCGAAAAGGCAGCCGCAGCTTCGGGAAAGGTAATTTCAAAGCTCTCTTCGAAGCCATTGAACGCGAACAAGCGCGCCGCGGCAACCTGTAAACTCGTGCGGCGGTAATCCTCGAAACTAACGTTCATCTCTCGTTATTCGGAAACTCCTGGCCGCTATACGAGTCTCATTAGCGACACAGTAAAGCATTTGAAAAAGAAGGGAGGAGGAATGTATAAAATCAACAGTTTGCTGACTTCGGTCGTGCTTGCGACGGGCCTCTGCTTGGCGTTTGGCCAGGAAGCCGACAACACGAAAATGAATAAACAGGAGCAGCCAACGGCTGATCAAGCCAAAAACAGCAAAACCGATTTGAAGCTGCAAAAGGAAATCAGGCGCGAGATCGTGAAAGATAAGACGCTCTCGACTTACGCGCACAACGTAAAGATTGTTGCACGCGATGGGAAAGTGACCCTGCGTGGGCCGGTCAACTCGGACGCCGAGAAAACGGCTATCGAGCAGAAAGCGACGGCGATTGCAGGTGCGGGCAACGTCACAAATGAACTGACAGTAAAGGAATCAGGAGGACAGTAAGAACATGGCAGGAAAAAACACAGCAGCGTTCGGTATTTACGCCAACCGCGGATTGGCGGAGAGTGCGGTCGACCGGCTGATAGCCGCGGGCTTCCGCAACGAGGACATCTCGGTGATGCTCCAGGACAATGTAGGAACCAAAGACTTCGCGCACGAGAAAAACACCAAGGCGCCTGAAGGCACTGCTACGGGTGCCACGGCCGGTGCTGCTGTTGGCGGCACGTTAGGATTGTTGGCCGGTATTGGTGCCCTGGCTATCCCTGGACTTGGGCCATTCATTGCCGCCGGTCCGATCATGGCCACTCTGGCCGGCATCGGTTCGGGTGGAGTGGTCGGAGGCCTGGTCGGCGCGCTGGTTGGTATGGGTATACCGGAGTACGAAGCGAAGCGCTACGAAGGACGAATTAAACAAGGCGGCGTTCTTGTCTCTGTTCATTGTGACAACAGCGACTGGGTTGGAAAGGCCAAAGACCTGTTAAAGCAGACAGGAGCCGAGGATGTTTCTTCCACTGGGGAAGCGTCAGCGGACTTTGCCAAAACCGATAAGCCTGTCAGCAGGGGAACGACGTACTGAAGCGGTAATCTGGCGTCATAAAACACCCGGTTCGTCGCGAGGCGGACCGGGTGTTCTCTTTTTACGGAAGCATCTTCCCGCCCGTTACGTCGAATACGCCACCCGTGATAAAGCGTGATTCGTCTGAAGCAAGAAAAACATACATCGGTGCTAATTCAGCAGGCTGAGCGGGGCGCTTTTGCGGATTGCTCTTTCCGAATTGCTTGACCTTCTCGTCAGGCATCGTTGAGGAGATCAGCGGCGTCCATACCGGTCCAGGCGCCACGGCATTGACGCGTATTCCCTTCTCGATCGCCAGCCCGGAAAGGGCTTTAGTGAAAGTGACAATCGCGCCCTTGGTGCTCGCATAAGCTAGCAGATTTGGGCTTGGCTGGTATGCCTGCACAGAAGTGGTATTCAGGATAGTGCTGCCTTGCATCATTCGCGGCAGAGCGGCTCTGCACAGGTAAAACATCGCATGAATATTGGTTCTGAAAGTCTTGTCCCACTCTTCCGGAGTAAGCTCCTCGATCGAGTCGTGTGTCATCTGGAACGCAGCGTTGTTGACAAGAATGTCCAGCCCGCCCAACTCATTGAATGTTCGATTCACCAACTCCTCGCAATGCCTCGCATCCTCGATGCTGCCGCTTGCGGTCACCGCTTTTCTGCCCGCATCTTGAACCAGACGCGCGGTTTCCTGCGCATCCTCGTTCTCGTTTAAGTAGGAGATCAGCACGTCTGCGCCCTCGCGTGCAAAAGCCAGAGCGACAGCCCGGCCAATCCCGCTGTCAGCGCCCGTAATCAGCGCCTTGCGATCTTTCAACCGACCGAAGCCCGTATACGAGCTCTCGCCGTGGTCCGGCTTTTCACGCATATCCTTCGTTTCGCCTGGCGGTGATTGTTTAGGCTCCTCGAAGGGAGGCTTAGGACCTTGCTTTCTGGGGTCTGTAGTTTGCGCCTTCTGGTCTTTCGTTTCGACACTCATGGATTTTCCTCTCTCATCCTGGGATGGAGCGTGTCTGATTACGTTTCGTCGTCCTGGTAATGAAGCGAGGCGCCTCTACATGCTGGCGGGCACGTACACTCGATCCGCCGCCGTGATATCCGCATCTTTTTCGATGACGCGTATCTTAACCGGTTGCAAGCCGGACTTGGCTTCCGGGCGGCCCGAGAACGTAAGGAGAAATTGATGTCTCTGTCTTTCGACAATTTCATTAAGAAAGGGCTGAAACGATACCGGTGCTCCAAGTCCAATGAAATATGACTCGCCGCCCGTTTCATCCGAAAGCTGCGCGAGAAAGTTTTGCCCCCAGTTCGCTCTCCAGAAGCTATGGCCGTAATGTCCAACGCCGGGGGTATAAATCGTATACACGATTACGCCTGCCGTTTGGGCGTCTCGAATACCTTTGGTGACGTACGGATTATCAGACGTGTAGCCCCCGCCAAGCCCTTCAATGCCGCTGCTGATCATGATCACTTCACGCCGCTGAGCTCGTTTCTTAGGCCAACGTTTGATCGCATCCGAGAGCGAGTCGTAAGGACTCACGTCCGCTCCCCCGGGACCCAATACTAGCCGTATTGCATTTGCCGCGGCTGCATGGTCGCCCGTAAAATCTTTCACCAGCTGCGCCATGCCATTGCGCATATATCCGACCGCAACTTCCGTCGTCGAAGGTAGGGACTTCACGAACTGATTCAGCGTGCCAATCTCGGTGTTGACGCTCGAGCCCGCAGAATCATCGAGCAAAAGCAGCAGCTGCATGTCTGCATGCTCGCCCTCTAACGGCAGTAAATCCGTCACAGGTCTTTTGTCTTTTCCCTCTGACACGGTCAGGTCCTGCTGTTCCATCCTCGGGACGGTTTTGCCGCGTTTTGGCTCGAGAGTTACTACCATGCTCACGGGTACGCCCGGCGCTGCCTGCTGCTGGGCACGCAGGGCAGGCATGGTGGCCGCAGCGAGGCAGAGAGGCCCGAGCGCTATGAGAACGCTGCTAATCTTCCGCATATGTATTTCGATCTCTCTTAGAGCAGCGCGGCCGTAGTTGAGTTTTCGACCACAGCCCTGCCCCTTCCTTTAGACGAACTGATTCGCTCGAGAGATGCATTTACGTGAGCGTCGAACTCCCGAGCCCTCACGGCAGAAGTGTGGAAGCGGAGAGTACGCTGGCGCGCTCTTTGAGCCACCTCGAGCCGCTGCTCGTCCGGCATTTGTAGGTAGCGGGCCAAATCCGTATCAGTACGGACTGGAAGTATTTCTGAATACGGCTCGTAAAATGTCTGCAACCCGGGCCACTCGTCAGTAAGAACCGGGATGCCGCACGCACCGGCCTCAAACAACCGAACGCTTGGCGAATAGCCGCTGCGAATCATGTCCCCGCGCGTCAGATTGAGCGTGAACTTTTGTGAATTGTAGAACTCGCGATGCTCGCTTGCGGGCAGGTGCTCAATGCGTTCCACATTTCCCGGCCACATTATGGTCTGGGGATACTGCGGGCCCGCTACGACGAAAGGCCGGCGAGGATCTTTCCTAGCCACATTGAGCAAAAGACTTTGCAGTGCTGCTTGACGGTCGGCCGCGTAAGTGCCCAGGTAGCCAATGTCCCAGCGCGTCGGCTCACATTGCGGGTAGTAAACCGCCGGATCTACGGAACAGTACAAAGCCTTAGCGCACGGCGAGCCAAGTTCCTTTTCAATGAAGTCGAGTGTCGGGCCGCCCGTAAATGAGAAATAGAGTTTATAACTGGAGCAGAGCGGCATTGACAGATATTCGCAGCGGCCATTCTTTAGATTTGAAAGCGTAACGGGAGTATCAATGTCGTAGAAGGCCGTTAGATTTCCCGCAGTAGCTGTGACCCACTCGCCCACGGCAATCCCATCAGGAACGTACGATCCCACTATCACTATGTCGGCTGTTCGGACGAGAGTGCTGAATCGATCTCTCAGCTCTCCGAGACTGCTGTAGAGCGCGACCGTGCAATAAGGCAGTTGTTCAAACTCCCTATGGGAGGCATACCAGGGCACGTCTCGCTCAAGAAACGTGGCCGTGTACCCAAGCTTGGAAAGCTGCTTCAGCAAGCCCCGATAAGTTGTCGCGTGGCCGTTCCCCCACGTCGAAGTGATCGAGAGCCCTACAAATACACAGTTCATCCCAGACTCTCTCATGCCTGCGCCTCGACGATCATGGGGGGCGTAGCCGAGACAAACTGCCGCAAGATGAAATCAACAAGCATCCCGCGCCGCTCATACGTATGCTCCGCAAGAACTCGCTTTCGAGCTGCCTCGCCAATGGAGCGAGCTCGTTCTGTGGTCAGCTCTTGAACGATTTGCGCGACATCAGCGCCAGTCTGGGCAACAAGAATTTCCCTTCCGGGGTCGAGGAATGCTTCGATGCCTTCCCACGCGTCTGTTATCAAACAAGCGGCAGCTCCCGCTGCTTCAAATACGCGAGTGGCCGGAGAGAAACCATACCGCGCCATGCTATCCCGACTAATATTCAAGACCATTCGAGCAGAGCAATTGAACGCATTGTGATCCGCTGTGTAGACATGACCCACGTACGCCACGTTGGGACGGAGCGGTTTGCCCGACCATCCGCTCCCTCCGAGAAGGAAGCGTTGAGCAGGAGCGAGGGCCGCTGGCTTCAAAAAGAAATCCTCAACACGGGCCTCGCGATCCGGCAACCTGTTTCCCAGAAATGACAGGTCGCACGCAAACCGGCTGTCCGGTGCGACCGGGAAATGAACGTCCGGATCGAACGCGTTATAAATGGCAAAGCATTCGCGCGCACCCATCGCGCAATACTCGTCAGTAACACGCTTGCCGCCTCCATAGGTGAGGACGAGCTCGAACTGCGGCAGCGCTTTGTGGAACGAATCGTCTGCATTTGAGGCAAGGCGCTCGAGCGTCGCCGGCGCATCCACATCCCAGAAAACCTTACACACCGACTTGGGCATGGCGGACGCGCGAGCTTCAAGATACTCATCCAGTACTCCCACACCGCTTGCTTTGACAACTACATCGAAGCGAGCAGAAGCCTCGAGATGCCGATTCACCTCGTCCAGATCATCGGCGTTATAAACCACGATGCGGGCCCATGCCGGATCTTCGATGTCGCGATGCTGCTGGCGATTGTACGCGTCAGGCTCAAAGAAGGTAATGTCGTGTCCCTGTTGGGCAAGCGCCCGTAACACGCCGCGATAGTAGGTCGCAGCGCCGTTCCAGTAAGCAGAAACAAGACTCGACCCCCAGAACGCGATTCTCATTGTTCAACCTCCACCGGAACGGGAGATTCATCTCGCACGCTGGCCGGTTTGATCGCGTCATAGATGCTCAGCAGCTCATCAACCCGATGCGCGCAGGTGTGGCGTTTACGGATCGTTTCAAGTCCGCTGGCTGCAAGACTCCCCGCGAGAGACAAGTCATCGAGGACCTCTCGAGAGCGCTTCTGCATTTCAGATCCGTTTCGCGCCATGAGAAAATCCTGGCCAACGCGGAAGAGCCGTTCGGTGTCTTGCCAAGGCGCCGAGACCAGCGGGATTCCGCAGGCGAGAGCCTCAAATGGGCGGATCGTGGGGATCCCCGGCAATGCTTGCGTGTAAGGACGACGCGGAACGTGAATTGTCATGCGGAACTTCGCGAAAATTTCTGGAACCTTGAAGTTCGGCAGCCACCCACCATAAGCAATCGAAGCAGATTGTAGCTCCCCAACCGCAGAGTCGGGATATCGAACGCCGTACGAATGCGCCTTTAAAGATGAAGAACGAACGGGATTGATGAAGTATTCACGCAATTCTTCGGAACGCTCTTCATCTCCCCAGTTTCCAATCCACACGATGTCGCCGAGAATGTGATTGCTCGCACGTGGGTAGAACGTCCGGACATCCGCCGCCTCGTGCCACACATATACCTGCTTTCCCCAGCCCCGCCGTTCGTATGCCTCCTTCAAAGAATTACCGTACGCGAGAATACCGTGATATTCCGTCAGATCGAACCGCGCCAACTCGTGTGCGGCTGTAATCGCCCGATGATGCGTGTCATGGAACAGGACACGAAACTTGGCGTTACGCCTGGCGTAATTACCTACCGCAGCAATCAACCGTGGGTCATTCCACTCGTGGACGAGCGCGAGGTTTATCCCGTCGAGCCACTCGGCCACTCGGAGAGCATCGATCGAATAAGCTGTACTCAAGAGGTGCGGGAACGCCTGATGGAAATTGTCAATTGCGCCCGGCCCGGCATCCTGTAGCAAGTTCATCCGACTCCAACTATCTTGCGGTTCGAAGATACGGATTTCGTGTCCGCGCGCCTGCAACTCGGATGCGAGGCCACGGAGAAAATGTGCGTTTCCATGATTCCAGTCCGAAACCAGCGACTGGTAGAACATGGCGATCCGCATGTTACGCAGCTACTCCAGCATTCGAACTCACGAGCGATTCGTAAACCTCCCGGTACTGCATTACAGAAAAGCGCGCCCGGTATTTCATCGAATGCGATTGAGCGAGCTTCCCTAGCGATTCGCGCTCCTCGGGAATACGGCTGAGCCGGTTGAGTTCGCATATCCACGACTCCGGTTCCCCCGGATTGACGAATATCGCTGCGCCCTCCCAGAGTTCACGCATCGGCGGTATATCCGATAGGACGAGGCAACACGCCGCTCGCGCTGCTTCGAGAACTGATAAGCCAAAAGGTTCATACAGTGCTGGATGCGCGAAAATGCCTGCAACGCTCATGTGCTCCATCAATTCCGGATGGGGCAAGGGTCCCACAAATGAAGCGTGCTGACCGTTGCGGATGGAGCTTTCCGGGCCTGCGATACTTCCCACGATACGAACTTGCCAGTCCAGTTTGGGTGCGATCTGGTCCAGCAACTCGACGTTTTTTGCGCGATCCCACATGCGTCCTGCAGCCAATATGAACGGCTGCCTTCGCCTAGTGGGCGAAGCCTGCGCACGAGTGAAGTTGTGGATGACACGCACGTTATCTGCGTTCATTCCGTACTCGCGTCCCAGTTCGCCCGCCATATGCGCCGATGGCGAAATAACCGCGTCGGCGGCGACGAGCCCACGGGTCACGCGCCACTTGTATTCGACCCATTCACTATCTGGCGGGGCGCCGTGAACTGCGCGCCACCACGAGTACACGCACGAATGCGCGACGACAGCCACGGGCTTGTTCCAAGGGAGGCAGCCGTGAGTGTAACCGTTCAAATGAACTATATCCGGATCAAACGAGGACTGAACATCGAGAAGCCACCTGCCCGCGGCTTCGAAGTCCTCCCATGCCCCCGGCATCCATTCAAGGGCGTAGTCACTTTCGACCAGATGCAAACGTGGAGTTGAGAAAACTTCATCACGTTGGGTGTCACTGGGACGTGGACCCATAGTTGCCATCGTGATTTCCACGCCTCGGCAGGCCAACTCGGCCGCGAGATCGACAGAATATCGCCACACGCCACCGACGGCGTCGGTTGTCATCAGTATTCTTAGGGGTCTACTCCTGGTCTCTTCCGGGCTAGCGAGCATGCCAGGTTTCCAGTTCCACAAGTTGCTGCGGTCGCTGCTCCTGAATGTCACTGAACGCATCGAAACCCTTCAAATACGCCTCATGCGCCCTTTCCCAGGCGAAATCATCGGCCGCTCCCCACATTCTCGTGTATTCCGGTGAGCCTGGATACGGAAACAGCGGAACAGGCTTATTGGCCCAAACCCCATATCTCTCTAGGTTCTGCCGCCAACTTTCAATAGCGTCAGCTTCATCTTCCGTCATCGCGAGTAAGTTAGCTTGGACAAATGGCACTAAGCTCTTTGCATATACGAGGCGTTGAGTGAGTTCGTCGGTCGACAACTTACATTTTTTATCCAAGTACGCCCGCCCGGCCTCTGTAATACTCTCGACGCCCGCCTCGATCGAGACACAGCCCGCACGAGCCAGCGCGCGAATATTGTCTTCATTCCAAAGGTCAATGCGCGTTTGTACACCGATTTTGATTTTGCGTTCTGCCAAAGCAGCTAACAGGTGAGAATCGGGCAGAAAAATCTCGTCGATGAAGTAGACATACTCGACACCCTGCGCAATAAAACGGTCGAGTTCCTGCACAATCGTGTCGAGGGGGCGCTTTCGATAGTTATTCCGAAAATTGTCCTTAGCGCAGAACGTGCAGTGATACGGGCAACCTCGTGAGGCTTCCATCTCCGCGCCTGGTCCTATAGGCTCGGCATCGAAACGGTGATGATGATGGTTGTGCTTCGCCATAGTGGCGTCAGGCCAGCTAAGAACGGGCAAACGCTTCATATCCGATGCACGATTTGGTCCACGGACAACCACCCTGTCGCCTTCGCGAAATGCGATCGAAGAGACGTCCGAAAGATTGCCCGCCATTTGAGGAAGAATCTCCTCGCATTCGCCGAGAACAACCACATCTGCATCAAGCTTCTTGAGAGCGGCACCGGGCGTAGTTGAGCCATGAGGGCCGACCACGACTAACCTCGCTGGGAGTTCCCGCAACAATCGGCAAAGTTTTTGCGGCACTCGTAACTCGGGCGGAGCGCAGCGCCAGAACAGATACGTAGGCGCCGTCGTCACAACCATTACGTCGGGAGCAAATTCCTTTACCCGATCAAAAATATCTGAATAAGTGAGGTCATCCAGATGGCCGTCGATCAGAGTAACTTCGTGTCCGGCCTCTTCGAGAAGGCTCTTTGAGTAGCCAAACTCAAGCGGAAGGTGACGTTCCCGGCAGCCGAAATAGATACTGCCTTCGAAATCCCAGGGCGGGTTGATTAGGGCGAAGCGCATCACGCTACCTGCACCTCGGATTGGGCCAATAATGAAGGCCTTGCGACATACCAATCACGGAGCGCGCGCAAACCTTCGCGAATGTTAGTCCGAGGAGACCAGCCCAACAGCTTCTGAATCTTGGATATATCCGCCACAAACCAGCGCTGATCCGCGAGGCGCTCAGGTCCGCGATCAATTGCGACCGTGCTTCCTGTCAGAAGCTCGATTTCGCTGATCAACTCAATCAAACTCGAGCTATTCTCCGGGCCTCCGCCGACATTGAAAGCATCCCCTGCGGCAATTGACATGTTCTGCTGGACCAGAAGCATCGCATCGACCAGATCCTCCACAAACAAAAGATCACGGACCTGCTTTCCGTCTCCGTAAATGGTGATTGGTTCGCCCTTCAGCGCCTGCCGCAAGAAGTGTGCCACCCAACCCTGATCTTCCGACCCAAGCTGATAGGGACCATAGATGCAACTCATCCGAAACACCGCCGCTTGGATGCCGAAGGAGCGGGCGTAGTCGAGCACATATTGGTCCGCGCTTCCCTTCGAGCAGCCATACGGTGATAGGAACTCTAGCGGCTGCTGCTCATCCGCACCCAAATGCGCGACCGAGCCATCGGCAGGCTCATGGCGCGTGGAACGCTCCAGAAGCGCTACCGACGCGAGGCGGCCGTAGACTTTGTTGGTTGATGTGAAAAGCAATGGCGGTTTTGCTGCTGCGCTTCGGATGGCCTCAAGCATATGCAGCGTGCCCATTAAGTTGGTTGCGAGGTCCGCCAACGGATCTTCCAGACTTGTCGTGACAGCGACTTGAGCCGCGAGATGATACACCGCCCCGGCGCCGCTGACGGCCTTTTCCACTGCGCTCCGGTCACGGACATCTGCCCGTGTAAACTGAACCCGGCCAGGATAGTGGCGCTGTAATTCGGCGACATTTTGCTCTACGCCTGAACGGGACAGATTATCGAAAATGTGGACCGGCTGGTTTTCCGCGAGGCAGCGGCGGGCTATGTTGGTTCCGATAAAGCCCGCGCCGCCTGTAACCAGAATGTAGGGTCGTTCCACTGGATTACCCCTTACACCACCAGCCCGCGTGCGGTAAGTTCGGCGCGCATCTCATTGAAGCGATCATGTGCGGTTTGCTGATCCAGCCATGCGGCTAAATCCCGCATCCCCTTTTCGAGCGTCATGCTGGGCTTGTACCCGAGAACGCTGCGAGCCAGGTTGATATCAGGAAAACAATGGCGGATATCTCCGACCCGGTAATTGCCGGTAACCTCGGGCTCAATCTTCTTGCCGAGCACTTTCGCAAGCGAGCTCGCTACATCTCTGACGCTGATGGTCTGACCGCTACCAACGTTGAAAACGAGATCTCGGGCCGCGTCAACTTCGAGTGCCAGACGGCAGGCCCGCGCCACGTCGTACACGCTTACGAAATCTCGAAGTTGCTGGCCGTCTTCGAAGATGATCGGGCGTTGCCCATTCATTAGCCGCGAGGCAAATATCGCAAGTACGCCTGTGTAGGGATTCGAAAGCGATTGATACGGCCCATAGGCGTTGAAGAATCGCATGGCTACCGTTGGCACGCCATAGGCTCGTCCCACCATCAAGCACATCTGCTCCTGGTCGTATTTCGAAAGAGCGTACACGGAGGCCAGCGACGGTTGTTTGTGTTCCGGCGTGGGCACCGGCCTGAGAGCCGACCCATCCGGCATCGTCATCTCCCAGTCGCGCGATTTCAGTTGAGTGGTGCTGCGGGTCGCATGGTCATAGGGATCACCCTTTTCTGTTAAATAGCGGCCCTCGCCATACACGCTCATGCTCGAAGCGACAATGAGTTTGCTGACACGGTGCTTTACTACTCGCTCCAGGAGAACGGCGGTGCCGAGATTGTTAATGCTCGTGTAATCGGCGATCTGGTACATGCTTTGGCCAACGCCGACCAGCGCTACAAAGTGGTACACGGCATCTACGCCAGCCAGGGCCTTATCGACCATTTCTGGATTTCGAACGTCGCCAACCACGAGTTCGGCGTCCTTGTGCAGATAAGCGGGCCGGTCGGGTCTCGCGCCGTGCACTTGAGGGATCAGGCTGTCCAAAACACGTACACGGTAGCCCGCTCGCAACAGTTCCGACGCAAGGTGAGATCCTATAAAGCCGGCGCCGCCCGTGATGAGAACGGTTCCTCTCATTATTGGTTTGATCCTTTGATGTGGGGTTTGTTGGTGTTCATTTTGAGGGGAATGACGGTTGTCCAACTGGCATCACTGTCACTCTCAAGTAGAACCTTTGTAGCTGCCTTGTTTGTACCACATCCCGATAATCGAATCAGGGTAGTAGAAACCGCAGATGTGCCAAGACCCGAACATACGGCCGTTTGTAAGACGCCTTCCAGGGAACAAACCGCACGGAATATTCCCTGTGCCGGTCTGTCCTCGGACACGCGCTGTAGTCGTTTTTGCCGAACGAACCCAATTTGGAAGACTGAATCCGGGTTGATGTGTGCGCTGTTCGCCGTATGTTCGCCTCCGCCGAGGTGGAGATAAGCGGCTGAACCTTACCGAATGGGTAAGCAGGCCGAAATAACTCCGGCTACATAGCGTAGCGCCGGATCATAGCTGCACAAAACTCGGCGTACTCTTGAGGGTTCTGTGGAGGGCTGGTATGGTGTGGACGCACGCCGCAGCGCTCTGGAGTGAAACAGAACGTCACTGTAACCTCGAACGATTCAAGATGACGCATTTGGCAGTCGAACCACCGTTCAGCATTGGGGCGTTCAAAATCTGCCCAACTGAGCCCGGTGCGCAGCTTTCTGACACCCAATTCGCGAAGGGTTTGGACGGCCATCTCTAAACGGTGGTCCTCAAAATGAAACCACTGGCAAATGCCGAGCGCCGGTGTGTATTTTGCGAAATCACGACTGGCTAACTTCGCTGTACCGTCTTCGCGGAAGAGCCCCATGTAGAAATGACGGTAGTAAGACGACCCTTCGCTCTCGCGATGCCGCGTCGTGGCTGGCCAGGCTCTGGGCAGGTCGAAAAGGCTGTACCAATACACGTGCTCGATCCTTGGGACCAGAAGTTGGGCGGTTGCATGAAGCCCAAACTCTTGCACTTCTTCAGCGCCAAATGAAGACGCCCCGACTTCCGACACCCAAATCGGCTTTGTCGTGACTGCTTCGATTTCCGCTAATTTCTCCGGCCATTCATGAATCGTCCAATGATTCCAATCCAGCGGGAAACCGTGTACGGCAACGGCATCTAACTGGTCTAATGCCCCCATGTCCTGCATGCGCAAGATGAACGCCGGATCTATGGGCGAAATACCGCCCAACACCTGGGTGAGTTTTGGATGTTCTGCTTGTATGGCTGACGCAGCCAGCTTGACCATCCGCGCATAGGCAGACCAATCCCGATCTACTTCGAAATCCCAATGCGAAAGGTTATTGGGTTCATTCCAGAGCATGACGGCTTCGATCATAGGCGATGGGTTATTCCAGAACTTTCAATGGCAGCGGATGCAGATACGCATCCTCATCGCACCGGCAGACGTAAACCTCGGCTTCAGGCATGCTTTCGATACGAAACCCGGCGCTGCGCAAGACCGCTTCGGCACAAGCGCGGTTCGGTATCCACCAATTCGTTGGGTCTTCGGAATAGCGGTGTTCGATAAAGTGCATTTTCGGAAACCCAGGCTTGTCGAAAATCGCTCGCTCAGAAAACGGATAATCTTCCGCGACATCAGGTACGGTGCGGCTGCCTCGTAACATGGATTGAAAGATGAACCAGTCTTTTGCAGCATGCCGGCGGACGATATCGAGAGCCAGCAGCGGATGGCGCAGGTGATAGAAGACGCCCATGAACAGCACGACATCGAAACGTTCACCGAGTTGTCCCACCTCATAGACAGACATCAGGTCAAAAGAGATTTCCAGTCCCAGCACTTCGGCAGCGAAACGTGCCTGTGCTAAATAGTCATTGTCGTGATCGATACCGAGTACGCGGCTGGCTCCGCGCAATTTCATCTGTATGGAATAGAATCCAGCGTTGCACCCGATGTCGAGAACCGTCATGCCCCTTAAGTCCTTCGGCACGGCATCCTGAAATCTCTGCCATTTAGTAGATGGATAATCGCCCAGAAAGTGATTTGGTGCGGTCTGTACCCCTGATAAGGAAAGGTTGTGGAACCATGGACCTAGCTCGTCCACTCTGGCTTGAATTTGATCGGCAGTAAGTTTTTGCCCCAATATGACTCGTATTCTACTCATCCGGCACGGCAGCACTGACCTGCTTGGGCGCGTACTATATGGACGAATGCCGGGAGTTCATCTGAATGAGCAGGGGCGGAAACAAGCGCGACTCGTGGGCGAAGCTCTGAAGGCGCGCTATACGATAGACGCTGTGGTTTCGAGTCCTCTGGAGCGCGCGACGGAAACCGCGCGATTAATTGCCGATCCGCAAGGCCTTGATGTAGCCATTGACAACGATCTGAATGAGCTCGATTGCGGCATATGGGTCGGCAAACCATTCCCGGAGTTGAATGAATCAGAGAACTGGCGCCAATTCAATCATCTGCGATCATTGACGCGCGCACCCGGTGGAGAGTCATTGGTCGAAGTTCAGGCCAGAGCCTGGCAAAGCCTCGAACACATCCAGGCGCATCATGCGAACGGAACGGTAGCGGCCGTAACACACGGTGATGTCATTCGTGCTCTGTTGCTGTTGCTGCTCGGAATCCCGCTCGATCACATATTGCGACTGGAAGTTGCGCCTACCTCCGTGAGCGAGATCCTTATCGGTCCAGGGGAGCCGCTGGTGCGGACCATGAATGAGACTGTCTTTCAATCGCCACCAGAGACAATGGAAGGACACCGCTAGATGGTCGAACCTTCAATTCTCCGAAATGCAGATTGTCTCGAGCTCCTGGTATCACAGCTCTCCGAGTTTGTGATCGTTATTGCTGACACGAAGGGCAATTTCAGTACCTGGCATCCGGGCGTGGAACTGCAGTTCGGCTACACCGCAGAAGAATTTATCGGACAAAGTGTTGAGCTGCTCTTCACGCCGGAGGACAGGATGAAAGCCGCCGCGACGGAGGAGCTAAAGGCTGCCGCGGAAGTGGGGCGATCCAGTGACACACGATGGCTGGTGAAGAAAGGTGGACAGCGAATCCTGGTCGAAGGAGTAACGCTCGGTTTACGCAAGGACGACGGCAGCTTGGCAGCTTTCGGAAAGGTATTGCGCGATGTCACCGAACGCAAGTACGCTGAAGAACACCTGAGGGCGCTGACAGGAGCGCTCGAGCAATCAACGGTCTTAGTTCGTCACTGGGACGGCACTATCGATCACTGGACCGCCGGATGCCAGAACCTGTATGGCTGGTCCGCAAAAGAGGCGGTGGGGCAAATCGCTCATCTGCTTCTGAAAACGACGTTTCCCGAGCCTCTCGACAAAATACAGGACGAGCTCAGGGCGGCCGGAACCTGGAGAGGTGAACTACAACACGTAAAGCGCGATGGCAGCCGCGTTCTGGTTGCCACTCGCTGGGTGTTGTCGGCAGACAATGCAGACGGACCGCCCACCGTCATCGAGACGCATACAGATATCACACCGCGCTTCGAAATGCAGGTGGAATTGGAAGCGGCCAATGACCGGCTGAAACGCATGGCTGTCGAACTGGAGCGCTCCAATGAGGAGCTCGAAGAGTTTGCCCGAATTGCGTCGCATGATCTGGGCGCCCCGATCACTAGCACGCGCTGGCTGGTCGATTTGCTTTCTAGCCGGCACGCGAGCAAACTCGACGCCAGCGGACAGGAATGTTTAAAGCAAGTCTCGCAAGGCTTGGAAAGAATGGCTGGCTTAGTCGACGCTGTGTTGGCCCACGCACAGCTAGGTAAGAACCCGATCGTATCGTCAGTTAAGACGCAAGGCGAAACGGCCCTCGAAATAACACTGGAGAATCTGCGAAAAGATATCGAAAATTCAGGAGCGGTCATCACTCACGATCCTCTTCCCGAGCTGCTCGTTGAGCCGCAGGCGTTGAGCCAGCTCTTCCAGAATCTGTTACTGAATGCGATCAAATATGCGAAGCCCGGCACGCGTCCCGTGATCCACGTTTCCGCCGTCCGGGAAGCCCGCATGTGGGTGATCGGAGTACAGGACAACGGAATCGGGATTGAGAAGGACTCGTTTGAGCGAATCTTTCAGCCCATGCAGCGACTCCACGGCGCAGAGATAGCGGGAAGCGGAATCGGCCTGACGACTTGCAAAAAAATTGTCACTCGCGCGAGTGGGAAAATCTGGGTCGAATCGCAGGTGGGTTCCGGTTCAACCTTCTTCTTTACACTTCCTGGGCCTCCGCCGCCGAAACTCGCCGCGCGGGCAAACACTGCCGCCAATGATGGGATTCAAAGTTCGCCTCCCTGATCAGCGTCCGCAATGCTTGCTCTACTTGCCGAATGACAGATCGCCACTCCCCGGACCGGTTTTGGCGAAACAGCCGCATCGTGGGATACCAGGGTGAATCCACGCGTTTCATCATCCAACGCCAATCGCAGCGGTACGGGAGCAGGGTCCACACAGGACGCCCCATTGCACCTGCCAAATGGGCCATCATTGTGTCGACACTAATCACCAGATCAAGGGTCATCAGGTTACGGGCAGCAGGCAACACGCAAAACGATCCGTTATATAGGTCGTGGACTTGGCTTGACCATGGCTCGAGCTCCGCCCTCTGCGGTCCCGCTTGCAAGCTAAAGAAAGACACTCCGGGTATGGTTAGCAAGTTGCCCAGCTCCTTCAACCGAATCGAACGTTCCGGATTGAAGCTGCTACAGCCCCAAACAAGGCCTACGCGAAGCTTCGGGCCCCTCTTTACGTCGACGCCATCATCGCAGACAGTCAAATATGGAATGCGGCTTGGCACGGATTTGACCGTCGTTCTGAAAACGCGTGGAAGCTCGACGATCTCGATTTGCTGATCCCAATCTGGTTCTGGCTCGCCCCAGGTAATTATTTGATCCGCGATCCGCGCCTGCTCAAGCAATGCCTTGAGTGCGGGCTGCGCCTCGACCGTTAGCGTTTTGGCCTGCTCGCCAATCAGAGGCGCATAACGAATGAACTGAATTGTGTCCCCAAGGCCGTGCAGACATCGAATCAGCACGCGCCTGTCCGCGAAGGGCTGACCATCCCAGAAGCGGTGGGGGTCAGGATTGCCTCGCCTTGCAATGAGATCGCTCTCCCGCCAAGCCGCTTCGAAATCGCCCAGAAGCATACGGCAATCCCAGCGCCCGGCAGCACAGGAATCCGGATCATAGTGCGCCTGCTCTGCGCGCTCGAACAGCCGTAGGGCCGTGTGGACGCGCATGCTTTGAAGCTGCTCACCCGCCTTGATGTAAAGCCGCTCACCTTCCACGTCCCCTATCCTGCCATGCGCGCAGATGATACGCCCGTGGGCTGGCGCATTACGCATGCGTCAGCCGCACGGAGTCGCTATGTCGAGCTAATTTGACGGAAGTTCCGCCGGTGGACTACCAGCGGACACCAAACGTAATCGGAACGATGTTCGTGTGACGACCGTCTGTCAACCCAGATAAGAAGCGGCCTTCCAGATAAAAGTTGACCGGCATGCGGGGGACTCTAAAGTTCAGTCCCGTACCCACATCCCATGTACCCGTGTCCTGTGTGAACGAACCCAGCACTTGATTTGTTGGCACGAGCGCCGGACCCAAATAACCAAACCACGGATCGAATATAAAGGCTCCAACGACCGTGGGTTGCGTAAATTCCACAGTTCGCCTCATCCACCCACCGCCGCCGAGCACATACCAGCTCGCGTCCTCCGTTGACCACACCGTAATCTTCGGATCGATGGTGAACGAGTAGACACGAGCAGATCCATCTGGTTGGCCAGCCCTGTTCAGGGCTGTACGAGTGATACCTAGGCCGTTGAACATGAATGTGCCCTGAAGCCCGAGATGGCGCGTAACATTTACTCCAACGCCGGCCTGCAGATTTCCTCCGCGATCAAGATCCGTCGCGATGTTAGGGGTAGCTAGCGTGTAGCCGCCGCCCACGTTGAACGTGAGATGATGGAAATCCACTTGTGCTGTCGAGAGCCCAGCACACAGAATTAAACCACCTAAAAGTTTTGTGAGACTGCTCAATTTCATAACCTTCCCAATAAAGAGTTGCGCACTAGCGTCGCACTTACTTGATGTGTCTGAGCGTCGTGAGGTCGCTCGGGATAATTACTTAGCGAAAATTTCGGGTCGTCGCCGCGACCGCCACGGCGATCCCATGTCCCACTTGCGGCGAATATTCTGGAGCGTGTTCGTGTTTGCCTTCTCGTTGGCCGCCCAGGAAACGCATGATCACAGCGCGCCCGAGAAACTGGGATCCGTGTCGTTTCCAATTTCCTGTCTCCCGGCGGTTCAGCAAGAGTTCAACCGAGGCGTTGCCCTACTGCATTCGTTCAGCTACAGCGCCGCTGAACGCGCTTTCAGGAGAGTGGCAGAGTCCGATCCCCAGTGCGCAATGGCGCATTGGGGAGTCGCCATGACGCATTTTCACCAGCTCTGGGAACCGCCTTTATCGCCGGTAACAATTCCCATTGCTCGACAGGAAATCCAGCGGGCGCGCGCGATAGCGACAGGCTCTGAACGCGAGCGTAAATTCATCAACGCACTTGAGTTGATATATCAGGCCGATTCCGTTGCTCCGTATCCCAAGCGGGTATCAGAGTATGAGCGCGCAATGTGTGACCTGGCCAAAGATGAAGTGAAAGATGCCGAAGCACAAGTGTTTTGCGCGCTTGCGCTTCTTGGTAGCGCATCTCCGATGGACAAATCACACGCAAAGCAGAAAAGGGCGGCTGATTTACTTGAGCCTCTTTCTCGTGTTTATCCGCAGCAGCCGGGAATTTCTCACTACCTCATCCACGCTTACGATAACGCCGAACTCGCCCCCAGAGGTTTGGTTGCCGCAAGAGCGTACTCCAAGATCGCGGCGTCAGCTCCGCACGCCTTGCACATGCCGTCGCACATCTTTACGCGACTGGGCCTCTGGGAAGATTCCATCGCTTCCAATATCGCGGCAAAGGAGGCGGCACGCCAACAACGTGACACAGGAGAAGAACTGCATGCGATGGATTATCTCGTCTACGCCTATCTTCAAACTGGACGCGATAAGGAAGCCGCTGACGTGGTCCAGCAACTCGGGCATATTCAGAAGCAGAACTTCCATGAGTTCAAGGTGGCGTACGCCGCAACTGCGATGCCGGTTCGCTATGCCGTTGAGCGAAGTCAATGGGGTGATGCTGCAAATATAGTTTCTCCACCAGGAGCCCCGCCTCAGGTTGTTGCAATTGCCGTTTGGGCTCGCGGGCTCGGACTGGTTCGAAGCGGGCGTCGTGCAGAGGCTCACGCAGAAATTGATAAGTTGCGTCAGATCGAAGTGCAGCTCCGGACATCCGGTAATGAGTATTGGGCTACTCAGACAAGCATTCTGATGCGCGAAGTCATGGCATGGTCAGCCCAAGCGGCGCATGAGCGCGAGGAAGCGCTAGTTGTGCTGCGCCAGGCGGCCGATGACGAAGACGCAATCGAAAAGCTTCCGATATCGCCCGGGCCAATTCTTCCCGCCCGTGAACAGCTCGGTTACTTGCTGCTGGAACAGAATCAGCCAGATCTGGCACTCAAAGAATTTGAGACCTCACTCGTATTCACTCCTGGACGTCGCGGAGCACTGAATGGTGCGTCGCATGCCGCCGAACTCTGCCGCCACAGGTCGCGCGCGATCGACGCGCCGCAACCAACCCCGGCCATCTACCAAACTGAAGAAATGACATGGCTGACTTGGTCCTTACTGTCCGCGCTTTTCGCAGCGGCGACCGCGATCCTCGCAAAGCTGGGGGTGGAAGGGATCGACGCGAATCTCGCGACTGCCGTACGGACGACCGTGGTGGTCCTGTTTACATGGCTGATTGCTTCTGTTGCGCGTCAGCCCGGCACGTTTCAGACGCTGTCGACAAAAACGTGGTTGTTCCTGGTGCTTTCGGGATTCGCTACCGGCTTGTCATGGCTCTGCTACTTTCGGGCGCTTCAAGTTGGTCCGGCTTCCCGTGTCGCGCCCATCGATAAAGTGAGCGTGGCACTGGTAATCATCTTTGGAGCAATGTTTCTCGGCGAGAAACTCACCTGGGGCAAGGTGCTCGGTGGCGCTTTGATGGTGGCGGGCGCAATCGCGATCGCCCTTGAATAAATTGACTCGGCAAAACGGCGTCGGCTTTGAAGTATCTCCATCGCCGGTCTGCGATGATGCTCGCTAACGAACAACAACGGCCCGCATAGCGAGCGCCGATTATCCTGGTTATGAGGATTCAAGTCTGGTAAGTTCATGGCTCGAGATGATTTTGCTGCGGTCGAGCAGCTGGACATTGGCATTCCTGATTTTGGGCGCGTGCAACGGCAAGGACCTGGATGGAAGAGAACGACAGGATGACTTAATCCGCCAAATCGACCAGGCGGAGTTAAGTCGCGAAAATAAGCTCAGCGGATATACAGTCAGCGAATACTACACGATCCAGAATTCTCATTTCAGCAACCCGGCCGAGGCAATTATCGAAACTACGTATAAACGCGGCGAGGGCAAGACGTACAAGGTACTGTCACGTAGCGGGCCTTCGCTTCTGCGCAATCGTGTTTTGGACCGCCTGCTGCAGGAAGAAACCCAGATGAGCCGTGGCAAGATGCATGAGCAGGCTATCATCACCTCGGCAAATTACGATATGAAGCTCATGGGAAAAGAGCCCGTGGGCGGCATCATGTGTGACGTACTGCAGTTGACTCCGAAAAGAAAGAGCCCGTACCTACTGCGGGGGCGGTTGTGGGTCGATCCGGCTAAGATGATGGTTGTAAAGATCGAGGGAAAGCCGCCGACCAGCGCATCCTTCTTCTCGGGGCGTCCGCAAGTCGTCCGGGAATACAAGCACCTGGAGGGGTTTGCGCTCGCTCACCATAGCCACGCAGTCTCCAGCAGCTTCCTTTTCGGGCAGAGTACTGTCGATATCGAATATCGCGACTACCACCTCATCGCTTCGGCGCGTTGAGCGTAAATGCGTTCGTTGAATCTACTGATGTGCGGAGCTTGGATGTAACGGCTCCTGAACCTGCGAAAAGCCGGAAGGAACTTCGAAACCGGCAGCATCCGCGGGGCCAGAAGAGTAGCTGAGTACTTCGGTAGTCATTTCAATTAGGGAGCCGGACGCCGAGTTGGGGCCAGTAGCAGCGGCATTACCGCTCCCAGCGGGACCGGCGGGCGCGTTCGAATCCGAATCCGGGGGAGCAGCTTGCTTCTTGTGATGGCCAAAGCCGCCCAGACGTCCACCGAGCGCAGCCCCGAGTGCGCCCGTGACCGACGTAGGAGGAGGCGCGGAATCGCGTGACGCCTGCCTTTGCGATTGGGATTCCGATTGCGACTCCGAACCGGAGGCGTTGGGGCTCCCTTCCATCTTCCCGCCCATCTTGATCGTTTCGTACACTGGCATGCCGTCAAGCTTTACGCCCTCTTTGTAGAGTTGCGCCATGGCGCGCGCCATATCGGGGCGGCTCATCATGATAGGGTTGGCGCCGGGTGTCCACTCTAGCTTTTCGCTCATACGTCGGTAAAAATGGCGCACCTCCTCATAGCCGGAGACTTGGGGGGCTATCCACATATCGGTAGTCATGTCGATGCCTCCCTTTGCGCCCGATTTGGCGTCTGCGCCCTGCATCGTCATCGTCATGATCATTCGGTGCGCGTTGTTGCCATTGATCACTTTCGACTGGCCGGTGTCATTTACCTTTACATCAAAGTGCATGTCCACCTGTTCGCCGCTCGTGCCCTTTTGTTCGGTGCTGTTGCCTTTCTGCTCTCGCGCCTTCTCGGCCATCTGGTCCATGGCTTGTTTTATCTGCGCGAAAGTAGCGACGGAGTAGGTCTTTTTGGCGTAGTTGATCTCAGTGATGGTCTCTTTGTCGAGATCGATAACGCTCGCTGAATCAGCCGTGCGGTGCACCATCCGATTGCCCTTGATCGACGTAGTGGATTTGATCGGGTCCATCGCTTTGCGCGCGTCTTTCGAAAATGCGCCGGCGAACTTCATCATCCCGACCATTGCGCCGCCGGTGACCCTAGTGGTCTGCTGGTAAGAGAAATCGGCGTACAAACAGGGAACCGCGCAACAGGCTAGAATCGCCGTTGCTACGGATCGAACAACCGTCATATGAAGTACGTTTCCTCCGTTCGCGATCGATGGCCTAGCTCTTGAGAATTCCCTCACAATACCACGGATACGCCTTTTTACCCCAAGTTGAAAAAACGAACCCAATTGCACCGGACAGGGGAGTTCGTTTCGTAAAAGGAGGCACAAGTTGTTCAAATATAGGGCAATTCACTTCCCGAACGTAATTGTACTTTCGCCGGAATACCTGTGGTAATCGCGGAAATCGACCTCATTCTTGGTGCACATGGGCGCCCCGCGCCAGCAGGCGAGATTCTCGGCGTGTACCGGCAGCAGGAACGATCCCGTACCCAGTGGGACATTCTCATAATCGACCGCCCACTGCAAAGAATCCAGCGGGAAATCCTTCGGAATGTTGTCCGCCTGCATTTCGATGCGCCGGACCTGGGCGATAGAGCGGTCGATCCAGACGCTGCCGCTATATGCCGGCCGAAGGGCCTGACCGCCGCTTTGGGTCATCCAGTTCGAATTCGGTAGCGCTACTTTGAAGTCGTAGATGGCCGCCGTTGAGTCGTGTAGCGTGGTTGAGCGGTAGAACTTAAACTGGGCTTGGCTCGCCTCGGAAAACAAGCTTTGCAGGGTCGAGGCGAACTCGCCAGTTGACGTGGAGCCGCCCAGATCCAGCATCGCCTTATTGGTCCTTTTTCCGCCTACAGTGATCTCGCGGTAATCCTCTTTCCCGTTCTCATAGACGACTTTGGCCGTCACCACATCTTGCACTTGCCACCCGGAGGATTTGGATTCTCGCATGTACCGCGTCGTAGATTGTTGGCAAACGAAGTTGGGCAGCCCGTTCGTGAACGTCTCCGACCATTCCTTGGTTCGCTTGATCAGAGCGTCGGAAGCTGCGGCTGCCGGCTTAGCCGAATCGGAATCATCGCTGATCGTGAAGTCTGTGCTCTCTTTTTGACTCGGTTCGGAGGACGTCGGGGCGCGCGTTGCGTTCCGCGACGCTGCTTTATTCACTTCGGTGCCGCTGGTATCGTCGTCGGAGCTCGCCTTTTTAGGAATCCCACGCCGCAGTATGGGACGATCGGGGGCGTCTACGGGATCTTTCGAAATCGTCGGTCGCGCCGTGTCAGCCTGATCGCCTGCGGTGGTCGGCGCAGCCGGCGTTTGCGGCTCGACTGACGCCTGCGCAGCATCCTTGATCACCTCGACCCGGATAGCGGTCAGGTACGCCTGTTCGTCTTCCGCGGCCTCTACGTGCACCATGGTGCGTGAGACAACCTCAGTTGCTGGTATCGCGTTTCCAGACCGCGCGAACTTCGTATCAGGGTCCAGCTTCATAGTGAGCGTGCGCCCGTCCGCCGTGGCCACTACGAGCGTCTTTCCGTCGTTTGAAACGGTTTTGCCGTCCGCCGAGATGGTGGGCGCGCTGGGACCAGAACTCTTCTGTTTCTTCTTGTGGCCCCAAGGAACCGGGATCCCGCCTCCACCAAGTGGACCGCCATACTGCGCCTGTACAGGCGCAGAGATGAGAATGCACAACAAAGCTAAAAGAACAAATCGCGTCGACACTGAAAGTTTAGATGCAGATGCTTGGGGCATGGGTTTCCGCCCCGTGTTCGTAGGCACGATTACCACCGGAGCAGCACCAGCTCGGAGCAGAAACCAGGCCCCATCGCGGCCAATATGCCCCACGTGCCAGGCTCGGGCCGGCGATTCTTCATGATCTCCTCCAAAACAAACAACACCGATGCTGAGGAAAGATTGCCGGTTCGCCCCAGGCACTCCCACGATGCTTGCAGAGCGCCGCTGGGAAGCGCTAGCGCCGTTTCAGTCGCTTCGAGTACTTTCGGACCGCCCGTATGGATTACCCAGCTTCCCACATCGCTTCGATCTAGCCCATGCTCTTCGAGGAACTCGTCTGCGTCTTTCCCGAGGTTGCGCAACACGACCTCAGGAACGTCGCGCGATAAAACTATCCGGAAGCCTTTCTCTGAAATGTCCCAGCCCATCACGTATTCGGTATCGGGGTAAAAAACGGATCGGGTGCCAATGATCTCTGGACCGTCGCGCGCCTCAATGTCAGCCCCACAAACAACGACGGCCGCCGCGCCATCACCAAACAATCCAGAGCTGATGAGATTTGCGACTGATAGATCATCCTGCTGGATGGTGAGCGAACACAACTCGACCGAGAGCAGAAGGGCGGCTTGCCCCGGGAAAGCTCGCACATAATCGGCCGCGCGGGCAATCCCTGCTGCCCCGGCCACACAGCCCAGGCCAAAGATAGGGATGCGCTTCGTGCGCGGGCTCAGCCCCATTCGGTTCATGAGCCGGGCGTCTACTGACGGACTCGCCACTCCGGTAATCGAAACAAAAAAGAAAGCCCCGATATCGGCAGGCTTCGCTCCGGCTTGTTGCATGGCCTTGCAGATCGCCTCGTGCCCGAGGTCGACAGCGGCCTCAATCCAGATATTGTTCGCCGCGCCCCAACTGCTGAGCGGATAGGCTTCCAGCGGTAACGTGAGATAGCGCCCGTCGACCTGAGTGGCCGTGTGCAACCGCTCTAACATGTCGAACCTGTCGATCTTCGGACCCCAATATTTTCGAAAGGCCTCGAGCAAGGTCTTCTGCGGGTAGTAATGCTGTGGAAGCGCGGTGGCTGCGCTGGCGATTCTCATATAACAACGGTCAGATTGCTAAGATGCCGTAATGTCACGGGCGCGGCTTGTACATTGGAACGCCAATGAAGCCGCCAATTATGCAGAACTCTTGAAGGCTGCAGGTTACGAGGTCGAGTATGACCATGAGTTTCGCCCAGGCATGATGCGACTATGGCGGGAATCGCCGCCCGACGCTTTCGTTATAGATTTATCACGGCTGCCCTCGCAGGGACGAGAAATCGCGATCGCGCTACGGCACTCGCCAGCCTTGCGATGTATTCCGATTGTCTTTTGCGAGGGAGTGGAAGAGAAGGTCAGCCGAATACAAGCGGAGCTGCCCGACGCCGTGTATTCCCGCATAGGAAACCTCCGTTCCGCTCTGAAACGAGCGATTGCGAACCCGCCCAAAGAACCGCTGAAACCGACGGCGATGATGGACAGATACGCCTCAAAGGCTACCGCTCAGAAACTCGGCATCAAGGACTCATCGACGGTAGCGGTAGTCGATCCTCCGCCAGATTACATGCAAGTGCTTGGCAAAATGCCTGCGCGCGTCGAATTCTTAGAGCACAGAGGGGAACTTGCACCAGTAACGCTCTGCTTCGTGCGGGAAGTCCATTCTTTAAGGCGAACTCTTTCGGAACTTCGCGCCCTAGCCGGCGCCACAAGATTGTGGATTTTGTGGCGGAAGAAGAACTCACGAGCGGGCGGCAGTCTGACCGAGCGCTTGGTTCGTGAGCACGCCATCGAATTGGGATTGGTCGATTACAAGATCTGCTCGGTAAACGAGGTTTGGAGCGCCATGTTGTTCGCATTAAAGGGCCGGCCCTCAAGACCTGTTCTATAGATACGGCTCGCCGGGGCGCTGAGAAGTAGCGCACGTGGCCGGCACGTATTCGACGTGGCAACTGCCGTGCTCACCCAAGAGGAGACACTTCACTGGCTCGCGTTGCGGATGGTGCCGGGATTGGGAACGGTAGGAACCTTGCGAGTGCTCGACAAGCTGAGGTCGCCACAAGCGATCTTCCGGGCCTCGGCATCCGAACTCGAAGCAGCGGGCACGAGTCCGGCGCAGGCTCGCAACATCGCTAGCGGCTGCTCCTTTGAGGACGCGGTCGAACAGCAGCAGCAGCTCATGAACGCTGGGGCGCAACTCATCTCAATCCAGGATGGGCGTTATCCTCAACGGCTGCGCGAGATTTTCGACCCGCCGCTACTCCTTTTTGCAATCGGAAGAATTGAGCTGCTGACCGCACATTCGATAGCGGTGGTGGGGACCCGGCGCCCAACACCCTACGGAATCGCTGCCACCGAACGGCTCACGGCAGATCTCGCGAGAGCCGGCCTCGCAATCGTCAGCGGGATGGCGCGAGGCATCGATACCGCCGCCGACAGGGCTGCGCTGGCAGAGGACGGCGATACCCTCGCAGTACTTGGCTGCGGGGTAGATGTCCTCTATCCGGCGGATAATCGAAAGCTTTACGAAGATATGTCCCGCCGCGGACTCCTTGTCTCAGAATTCCCGATGGGTGCCCCCGCGTACCCTCAAAATTTTCCCATCCGAAACCGAATCGTGAGCGGTATCTCAGCCGGGGTCCTGATTGTAGAGGGCGCCCAACATAGTGGCTCGGCGATTACGGCTCGGCTGGCCATGGACCAAGGGCGAGAGGTATTTGCGGTGCCTGGTAATATTACGTCCAAAATGAGTTGGGGGCCTAACCTGCTCGTCCAACAAGGGGCGAAGCTCGTCCAGGAATGGACCGATGTCACCAACGAGCTTCCAGCGGGGCTGCGCCGGGATCTTGTCAATAAGGCTCAGCAAAAAGTTTTATCCGAGGGTGGCGGTCAGCCCGGTCCTCCGCCTATAGACGGCCCCGAAGAGCCCATGAAAGTGCTTGCGCGGAAGCTATTAAACCATTTGCAAATTGATGTCCCGCAACAACTTGAGGCCCTTGTTGAAACTTTTGAGTCAGTCTCATCATCTGAGTTGATCGGCGCACTGTTTGAGCTCGAAATGTCGGGGCTGGTCCGGCAGCTTCCCGGCAAGAGCTTCGTAAAGGTGTGGTAAAAGAGTAGCGTCCTGGCGGGCTTCCCGGAGCGGCCCGGAATCAGATAGCAGGTAAGTAAAAGGTATGCCCAAAGCACTCGTCATCGTCGAATCTCCGGCGAAGGCGAAAACAATCGGAAAATATCTCGGCAAGCAGTACGTGGTCAAGGCCTCGTTAGGTCACATCAAAGATCTACCCAAGAAGGATCTGGCAGTCGACGTTGACCATGATTTCACGCCCAAGTACGAGGTGATCGAGGGTAAGAAGAAGCTTATAACCGAGCTGAAGCAGGCGGCGAAAGGCGTGGATTCTGTATATCTGGCTGCTGACCCGGACCGCGAGGGCGAAGCCATTTGCTGGCATCTCAAAGAGGAGCTTGAGCCCAAGAAATCGGGAAAACCGACGATTTTTCGCGTGATGTTCAATGAAATCACGGCAAACGCGGTCAAAAAGGCGTTCGATAAGCCTGTTGGGGTGAACGTTCACCTGGTCGAAGCTCAACAGGCGCGACGGGTTTTGGACCGTCTGGTTGGCTACAAGATCTCTCCTTTGCTCTGGGACAAAGTTCGACGCGGCCTCTCGGCGGGCCGTGTTCAAACTGTTGCGTTGCGCCTCATCGTGGACCGGGAGCGCGAGGTCCGGGCGTTTCAGAAACAGGAATATTGGACGATCGACGTCGCGCTGAACGCCAAAAAGCCGCCTATCTTGACTGCGCGGCTCAATAAGCGGGGCGAAGAAACACCGCAGGTGCAGAACGAGGGTACGGCGAAAAGCATCGTCGATGATCTTGTTGGAGCATCCTATGTAGTCCGTTCGGTAACGACGCGCGAGAAGAAGCGGAATCCCGTTCCTCCGTTTATCACGTCCACTCTGCAGCAGGAATCCTCACGTAAGCTGCGTTTCAGTGTGAAGCGCACCATGATGCTGGCGCAGGGACTTTATGAAGGGAAAGAACTCGGCGACGAAGGTTCCGTAGGTCTGATTACCTACATGCGGACGGATTCAACGCGAGTTTCCGAAGACGCGCTAGCTGAGGTTCGCGCTTTTGTCGGCGAGCGCTATGGCCAAAACTATTTGCCAGCATCGTCCAACGTTTATAAAACCAAAAAGGACGCCCAGGACGCGCATGAAGCCGTTCGTCCCACTTCAGTTCTGCGTACGCCCGAGTCGTTGGAGAAGTATCTTGCAGAAGACGAGTTGAAGTTGTATCGCCTTATCTGGATGCGGTTTGTCGCGTCACAAATGATGCCGGCGGTGTTCGACCAGACCACGATTGACGTGAACGCCACCGGAAAGAGCAATGTCACCTATCTGTTCCGCGCAACCGGTACCGTTCCAAAATTCGACGGCTTTCTGAGGGTCTATCAAGAGGGCAAAGACGCCAAGGACGAAGAGGACGAGGAACTCGAGCACAAGCTGCCGTTGGTAACCGAAGGCGAGGTCTTGCGCTTCAAAGAGATTCGTCCCGAACAACATTTCACGGAGCCGCCGCCGCGTTACAACGAAGCAACGCTCGTCAAAAAACTTGAGGCGGACGGAGTCGGCCGACCTTCGACATATGCATCCATTCTGTCAACGATTCAGGATCGCGAATATGTGACCAAAGAGGGCGGCAAATTTCTACCTACTGAGCTCGGTATGGTCGTGACCGACCTGCTTCTAGAGAGTTTCAGCGATCTCTTCGATGTGAAGTATACGGCTCGCATGGAAGAAGAGCTTGATGAAATCGAGGAAGGCAAGCTTGAATGGCGCGACGCCATGGCTGAGTTCTACGGCAGGTTCCAAAAGGACCTGGAGCACGCCGAAGAGCACATGACCGATATTAAGCGCATGGAAAAGCCGACCGATCTCATCTGCGAGAAGTGCGGCAAGCCCATGGTCATCAAATGGGGTAAGCACGGTAGTTTCATTGCGTGCACTGGTTATCCGGAATGCACGAATACGCGTGAGTTGACAGTAGACCTGCCAGACGTCGACAAGGCTGATTTGAGCGAACAGGACGAACAGGAATACTGCGAAAATTGCGGCCGAACGATGGTACTCAAGAAGGGCCGCTTCGGGCAATTTTACGCTTGTTCAGGGTACCCGGACTGCAAAACGACAAAGCAGATCGGCGGTGAGCAGCGAAAGGATGTCCCCCTTGACGAGGTGTGCCCTCAATGCGGCAGCAACCTCGTTAAGAAGTTTGGACGGTACGGTGAGTTCGTAGCCTGCAGTAATTATCCGAAGTGCAAATACGTAAAGCAGAAGACGATTGGCGTGCCTTGTCCAAATTGCTCGGAGGGCGAAGTCGTTGAGCGCCGATCTAAGCGAGGCAAGACCTTCTACGGGTGCAATCGATACCCTGAGTGCGACTTTGTGGCTTGGGGCAGGCCCATTCCTGAAAAATGCCCCGAATGCGGTAGCAGCTATCTGATCGAGAAATATCTGAAGGCGGGAGCCGTCGCTCAGTGTCCCAATCCGGAGTGCAAATATAAGCATCCTCTGGAAGTTGTGCGGGAATCCAGTGTCGCGTAATTAGCTCGCTCCGCTGTCACACTCGCGCCGTTCACAATGATGCCCGGTACAGGACCAGCTGAACAGCAGCGCTTGGACGAAGCAGAAGCTCGCGTAAAGCACTGGAAGCGCTGGGGTCCTTATCTCGCGGAACGGGCCTGGGGAACAGTGCGCGAGGATTACAGTCCTGATGGCACTGCGTGGGAGTATTTCCCCCACGATCATGCAAGATCGCGGGTGTATCGCTGGACCGAAGACGGCATTCTCGGCATCTGCGACAACCACCAATACCTCTGTTTTGCGCTGGCGTTCTGGAATGGAAAAGATTCGATCTTAAAAGAACGCCTTTTCGGTTTATCGGGCCATGAGGGCAATCACGGCGAAGACGTAAAGGAACTGTTCTATTACCTCGACGCAACGCCCACGCATTCTTATCTCAAGGGCCTCTACAAGTATCCGCAGTCGCGATTTCCGTACGAGCAACTGCGTCAAGAAACCCAACGCCGCACACGTGAGGACCCTGAATATGAGCTGGTCGATACAGGCATTTTTGATGAAGGACGATATTTCGACATCTTCGCCGAGTACGCAAAGCAGGATGTGGATGACATTCTCATCAGAATCACGATTGTGAACCGTGGTCCCGAAGCCGCCGACCTTATGTTCTTACCGACCCTGTGGTTTCGGAATACATGGGCGTGGTGTGCCGATCCCCCCCGAACGCCGCTGCTGCATGTGAACTCATCGGGCGAGGTACAGGCGGACCATGATTCGCTTGGTAGCTTCATCTTGTCTCTCGACGCCGCGCCGGAAATCCTGTTTACGAACAACGAGACGAATGCCGAGCGCATTTGGAATTGGCGCGGAGACAACCGTTTCTACAAGGATGCTTTGCATGAATACTTGATTGAGGGCCGCCGCGAATCCGTAAACGACCAACGTGAAGGGACCAAGAGCTGTGCCGTCTATACCCTTAGCTTGGACGCTGGAGCGCAGACAGCTTTGCATTTTCGTCTACATCGAGCGGGATCTCCAAATCTTGCACGCGACCACTGGGATGCCGTTTTTGAAGCTCGTATTCGGGAAGCCTCGGAATTTTACAGCAATCTCTCGCATGGTTTGAAAGAGGAAGCCCGCAAGGTCCAGCGACAAGCCTTTGCCGGCCTGTTCTGGAGCAAGCAGTTTTACCACTTTGTCGTCGAGACCTGGCTAAAGGGCGACGAAACAATGCCAAAGCCTCCGCAGCAGCGCCAGCAGGGCCGGAATCACAGGTGGAGACATCTCTTCAATGAAGACATCATCTCGATGCCGGATAAATGGGAGTATCCGTGGTACGCGGCTTGGGATTTGTGTTTTCATACCGTAGCGATTGCGCCTGCGGATCCGGATTTTTCAAAAGCTCAATTGTCTCTGTTCTTGCGCGAATGGTACATGCATCCGAACGGTCAACTGCCGGCTTACGAATGGGCCTTCGGGGACGTGAATCCGCCAGTGCACGCCTGGGCGTCATGGCGTGTCTTCAAAATCGATCAGAAAGTGAAAGGCAAGCCGGATTTTGCCTTCCTGGAGCGTGTCTTTCACAAACTGCTGATGAACTTTACGTGGTGGGTGAACCGAAAGGATTCGGAAGGCGCCAACGTTTTTGAGGGCGGGTTCCTGGGTCTCGACAATATAGGCATTTTTAATCGAAGCGCCCAGCTTCCGTCTGGCTGGATTCTCGAGCAGTCCGATGGCTCGAGCTGGATGGCAATGTATTGCCTCAACATGCTCAAAATTGCGTTGCAGCTAGCGACGGTCGACAGCACATACGAGGACATAGCGAGCAAGTTTTTTGAGCACTTTCTCTACATCGCCGATGCGATCAATCATCATGAAGGCTCTGGTCTGTGGAACGAAGAGGATGCTTTTTACTATGACAGTTTGCGAATTGGCGAACAGCGCCACATTTCGCTTCGCGTACGGTCTCTAGTCGGGCTTGTACCGTTGTTCGCCACCGATACTCTTGATACGCACATGATCGATCGGCATCAAGGGTTCAAGAAACGGATGCAATGGTTCTTGGACAAACGCAAAGACCTGACCGAGGGACTCGCACCTATGACGGAGTCCGGAATGGCCGAACGGCGTTTGCTCTCGGTCGTTAACCGCCCCCGCCTCGAGCGCATTCTTCAGCGGGTATTTGACGAGAGTGAATTTTTGTCACCGTTCGGAATTCGTTCGCTATCCCGGTATTACAAAGAGAATCCGTACACGTTGGCGGTGGAGGGCACGACTTTCAGCGTCGGCTATGAGCCGGGTGATTCGACGAGTGGTACGTTCGGCGGAAATTCGAACTGGCGTGGTCCGGTGTGGTTCCCGATGAATTTCTTGCTCATCGAAGCTCTTCAGCGGCTGCATCACTATTACGGCGATTCGTTCACGATGGAATTTCCGACCGGTTCAGGGCAACGAATGAACCTGCGGAAGGCCGCACGGAAACTTTCACGGCGTCTCTCGGCGCTCTTCATGCCGGATAAAAACGGACATCGGCCCGTTTTCGGAGACAGTACGTTGTTCAACGAATATAAAGATTTTCGCGATTACGTTCCGTTCTACGAATTCTTTCACGGAGACACGGGCAAGGGCTTGGGTGCGAGCCATCAAACCGGATGGACCGGACTCGTGGCAAAACTTTTGCAGCAAAGTGGAGCGCCGGAATAGTAGTTCGTTGCACTCACTAAATCGGCACTAGACCGCGCCGTATTCCGACGGATACAGCCTCTGTTCTACTCGAAACATGCAACTTCGCTAGGATTTGGGCCACATGAAACTTGGCAGTGTGATCGGAGATATTGAGCTGTCCAGCAATCTCTTTGTTGCCGAGCCCATCCGCCAACATGCGTAGCACCTGCAATTCACGCCGGGTGAGCGCCTCAATTTCGAAGCTATCCGCATGGGCCGATCTCGGGCCGCCCAGCCATTCACTCGCTTGACTCTGGGTCAGGACTACCAGATCATTTGCCGCGGCGACAATGGCGGCGCCAATCTCTGAGGCCGAGGAGTTGATGGGCAGCCAGGCACGTATCGAGTTTGCCACCGGCATCTCCTCAACATGCTCACTGGTGAGTGCGACTACTGGCGGTCCATTCAAAGGTATTTGATCGAGCAGCAAGCCAGCAACCACAACGACGTCCACCATGCCTGATCCGTCATTGTTGCCTTTAGCGTGCGACCCGTGGAGGTCGGTTATTTCGAGCCGCTCATCTTCGGCCAGTAAACTTGCCACGCCTTGTGCGCGCAATAATGTGTTGGCTATGATGGCAACGCGAATCAAGCTGCGCTCGTCGCTGTTTCTGCTTCCGACTCCGGCAGGAGCCTGACGACTACGTTCCTCAGCTTTTCTCGACCCGCTCTATAGAATTCCAAGCGAAATATCGCACTGGGGCTCTCATCTATCGCGCTCTGTAAATCGTCAACAAAACAAAACTGCCTTTCATTGCCTGCGATCAATATGTCGCCCGTCAGGAGCGAAGCGCGTTCGGCAGCTCCGCCCGAAATCAGCTCAAGAATCATCATGCCCATGCGACGATGTTGCAGAGAGACCGGACGGACTACTACTCCCAAGCTCCGGTGGGATTTCGCTCGCGTCAGAAACGATTGCACAGCACGGCTCGGAATCGCTAAAGCCAACCCGCCCGCGACAACCATGCTGTTGATTCCAACGATCTGGCCGTGTAAGTCGGCTAAAGGCCCTCCCGAATTCCCCGGCGCCAAACGCAAATCTGCGTGAATCCACGGTAATCGGCTGATCGGCCGCACGGGACCGATCGAGTGCACAATTCCCGTGGAAACAGCTCCCACAAAACCCAGAGGATTGCCAACCGCGATGATAGGCGTTCCAACACGGAGGAGATCGGAATCGCCTAAAGATGCCGGGAACGCTTCCAGCCCCGGTGCGGCGAGCAAAGCCAAGTCACGATGCCGGTCGATCTTCACGACCGAGGCGGACACTACATTCCCGTCGTACGATTCAACGGTCAGATGCCCTGTTTGATGCACATCTGCTTGAAGCACATGTGCGTTCGTGATCGCTTGGTCGCGAGCTATCACTACGGCCGAACCGTGGCGTTGCCCGTATCCCTGCCCGCTCCGCACTTTTACGGTTGATCTACGAAGCGCCTCTGCAACGCGTCCTGGCACCGGGATCGGCATTTAGCTTCCCTTCTGTTTACGTTCGGACACAGTGATTTGGGTTTCGATCAGCTGACCGCCACGAAGTAACGATGCCTTGAGGCTTCGACCCACTGTATTCCCCCGCAACGCCGTCTGAAGCTCCTCGATGTCGCCGATGGCTTTACTATCGAGTGAGATTAAAATATCGCCCACCAGCCATCCAGCTTTGTCCGCAGGCGAGTCAGGTTCCACACTCAGCAGAATCAGGCCCATCTCGGCAGTGGCTCCCAACTTCTCGCGTAACGAAGCCGCAACCGCGACGGGATGCAAACCCACTCCCAGATAGCCGTGGCGGATTCTTCCTTGCTGAAGAAGTTCGTCAGCGATCCGGTTGAGTGTGGGTAGCGGCACGGCCACCGCCGAGTGGCGCAGCAGTGCCGGAGTAGCTAAACCAATGAGGTGCCCTTCCGCGTTAACGACTGCCGCACCCGATTGCGATGGATAAAGATTTACGTCGAGCCGGAAGAAGTGATCTAGAGTGCCGCCGCGCCATGTGGGTCGACTCCCGCCTACCGCACCTAAAATCCCGAGACTCGCTGACGGGCCGGCGTCCAGCGTCAATCCGACAACTGCGGCGAGCGCTCCCGCTTTCAAGGAGGCCGGATCTGCCGCTTTCAGCGGATTCAAGCTCCGCCCCTCGACCTTTAAAAGCCCCAAATCGATAGTTGGATCGCGGCCTAAAATTGTCGCTTCAGCTTGCGTCCCATCCCACGTTTGGATTGGAATCCGGTCTTCCCGCCGTAATGTATGGTTCGATACTGCTATCAGATCTCCACCGAGGATCAATCCGCTCACGACCCGGTATGCAGCCGCTTTCACCGCTACGACTCCCGCCGCAGTTTTTTCTACGAGGTCGGCCAAGCCATGTGAGAACGCGCTGAGGTCTGTGATTACTGTGCTGGTCATAGCTTCAGTGTGCTTCGATTCAGCGATTCCACACATCAGCCATTTGGGCAGGTGCAGCCCCGGCTTGAGCGTTCAGAGATGCGGCGCGACGGTTTTACCGGCTTAGTCTCTTGAAATATTCCGCCACCGCATCCCGATATTTTTCGGGAGCCGATTCAGATGCCGCCGTTCGGGCATTCTCACCGTCTTCCCCGACGTGTCGACTCAGTTCGACTTCCAGACGTTCGAGAGTTGGCAGGACCTCATGACTGATTCTCGATTCAAGCAGACCCGATCGCGCGCCGTCCAAACGATTGAGAGACGACAGCGCGTCATCGAGATCCTCGCGCAACTGCCGGTCTCCTGCGCCGACCTGCTGCCGCAAACCTGAGAGCTGTCGCACTGCGTCTTTCAGCCCGGCAT
>JBJMGM010000023.1:0-7366 GCA_045807905.1 Bryobacteraceae bacterium | reverse complement strand
GTCGCTTGCGGGAGCCGCCGCCAGCAGATGTGGACAACCCCAGCCGGGTCCTCTCATCTCTGCGCCGCAGTTGACCACTTTGCTGCGGCCCGGGCCGTCGCCAAGAAGCACAAAGCGTCGCGGAGATGGCCCACCCGCACACGAGAAGATAGCTCACCTGCAACGTCCCCCATTCTTTTTCCCGAATGGAGTAGAGCGCCTTCCGGTCACAGGCAGCCTCAGTCTTGTTAATTTCCGCGCAAACGTTATCGTGGTTTCTCCCTAGCGCCGCTTCAGTCCCAGTAGGCTAAGGAAAAAGCTCGCGAAAATAATTTCAGCGCCCACCATGAGTGCGGCGACGGACGGAATTGTAATCCGCAGCGCCTGCGTAGGAGAAAGATGTCCAAAGTCGGAACGGTACCAGATGGAAACCGCATACACTGCGGTCCCTAATCCGACCGCGAGCAGCAAGGCGCCTACTGACAACCCAGTCTCCAGGTTGATGTACCTGAGCCATCGCTCTAATCTCGGATCTCTCGGCAAGAGTCCTTCCGAGATACCAAAAACCTTGGCGCTGATGGCGAATATACAAGCGTGAATTCCGACTAAAACACCGCCTACGGCGTAGACAATGGTGTCCACATCGAATGCGACGTTCCCAACGGTTCGCTTCTCGGGAAGCAACCAGGCGATTATCACTACACCCGCCAGGACGAGGAGCATACCTGGGTATAGAAACAGCCATCGAGGACTATAGAGCAGAAGGAATCGCAAGTGGCGCCAACCGTCCCTCCATGTCCGAAGATGCGGCTGGCGCGATCGGCCGTCGGGAGAAAGGGTCGTAGGCACTTCCGCGATGCGAAGCCCCATCAGGCTGGACTTCACAACCATTTCGCTCGCGAATTCCATCCCTGTGGTTTGGAGATCGAGCTTTTGAATCGCCGATTTCCTGAACGCCCTGATCCCGCAATGGAAATCAGCTACCGGAGCACGGAAGAATAAACGACCGAGAAAACTCAATACAGGATTGCCGAGATATCTGTGCAGAAACGGCATCGCGCCGGGTTTCACTCCACCTTTGAAACGGTTGCCCATGACCAAGTCAGCACCTCGATTCAAGGCATCAAGAAACCGCGGCAGATGAGAGAACTCATAGCTGTCATCCGCATCAGCCATCAATACGTATTCGCCGCGTGCTGATTGGATACCCGTCATAAGCGCCGCTCCGTAGCCCCGGATTGGCACATTTACAAGGCGGGCCCCTTCCCGGACCGCGATTTCCTGTGAGCCATCATCGCTGCCGTTATCTGCGACGACAACCTCTCCTGTTACCCCGCTCTCCTGAATTGCAGTGAGCGCCTTGCGTACACAGACGGCCAAGGTCTCGCTTTCATTTAGACAAGGTAGTACAACGGAAACTGCGATGCTGTGATCTGGTGCAGACATCACCAGAAGTTCTGGACTAGTCCCCACTAGATGGTAGCAAGCACCTACAATGCAGGTCGGTGAGCGGCGCTTTCTTTCTGTGGCGGAGGAAGAGGGATTCGAACCCCCGAACGAGTTACCCCGTTAACGGTTTTCAAGACCGCCGCCTTCAACCACTCGGCCATTCCTCCAGCAACCAAGCTACCCAATTTTGCTCCGTTCCGCAACGCTGGTGCGCAATCGGTGCTGCTTTCATTTCACCTGAATCGTAAGAGATTCGCTTGTGGTGTGTCCGGCCCCATCGTCAGCTGTAATTGTGTAGGTAGTGGTTTTCTTTGGCGCGACCTCAAAGCAGTGGTGAGAAGAAGGCTTGAGTTGCTCTACGGGTGGGTCGACCTTGACCGTCTTTGCGTTCAGTACCCCATAACACAACTGAGTGCTTTCTCCCGCCGCCAGCCTGCCGCTATCGGCCGACAGAGCAATGAACTTGACTTCTCCCGATCCGTACATCTGGCCGACGTACCGTTTGTTCTCCTCAGACTTTTTATTCTGCACTGCTTCCATCGCCGAGCGATTCGCCTCATGACGTGAGTAGAAAGTCCAAGCGACGTAAAGAGCGGCAATAATCATTGCGACAGTCGTGTAGGGGAGAACGGCGCGCAAGCGCGACGGTGGCATCGGCTCTGGTTGGTTGGGTGGTTGCGTTAAAGACATAACTAATGATTACCGAACAAACGGGACCTCCCGCTATCTCTCGACATTCACCTCGATAGAGGATGCCGCGCCGCTCGATCGATAAATGCGCTCTATCGCCTTTCGAAAGTCGCCTGACTTCGCAGTTGGAATATTCACAAAGGTTTGAGGATTCCGGTCTACTAAAGGAAACCAAGAGCTTTGGACTTGAACCATGATGCGGTGCCCCTTTTCAAAGCAATGATAGACATCGGGCATGGTGAACTGGATCCGCTCGATCTCGCCAGGCCGGAACGCTTCAGGCTGTTCAAAGCTCTTGCGAAATTTGCCGCGAAATGGCTCGCCGCGTATAAGCTGCTCGTACCCGCTGAGCCGATCGCCCGCGTTTTCCGGGTGAACATCAATTAACTTCACCACGTAATCCGAATCTGTTCCACTCGTTGACACGAATAACGTAGGCGATATTGGTCCGGCAATTGTCATCTCCTGTTGTAGTGGTTCCGTCTCGTAAGTCAATACGTCTGGTCGGCTTTGGGCGAAACGCTCATCCGCAACCATGTATTCGCGAGCCATTTCTAGCGTCGGCTTAGAGAAAAATGGGACGGGGTTATTCGGATCGCTGACGTACTCATCGAAGCCCGACTTTTCAGATGGCTCCCGTTCCGCTAATTCACGTTTCGCATGGAAATAGAATCTGTGTGGCGCCGAATCGGACGGCGGCCAATGGGCCTTCCTTTGCCAACTGTTTTTGCCGGTTTCAAAGACATATGCCTGCGGAAGGTTAGGATCTTCAGCGCCCTTGAGGTAATGACGAAAGAACGGAAACTCAATCTCGTCACGAAAAAAGTCAGCCGTGTCGGATCCAAATGCGATGTCGCCTAGCTTGTCTCCCTTGCCCCATTCCCACCCGCCGTGCACCCACGGACCCATAACGAGTTTCTCCATCGTGCCCGGAGATTGCCTTTCAATCGCCTGGTATGTCTTAAGCGTTCCCGAGAGATCTTCGGCGTCAAACCACCCGCCCACAACCAGGACCGCCGGCTTTATGTTTTTCAAATGAGGCAAAATGTTCCGGCTCTTCCAAAAAGCGTCGTAGTTCGGGTGCTTGATAATGTCGGTCCAGTACGGATCTTTGAACTTAAAGTATTTCTCGTCCGCGTTGACGAGCGAACCCATGTCCAGGTAAAACCGATACCCATCTTTGGTTCCGTAATCGAAACGCCTTTCGTGCTCTGGCCTCTGCGGATTATTCTGCTTCCCAAAGGACGTGTAGAAACTGAAATTTGCTATTAGAAAAAATGCTCCATTATGAAACGCGTCGTCACCCATGTAAAGATCCGAAACCGGAGCTTGGGGAGACGCCGCGACGAGAGCCGGATGAGCGCTTATCATCCCGGCGCTCGTGTAAAAGCCCGGATAGGAAGTTCCAAGCAAACCGACTTTGCCGTTATTGTTCGGCACATTCTTAATCAGCCACTCGATTGTGTCGTATGTATCGGAACTCTCATCTGTATCGTTCCGTTCGGTCTTCGCGTCCTTCGCAGGTGTCATCTCTTGCCACTGCCCTTCAGACATGAATCGCCCGCGCACGTCCTGATAAACAAAAATGAATCTGTCCTGACGGAATTTGAGTGACGGCCCCAGCTTTTTGGGATATGCATTCGGGCCGTACGGGGCAACCCCATACGGTGTTCGGGTCATCAGAATTGGATACTTTTCGGATCCATCTTTCGGTGCATACACTGCCGTCCATAACCGTTTCCCGTCCCGCATGGGAATCTGATGCTCATATTTCGTGTAATGCGCTTTGACATCGAAATCGTCCGCCGCGAACAACTTCGTCGCAAACGTCATGCACGACACCAGCAGTAGAAACCGATAGCACGGCATGGAACCATCGTAGCCGCGCCGAATTTCCTTACCGGGTGACAAACCTTCGTATGCAAGCTATACTGGGCAAATAAAAGGCGAACAGCAATGCTGGATACTGACGAACAACTTGCCCGCCTGAAGCAGCAAATTGCACTCATCAGCGACAAATTCCGCGCGCAATCGGGTAAAGACAAGCCGCCCGTAGCCCCTCCGTGTCCCGCCGGCATTCACGGAAGCTCAGGTCGCTGGTTCATCGAGGAATGGTCGCAAGGTGAGGTTGTCGAGAACGAGTTTGGACAACACTTCCAAACGGAACGCCTGTTTCCATCGCACAAGAATCACGGTTCTGCGGATGTGGGCGCGTTAGTGGATCTGCCGGATGATTTCCTCGGAATTCTCGGCAACCGTGAGGTTCGCACCTGCTCTCCGTGCCGTTGGGCTTTCCTCGACACAGAGACGACAGGCCTGCTTGGAGGATCTGCTTCGTACGCCTTCTTGATCGGCGTCGGACGGATCACGCGGGAGGGATTCAAAGTTCGCCAGTTTTTTATGCGTGAATACGCGGAAGAGCGCAGCATTCTGGCCGCTCTCGAAACACATCTGAACGACTTTGATGTTCTGATCACCTACAACGGGAAGAGCTATGATCAACCTTTGCTGGAGACTCGTTATCTGACGACCCGGCAGAAGGCTCCATTTGCAAGGCTCGGACACCTTGATCTGCTGCATGGCGCGCGCAGGCTGTGGAAGCTACGAATTGCAAACTGCCGGCTGATGCAACTCGAGGAGCAAATCCTCGGTGTCTACCGCGACGGCGACTTGCCCGGGGAACTGATCCCTTACGTGTATTTTGAATATCTGCGGTCGCACGAAGCTCACCGGCTGGTACCAATTTTTCACCATAATGCCGTGGACATTTTGACGTTGGCCTGCCTAACCGCCATTGTTCCCGCGGCATTTCGCGCTATCGATTCGGAATCATTGGCGCGTGTCGGTGTGAGGCGCGGCGAGGATTTGGCGAGCATCGCACGCTGGCTGATCGCAGCGGAAGAGCATGAGCAGGGTCTGGAACTGCTGAAGCGTGCGATTGACGTCGGGCTACCCGATCCGCTGGTATTCCGAGCGCTTTGGGACACTGCATTGCTCGAAAAGAGATTAGGCCGCCCAATGGACGCGTTACGCGTGTTCTCGGAGCTTGCCGCCTGCAGAAATGAATACCGCGTGTGCGCTCTCGAAGAGATGGCGAAATACTACGAGCATGATGAATGCAACTACACCTTGGCTCTCGACTTTACAAACCAAGCTCTTGAGTTCCAGCCCTCTTGCGCGCTGAAGCATCGCCGTGCCCGGCTTGAGAGGCGTTTGGCCAAGCCACTATCTCGTCGCTTGCCGCGAAATTCCGGTGATCAATAAGAGCTCGGCGGCATCTAGAGTTGTGTAACAGGCGAAACGAAATCGAACAGGCGCGAGGTGCTGTTGGCTATGGGGATCGGTTTGAGTGCTGCAGGTTTAGGATCCGTGGGTGACGCGAGCGACGGCGAACTCCCATATCGCGTGCTCGGGCACACAGGCGAGAAAGTGTCCTGTATCGGGATGGGCGGCTTTCATCTCGGAAGACCAGGAATCAGCGAATCTGAGGCCGTCAAACTGATTCATTCGGGAGTGGACCGCGGCATCAATTTCCTCGACAACTCATGGGATTACAACGACGGCGCCAGTGAAGAGCGAATGGGTAAAGCCCTCAAGCAAGCTAACTCGCGCAAACGCGTCTTCCTGATGACCAAAATCGATGGCCGGACCCGAGAAGCAGCCGCGAAACAGATAGATGAGTCGCTGAAGCGCTTGCAAACCGATCACGTCGATTTACTGCAATTTCACGAGATCATTCGATACGACGACCCGGACCGCATCTTTTCAGAAGGTGGCGCAATTGAGGCATTTCTTTCAGCGAAAAAAGCCGGCAAAACACGGTACATCGGCTTTACTGGCCACAAAGATCCGCACATTCACCTCTACATGCTTGAGGTCGCAGACCGCCACAAGTTTCAGTTTGATACCGTGCAGATGCCGCTGAACGTCATGGACGCGCATTTCCGCAGCTTCGGGCGCCTGGTTCTGCCTGAGCTGCTGAAACGCAATATCGGCGTCCTCGGCATGAAGAGCATGGGTGACACGACTATGTTGAAAAGCAACGTCGCAACCGCAACGGAGTGCCTGCATTATGCGCTGAGTCTACCGGCTTCTGTCGTGATCACGGGGATTGACAAGCCCGAGCTGCTGGATCAGGCCCTTAAAGCCGCACGCACTTACAAACAGGTGACCAAAGAACAAATTTCCGCGCTGCTTGCCCGCACCGCACCCGCCGCAGCCGATGGAAAATGGGAGATCTTCAAGACCAGCGCACATTTCGATAGCACTGCCACCCATCCGGAATGGCTTGGGACCGAAAGTCCCCACGTCAAGGCAGTCGCCCCACCCGCGTAATCGCGTCCGAACCCGGATTCGCGGGATCGCAGCTCGGGCAGAGTGTTTGCTGACCCTTAGGCCGCATGCTTATCCTCCGCGGGGCGTTTTTTTTCATCACCTCACTCTGCTTACAGGTTCCGTCATTTGGAGCGATCACTCCAAAACCCAAATTGTGGTCGGTATCATGATCGACCAGTTCCGATACGGACTCGCTTCCGCAACGATTTACCATGGCGGCCTTGATCGCGTGATGTCTCAGCGCACCGTTTTTCACGAACGCCTTCCGGCAGGGAGCGGGATCGTCGGGAACACCTGGTATGACCGCCAACAAAAGAAGGTTGTAACGAGTGTTTGCGATTGGGACGTTGCCATCCTTGCGGGACACTCTGAAGAGAAAGCGGAGAAATGTACCGATGGCGATCGTCCTTGCTCTTGCCCGAGATTTACTGCAGCCGTTGCCGCTAAACAGGCTTGCTGCTATCCGAACTGGGCTTCACTACTGAGTCGCGGGTTGTTGTTTGAGAGTCGCCCTCCGGCTCAACCGTCTCGCTTGGCCGCACAACCGATTCCTGGAACGGCACGGCAAAACGAACGCCGAGCCTGGATGCCGCTTCTAAAATCTTCAGCAGCAACTCCGATTGTATTTGCAAAAACTCGTCGTAGTCCGGGGTTAAAACATACGCGAACACCTCGACATCGAACGACTCCGGGCTGATCTTCGTGAAGCGCAGTGGAACTCCAGAGGCATCCACCATGTCGTGTCCTTCCAACATCTTTTTGATGGTGCGCATCAACTGCGCTACCTGTTCCGGTTGGGTGTCTCTGCGCAAACGCAGCATTGGATGAAACCAGATTCGATCACGCCTTGAAAAGTTCTCCAGGGTCATCGTAGTGTATTATTTATTTTGTTCGTTTTGTAGGGTAAGTTTTT
>JBJMGM010000022.1:0-5704 GCA_045807905.1 Bryobacteraceae bacterium | reverse complement strand
TCGGACGACGAGCTCGCCGCCTGGTTACGCGAAAATACGTTTCGCTCGATTACCGCGCACACGGTCTACAAGACACGAGCGCTTCAAGCAGAGATCCTCAAGGTGCGCCGTCAAGGCTACGCGTTCGTCTCGCAGGAGCTGGAGCTGGGACTGTGCTCGATTGCGGTGCCGGTTCGTTCCGCTACAGGACAGGCGGTGTATGGTCTCAACGTCAGCATGCGTTACAGCGACGATGTGCAGGCGTTGGCGCGGAAAAAAATGTTGCCTCCTTTGCATCGCGCGCGTGAGGCGATTGAAAGCGCTATGGCACGAGATGGTTGGCGGCCGTTGACGATTTCCCGGAACGCATGATGGTTGATGTTTTCATCGCGGCGGCAACTCGAACACCGTTCGGTCGATATGGCGGTCGGCTGGCCGCATTGCGCTGCGACGATCTGGCGGCGGCGCCGATCACCTCATTAATGGCGCGTTATCCTACTGTGGACTGGGGCGCGGTGGACGAAGTCGTGCTCGGTTGCGCCAATCAGGCCGGCGAAGACAACCGCAATGTTGCGCGCATGGCCACGTTGCTGTCCGGTCTGCCGGAAACGGTGCCGGCAGTGACGGTGAATCGGTTGTGCGCTTCTGGTCTGGAAGCAGTTGGTCAAGCCGCTCGCGCGATCGCCGGTGGCGACGCGGAGTTTGTGATAGCTGGGGGCGTCGAAAGTATGTCTCGCGCGCCGTTCGTCATGCCTAAAGCTGAAGCTGCATTTACTCGCGAGCAAAAACTGGAGGACAGTACGCTCGGATGGCATTGCATTAATCCGGTGATGCAGTCGCTGTACGGCGTCGATTCGATGACGCAAACCGCGGACAACCTCGCTCGCGAACGCGGCATTACACGCGACTGCCAGGACGCATATGCATTGCGCAGCCAGCAGCGCACTGCACGCGCACGGGCGGAAGGTTGGCTGGCCGAAGAGATCGCTGCAGTGCAAATCAGCAATGGCAGCGACAGCATCATCGTTGATGAGGACGAACATCCGCGCCCCAAGATCACGCTTGAGCAACTGGCCCAACTAAAACCACTGTTGGGCACGGACAGCACCATCACGGCAGGCAATGCTTCCGGCATAAACGATGGTGCCTGCGCATTACTACTGGCGTCGGCTGCAGCGCTGAACACACACGGCTTGCAACCCTTAGCGCGCGTCATCAGCGTGGCGGCGGTCGGAGTTGCTCCGCGGATCATGGGCATCGGACCGGTGTCAGCGATCCACAAATTGTTAGCGAAGATCGGACGGCGCCTCGACCAGTTCGACCGCATCGAAATCAATGAAGCCTTCGCCGCTCAGGTGCTCGCGTGTACGCGTAGTCTCGGACTGGCCGACGATGCCGAGCATGTCAACGGCAACGGCGGCGCGATCGCGCTTGGGCATCCCCTTGGCGCGAGCGGTGCGCGTTTGGTGGTGACCGCCGTCTATGCTTTGCGCAGGCAGCAACAGGCCCGCGCCTTGGTGAGCCTATGCGTTGGGGTTGGCCAAGGCGTTGCTTTGGCCCTTGAGCGGGCGTGACCGTCTCGGGGTTACTTCACCGGGACATTGATTGGAGGGGCGAGATCCTCCGAGTCCGATCACCCATCCGGCGTCGCAGAGCCTGCCCTCAGCTTGTCGCAGGAGTTCCGCACTCCGGCGACGTAAGCTGTCTCAGCCCCAATATTAATTCGCGCGAGCGACACGCCCACCGCTAGACTCCTTCCGCATGAAAACGAGACCGCTCGTCGCGTTCCTGCTCTTCGCTGCCTTGATCACGTTCGCCGCCAGTCCCTCGCTGATTTCTACCGAAAGTCCGCCGGCTTCGCCATCAGCGACCACGGCCCAACCGCGCAATCTAAAACCGGAAGATTACGCGGGGTTGCGCGATGTGGACGAGCCAAAGTTTTCGGCGGACGGGAATCTCGTCGTCTATATCCTGAAAACGGCGGACATGGAGAAAGACAAGGTGGCCGGCAACCTCTGGCTGGCGAAATGGGATGGCTCGGAAAATCGCCCACTCACATATGGAAACAATGACCAGTCGCATCCGCGCTGGAGTCCGGATGGAAAATGGATCGCGTTCCTTTCGGGACGCGAAGATGAGAACGAGATCGATCAACTTTGGATCCTGCCGACCAACGGTGGTGAAGCCGAGAAGATTACGGACGCGAAAGGCGGCGTCGAGGATTTCGCCTGGTCGCCGGATTCAAAGCGTCTTGTGCTCGTGGTGCGTGATCCCGATCCGCGCGAGCCGGAAAAGAAGGAAAAAGAGAAGAAGACCGTCCGGCCCCTGGTCATCAATCGTTTTCACTTTAAACAGGATATTGACGGCTATCTGACCAATCGCTGGTCGCACCTGCGATTGCTCGACCTGGCCACGCGCAAGATCGACATTCTCACCTCCGGTAAGCACGACGAATTTCTGCCGGCTTGGTCGCCGAACGGCAACGAGATCGCATTCGTGACGAAGCGGGGGGACGATCCCGACCGTACGGTTAATTGGGACGTCTGGGTGGTCGGCGCGAAACCGGGCGCGGCGGAGCGGCAAATTACCACCTCTCCTGAAGCCGACCCGGATCCTGACTGGGAAAGCGCGCCGGCTTGGAGTCCCGATGGTAAAACTATCGCTTACATCCACGGCGGCGATCCAAAGAAAGTCGAATATGCCGTGCACACTCTCGCCGTTATTCCGGCGGCGGGTGGTGAAGCGAAAGTGCTCACGCAAAATTTGGATCGCAACGTTGTTCAGCCGCATTGGTCCGCCGACGGCAAATCGATCTTCGTCTTGCTGGAGGATGACAGTGTGCAAACCCTACTGTGCATGCCAGTTTCCGGCGGCGCGCCCGAACCGGTGGTTGGCGGCCGGCGCAGCATCACCGCTTATGACGTGAGCAAGAATGGAAAAGTGATCGTGCGTTCGAGCACACCGGATCGCCCCTATGAAATCTTCGCAGCCGAGCAAAACGATCTGCGCAACCTAACCAAACAGAATGATGTGTGGTTGAAGCAGTTCAAACTCGCGCGTGTTGAGGACACAAAATTCAAAAGCAAAGACGGCATCGAAGTGCACGGCTTTTTCGTTCACCCTGTCGATCTTGCCGCCGGGGTGAAGCCGCCTGCGATATTGCGACCGCACGGCGGTCCGGCATCGCAATTTGCGAATGAGTTCGAGTTTGAGATGCAAGTTTTTGCCGCCAACGGTTACGCCGTCATCATGCCGAATCCGCGCGGCTCCACTGGTCGTGGCGAAGAATTCGCCCTCGGCATCTTCGCCGCCTGGGGGAGTGTCGATCTCGAGGACGATCTCGCGGAGGTCGATGCCGCGGTTGCGGGCGGCCTGGTCGATCCCAATCGTCTTGGCGTGGGCGGTTGGAGTTACGGCGGGATTTCCACGAATTATCTGATCGCCAGCACCACACGTTTCAAAGCTGCCTACAGCGGCGCATCGGCCTCGAACATTCTCGCCGGTTACGGGACCGACGAATATATCATCGATTACGAACAGGAGCTGGGCATGCCCTGGAAAAATACGGACACATACCTGAAGCTTTCTTATCCATTTCTGCACGCCGACCGGATCAAGACGCCGACGCTATTTCTGTGCGGCGGGAGCGATTTCAACGTCCCATTGCTCAACAGCGAACAGATGTATCAAGCCCTGCGCAGCCTCAATGTTCCCACCGAACTCGTAATCTATCCCGGCCAATTCCACAGCCTCAAGAAACCGAGCTACGTCATCGACCGCTACAAGCGCTGTCTTGATTGGTACGCGAGGTGGATCACGGCGAAGGCTGCGCAATAAAAGTCCGGTACTAGGAAGGTGATGACCGCCGTCTACGCTTTGCGTAGCAGCGACAGTCCCTCGCCTTGGTGAGCCTATGCGTTGGGGTTGGTCAAGGCGTTGCTTTGGCCCTTGAGCGGGCCTAAGCTGTTACGACAAACGAAGAACCGGTCTTGGCTAGCGGCGGCGAAAAGAAACCGCATTCCTGCTAACGCGGCGTGATGCCCTCGGCGAGATCGACGTGAAAGTTTTGTTTCATTTTTAGCGATCCAAAAACTCAACCCGGCAGTGTAATCGCCGGCAGGCAGCAGTCGCTTCGGATCGTCGCCACCATACTCGATACTGACGTTTGGTCGGACGTAGATCCCAATTCAATCGCGTGAAACCGGGCGCGCCCGGCGCCTTTAGATTAGCCACGGGCTGCCCAGTCACCTTCGTGATCTCGATTTTGATTTCGTCCCCGGTAAATTCTTTTATCCAAACAGTGAGTAGCGCGCCCTCGGGCGGATTCGCGCCGCGGTAAACGCCTTTGCCATTGCAATCCACAAATCCGGGCTGGAGATAAGCGCCCGTGATAGAGCGCACGCTAAATAGATGCGCCGATTTTGCTGCGATCTCGGGTGTGAATTCGCGGCGTTTTAGAAGAACCTTCGTCAACCGGCGCCAATTGCCTGTTTGAGCCACGGACTCAATATCCGTTGTTAACCAAAGATCTGTCGCACCGCACGATCGCTCTCTGCATATAAATCAATAGATTCGCATTTGTTTTTGGCTTTTCCTCTGCCGATTAAAGGCCTTTTCGCGGGGTGATTTTTATGCAGTCTCGGCGCGGTCCACTGCATAAGGGCGGCGTCTGATTTCAAAGTCACTTGCTCCCCATTCAATCAACAATTGCAGTCGCCGTAATGGGGCACTGTGCGCAGACCGCGGAAAACTTGATGTCCCGAACTCTTGGAACCCAGCGCAGCCGTCATTCATAGGGAATCCAGAGCCTGACTGATATCTTCGATTAGGTCTTGTGCATCCTCGTCACCGCCCCACCGCGCCCGCCTTTCCGCAGTAGTATGGACGCCGCCGAAGCTTGTTGCTTCCAATAGTAGCATGCACGAGGCGAGGAAACGTTCCGCGTGTGCTCCGTCAGATAAGGCGAAACTGATGACTGGACCGAAGTAGCGCATCTGTCGCGAGGCGATGGCGTGAGACGGATCGCTTGAAAGACCGGGCCAGCGCAAGCCGTGGATTTCCGCACGCGTCGCCAGGAATTCGGCAACAGTCAAGGCGTTGCTGGATTGCCTGGCTAAGCGCATTTCCAGAGTTGCGAGCGAACGATGCGCCAACCAAACCTCCATCGGCCCCGGCACGGCACCCACCTGAGTGCGCCAGGAAAGGAGTTTGTCGGCATGTGTCGAATCCGCGACCGCGACGTGCCCTAAGATCAAGTCAGAATGCCCGGTGAGAGCTTTCGTATCTGAAGCAACCGAGAAGTCGGCGCCGAGTTCGAGCGTACGCTGACTCGGTACCGTCGCAGTCGTGTTATCCACTGCCACAAGCAGATTCTGCCTGTGCGCGGCTTCTGAGAGAGCAGCGATATCGCAGACGTCGAGTCCTGGATTTGCCGGCGTTTCAAGCCAGAGTAATCTTGCTCCATCGAGAAGTTTGCTTAGTCCATCTCCCGCAGTAGGAGCACGGCGGACCTGCACTCCGATGTTTGAGAAGAACCCATCCGCGAGCAGCCGAGTTGTGTAGTAGCTATCGCATGGCATGACTAGAATGTCTCCGCGCTTCAAAGTGGAACCGAAGACTGCTGCCACTGCCGCCATTCCCGAAGCAAAGGAGACCGCCGTACCACCTTCCAACTCAGCGAGGGCGCTTTCAAATTGGGTCCATGTCGGGTTATGATACCGACCGT
>JBJMGM010000021.1:0-11220 GCA_045807905.1 Bryobacteraceae bacterium | reverse complement strand
TCGCGATGCATCGGAGGGCCAAACAACAACAGGCCAAGAATCTCGTTCTTCGTCCGCAATGCGATCGCTAGGCGGATATCGCGCTCCCTTAACATCTCAATTTCGGCTACATGCCGCGGTTTCTGTTCCGCCGCCCAGCGCAGTGAAGAGTCGAGATCCCCGGGCGTAAAGGCAAGAGGAGCGGGATAGAATTTCAGCCGGTTTATGAGAAACCCGTTGGGGGGAATAGAGCAAGCCACCTGGTTTTCGGATACCGCCGCCACACAACCGTACTCTCCTCCCGAAATACTTTCAAGCAGCACCGCCGATTCGGCCTGAATCTTCGCTTGCAGCCTCGTCAGGGCCATGCTAAGCGCTTCGGAAAAGGAATCCGCGCGTCGGCTCGCGTCGATAAACTCGGTCAACAATGCCGGTTCGAAGCCGGCCGGGCGATCCTCTCCCCAAGCCGGAGACACCACGGATTCGTATCGTCTGCCGTCATCGCGAATGGCAACCATCGGTGAAAGCGACGCGGCTCGCCAGGCCGGAAACAGCGAGGCAAACATCGCCAGAGCGGCAACAATCGCGACGGAATAGACGTAGGGAAGCACGCCGATATCGTGCAGATGGAAAAACCGGGCTACCAGCCAGGCAGCGAAAATCACAGCGAGGGTGCCAAATCCAATGCCAAAGCCCGCCATTCTCAATCCGCTACCCAGGATCAGCCGCCGCAGGTCGCGGCCCGTCGCGCCGAGAGCCATCCGCGTGCCGAGTTCCACCATCCGCTGCCGCACCGAATACGAAGTCACGCCATAAACACCGAGCGAGGCCATTAGCAAAGCGGCGCACGCAAAAAAGCCGACCACTGTCGAACTGATGTGCTGGAAGGTCAGCGATTCGCTCTCGACTTGCTTCATCGTGTGCAAGTTATAGATAGGCTGTCTGGGATCTGCATCGCGAAGAGCGCGGCGAATCGCCGGAATCAGGGTGAATGGAGGCAAATTCGAGCGCACCACGAATTGCATCGGATCCATCAGAGTAAGCGCGTTCAATAGATAGAGTTCGGGACGCGTTGCGGTGTCAAGCCCGTTGTCGCGGACATTGCCCGCGATACCAATTACCTGCGCTCGATCGCCGTCCGGTGCGCTGAGGCGGGCAAAAGCTCCGATCGGATCGCGATCCGGCCAGAAACGCTTCGCAGTCGCTTCGTCGATAACGATCGAAATCGGGTTTTCATTCGTATCATGCTCGCTGAGAAAGCGGCCTTTCTCGAGCGGAATGCGCATAGTCTGAAAATATGAGGGGCTGACGACTACGAAAGCGATCGAATGGTCGAGGTCTGTAGTTGGCGCTCGACCCTCCGCGAAGAGCGTGGTTGTAATGCAGCAACCCTCGAGCGGCAACTGATTCGCGACGGCCGCGCTGCTCACGCCCGGAATCGCTTCTAGCGCTCGCAGCAAACGGCTTTCGTAGGCGAAACTTTCTTTCGCGTTCATGCTGTGGGGCCTGGTGATCGTGAGCTGAAAAGCGATTAAGTCGTTCGGATCGAAGCCGGGCCATACGCGATTCAACTGTTCGAGCTGGGAAAGCAACAGCGCGCTAACCGATAACAGCGTGAAAGCCAGCGCAATTTCGGCCACAACCAGTGACCGCGAAAGCTTGCGGCTTCTGGCGCTGGCCGAAGATCGCACCCCTTCGTTCAACACTTCATTCGGTTGCGTGCGGACCGCCTGCCAGAGCGGCGCGAGCGATGAAAACAATGCCGCAAGGCATCCGACTGCCACGGCAAACAGCGCGACAGGCCAGTTGGTCGAGATCCGATCGGCGCGGGGAATGAAGTCGGCGGCTAGATTAAGAATGAGTTTCACCAGCGCAACGCTTGCCGCGATCCCGAGCACTGCCGCACCAATCGCGATAAAAAGACTTTCGAAAAAAAATTGCAACGCAAGCTGACGCTCCCCACCGCCGAGCGCGACACGAACCGCAATTTCCCGCGCTCTTCCCACTGATCTCGCCACCAGCAGGCCTGTCACGTTCGCGCAAGTTATGAGAAGCAGCAGACCGGCCGCGCTGAACAGTAGCAGCAGAACCGGGCGAATCTCCTTAATGACGAATTCGCGAAGGCTGTAAACGACAGCTGTATAGGATTGCTGGTGATTCTGCGGATCTTCTCTTGCAATTTCCGAGGCAACGCGCTTGCAGTCCGCCCGAGCCTCGGCAACTGTGACTCCGGGCTTCAGCCTTGCGTACCCGGCATATGGACTATAGCTGCGCCGTGCCCGTTCATCTCGGGGCATTTTCAGCGGAATCCAGACATCGGTGTGGACGTTTTCGCTTGAGACGCCGCTCACCGGGAGCGCAAACCAGGGCGGCATCACGCCCATCACTGTGTACAGTTCTCCATCGAGCGTAATGGAACCCCCCATGATCCCAGGGCCAAATCGGTTCCAAAGCCGGCTGGATATTACCGCAACATTCGGTCCATCGAAATCGCGAAACAAACGCCCGCGAATTGGATTCACGCCCACGTGATCGATCAGCGACGGCGTAACGGTGATGCCTTGAATATGCTGCGGCTCGCCTGGCGAGGTCAAATTGGAATCGCTGAAAATCCTGTACCAACCAAATACGTCGAAGCTGTGCGTGCGGTCACGGTAAGTCTCGAGATCGGCAAAGGAAACACTGGAAATGCCGCCTTGCTCGCTTCCGGTAGTCAACGTGCTCTCGCCGAACAAAACGATCCAGCGATTGCCTTCCGAATAAGAAAGTGGCGCCAACAGGACTGCGTTCACGACCGTGAAAATGGCCGTCGCGCAGCCAATTCCAACCGCCAGCGCGATTACCGCCAAGGCCGCGAGTCCCTTGGCGTTTCTCCACGACCGCCAGCTTTGCGAGACAACGGAGAACATCCGAGAAGAATGATAGCCTGTCAGGGTTGCCGCGCGGACTTGTAGCCTCCCGTCTCGTAGAATCCTGTCGACACGTGCGGCGAGTAGCCAGGCCGTGGTGGCCCGCAGATCCCTCCCTCCCACGGCACAGCTTGTCCTTGGAACCAGCACCATCGGAAAGTGCCCCGATGCGATAGCTCGTGTCTGACGGTCAAGTTTTGCTGATCCATCCCGAGCCTGAGCGCTGAGGCTTCCTGAAGGCTGCGCGCAGGAGAGCTTCTCCCGCCTGCGACGTGCTGGGGCCACGAACGCCCGAGATCGGTGAGCTGCGCCCGAGTGGCTTCCCAATGGAGGTAAACGACTATGGCATCGATAGGAATCGGACGATCTCGTGCATCACCCTAGTACTCTGGTCCGTTTGGAAAAGAAACTGAGCGTGCGCAGAGCCATCTAGAACGATTAATTCCTTCGGCTGAGGAGGCTTTCATACTGCGCGCGAATGCCCGGAAGCCGTGACCGCTGTCGTTCGCGTCATCCCGCGCGACGATGAACAACGCACGCGAGTTTAGCTTTTCTGCCGAGAGGTTCGGGGCTGCCCCGAGAAATACGATGCGTTCAATCTCACTCAGCGCAGACTTGATCGACGCATCGCCAGCCGCCCAGCACCGAAGCTACCCCCAACCACTGCAACCGTTTTGGCCCCATGCGCCTTCAAAGAGTGAACTGCAGCGAGCACATCGTTCGCAAAGGAGGCATTATCGAAGTCCGACTGGCCGGGACCAGTCGAGCAGCCAATCCACGGAAATCGATTGCCAAGGTTCGAAATCCTTCCGAGACTACCGATCCGTACGTGAGCAGGGGTTCGAAGGTCTTGTGACGAAACGCCGTTCAAGCATGTACGAAGCAGGCCAGCGTAGCGGCGCGTGGCTCAAAATGCGCGTGAATCGCGGGCAGGAGTTCATGATTGGCGGCTATACCGTAGCACCGAAGAACTTCGATGCGCTCATTTTCGCGTATTACGAAGGCGACAAGCTCATGTATGGGGCACGCACTCGCAATAGATTCACGCCGTCCTCGCGCGAGAAGCTGATCCAGCGATTCCGTCAGTTTAGACAACCGAATGCCCCTTTGCCAATCTACCTGAAGGCAAGACCGGCCGGTCGGCATTCGGGCTCACCGCGACAAAGATGAAGGATTGTCGCTGGTTGAAGCCGAGGCTTGTGGGGCAGTTCGAGTTCGCTGAATGGACGCCCGAGAACCATCTGCGCCACTCACGATTTGTCGCGTTTCGAGAGGACAAGAACTCGGTTGAAGTTCACCGTGAATAAAAGTGAGTGCTTTGGGGTGCGCTCAACTCAGGCGTTCGCTTTATATTCCCCTATAATGCTGTTGTGCCATCTCGTTGCTGCTCGGTTGCCTTCATCAATAGCGACAAGATGCAACATTCCGTAGAAGTTTGCGCCAGCAGCGTCTATGAGGCGAGTGTTTTGGCGATGGTGGAATTCCGAAAATGCGGGTTTGCCGAGATTAACTTTGGACGTTCTACCGTGCTCACGGTCGCAGTTAGAGCGCCGGGCACCGAGCACTCAGTAACTATAAATAAGGTCCAGGCGTGGTTATCCCAGGTGAGAAGTCCACGCGAGCAGATCGAAAAGGCTCGATTGCGAGAACTGCTTGAAGAGAAGTGAACTGCCGATTCCGCAAGCGACGATTTTGACCGGGCGTCGTTAGGCCGCCCGCTGCGTCGACCTCTCTTCAACCGCAACGGAAGACGATTTTAGGCCTCGAACACGGCGAAGCTCGCCGCACTGTCCGGAGGCAGAATTGAGAGAGACGCGAATAGATGAGCCATTGAGGCTAATGGCGACAGAGCGCGTCGGCTCCGCATTACTCATCATCGGGCAGATCTGGGAAATCCTATTGCCCAAGAACCTGCTCAATAGCACGTTGGTCGCTATCCATTCCGCGGCTTGCTGAGCCGAATCGGCCGACAGTGTAAAAGTTGGGTCAACCAGCTGAACAACGGTGCCCGAAGAGATTGCGCCATCGCCTGCGCAGCTTTCGTACACGCGAAGCTTGTATTCGTTGCTCATTTCAATGGACCTCCAGTGACCTATCGGATGAAGTTTGCGCGGACTCCATGGTTCATGCGCTTTGGACCATTCGTGCGAATAGTTAAGATTCGCACTTAGATCCAGTACCAAGCTGTAGGATGTGTAGATGTTAAAGCCGTGTTCCCTTGCGGCGGCCTGTCTGTTTATTGCCTTGCAGACCGGGAACGCCGCGCCCGTTCATGTCTGGGAGAAGCAGGAACTGACGTTCACGTCAGCACGATCATATGCAAACCCCTACACGGAAGTGGTTCTCTGGATCGATCTGCTCGGGCCTGGGTTCCGCAAGCGCGTTTACGGATTCTGGGATGGCGGGGCTACGTTTCGCGTTCGCGTGCTTGCGACGGCGCCTGAAAGATGGTCTTGGAAAGCCGACTCGGAGCCGTCCGATCCGGGATTTTCTGGAAAGAGCGGTTCGTTCACAGCGCTCGATTGGACCGAAGCTGAAAAACAGGAGAACCCACTTCGCCGAGGTATTCCACGCGCCACCGCCAACCATCACGCACTTGAGTTCCCTGACGGAACACCCTTCTTCGTTCAAGGCGACACATGGTATTCAGCCGTAACGAATCGCTTCCGCTGGTACAACGACGATCAAGCCCGGCAGATTGGCCCGAGTGCCGGATTCAAGGACTACGTCCGCCTGCGCAAGCACAAGGCTACAACTGGTTAAACATCATCGCTGCATTCCCGAATTGGGCGAATGACGGCCAACCGTGGCACATCGTCATGAACGACAGCGACCACACGACCATTCGATCCGCTTGGCTTGAGTTCGGAACGGGTCCCGACGCTCGTACCGGCAGCGCTAAAGAGATGAGTAACGAGGGTGGCCGCCCGTTCCTGTTTCCGGGTAAAGTGCCTGGATACGAGACCGTGTTTCCTGACTTGAACCGCATCAATCCCGAATATTTCAAGTATGTCGACCGCAAAATCGATTACTTGAACGAACAAGGCTTCGTACCGTTCATCGAAGTCTCACGACGTGATGCAAGCGAGGTTTGGAAAAGTGCTACGGCTGGCCTGACTCCTACGCGCGCTTCATTCAATACGTCTGGTCGCGTTACCAGGCCAACAACACGGTGCTCAGCCCCATACACCTGGACATCATTCAAGAAAGCATCACAATTCCGGATTTTCTGGCCGCCATCGACCTAGTGATGAAGAGGTTCGGGCCGCCTCCGTTCGGCAATCTGTTGTCCGCAAATGCAAATCCGTCAACGCTAGTGAATTGGGGCGAGAATTCATGGGTGACGTTGCAGCAGACGGGCAACGAGCGCGAGCACGAGTATTACTGGTATCTGACGCAAATTTTCCGTGACCCGCATCCACAGCCAGGATTGAATGGGGAGCCGTACTACTCCGGTTACGTCGATGCGCGCGGCCTGGACGGAGGGTATAAGTTTGGCGCGCCGGGTGGCACTGCGACAGATGACCGGTATGTCCGATCCTCGATGTACGGCAACTTCTTGTCGGGCGGTTTAGCGGGCCACGTGTACGGCGCAGAGGGGATTTGGGGCGCCGACATCGAGCCCGCTGCCCCGATTAAGATGTAGGATGCTTTTCGGTGGAACTCAGGAGCGCAGATGCAGTATCTACGGACGTTTGCCTTTTCAATCGGCAAACGATACGAGGATCTTGCGCCCGATGAAGATCTTGTCGTTCCGAACAAAACACACAACATAAAAAGCTATGATGGCTGGGCATACGCAGCGCGCACCCCGGACAAAGACATCTTTCTTGCTTACTTCGAGAAGGGTTGTCCGCGTAGTCTGCTCCGCGGAGCTCGCACCATGAGTTTGTATCGCGCTCAGTGGTTCGATCCGCGCAATGGGATATGGAGGGATGTTACTGGTGCACAAGTACAGGCCGATACGATTGGGGAGATTCAGTTGCCCGATTTTCCTGCCGATACGGATTGGGGTCTGAGACTCACGTATGCAGGGTCTGCGCCCGTTCCCAAGCACTTCTAAGCAGGCGTCAGCGACACGCCCGGTCGTCCAGGCGGCTGAAGTTGTCTTGGTCTCTGACTACGCCGAGGGTAACCATAGCCAAGGTAAAACGTTGGTACCCGGTTCCAAATGTCCATCAAACGCCTTATGCGAGTGCCCTGATCGAAGAACATGCTCATGAGCTTGCGATCGTCAGTCTTCGGTTGGATCAGCGCCAGACGAATCATTGAGGATCACCGACCAAAAACGGAATGCGGTCACAGTCCGACTTCAAAAGACAAGGGCCTTTGAAGCAGGCAACGGAGCAGATTCGTCCGCGCGGGATCGTTGGCCATCACGACTGTCAAACTCGCATCACCTTTCAGCAGCTCCGGCGTACTCGCGCAATGATCGAAAAAACGGAACTGGCCTGAGCTCTTCACCTCCGATGCAGCTTCAAGAAACGCTGTCATTGCCGCCCGATAAAGCGACGTGGCAAGGCTTATGCGCTTCACTCCCGCGCCGGCGAGTTCAGCGACGGAAAAGGATTTATCTTTGATGCCCACCATAAAATTCACTGATTCGACAGCGTGGTACAGACTCTGCGCACGCGTTGAGATCAGGAAGACGGGCTGGCACGAGCGACTTCGAAACGCGCGGAATTGCTGATCTCATACAACGTGACTCGTGCAAGGCAGGCCCAGATGAACCAGGCTGTGACCAGGCATGGAGCGACCAGGATCGCCGTGATTGACAGGCTCTTGTTGTCGCCGCGCAAGTGCGAAGGGTGCGCGTAAAGCCGGTAGGCATAGATTAGCCCGATCAGGGATGATATAGCTTTTTATAACTTACCAACGGGCTCCGCGCGTAGAACCTTGATCGGTGTGGCGGGTCTGCGCGAAGATAATGATTCGCCTTCGCTATTGGCAGAAGGCCAAGGTCTTACAGATCAAGCCGCGGGCCAGTGTGGGGCGGACGAGGGCTCCGTTCTGGTTCCCGAGACCTATGCCGCGCGGCGTTTTATTTTCGTTCTGACTTTGATTCTTGCTTCCTCTTTGGACTGGTTCAAACCAATATCGCGATTAAGCCCGCACAACGCGCTCCGTTTGCCGTAGCGACTGCTGTTCTCGCGGCGACCTGGATTTGGGCGCACCTGCGCTTCGTTGTGGTTGTATCGGATGCCGCTGGCTCGGACGTAAGTTCGTACTTTCAAGCTGCGGTAATTGGTCGCTGCGGGAACCACCGCTTCATTGTCTTGGACCTTTCCGCCGTCAATCAGGGGGGCTGCAGAGCAGCTATGCGGGTCGTCTGACGGAATAGTTGAGTTGCGACCTTCGCAGCACCCGCATGTCATTCTAATCCGCCCAGACGGCTACATCGCATACTCGGCAACGACACCAAGCGAACAATACGCAACGCCCGTCACCCTAGTGATTTGGTCGCGGAAGCCAGCGATGACTACACCGTCGAGAGCAGGTCACATCTCCCTTCTAAGAGCGTCGCGAAATCGGCCAAGCTTGCGAATAACAATTGCTGAGGCTTTGTTGGTCGCACTACGGACTGAATCGCAGCAATCGTTGAGTTCTACCGCCTTGAAAGCGAGCAGATATGCTTCCTTACACGGGTACTTCTCGATTCTTCTACACCGGCTTTCCGAACGCGATCTCAGTGGCTGGCAAGGTGGTTGAAAATCGAAGAACCCGGGTTCATAACTTCCTGTAGTTGGAGTTCGTCGTCCTTACCTGGATCTTCTTGGCCGTCGCATCCAAAACATTCTGCTGTACGTGATTCGTGCCGTCAGGAAGCTGGGCAAAGGTCGCCGTTAGTTTTACGGGATCTTCGGTCGGACTGTCCAGGTACGAATTCACGTTGTAACTTGCAATCTTTCGTTCCGTCATATCGAAGCTTAGCGCTACCGAATCGCCTTGTTTCAAGTAGTTCTTGATCGTGATCGTGGTTACAGGCTGGCCTCGTGTGACGGCAACATTTCCCGCGGCGGTTGCCGCCTGGATCTTTTCCGAATTAGGTGGCACATATTCACGGACCAGCGCACCCACACGTTCCATGTAGTCCTTCATTTCGCCCGTTTTCTTTTCAACGATCTGCTGCTTCAGGCGACCTCCTCGCCTCCCTCGTCCGCCTGCCTGCTGTTCCTGCGACTCGCTCCCTCCCCCGATGGGCGTCTTCTGCACCTTGCCGTCAGGCCCGTACTGGCATTGCTTCTCTTCCTGCCTTTTCACCTCACCGTTCAAGCTGATTTGGGTCGTTTCTGTCCAGGTGTATTGCTTCAGCGCTGCTTGGTTTTTTGTCAGCAACTGTTTCAGTGCAGCAATCCTGTCCCCCTTCGCTGCTTCAGAATCCCGTTCCTGAGCGACCAAGACCACTGCGAAATACGAAACCGCTAAACTCAGCACAATCTTTTTAGTACACATTCGATGCCTTTCGCCGGAATGCCGGTCTTTTTTGGGGCATTCTATCACTGAGGAAGCTGTGGCCGCTCGATTTAGTTCGCTTAAGTGCAGGCAGGGAAACGGGTGAGATTGCCCTCAACGTCGGGGTGTTTAACGGAGTACTGCAGGATACAGCACCTGTTCTTCTCTAACCAATGAAGCTCAACGTGAAGCAACTTAGGCGGCAAGCAATCGCGGGGTCGCTGTTTCCGCCCACGACGCTTCGAAAGGCCATCGAGCGATTAGGTTTTGTACAGGCCGATCCAATTCGATTTCCAGCGCGAGCTCAGGACCTGATCCTTCGGCATCGCGTTCGCAACTACAGGGCCGGAGATCTTGAGAGACACTATCCGTCTCTGAATATCGAGGAAGATGTTCTGTACGCGTATGGTTTTATGCCGCAATCCACGTGGCGATTGCTACACCCGAGAATTCAGGCGAAACTTACGCCGGACGAAGCGCAGGTTCTTAGGATCGTTTCAGCGCACAAACAGCTTCACCCGCGCGAGCTCGAAGCATATCTCGGGCGCAAAAGGGAGGTTAATGCGTGGGGAGGTTATTCGAAGTCAACGACTCGCGTGCTTGAAAGGCTGCACTACCGCGGGCTGTTGCGGATCGCAAGGCGTGAAAATGGAATTCGTTTGTACGAGCCCGCATCTGGGAAATACGAGCAGATCGAACCCGGAGAGCGCGTTCGAAAACTGATTTTGTTAATCGCCCAAATCCTGGCGCCTTTGCCGGACCGGAGTTTGCGAATAGCGATACAGCAGGCCGCGCGTGCCGCGCCTTTCCTCAAGACAGGCCGCGCGGAAATAGCAAAGCTCATCGATTCTGGGGAACTGGCTAGCGCGACCGTGGACGGAATCCGGTATGTCTGGCCAGTCAATCGCGTAACACAAAGAAAACCGGCGACAATGGTGCACTTCCTCGCTCCGTTTGATCCGGTTGTTTGGGATCGACGTCGGTTCGAATACCTGTGGGGCTGGTCGTACCGCTTCGAAGCGTACACGCCGGCGGCAAAGAGGAAGCTCGGATACTATGCGATGCCGCTCTTGTGGGAAGACGATGTGATCGGATGGGTAAATGTCTCAAATCCAGAACACCAACTTAGAATCGAACCCGGTTTTGTGAACGGAGAACCGAAAGCAACGGAGTTTCGGAGGGAGCTCGAAGCAGAGATCGAGAGGTTCCGTCGTTTTCTGAACATCGTCAAGACTTCCTAACGACGTAAGATGTCGGGCACGATTGCACGTTTCACAGGAACCGCTGCGAGGATTCCAGCACCGGACGCCGGCATCGCCACGGATCTATTTATCATCGTGCCACTCGCCTGATCAGCCCTTAAATCTCACCTATCCGGAGTGCGCCGTAGCCACCCGCGGAATTTCCTTCGTAATCCGCATCCAACCGGCGAAACGATTAGGCTTTTTCTCTGCTTCCGCGAAACGCCACGCCTGTCCGGCGGGACGGTGTTGAAGCCAAACTCGGTGCAGATTGTTCTTCAGTATGTTCGCGGACTGCCGGTACCGTTGTCTTAGCGGGGATACGGGCTAGGAGGGTGCCGTCAGAGGAAGCTGCGCTGTGAGCTAGGCAACTCTGGCCTTGAATCGATCAAGAATCGCCATAACCGCCTTTGTGCCTCTGTATGGGCAGTGTGCGCCTGCACTTCTTTCTTCCGGTGCGAAAAGATTCTATCTCGATGATCGTTCAGGATCATACCTCTCCGACTTGGCCTAGGAAGTGATCACCCTCTTTCATGAGATCAACGTACCGCTGCAAAGCCTTCGAGCACTCATTTTGAAGTTGCGTCCGCATATAGCTCATCGCGGATATCCTTTCAGCCCAATCGCCAAGAAACATC
>JBJMGM010000020.1:0-85669 GCA_045807905.1 Bryobacteraceae bacterium | reverse complement strand
GTAATCGACCCACAAGCCGCCCATTGTGTAATGGATAGCGGGATAGATGCGCATAGGGACCTTGTAAGGATCTTCGTCCGTAATGCGCTGGTACATGTCGAAAAGGTTGCCATAGCGCTCTTCAATGGTGTTGCGGCCAAGGCGCTTGATTGCATCAGCAAAGTCCAGGTAGACGCCCAAGCCAGTTTCGCCAACTCCGCGACCTTCATCGCACACGTATTTTGCATTGCGAGAGGCCACATCACGCGGCACGAGATTGCCAAAGCTGGGGTAGCGGCGCTCCAGATAGTAATCACGTTCGTCCTCGGGGATTTGATTCGGAGGACGTTTATCGCCCTTTTCTTTGGGCACCCAAATGCGGCCATCGTTGCGAAGCGACTCGCTCATCAGCGTGAGTTTTGATTGATATTCACCCGAAACGGGGATACACGTGGGGTGAATCTGGGTGAAAGATGGGTTCGCAAAAAGCGCGCCGCGCTTGTGCGCTCGCCAGATAGCCGTTACGTTCGAACCTTTCGCATTCGTCGACAGATAGTAAACATTGCCATAGCCGCCGGTAGCAAGGATGACTGCATCAGCAAGATGGGTGTGAATGTCGCCCGTCACGAGATTGCGAGCGACGATACCGCGCGCACGGCCATCAATCACGATCAGATCAAGCATTTCGGTACGCGCATACATATTGACCGTACCGGCCTGTACTTGTCTTTCAAGCGCTTGGTAAGCGCCGAGGAGAAGCTGCTGTCCAGTCTGCCCACGCGCATAAAACGTCCGGGACACCTGAGCGCCGCCGAAAGATCGATTTGTCAGGGTCCCGCCGTATTCGCGGGCGAACGGCACGCCTTGTGCAACACACTGATCGATGATGTCAACACTAATCTGCGCTAACCGATAGACGTTCGCCTCGCGTGAACGAAAGTCGCCACCCTTTACGGTGTCGTAAAACAGCCGATAGATGCTGTCTCCGTCGTTCTGATAGTTCTTAGCCGCGTTGATGCCGCCTTGGGCTGCAATCGAGTGGGCGCGGCGCGGAGAATCCTGAAAGCAAAAGCAACTAACGTTGTAGCCGAGTTCCCCAAGCGTCGCTGCAGCAGAAGCCCCAGCAAGGCCCGATCCAACAACGATGATGGAATGTCTACGTTTATTCGCCGGATTGACCAGCTTCATTTCGAAGCGCGCCTTATCCCATGCGCCTTCGATCGGACCGGAGGGGATTTTCGCGTCAAGTTGCATTACTTCACTAAGCCGAGCAGGATGCTCAGCGGAATCGAGATGTAACCGAGCACGATTAGGACCGCCAACACGGCTGCCGCCTTCTTGAGTATTGGGGTATGCCTCGGATGGTTGATGCCGACCGATTGAAACATGCTCCAAGCCCCATGCCTTAAGTGAAAGCCGAGAAGAAGCATCGAGAAGATGTACCAGGCCGACACATACCAGACCTGAAAGCCGGCTACCACGTTGTGGTAGACGTCACCCTCAACGAAATCAAACCCTGGATGCACCATCCCGGCGGTTAGGTGTAGTAGGTGATAGATTACAAACGCCAGGATGATAGGACCGCTCCAGTACATGGTGCGAGACGCGTAAGTCGATGCTATGTTTTCCTTTTTCGAATAGCCGACCGGGCGAGCCTTTAACCTGCGGGCAGCCAGTTTCACCGAAGACCAGATGTGCAGGATGACAGAGGCCACCAGCCCTATGCGTACGGCCCAGAGAATTTCAGGGACATCGTGCAGGAAGCGCCCATAGCTGTTGAGCTTGTCGGGGCCTTCAAAGACCTGCAAATTGCCCAGCATGTGTCCGATGACGAACAGAAACAGGATTGCGCCCGTAAGCGCCATCACCACCTTTTGCCCGTTTGTCGAGTCCCAGAAGCGCGCGGGTTGCGTTTCGCGAGTCCCAATCACAGTTGTCGCCATGGTCTTTCTTCGGTTTGTGAGTTACCTAACCCACTCAGATCTTAACTCAGCGAGAATGCGAGGCGGCTGTAAAGGCCGTGTCCATATTCTCACCAGAATGTCCTGAGAAGGTTAAGGGTCTGTTAACACCTTGAGTCTATAGCAGGTAAAAATCTGGCCTATTGAATTTCAACGGATCGGCCGTACAGATTCGTGGGAACGTGAGCTTTTGGGACACGTGACTTCGCGTTTTTAGAGGGAGTAACGAGATATGGAAGAAAGTCCTTCGCCCGCGCCTAGCTTGGCAACCCCCAAGCCGGCAGTTTCGCCCGCTGCTTTGTATCGAGAGTTCGTGTTCTACGGCGCGTCTCGTATGGAAGCACCACGGATCGGGTCAAAGTTTCGACGCACCGGCACAACCTTCCAGGTACTCGGGGTGAGACCAGAACGCACGCGTTCCCGGGAGTTCGCGCGGTCCTGGAAATTTACCGCGGAGTGCCAGCTCATACCCCTCTGGGAATACTGACGAAATCCCGGCCGGTCGCCCGAATGCTGTGAGTAAGGCTGCTAAGTAGGCGATCTCCGACTCGCGGTTAGCGCAAAGTCGGGCCTTGGTCGTACTTTTCCATCCATTTGAGCTCTTCGCGAACCTTGATGTACCCGTGCCAGGGATTCTTGCCTAAATCATGACCCTCTCCGGGAAAGATGAGGAGAGTATGCGGGATACCAACGGCATCAAGCGCCCGCTCCAGCAGGTATCCTTGCGATGAGCTTACGCGGATGTCGTCTGAGCCCATGACGTCGTGGACGGGCGTTTTGACCTTCTCGAACTGAAAAAGCGCCGCTTCTTGCTGATATATTTCAGGGTTCTGCCAGGGCGTTCCGCCCAAATACCAAGCGTCGTCAAACGTCTCGTCATCATTGCCCCAGTTGGACGCGTGCTCAACAGCTCCGGCCCCGGATACAGCCGAGCGGAAGCGCGTGGTTTGCGTAATCAGCCAATTCGTCATGTAGCCGCCATAGCTGTATCCGCCGATGGCGAGGTGATCAGGATCCGCGATGCCGCCTTTGACCAGAGCATCTACGCCGGCGAGTATGTCTTTTCCGGGGCGGGAGACGATATGTGGCGAAATTTCCGTCATGAAATCATCCCCATAGCCCGATGATCCGCGGTAGTTTGGCTCAAAAACCATCCAGCCGCTCGCCGCGGCGAGTATTGCCCAGTTATACCAATCCGCACCGAAGTGATTTCCGTCGGCATCGGCAGGACCTCCATGGATAAGCGTCAACATACGCAGATGGTGGGCGTCGACTTTACCCGGCGGATACAGCAAGACTCCTTCGATGGATTTTCCGTCATCAGCGGTCCAGCGGTATGTCTTCCACGCAGGAAGGTCACGCTGGGTAAAAAGGCTGTTCAGGCTTGTAACAGCCTTCGCAGACGTAAGGTGGTAAGCGTCGGACGCCAAATAGAGCTCGGTTGGTTCATCGATACCTGAATGGCGAAACAGTATTTTTGGACTGCGCTCGGCGGTAGTGAATCCTTCGTACGTACCAGACGCCCCGCCGAGTTTACTGGCTCGTGGCTCGGTCAGTAGATAAGGCTGGACCTCGGTACCGACCTGTCCCAAGCCAAACACTTTCCCCTCGCCAGTGCAGGTGTACTCGGTCCAGGAACCACCGAACTCTGCACCTAGGCGGCGAATCTTCCCGCTCCCGACCTGTAAAGAATAGACCCGTCCTTGGGTGTCTCGGTATTTGCCTTCAAGACTGCCGCTCCCAGCGAAAACGCCAAAATACAACTGCTTCCCGTCCGGACTCCAGCCCAGCTCGCGTTCGAGCGCTTCGTTATGGGTCAACTGCCTGGCGGGACTTTCGTGCGCTGCGTTGTTCGCGACGAGATAGATGTCGTACGCATTGAGATGCTCTAATCTGCCTGAGATGGAGTTTGTTAGAAATGCGATTTCGGCACCAGCCCTAGGAACTGCGACTTCACCAATCGCGAATTTGCTGCGGGTGATGATCCGAGCACACTTGGGAACGGTTTGGCTGACATCGGCCAGATCGCTACGGCTGACAGCAGTTTTCGCGGCCTCGGCTTCCACTTCGGCATTGCGACTGTCGGGTATCGAGAACGGCTTCGGCGCGGGCATGGCGTCTTTGAGCCGAATCTCGAGTAGCAGGTCGCCCCTTTCCTGGTCGCGCCAGCGTTCTACATCCTTCCATTCGCGGTGTTCTAGCTCTTGTTTGGGCTTTGGCAGCGGTTCAGGAGCGCTAAAAAGAACTGCGGTGCTATCCGCCGCCCACGCAAGCGTGTGCGCCTTGAGCCGAGCGCTGTAAAGTGGAAACGCACCGCCGCCATTCACGGATATTACCCAGACACGTCCGACTTGTTTTTCATCATCGGCTTTAGTGTCTTCGGGGGTCTTAGCATCCTCAGGGGTGTCGGCAGCAACAGGCCGGCTGGAAAGGAAGGCGATGTATTTGCCGTCCGGCGACCATTCAGGATCGTGGCCGGATTGAGCTAGCGGCAGCAACGAATCCTGACCTTCTCGCCACAACCAGAGATCGTCACGGAACCGGTCGTGCTTCCAATCCGGCCGGGACGTCGCGATGACAGCAGCGCTGCCATCGGGTGCCAGTCTTGCCGAACGAATTTCGGTGTAACTGAAGAGATCGTCTATGCCTAGAGGCTGGCGTTTAATCTGTGCGTGAAGAGCTGCACCCAAAAAGACAACAACCGCCACGCCCCACAGCCAGTGAGCAGTCTTAGAGGTCATATCGTAAGGCGGCCATCATAGCACTAGAATGGCTCGCAATAGCGGGCTAGGCGTCAGTGCCAAGTTCGAATCGACCGCTTCAAGCCCCTGAGTCATTTCGGGGAGTTGCCGGGCTTCCGTATTCCCCAAAAGACCAGGCAATCCGATACTTCGGCCTGATGGGCATAAAGTCGCTCCAAGCCGAGCTGCTCGATTTTCTCGTCATCAGCGCAAGTGGCGATTGTCGAGAAGGCACCCGCCTTGATGCTGCGGTCCAGCTCACGTTGCGAAACGATGTGCAGCGATGCCGCAACGGACGGAACCAATTCCAGTTTATGAGAATAGGAGAACTCCATGCCCGGGGGAGGCGGGCGCCGGGTAAGAAAATAAATCACCTCATCCGCCCATAAGCTTGCGCCCGGAGGTGTGACTTCGTCGACCTTCGCGGCGATCTTTTCATAGTCCTGCCATTGGTAGGAATGGCGACTGTCATACAGCGTTTTTGCGAGCCCTAAGCAAAATAAGATAATCAGCAGAGCTGCAGGCCATAGCGGCCGGTCCGGATTTCCCAAACGAGAAGCAATTGCGTAGAGTCCGACCGGTGCCTCAATGGCGAAAAAAGGAACGGCAAGAAGGAAGTAGCGCTCAAAAGTCGGATGGGTTAGTGCAAGGTACGTAGTCAAGGCCAGGGCCAGCCAAGCCGAGAGGAAAAGTTCTGCCCGGCGGCGGGGTTCCCAATCGTTTGCGGATCGAATGAACAGTATGCCCGCGACAGCGAGGGCTCCGAGGAGAAGAGCCTGGGAGGAGTTGATCCAGGAAGTCAGGACGTCGATATCATGAGGCGTTGCTCCTGCCCAGCGCACTCGACGGTACAAAAGCTGATATTCGATCAGGTTAAAGAACACCACTCGCGGAGCTTCGGCGAAAAGCCGCAGCACGGGCAAGAATGGGATGCCCGCTCCTAGTAAGAAGGCCACGGACTTGGCGAATCGAGTTCCGATACGGTTATAAATCAACATCCAAACGAGGAGCACGGGAGCGAGGGGTGCGGTCAATAGAGAAGAAGCAGCCGCGGCTCCAGCCAAGAGACCCGCCAAGAACGGGACTAAGAATCCCTTATGGTCCACACCTAAAACGGAGACTCGAAATGCGGCAACCATCAGAAACAAGCACATTCCGTAAGCCTGCAGGCTGCCGAACTGAACCACCGGCACGTTGACGGCAACCAGGAATGCTGTTACCAGAGCGCCGCTCAGGCGCCACTTGGGGATGGGTAGATGCGCAAATGTGAAGTCACCGGCTAGCATCGCGGCGCCGGCGACCAGCATCGCAGCCAACAGGTGCGGAATACGCCAAGTATCCGGAAAGGTTCGCATCCAAGCTGCGTTCCAGTAAACGTTAAGAGGCGGCTGGGGAAAACAGAAATCCAGATACAGTGTCCTGCCGCGATTGATCAACTGCGCTGCGAGCAGGTGGAAGCCTTCATCCAAGGAGAAAGCCATGGTCTGGGAATAGACCACGAGACCGGCCGCGAGCAGCAGGACCGTACCACAGAGCAGCAGGAAAGGTCTTTGCGTGCGGAGTCGCTGTGATGAATGTCGGGGGTCAATGCGAGGAGCAGAGGGCAACTTAAGATGAAGAAGGCCGACGCTTAAGCGTCGGCCTTCGATGGAACGGCCATTTCTGGCGCAGTACAGTTAGTGCGCGTCGCAAGAGATAGGTGCGTCGCCTTCTCCGAAGAACGCAGTGTCAAAATTTCCGCGCAAATCGGGAGTGATGAACGAGGCAGTTAGAGGCGGCCGCGCATAAATTACCTCATTTTGCGCAACCCCGAGCGGAATTGTAAGTGCAGCTCCGCCGCCGCTAGGACTGATCATCCAACTGGCGGAGGATGGACGTAAAATGGCGAAATCGGTCTTATGGTCGCCATTAAAATCGCCTGGCACGGGTAGATCATTAGTGGCACCCCAAGCCTTCGTAAGTATAGTTGAGGTGCTGCTCTGCATGACGTACCAAACACCACTTGCAGGACGCCACACCGCGTAGTCGGTCTTGTGATCGCCATCAAAGTCACCGGGCACGGGGATATCGCCAGGCAGCCCTAATTGCTGGATCAACGGAGGACCCGGATTCACTGTAGTCCCGGTGTTCGGTAGGACATACCACACAGCGTTCGACGGTCGCCAAACAGCGAAGTCCGCGATACCATCACCGTTGAAATCCCCAGTCACAGGAATATCGCCGGGAAGTCCAAACTGTTGGCTATAGGCGGCTGCGGGGTTTTTGGTGATGGGCGGAGGCCCCGAGCTCGGAACAATGTAGAAGACAGCGTTCGAGGGTCGCCAGACTGCAATATCGGTTCTTCCGTCATGGTCGTAGTCGGCCGGTACAGGGATGTCACCCGGCAAGCCCCACTGTTGTAGGTAAGCTGTGTGTGGGTTACTGCTAGGCACTATGTACCATTCGCCGTCCTTAGGCCTAAAGAAAGCAAAGTCGGCCAGTCCATCTCCGTCAAAGTCACCTTCCATACGGAGGTAGATGCTTTTCCCGACGTCACAAAGGCTGATTTGGTTGGTAATAAGACTAGTCGGGGGACCGCCGATAGGGGGACCCCAGCCCTGTGAAAAGGGGTTCGGATTAGTGACCAGCTGAAAATACATATTGCCCTCAGTCGGGCGAAAGACGCCATAACCCGTCTTTCCAGCGGTGTTCAAGTCGTAGTTCGCAGGGAGAGGAATATCACCCGCTCTACCAAATTGCTTAATAATGGGGGTCGTGGGAGTGGCGCTCGGAACGATGTAAAAGTAACCATTTGAAGGTCGCCAAACTGCTACGTCTAGCTTTCCGTCGCCGTCCCAATCGCCAGTTAAAGGAACATCACTGGCCAAGCCCCACTGCTTTATAGTCACCGGCGCACCGACGGTATTATTCTGCTTTATGTACCACGTGCTGTTGGACGGTCGCCAAACTGCGAAGCTGGCCTTCGGACCAGCGGGCGGCGTGAGACACCCGGCAGGAACCCCAGGGGTTACGCATAAGGCTGCATCATAGCTGCCGACGAGGGGAATATCACCAGGCAGGCCAAATTGCACTGAGTATGCTGCTGTGTGAATGGGGTTAATCCACCAGGTTGCGGTAGAGGGCCGAAAGACAGCATAGTCAGTGATGCCATCGCCGTCATAGTCAGCCGGGACGGGAATGTCACCTGGAAGGCCAAATTGCAAGGTTTGCAAAGTGTTGGGCGCCTGGAAAAATCGGACATACCAAACACCAGTCGATGGTCGGAAGAATGCGTAATCAAGCTTTCCATCGCCATCAAAATCGCCATAAACGCGAATGTCGCCCGTTCCTCCAAAGGTGCCCTGAGCTATCGCTGGGTAAGCACACAGCAAAACTGCCGACAACGGCAGAGCCGCAGATTTAACAAATCTGACAAGCGCACGTTTGTAACAGGAGGAAGCAAATTGAGTGAAGCTATGCATTGAGACTCCAAAGCTAGTGCAAGTCACAACCGGAATGTATCACATATCTGACGCGTTGTACCTTTTGAGCGCCAGACCCGAAGTTCCGATCAAGATTAGCTAAACTATACCTTCGAACGTGAGGAACTGTTATGGCAAAAAAGACGGGCAATTCAGTCAGCAAGATTACGCACGCCGCGTCATCCAAGATTGAGCAGAAGGAAAAAATCTACGAAGCTGAGTACCTTGGTAGTGGAACGTTTCGGATCGTGAAGCCGAAGCGGGCAGAGAAAAAGCGGCGGCAATCCGCGCTAAAAGGAACCACCCGCGGCGCACGCAAATAACTCGAGTTGTCGCCGTGCACACATCACAGCGTCTGGGTTACCTTGCTGAGTGTCCGCGGGCGATCAGGATCGAGCCGCTTCACTTCGGCGAGACTCGCTGCGAAAAGCTGCGCCGGAACAATATAGGGAATGGGTGTGTAGAGCTCTTCGGGATCGACTGTTTTCGTGGCGAGAGCGGCGGGAATTGTTAACGGCTCTTGTGTAAGACCTCTCAATGCGTGAACTTCTTTATTGGCCCGGTCCGTAATGAGAAGCGTCTCGGCCCGGATTGTCTTTAATTTCTCGACTAACTCGCACATGGGCTTCCAAGTGACCCCAGATGGACAGAACAGAAACGCTGGGAAAGAGGCCTCGAGCATGGCAATGGGTCCATGCAGCAAATCTGCGGAGGAAAAACGTTCCGCGACAACATAGCACGTCTCCATCAGCTTAAGAGCAAATTCGAAAGAATTTGAATAATTGAGGCCGCGGCCCACACAAACGGCGTGTCGCATGAAGCAGTAGCGTTCGGCGCGCCCAGCGATCTCGCGTTCTAGCTCCAGGGCGGCCGCACTCCAGTCAGACACGCGTTGGAGGTGCTGTAGTTTAATCGGAGCGCCGAGCGCGTATGCGAGCAGGTACAAACAGGTAAGTTGGCCGGTATAGGTCTTCGTGGCGGCGACGCTCTTTTCTTTACCGGCACGCACGAGAAAGGCGTCATCCGCTATTCGCGCCAGAGTGCTTTCGCTCTCGTTCGTTATTCCTATTGTGAAAGCATCGGCGGCTTTTGCTCGCTCAAGGACGATGTTCGTATCTGTCGACTCACCTGATTGCGAGATGGCTACGACGACGGCCTGACTGAAGTTAATTCGCGAATGGTAGAGAGTGGAAACCGAAGGTGCAGCAAGAGAGACTGGAATACCAGTTGAAATTTCGAGCAAGTAACGGCCGAATTGCGCAGCGTTATCCGAAGTGCCGCGTGCGGCGAGGACCACTAGGCGGGCCGGATTTTTTTCAAAATGGCGCCGCAGCTTTTCGGCACGACGCCACTCGGCTTTAAGGGTGCGCTCGATTGCAGCCGGCTGTTGCCGGATCTCGTCGCGCATGGTTGACATGCTAGAGACGATACCAGAGGGGTATCCCAGACGCTACGAGTTATAGCAGCACTCTTATGCCACCGACAGGCCCGAGCAAGTACTGCGGGCTAATGAGGCCCGACATGGGGAGACGGGTGATCGTGGGTTTGATAACGATCAACGTGTGTTCACCTTTATCATCACGCGTGTTTTCACTAAGAATCTGATTCAGTCCGGGTATTTGAGACAGTCCAATAAGGCCGTTTCGGGTAATCGTATTTGTGTTCTCGTCAATGCCGGCGATAACCGCCCATTGCCCTTCGCGCAACATCACGCTCCCCTTGAATTGGCGCTGGGTAATGCTTGGCACAGTATTGATGGTAAGCGTGCCAAGCGCTTTGTATTCCGCTTCAACATCTAGTCCCACATCGCTTTCACCATTCACGTGCGGGGTTAGCTTGAGAACAAGCCCAAGATCCTCGAGCGTAACCTCGCCGATCGGGTTATAAATGGACCCACCTGCTTGTTGGAATCCCGTATTCAGCGACTGCGGAATAGGAAATTTGTCGCCGACGTGGAAATTGGCCGTTTGACCGTTCCCGACTATCACGCTCGCGTTATAAAGATTGGTAGCGAAGGATTTCGAGTACGTAGCAAAGATTGTGGCATCAGTTAAGCCAAGGCCGAAAAGTGTAGCCCCACCGCCGAAGAAAAAAAAGTTCATAGCATTGGTTACGGTTGGCAGTATTGTCCGGAGTCCGCCGATGTGCCCGAAGTTTATGAGCTGAAACGTGGTCGGCAAAGACACGCCGTAGTGGTAGCTTCGGTCAGAATCGACCGTCAGCAATTGCACTTCTATTGAGACCTGTGCTCGAGGCAGAAGCAAAGCTTCCAGCAGTGATCTAGCAATTCGGGCGCGCGACGCGTGGTCCCGCACGATCACCATCCGACTCCCGACATCAAAGGCCATAGCGCGAAGATTCAGAGCGCCACGTACAGCGTTTGCAGCTTCAGCGAGATCTTTCGGATCGACCACGTTGGGCAGCGGGATGGTTAACAGAATCGTCGGTTCGAGTTGACTCCTCTTTGCCGGTGTGTCTCGAGCGAAGAAGACGGCTTGCTCATCAATCGGAAATACAAAGGTGTTGGTGGCAGCCGTAAGCGCCGCCATCGCAGTGCGAAAATCAGCTTGATCGATGTGAAAGCGGAGATCCGTCTGCGGCTGCAGTTCGGAATCCCAAACAGCACGAATGCCGTAGGGTCTAACAACATCCTGAAACAGAAGCTTTTCGTCACCCCGGAGGTCGAAGTCGTGGACCGACGAGTTTGGCTTCAGGCGGGGAAGCGGCTGTAGAGTTTTAGCCTGATCCAACACTGTGTTAAAGTCAGCTTCGATCGCCGACTCCGGAGCGCGCTGATCAGGGGCATTTTCTGCGGCCTTGATCTCAGCGGAAACATTAGTGGTTTCCAGATGGGCCTTTGTGAGTAGTTGGGCGGTAGGTGCTAGTGCGTCTCGGTCCGCCCGGTAAGTGGGGTTCCGCGGCTCCCGGGCGGCGGCTTCCGCGAAAAGAAGATACGCGCGAACCAATTGCCCCGAATTCTGAGCTTTTCGCGCTGCTCGCGCCAGCCGCGCAGCCACCGTATCCGCTGCCATCGAGCAGGTGAGCGCGAGGAAAACAGAAAGAATGATCCTGAGCTTCAAATTCAGACGACGTACGAGAACCGGTAAACGTTCAGTCGAAGGTTTCGCTGGTCAGTGGCCCGGGGCGACATAACCGGGCGGATGAGCGGCGCCTTCGCCAAAGAAATACTCTTCCATCTGTTTCAGCAGAAATTCCTGTGCTTCCGGAGTACCTAAATTTAGCCGGTATTCGTTCATGATCATCTTCATTTGCTCAACCCACATCCTCCATGCCTCTTTCGAGACATTTTCATAGATGCGTTGCCCCAGAGGGTGACCATCAAATGGAACTTCATCCAAGCCGGGTAACTCTTTTTGCAGCTTGACGCAAAATACTTTGCGTTCAGTCGCCGGGCTTGAACCGGTTGTCACAGCCATTGCAAATCTCCTCGATGTCGTTACTTTGAGGATAGCCCAGCGTCGCTAGGGATCTTTGATTATGTTGCGCAACAGGCAGTGACTAATTTGATTGTGTAGAACGCGCTCCAACGGCTGCTTCAGCTCGAGTGACCGACTGTGGTGATGTTCGGTGGCGGCTCTCCTGCTCAACAAACGCGGAGAGGCGCAATAAGGAAGATGCGTCGCCGGTGAAGCGCTGCTGCACGGCTTTCAAGTAACGCCGCAACATATCGGCCCTGGCGCATTTGCGAACGGGGCAAGTCTGCAGATCCAATAGCAGCTCCAATTCCCATTGGGTAAACACATGGCGCTGCACGGTACCGCTTATCAGCTCCTGAACGAGTTGATTGAAGGACACGAAATCGGATCGTTCGGTTGATTTGCCGGTCAACCCAAGGAGTGCGTTTGAGAACGAAAAAGTCTGCGAAATTGTGCGAATCGACCGCCGCATCATGCACTTCCGCTAGTGAGGACTAGTGTCTCTTTTGTGGTTGGCCGCATTCTCTTCCGTCTGGCCGTCGATCTTAGGGTTACTCGCGGTTCTGCTGCTGCTGAGCGGCCTCGATGATCTTGTCCCTTTAATCATCTGCCTGGGACACCGGTTTGTGAACAGACCGGCAGCCCCGGATCCTTCCCTGGGCGACCTTCTCAAACAAGAGCGACGGATCGCGATCTTTGTCCCCTGCTGGAAGGAATCGGGTGTCATAGGAAAGATGATTCGCCATAACCTGGCTGCGATCTGTTATAGCAATTTCGATTTCTTTATTGGCGCGTACCCGAACGACGAATCGACACTGGCGGCGGCAGGCGATCTCGCGGAGTCATATCGCAACGTCCATGTAGCAGCTTGTCCACACCCGGGTCCCACATCGAAGGCAGACTGCCTGAATTGGATCTATCAACGAATGTTGCTGTATGAGGAGGAACACGGCGTCGCCTTCGACACGGTCGTTTTGCACGATGCGGAAGATTTGATTCATCCGGCGGCACTTGGGTTGATCAATCGAGCGCGGGCAACCTACGCGATGGTGCAGATACCGGTGCTTCCCCTTACGACTCCGGTCCAAGATTTTACGCATGGCATTTACTGCGACGAGTTCGCTGAATATCAGACCATCGACATGCCTGCAAGGCAACTTAGCCGTTCCTTCATTCCATCGAACGGGGTAGGAACTGGCTTTGCACGAGGAATCCTCGATGAGCTGGCACGCGAACGCGGCAATAGGGTTTTCGATCCGGCGAGTCTGACAGAGGACTACGAAATCGGTGTTCATGTACATGAGTGCGGATATGCGCAGTTGTTTGCGCCACTGCGGCACGATGATCGAGGTTGGGTAGCGACTCGCGAGTACTTTCCGCGCAGGGTTCGTTCGGCGATTAAGCAGCGGACTCGATGGGTGATGGGAATCGCTTTGCAGTGTTGGGAGCGAAGTGGGTGGCGCGGATCTTGGCGCACGCGATATTGGTTCTGGCGCGACCGTAAGGGCTTAATTACGAACCCGCTGACACTCTTGACAAACCTGCTGTTTACACTTGGGCTTACGGATTTGATTGCGAGCGCCGCCACACACCGGCCCTGGGCATTTGCGGTGTCAAATCCCAAGGTAGTTGTCTTGTGCTTCCTGACGCTGGTGCTGCAGTGTTTGCGCCTGGGAATTCGCATGACATGCGTGGAGAGAATTTTCGGATTGGTTTTCGCGCTGGGAGTGCCACTACGTTCTTTTCACGCGAATTTGGTGAATTGCCTCGCATCCTTCGGGGCTGTATGGCGCTACACTATTGCTCGTTTTCGCGGCGAACCACTTGTCTGGTTGAAAACCGAGCACGCATACCCAAGCCGGGACGCCTTGCTGTTACACCGGCGTGAGCTGACAGACGTTCTAGTGAGTTCCGGATTCATATCTGAGGAGATGCGGCTGCAAATTCAACAAGAAATCCCAGAACAGGCAGATTTGGCCGATTTCCTGCTGACGAATAGCATCATCTCTGATGACGACCTCTGTAAAGCAATGAGCCTGCAATCTGGCGTACCATCCGCTCATGTGGACCCGCGACGTGTAAAGGCGCGAGTCTCCGAACCCTACCGGCTCGTGTTGAGGAGCAGTTCGGCATAGTGCCGTTTGGGTTGCAAGATGGACGGCTATTCGTTGCGGGAGCGCGCGTTCCGCCGCCCAGTCTTTTCGAAGAGCTCCAGGCGTTCACCCGGCTCCACGCTGAGTTTCAGCTGGTCACACGCCAGAACTACGAAGAGCTGCGTCGGCTACTTTAAGACAAGTGCTTCGGCGCGGGATCTTCGTTCAATCCATACAACGGAGGCTCCGACGCCTACTGCCGTGCCCGCAATGTTGATTAACACGTCGCGGACTGCTGGGTCTCGTCCTGGGAAAAAGCTCTGCAGGAACTCACTAGCTGAACCCACGCCTGCTCCGAGCAGCAGGATACAGCCAACCTTCCATTCGGCATTTGGCAGGATTTTCCACAGCAACACAGCTAGCACGAAAAACAAACTAACGTGAACGCCCTTATCGGCCAACAAATGGATCAACCCATAAGATGAATCCTCGGGTCGTAAATGGTTGAACATCAGCGCCGAAAGGAAGTGGAATCCCTGTTCGCACCACTGTGAAGCTAGTGAAGTGGATGAGAAGAAAATGACGCCCACCCATGCTATGAGCACTAGAATCCAGCGATTCATCCGAATTTGGACGTGTTAGACGGCATTCAGTTATCTCAGTCGCTGCTTGGACTGCGGATTAAAGAGATCGATAGGAGAGAAATCGACGATCTTCCATTTCCCGCCTTCAAAGTTGAGGCGAACGTGTATCTCCGCACTACGACGCTCCGACTGGAGCGTACTCCTGTTGATGAGGGTTAGTGTCCATTGAAGGGTTACGTTTGACTGGTTGCCGGCGTCCTGCTGATCGATGATATCGACTTCATTGACTAGCTGCGAACTGTCTGTGAGACCGGAAAAATAATCGCGCAATTTGGCATACTTCGCGAAAGACTTGTCGAACGGCGTCATCGCATCAGTTGCGTTGTCATCGGCGAGTGCAAGGGCAACGTGGTTGATTGCCCTGAGCACATCGCCCGGGCGATCTGCATATAGTGGCCGGGCGGACAGACCCATAAGTGCCAGACCAGCAAGCCGCAGTGCGCAATGTGCCGACCTATGTCCGATAGCTGGCATTGATTTTGATATATCCTTCTGTCAAATCGCACGTAAAGAAGCGCGCCTCGCCCCTACCTTTTCCATTCAGGACGACGCGAATGCGCACTTCTGGCTCATCGAGCTTTGTTTTCAGTGATGCTTCATCAAAGGTTGCTGCGACACCGCCACGGCATACTGGAACTTCTTGCAAATGGATATCCATATCCGAAGGATCGAAACTGACGCCGGAATAGCCGACCGCGGAGAGGATTCGACCCCAATTCGGGTCGTTGCCTGCAATCGCCGTTTTAACTAGCAATGAGTTTGCGACCGATCTCGCAGCCTTACGTGCTTCATCTTCACTTTTGAAACCAATTGAGTGCACAACGATTAGTTTGCGCGCACCTTCGCCGTCAAGAGCAATTTGCCGGGCAAGGCTCTCCATCACGCACGTGATCAACTCCTGAATCGTTCCGCGTTCTTTTTCGCTAGGCTTAAATCCAGATGCGCCGTTCGCCAGTAGCGCAACCATGTCGTTGGTCGACATGTCACCATCAACGGTGAGGCAACCGTATGTCCGATCGACCGCTGCACGAAGCATTTGATGAAGATACTGTGGAGCGATTTCCGCGTCCGTCATCACAAAACCCAGAGTTGTCGCCATATTTGGGTGGATCATGCCAGCGCCCTTCGTCAGTCCCGCAACCCGCACTGTCCTGCCGCCAAAGCGAGTCTCTTCTGATGCCACTTTCATCCTGGTGTCGGTTGTAAGAATGGCACGCGCGACGGCTTCGAATGCATCCGAAGAGACACGTGAGACCAGATTTGGTACCGCGTCAACTAACAAATTCGAATCAAGTTCGACCCCGATCACTCCCGTCGAGGCCGGAATCACGTATTCAGCTTTCGTATTGAGCGCCTTGGCAACGACTTTGCAGGAAGCTAGGGCAACGCGCTCGCCCGTTCGTGTTGCGCAATTTGCGTTTCCCGCATTGATCAGAAGAGCCGCTACTTTACCTTTGGATGATTTCAGATGCCTTTTCGCTATCCGAATGGGCGCTGCTTGTACAACATTGACCGTGAAAACAGCTGCTGCATGTGCAACGGTATCCGGAACAATGAGGGCGATATCGTCTGCCTGATGACTACGAATGCCGGCATACGCCGCCGCGTATCGATATCCCAACGGAAGCTTCAACCTAATCTCCCAACCTCTCGCACTGTGCCGGCTGGTAGCCGTTAACGAATGCTTGTGCAGAGATGCGTTTCTTCCCTCCTAGCTGCACTTCAAGAAGCTCCAACGAGCTGTTCTGTCCACAACCGGCAAATAATCTTCCCTTGTCAGCTTGTAGAGTACCGGGCGAGGCGCCCGAGCCTTCAGTAATCTGCGCGCTCAGCACGAGCAATTGCTGACGTCGATAGGTCGTATATGCACCAGGCCAGGGCGCGAACCCACGTAAACGATCGTAAATCTGGCGGGCTGGACGCGACCAATCGATCAACCCGTCCTCCTTTTTCAACACCGGCGCGTATGTGGCTTCTGCTTCGTTCTGTTTTTCTCGATGAATGCTCTCCGTCCGTATCTGCTGCAATACTTCGCTCAGGAGCCCAGCCCCAAGTGCTGCCAACCGCGCGCTCAATTGGGGGGCAGTTTCATCTGCTCCGATCGGGACAGAGGCTTTCAGCAGCATATCTCCAGTATCCAGACCGGCATCGATCTGCATTATGATCACGCCGGTTTGCGTTTCGCCATTCGCAATAGCCCATTGAATGGGAGCTGCGCCCCGATATTTCGGCAGTAAAGATGCGTGCACGTTGAGAATGCCGTGTTTCGGCAAATCGATGATCGCTTGCGGAATGATTTGTCCATAACCGATGACCACCATCACATCCGCCGCGAGCGTCTTCAGTAGTTCGACGGTTTCTGGCGTTCGAATGCGCTCGGGTTGATATATCGCCAGGCCCGCGGCGCGCGCGGCGCTCTTAACAGGCGATTCGGCAAGCTGCTTGCCCCGGCCCTTTGGGCGGTCGGGTTGAGTGAACACGGCCGCGATTTGATGCCCAGAGGAAATGAGAGCGTTCAACGAGGGGAGAGCGAAGGCTGGCGTGCCTAAGAAGACAACGCGCATGGCAACCAGTCCTTTCTAGTCCCACTCACCGGCTTTTTGGAGCTTCTTAATTTTTCGGCGGATGATGTCTCGTTTTAGCGCGCTGAGGTGATTGATAAACAGAATTCCGTTCAAGTGATCAATCTCATGTTGGAAAGCTCGAGCAAGCAACTCCTGACCCCGAAGTTCGATATCTTCACCCCTCTCGTTCTTCGCCCGCACGAGGACGTCATTCGCTCGTGTCACCGGCTCGCGAAAGCCAGGAAGACTGAGGCAGCCTTCTTCACCCGTTTGCGTGCCTTCGTTTTGGACGATCTCGGGGTTGATAATCACCAGCTTCTTCGTTTCGTCTTGGCCAGCACTGATATCAATCACGGATACGCGCTTGCCGAATCCGATCTGCGGAGCCGCAAGCCCAACACCCTTCGCCGCGTACATGGTTTCCCACATGTCTTCAACCAAGTCTTTCAGCTCGGGAATATCAAAATCCGTTACAGGCTCGGCCACCTGTTCGAGCACCGAAGCGCCATACTTAAGAATCTTTCGAATCATTTATCCGTTCTGTGAAACTCCTGCGGCGAATACCTGTTCCCACGCATTGTGGCGACCCGGCATTCGCCCTGAGCGCTCAATAATTCTTCACCTGCGCCATGTATGCTTCGAAATTCCGCTTGGTCTCTGGAAGTGAATCGCCACCGAATTTCTCTAGTAAGGCCTGTGCGATCACGAGCGCAACCATCGCCTCTCCGATGACGCCAGCTGCTGGAACGACCGCGACATCGCTACGTTCATAAGCAGCGCGCGCCGGTTCGCGGGTCGGCAGATCGACTGATTCGAGCGGCCGGCGTAAGGTTGAGATCGGTTTTAGAAAACCACGCACAAAAAGATTCTGCCCGTTTGTAATTCCGCCCTCCAAGCCCCCCGCCCGATTTGAGCCGCGGTAGAACTCCTGCCGCGGTTTGTCGTAATGAATCGTGTCCTGTACGGTTGACCCGTACGCGGCTGCTCCTTCCGCCGCGTAACCAATCTCAACGCCCTTCACAGCCTGTATGGAGACGATGGCCTGCGCTAACCTTCCGTCAAGCCGCGTGTCCCAAGTGATGTGCGAACCCAAGCCCGGCGGAACGCCGTGTGCTACCACTTCGAAGATGCCGCCTACGGTATCTCCGGTACGGTACGCATGATCTACTGCTTCCTTCATTTGCTGTTCTATTTCTGAATCCACACATCCGAGTAAAACTTCCCCGCGTTGGCTGAGTGCGACGATCTCCTCCCAGTTAACAGGACGGCCGAGCCGCACCGCTCCTACTGCAATCACATGGCTTAGCACCTCGATCCCAAACTGCTGTAGGAAAGCCTTCGCGAGTGCGCCAACCGCCACCCGAGCGGCTGTTTCGCGAGCACTCGCGCGTTCGAGTATATAGCGCGCCTCCTTTAAGTTGTACTTGATAGCTCCCGCAAGATCAGCATGTCCTGGTCTCGGGTGATAAACGGGCTTCTCTTTCCCGGGCTCAGCGTGTTCAGATTGGACGGGAAGCGTGCCTGCCCAGTTCTTCCAATCTTTATTTTCGATCAAGATGGCGATGGGAGAGCCAATTGTTTGTGAGTGCCTCACGCCAGAGACGATGTGTACGCGATCTGTCTCGATCTTCATTCGGCCACCGCGTCCGTAGCCCTGCTGCCGACGCCAAAGCTGCCGGTCGAGGTAGTCGATGGAGATGGGAACACCTGCGGGCAGACCCGTTAAAGTAGCAACCAGACACTCCCCGTGCGACTCTCCCGCCGTCTCAAAACGCAACATTCACTTACCGATTTATGGTAGCGGACACAGTAGGCAGACCTGCAGATGGTAATAATCGTGTAAGCGGATGAGCATGCCCATGCCTTGCATCTGTCACGAAAATCGGGTGGAAGCGGTTGTGCAATCAGCTTGGCGTCGCTGCTTCCTCTTACTCGCCCTGGAGCAACTCGCATTCGCACTTGCCGTCTTTTTTGCAGGCGGCATTTTAATGCTGCTGCTTGGAACGCAGATCCTGGATTGGCACTGGCTGATGCTGCTCAGTGTTACGGCTGTCGCGGTGAGTGTCGTGCGTACCCGCTTTCGCATCCTGACTCGGTATCGCGTCGCTCAACTGGTCGATAGACGCGTCGGGCTCAACGATTCGCTTTCAACAGCCTGGTTTCTACTCTCCCAAAGCACCGAGGCGGATAATTCGGTGTCTCGGTTTCAGATTGAGCAAGCGGAACGATCTGCGTCATCGGTAGACCTCACAAGCGCGTTCCCATTTGGAACGCAATTTAGAAAACAACGTGTCTGGGCCCTAGCGGGTGTCCTGGGTGTCGCCATGTTCGTCCTGTTCGTCGCGCGCTACTTCGCGCATACGAATTTGAGCTTCAAGGAGAGCCTGATCCCGATTCGCTTCCCTTCTGTCTGGGAGCGTGTCGAACACTCGTTCTCTACCCCAAACCAGCTCGCGGAAGATCCGGGTGCGGCCGATGAAGAGGCACAAACAGCCAAACCAGCACCGCAAGGCCGAGGCGATAAGCGCAGTGAGGCGCCTCGTTTACGCGATGCCGGCGCAGAACGACAGCCCATTGTTCCGAACGGTCAGCAATCGACAACTCCAGACCCAGCATCTCAGGAGGACCCGAAAGTAGCCAACGGCGATCCCGAGACCGCCGTGGGCGTGAGTCAGCGACGCAATCCTCGTGACCGGGAAACGCGTGAGATGCAGGCGCACCCAAGCACACCGGATTCAAATGGAAACACGGACATCGCCGGAAATCAGTCCTCCTCTTCCGGCCTCCTCGAAAAGATGAAAGACGCTATTTCGAGTGCCCTCGCCAAAATGAAGACCGCGCAAAATTCGGACAAGGCAGCTCAAAATAATGAACGATCTGCGGAGGCGAGCAAAACAGAACAACAATCTAGTGCCAAAAACAAACAGCAAGGTGAAAACCCAAACGGGGGAACTGAGCGTGCCCGCAATGACGCCAGTTCCGCAGGCGGAGAGCAAGGTCAAACTAAGGAAAAAACGGAAGCATCACAGGGACGAAACTCTGATCAGTCACCGGATAAAAACGGTTCCGACGCTCATTCAGGTATAGGAAGTCAAGATGGCGAAAAACAGTTGAAAGAAGCCGAGCAACTTCAGGCCATGGGCAAGCTGGCCGAAATCATCGGAAAACGGTCGGCAAACCTGACGGGAGAGGTGACCGTGGAGACATCTTCCGGGAAACAGCGCTTAAAGACCGAAGATTCCCAGCGCATCGGTCAGCACTCCGATTTGGGGGGCGAGATCAATCGCGATGAAATCCCGCTCATGTATCAGCAATACGTGCGCGAATACATGGAGCGGGTGCACAAACAAGCCAAAAACAGCCGCTAGTCCGGGCAACCCTACTTTTTGTCTCTGCTAGCCAGCACGGACTGCGCGTAGTAGTTAGTCACTTTGGCTTCACTTCGCGCTACTTCATAAAAGGCCGATCTCAGGAGCTGGTCCTTGCGTTGAAAGAGCTCACGCCGGATATTCTCCTGCACTCGTGGGTCGCTCAGTTCCCTTTGACCGGCAGGCTCTTTTGATATCAGTTTGATCAATCGATATCCTTCGGGCGTATGGATCACTTGCGAAACTTGCCCGGGCGTCATATCCAGAATCAGCGTTCTTAGCTCTGGATTTGCCTTGTCGAGCGTTGACTCCGGAACAAAACCCAAATCTCCGCCATTCGATGCTGATGCATCTTCCGAGTAGTTTTGCGCGAGCGTGCCGAAATCCTCTCCCTGCCGCACGCGCAGCTGAAGCATTTGAATCTTATTGCGCGCCTGTTCGTCCGTTTGTGCTTTGTCGTTCTTCAGATTGTGTACGTTCGGATCAGGGTTCCCAGTGACCAGGATCTGTGCTAGTCGAACTTGGTTCTCGGCTAAATTGAAGGTTGCTTTGTTCGAGTTGTAAAAAGCCGCAACGTCGCCGTCGGATATGGATATATGAGATCCGATTTCCTTATTGAAGAGTTTCTGAACGCTTAAGTCACGGCGTATCTGTGCCTTCAAATCGTTCACATTCATTTTCCGCTGGTTCAAAAGCTTCTGAAATTGCTCTTGGGTATACGGCGCTTTAAGTTCGTTAAATTTGGCTTCTACGTCGGCATCGGAAGCAAGCAAGCCTTGCCTTTCTGCCCGTTGCAGCATGATCTCGTTATCAATTAGCGCGCGCAGGGTATCCAGCCGCAGCTGTACTGTCTGATCGTCGTTTGGTTTGAGGTTGCTGTTGGGAAATTGCGCCGCGATTGCCCGATCCAAATCGGAGTAAGTCACTGGCCGTCCATTCACAATCGCGGCTACGTTTGACGACACCGACCGCTTGCAGCTGGTAATTAAGAGCAGGAATACGCTGCAAGCCGCAACGGACATACAGCGCCCGCTTCGCCCACCCCCTGTTTTCACCAACGCCTATGCTTTCGCTTTCTTGATCTCTGCAACCAAAGCCGGAACGATTTCGAATAGATCACCGACTACACCGTAATCTGCGGCTTCGAAGATAGGCGCATTTTCGTCCTTATTGATGGCCACAACCGTCTTCGAACCTTTCATACCGACAAGGTGCTGAATCGCGCCAGAGATGCCTACTGCAACATACATCTTCGGCGACACCGTTTGGCCGGAGCTTCCTATCTGACGCTCCATAGGCAGCCATCCGTTATCGCAGATAGGCCGTGAGGCGGCTAATTCCGCGCCCAGAGCCTCTGCGAGCGCTTCAACTACCGGCAAATTATCTTTTTCCTTGATTCCCCGCCCTACCGAGACTATTACGCCTGCGCCGCTTAGATCGACTGAGCGCTGCGCTTCCCGGAATGGCTCTTCCGGTTTGCTGCGAATCTGGGATACATCTAATTGCACAGCGAATTTTTCGACTGCGTTACTCCCGTTGCCGCGCTCAGCTGCCCTATAGGCGCCAGCCTGAATGGAAATGAACTGCGGATCAGTCGTCGCGTGCACATCAGCATTGAGCTTGCCCTGAAAAAGCTGCCGCACTGGCGTGAGTTGACCACCATCCGCCCGCAGATCGACGACATCGCTGATCAGCGACGTCCCCAATCGGGTTGCCAGCCTTGGCGCGTAGTCGCGCACTTGATACGTATGGGGGAAAACGACCACCTTAGGCCGCTCCGCCTTTATCAGTTGCTCTAGCGCTGCAGTGTACGCCTCTTGAGTGTAGTGTGCGAGCAGAGCGTGATCCAGCGCAAATACCTTCGAGACATCGTATGTCACCGTCTCTCTTGCTAACTGATCGATGTCGGAGCCCAATATGGCGGCTTGCACGGGCAGAGCAAGCGATTTTCCAATGCTTCGGGCCGCCTCAAGAGCCTCAAACGACATGCGGTTCCACTTGCCGCCGCCCCTGTGTTCGAGAACTACGAGCACGCTCATAAAAGTCGAGCCTCAAATTTTAGCTTCTCAACCAGCTGCTTTGCCACTTGCGTTGGCTCGCCGGAAAAAATCTGCGTCTGCTTCGTGCGTTGCGGCAGATACACACGTTCCATCACCGTCCCAGGGGTTAAATCCGCAGCCAGTTGCGACGCAGAAAGGGTCCTTACATCCTTAGTCTTTGCTTTTTTAATACCCATCAGCGTGGCATACCGGAGTTTCTTGATGCCGGACTGAATCGTGAGCACGGCGGGAAGCGGCAGAACAATGTTCTGGAACCAGCCATCTTCGAGCTCGCGCTTGACGCGAATCGTATCACCTTGCGGTTCCACTTCCATGACAATCGTCGCGTGCGAGAACCCGAGCAATTCAGCCACGGCAACTCCGGTTTGCCCGGAACCCAAATCATCGGATTGCAAGCCCGTCAAAATTAGATCCGGTGATTCCGGGGCGATCGCTTGCGCGAGAAGCCTTGCGGTGGCAAATGAATCCAGCATGCCCCCGTCCTCAACTTGCACGTAAATTGCGCGATCAGCGCCTTTAGCGAGCGCCTCACGAACAGTTTGGAGCGCACGTTCGGGACCGGAGCATAGAACAATCAGTTCTCCGCCCAGCTTTTCCCTTAATTGCAGCCCTTCTTCTAACGCATAAGCATCCGGCTCATTCATCTCATATGTAAGATCTGACTCGTCCAGCCACTTGCTATCCGCGTTCACCCTGAGCGTGGAATCGCGCGCGGGCACCTGCTTGACAGAAACAATAATTTTCATTTAATACTGCGGGCGCCGGGGTGCGGCGCACTAAGCATCTCTATCGTAACGCGCACCTTAAAACACGAGGATGGAGGGCAGACAGGGTCAGTAGTGAAGGATCTCAGCCATCAAAGCGTTTGAATATCAAGCAGCCATTTGTGCCGCCGAATCCAAAGCTGTTCGAGAGCGCGTGCTGAATCTGCATGGGCCGTGCCTGATTCGGAACGTAATCGAGGTCGCATGCGGGATCAGGAAATTCGTAATTGATTGTCGGAGGCGCAATCTGGTCACGGATTGCAAGCACGGTGATTCCCGCCTCCAACCCTCCTGCACCGCCCAGCACGTGCCCTGTCATTGACTTTGTCGAGCTTACGGCGATGTTCTCGGCATACCGGCCAAAAGCGCGCTTTAACGCGATGGTTTCAGCCCTGTCACCAACGCCGGTCGAAGTTCCATGTGCGTTTACATACTGCACCTCTGAGGTGTCAAGCTTGGCATCGCGCAACGCATTTCGCATAACACGACAAGCCCCGTCGCCGTCATCTGGAGGCGACGTGATGTGAAACGCATCGCTGCTCATGCCGTACCCGATAATTTCCGCAAACACAGAAGCACCTCGGCGCTTCGCATGGTCCAGTTCTTCCAAAATGAGAATGCCCGAACCCTCTCCCACCACAAAGCCGTCGCGTTCCTTGTCCCAGGGCCGGGACGCTTTCTGGGGCTCATCGTTCCGCGTAGAGAGAGCCCGCATTGCCGCAAAGCCACCGATACCCATCGGTGTCACACAGGCTTCGCTGCCTCCGGAAATCATAACGTCCGCATCCCCATGCTGTATCAAGCGGAACGAATCACCAATTGAGTGTGCGCTGGTCGTACACGCAGTCGCGGTCGCCGAATTTGGCCCCTTGGCGCCGTACCTGATTGAGACGTAGCCGCTGGCTAGGTTCACGATGCAGGAAGGTATAAAAAATGGAGAAATCCGGCTTGGGCCACGCTCGAGAAGTATCTTGTGCTCTCGTTCGATTACCTCAAAACCGCCAATACCGCTGCCGATATAGACACCAAGGCGCTCTGAGTCGACGGAGGATACGTCTAAGCGCGCAGAGGCAACCGCAAATTCAGTGGCCGCCATTGCGAACTGTATGAACCGGCCCATCTTTTTGACGTCTCTCTTGTCGACATAACGCAGCGGGTCGAAGTCCTTAACTTCACCTGCGATGCGGCAGCTGAACTCTGAAGCGTCAAACTGGGTAATCGGCCCGATGCCGTTCTTACCGTTTTTAATCGCTGACCAACATTCCTCGGTGCCCGTACCGACTGAGCTCAACAAACCGATCCCCGTGATAACGACTCTTCGCGGCACGTTTCTCCCCTGTTCGTTCCGTCTGCTCATGGCGGAAGGAAGGAACTTGCGGCCTCAACTATTTTTTCTTAGCTTCGATGTAGTCAATAGCTTGCTTGACTGTTGTGATCTTCTCGGCATCTTCGTCCGGAATGTCGATATCGAAGGCCTCTTCAAATGCCATCACAAGCTCGACAATGTCCAGTGAATCGGCACCCAGGTCATCTACGAAGGATGCGTTCGGGTCAACCTGGTTTTCATCCACTCCCAGCTGTTCAACGATGATTTGCTTTACCTTTTCTGCTACCGGCATTCCTTGTTCTCCTGTGCTCGCAAACGCATCTGGCACTCGGCGAAGCTGCCGGGCCAGACTCTAAGCTACATCATTGATACAAATGGGACGAAGTTATGCGTCGTTTGCGGCTCTCTTCAATAAAAGAATTGATGCTACCGCGATCCCTCCTATTTCTAGCAGATCAGTTTCCGGTGCTACCAGCGTGCCGTTACCATGTAGATGTTGCCGGTGCGTTTGCGTATCGTCTATCTGCACGGTTTTGCCTCCAGCCCTGAATCCCGAAAAGCCCATTTCTTCTGCGAACGGCTTAGAGATTTAGGGTTGATCGTTAACGTTCCGGATCTCGCGGAAGGAGATTTCGAGCGGCTTACGATTAGCGCTCAGCTCAGAGTAATCCAGGCTGCAGCAGAGTGCCAGAGCGCCACCATCCTGATAGGATCAAGCTTGGGCGGGTACCTGGCAGCGCTGTATGCCGCTCGCCATCCGGAAGTCGACAGAGTCGTCCTACTCGCTCCCGCCTTCGATTTTCACCGCCTCTGGACGGATCAACTCGGTCCGGAGCGCGTCGCGGCTTGGAGAGAAAGCGGCCTGATTCACGTCTTTCATCATGCGGCAGGTCGCGAATTGCCGCTACGGTACCAGTTCCTTGAAGATGCCAGCCACTTCGAGCCCTTTCCTCACTTTGCTCAGCCGGCCCTTATCTTTCACGGGAACCATGATCCGGTTGTACCCGTTATATATTCTTCGGAGTTTGTCGAGACTCATGCGAATGCTCGGCTTATACGGCTTGAGTCAGGACATGAATTGACCGATGTGCTCGATACAATTTGGCACGAGTCGCGTACATTTTTGGTTGACGGCGCGCCGGCTATACAGTGATAAACTAAAGGTGTCGAGCGGATTCCCTGGATAAATTGCTGCAACTGTGGTTTTTTGCATCACGTCCAAAAAGTGCTGGAAGATCGTCGCGCATCTTAAGAGGCGGAGTGTGCTGTGATCAGCAATGAAGTAGATAAAGAAGTTATGGAGCAGCAGAACGTGGCTCAATCAGACCCTCACCTCGACGGGTTATTCAAGACCGATCTGGAAGAGCCTTGGTACAAATCCATTGTGGGCAGCATTCGAGAGGCGCTGAATCCTCCAAAACTCCCGCCTCTGGAACTCACTTCCAAGCCTGTCGACGACCTCGATATTGCCGGGATTAGCGCGATCGAACAGCCCTGGTACAAGTCGCTTGTCACCAATATCAGAGAACTGATTCACCCACCGAAGCTTCCGCCCTTGGAGGTCACTTCAAAGCCGGTCGAGGTAAAGAACATTTGGGGCGCCTATGAGGGGGCTGAAAAAAAATCGGGCGCAATATCCATTCTCATCCACGTTGGCGTAATAGCGCTGCTGCTTCTGATCTTTCAGGCACCCGTAAGGAACGTAATAAAGAGAACGGGCGAGATCATCTATCTCCCGGCATTTCGGCCCAAGCTGCCCCCTGCGGCAGATAAAATGAGCGGAGGTGGCGGCGGCGGCACAAGAATGCCGCAGCCTGTTAGCCGGGGAGAAGCTCCCAAACCGGCGTTGAAGCAGTTCGTGCCTCCCACGCCGGCCGTTCCTAAGCCGGTCCTACCGATGGTTCCCTCCATCACCGCGCCAGCCCCGCAAATCAACGCAGATAATTACGGCGACCCACTCGCCAAGACTCTGCCGTTTTCTGGAGGCCCTGGCTCAACCGGCTTCGGCACCGGAAAAGGCGGAGGAATCGGACCTGGGAGTGGCGATGGCTACGGCCCGGGCACTGGCGGCGGAACCGGAGGCGGTGTTTACCACGCTGGTGGTGATGTCTCAAATCCCATACCCATTTATAAGCCCGAACCCGAGTACTCGGAGGAGGCACGCAAAGCCAAATACTCTGGAGCCGTGCTGCTGTCGCTGGTTGTCGATGAGCACGGGTTGCCGCGTGACATTCGAGTGATTCGCCCCGTAGGGCTCGGTTTGGACGAGAAAGCTGTGCAGGCCGTCACTCAGTGGCGGTTCCGCCCGGGTTTGAAAGGCGGCCGTCCGGTTGCTGTTCAGGCCACTATAGAAGTGAGTTTCCGCCTACTCTAATTCGCCGGTGGAGGCACACTCCGCGCACGGGCATATCTTTCTCAGATGATCGAAAGAGTAAATACCCGTATTGTGCCCATCATTCCAGAGAATTCGTACTGCGTAGTGTCCCACCGGTTCTACGGAGTCCATCCGGAGAGCGGGCTTAAACATTGGGAAAAGATCGGGTTTGGAGTAACTGGATTTCTGCGGCGCCGTGCCATGCGCTCCTGTGCAAGTAGCGCAGGGGCATTCATCGCGAAGGTAAGCCAGAGAATAGTCGCTATGATGGCCGTCTCGCCAGTCAATCTTGATGCCTGCCGATTTTGAGATCGCGATATGCTCAGGGTCAGCCAGCGTAGCCTGATCCAATTCTTCTTGCATACTATTCAGAACCGATACGCACAAACCGTCGCGGGTCCTCTACGGCGCACTACGTACCCGCTCGATGTCCCTCACGCCTGGAACACGCCGGAACGCGCTAACGACTCGCTCTAACTGTTTTTTATCCCGCACTTCCATGGTAATGTCGACGATCGCACTATCGTCTGTTCGGGCTTGATCCCCGCGAGCTTCGAGCGTTCGTATGTTGCTCGATTCCGCTGACAGAATGGACGTGAGCTGATTCAAAATGCCAGGACGGTCATCCGTGTAAATTACGACCTTGACCGGCAAGGGTTCGCTTGCGCTACGCACCCACTCGACATCAATCTTGCGCTCTGCCTCATACATCAAGTTCTGAACGTTAGAGCACTGGAGAGAGTGCACCGCGACGCCTTTGCCCCTCGTTATATAGCCGACGATCTGCTCGCCCCGAATTGGGTTGCAGCATTTTGCCCGATAAACCAAAACGTCGTCGATCCCCTTCACATGGATGGTTAGGTCGCCTACTGGTTGGCCGGGTTGAACCTGCGGAATACGCGCCTGACCCGCAGGGGCAACCGGTTCTGGAGCTGTACCGTCTGCGGCGACCTTCTGTAGGACCTGCCTAGCTGAAAACTTGCCGAATCCCAGGGCCGCATACAGATCTTCTGTTTTGCTGACACCGTACTCGGAAGCAACTGTCTCAAAATCGCCACGCGAGAATCGGCCCAGATTGAGACCCATACGGCGAGCTTCTTTTTCTAGCGATTTCTGCCCGATCTCAACAGCCTTGGCGCGCTCTACGCTGTTGATCACATGCTTGATTTTGTTCCGCGCCCGCGAGGTGCGGACCAATGCCAGCCAATCCTTGCTGGGCTGATGTCCCGCCTGCGTTAGTATCTCGACCACATCGCCGTTTCGCAAACCGTACTTCAGAGGCTTGATTGCGCCATTTACGCGAGCTCCAACACAGGTGTTCCCAACATCGGTGTGAATTGCATATGCAAAGTCGATGGGAGTAGCATCGCGCGGAAGAACGATCACACGCCCGCGGGGCGTGAACGTGTACACCTCTTCCGGATACAAGTCCACCTTGAGAGTAGACAGGAAATCGCCTGAATCATGCATGTCGCGCTGCCATTCCATTAACTGGCGAAGCCATGCGATCCGCTGATCCTCTTGTCCGGGAGTTTTACTTCCCTCCTTGTATTTCCAATGCGCCGCGATGCCCTCCTCCGCATTCCGGTGCATCTCTTCCGTCCGTATCTGCACTTCAAAGGCAACCCCACCCGGCCCGATTACTGAGGTGTGCAAGGATTGGTACAAATTAGGGCGTGGCATGGCGATGAAATCTTTGATGCGGTCTGGAATTGGATGCCACTCGTTGTGAATCACACCCAATGCCGCATAGCAGTTCTTTACCGAATCCGTCACAATTCGCACCGCCAGCAGATCGTAAACCTGATCGAGAGTAATTCTTTGCCGCTTCAGCTTCGAGTAAACGGAATAAGCTCGCTTTACGCGGCCGTCTACGCGCGCAGGTATGCTTTCACGCGCCAGCTTCTGCTCAATTTCGGTTTGGATCTGGCGCACCCATTCTTCGTTCTCCTGGCGCTTCGATTCAATGTCGCGCATTAACTCAGCCGAAGCCTCGGGCTGCAGGGTCTCGAATGCTAGGTCCTCCAGGGCACCGCGTATTTTGCCCATCCCGAGCCTGTGTGCGATAGGCGCATAGATATCGATCGTTTCCTGAGCAATTGCCTCCTGCCGTTCGCGCGGGAGCGCCGTGATGGTCCGGAGATTGTGCAGCCGGTCTGCGAGTTTGACGATGATGACGCGAATGTCGCTGGTCATCGCCAGCAGCATCTTACGAAGACTTTCCGCCTGTCGGTCCTCGCGGTTCGCCAGACTGATCTTGGTTAACTTGGTCACGCCGTCCACGCAGCGCGCCACATCCTCGCCGAAGTTCTCCTTTATTTCCTCAACCTTGGTCTTACTGTCTTCAAGTACGTCATGCAGCAAGCCCGTCTCGAGACAGACTAAGTCCATCTGCATGTCCGCGAGCAAATGCGCGACAGCAAGCGGATGTGAAATGTACGGCTCGCCTGATTCTCGCGTCTGCCCTTTATGAGCCCGAACCGCGAAACGGTACGCGTTGTCCAGGCCGCTAAGATCTTCATTCGGGCGCCGCGCTCTGACTTTTTCTTCTAGCGTCCGATAAAGCTCATCAACCTGGGGTTCGTCCAAAACAGTGGTGGACATCTACTCTTAGTACCAGGTTAGAACAGCAACCACAATTGAGCAGCACACATCGTCGACGGCCTCACTTGAGCCTGTTGAGAAGTTCCTTTTGGATTGGCCATATTCCGACCACTTGCTTATCCGAGACATGGAAGATACCCGCTGTCAACATTCCGGCAAAATCGTCCTGAGTGGGTTTCCGACGTTCCCGTGCTAGCTCGATGCGAAACAATCGCGTTTGCAGCTCGAGCTGGGTTTTGATCGTATCGGCCGTCGCTCTACTAGGACATTCGGCGTCCAATTGCAGGCTGAACGCGGCCCCGCTTTCCCCGCCGGAATGGAGCGACAGGAGCACCCGCGCGGCGGATTGCAATGATATGGCGAAGATCCGCAACGGCACCGGGAGGCTTACCGGATCATCGAGCAAATTTCGAGCTAGCTTTACCCAAACCGGGGCTGACGGAACCTGTTGCGACATACGGTCGCGGCGAGGTGACAACACAAGAGCCCCGCTACTGTTCTTGCACAGGGCCAAGCCCATTACATCCGATTGGATCGGAATAAAAGAAGCCCAACTCCCGGCCTTGGTAGTAGGGAGATTGCAAAGGCGGTTTTTGCAGGTGCCGCCATGTGCGAGAGCATACTGGCTTAATCGACCCCAATCGAAACGGCCGCGGACGATTAAAAGAACCTGTTTCGCGTCCATAGCACCAGCAATGACCTCAATATCGCTTCTGTAATCGAAGTGTGTCTGGCGTACAAAGTCCTGATATTCGGGTTCCTCCACGGTTTTCGACCCGCCGAACAAGCCCAGCACACCTGCCTGGCGAAGGGCGGCAACATTGGCGAAGAAGATCGTGGCATCTCCAGAGGGAAGCAGCGCGACCATGTCCGCATCTGACCGCACAAAGCGATGCCGGTAATGATCAATCCCAAAAACGATTGCACCCGCGCATAGTGCCAGCACAGCAAAGAACAACCATGGTTTTAGTTTTATGCGCACGCGAGTTCCACAAGCTGCAGGGCGAACGCCTTAGAATAGGAGGCGCTGTGCAACGACGGAGGAGGGCATGTTCTGCGGCGGCTCGCTGACCAGAGCGGTAATCAGTTCCCGCACCCTCCCTATCTGGTCGGGCTTAATGATCAAATAACGGCAGTTTCCCTGTGCATCCGGGGTAAAGAGCGTCGTGTTCTTAGGGCTCAACCTGACACGCCCGCGGTGGGAAAATTCAAAATATCCGCGATCCGGACGAATGGCCTCGAGCACGGCAGTTGAGTCCCAGTTCGGACGGTCCTGCCCCTTCTTGACATAGATGCGAAATGCTTCCGCAATCGGGTGATTTTCTGTGTACCTAAAGTCTCGCTCAATGGCTTCGCGCGGGAACGTGATTGAAAGCCCCACCTCGAAGCCACTGAAGATCATTGGTGTCGGCCATTCTTCGAACAGAATCTTCGCCGAATCGGGATCTGTATATACGTTGTACTCAGGCTCTGGCTTAACAAAGTTACCGGCCATCAGATAAAGCGCATTCACTTTTTTTTGAATGAGTTCACGGCCGTGAGGAGTCCGCAGCAGACGCGCCAAATTGGTGCTAAACCCGATCTGAGCAATCGTCACCGAGTGATCCGGCTGCTGGCCCAGCATGCGGGAAAGAAGCTCCACTGCCCCTGGAGCTTGAGAGCCGTCCTCAATACGGCGAGGATATACGTAGTGTCCACTCGAATCGCGACGTTGAAGCGGCAGTTCAAGCATTGGTGCGTTTTCGGGCGTCTTTCCGTTGTGGACGACACCAATAGGAATGTCAGGACGACCGTAGAATTGGTTGACTGCATCAATGAAAGGCGCAGCATAGCGGTTGTCTTTAGTGATTGTGACTGCCAGAAGACGAACTTCCGCACGATTCTGGAGCGCATGAATCATGGCGAGAGCCAATGCATCGTCTACATCGTTGCCGATATCAGTGTCTAAAATCAGTCGTACTGGCTCAGCCCCGAGCGTCCGCGGGGAAGACCAGAAAAAGAATATAAAAAGAGCGACGATAGCCGAACGAAACATGTGATGGCTATGAGAGAGAATACCGTATCATCTTCTAACATGTTTCGAGGGCGCGGTTGTTTTCCCGGGACTCGTGCGATCCTTACAAATAGCAGGTTTGTCCACCCACGTTGCGGATGTGGCGGAATTGGCAGACGCGCTAGATTCAGGTTCTAGTGTCCGAAAGGACGTGGAGGTTCAAGTCCTCTCATCCGCACCAATCAATTCATTTCACTGGGTAACGGATCAGGACCGTTCGGCCCTGGTACGCAGTGCGTTCTGAATCATCAAGTATTCGCCCAGATTCTCGGTCGTCACTAAGCCAATGAGCTTGCCATCCTCCACTACAGGCATCATGCGCACGGGCGATCTCGCCAGCTGGTTTAGTACTCCCTCGAGCATTTCGTTAGGGTCAGCGGTCTCGAATTCACGTTGCATGGCGCTGGTTACCAGCTGGTCGGGACCGTATTGAGACAGGCCACCCAGCAGATTCGCTCTCGTCAGGACTCCCATGATTCGATCGCCCCACATCACGGGGAAGTCATGCTGGGACCCATCGAGTATCAGCTTCACAGCGTCGCCGAGAGTGTTATTCGTCGATAGTGTTTTGAAGTGTTTCTGCATCACGGTTCGAATCGGAATACCTGAAAAGGCGTCCTTGATCTGAAGTGAGTGAGACTCCTGAGCCGCTCCGATCCAAACGAACAACGCGATGAAAAGCAGAAAAGGGTTGAAAAACAAACCAATCAAGCCGAACACGAGTGCCAGCCCCTGCCCAACGCTCGCGGCCACCTGCGTCGCACGCACGTGATCCATGCGGGTGGCAAGCAGTGCGCGTAACACGCGTCCACCATCCATTGGGAACGCAGGGATCAAATTAAATAAGGCCAGCGCAATGTTCGCCATCAAAGCGCGCTCCAGAAATGGACCGCTGGTCATACTTAAGCCGCTGACCGGCCTCCATCCTGAACTCACAAACAGATATCCATAGAGGATCGCCGCGATTGCCAGATTGACGGCGGGTCCGGCCACAGAAACCCAGAACTCCTGCCAGGGCTTGTCAGGCATACGCTCGAACCGCGATACACCTCCTATTGGCAGTAGCACGATGTCCTTGGTCGGATAGCCATAACGGCGCGCAGTTAAGGCGTGCCCAAACTCATGCAACACTACACAAGCGAACAGCACAACCATGAAAGCAAGACCACTGACGACTGCTTGGATTGTTCGTCCTTGCAGCCAATGCAGTATCACGACCCAAAGAATTAGAAGAAAAAAGGTGGCGTGAACGTATAGATCAATCCCGGCGAATCTGCCGATCTTAAACGACCAACGCATGGCTCGTACTTATCTCTAGAGTTAATAAGAGTGAAATGTTCGAGATACCGAGACAATGGGTCCGGCCCGGGCCAGCCGAGTTAAATGGTGCGCCATCATCCGATCGGGGAGCAGCAGCGCCTGCTGAAATGCTTCATCGGCCTGGTGCTGCTTTCCCAGCTCTGCCTTAAGGCATCCGATTGTGTACATCAACAGGCTGTCATCGGGATTTGTCTTGCTGCTTCCCTCTGCGTCCGCGAGAGCCGTTTCGATTTTCCGCCGCCACTCACCCGCAGAGCTCTCTCCCAACTTCCTGGCCGCCGCGTACGCCCACACGACCTGATCTTCGCGCGTCTCTTTTGATGCTCGTTCAAAATGTCTGTTCGCCTCTTCCGCTTGCGTGCACGCCGAAGTCAGTGAGCCAAGCAGATATTGCGTTCGAGCGGACTCCAGCATCGGCCTCAAGCCATCACGGGTAAAGGGCAGGCTCGGAACTTCGCTATCCAGATTGCGCGCTTCGCGTAACGCCACTTCGCAATTGCCTGCTCGCTGCTGTGAAAGCGCCTCTTGTAACAGCACTTCTATCCAGACCTGCCGCACATTCGTGCCACCTTCCTCGCGCGGAAAAAAGCGATCGTGGAACAAGCTTTTGGCGTCCTCGAAATCGCCTGCTTCGGCGCGATTGAGAGCCAGCTCATAGACGAGATCCGATGGCATTTTCGCCAAATCGGGATAACGCTCGAGTGCCTGAACACGGTCGCGCGCAGGTCGCTGCAAAATGCTGAGTGCCTCGTCCATGCCCACGTAGAGTTCAGGATTCTTTGCGTCCACCGCGAGCCCGTCTTGAAACGCGGAAAGTGCTCCTTGCGCGTCTTTACGCACTCTCAGCAGCGCGGCTCCTATGTCCGCGTGCAGTACCGGAATGCTTGGTGTCAGCTTTCGGGCTTCTCCCCATTGTTGAAGCGCCGCATCTGTCAGCCCCCGCGAGAATAGAAAAGTACCGAACAGATAGTGCGCCGTACCGTCTGACGGCCTCGAATGCAGAGCTGCCTTCAAGACATGAACCGTTTCGGATCTGCTAGGGAAGACATACATAGTAGAAAGTCTTGACCCGCCAGCATAATCTTCCAATGCTGGTAGGCCCAACTTCTCTTTGCAGTAAGCGCGGTAATACGTCACCAACGAATGCTGTTGCGGCAAAACAGCTCCAGGCTCGCTGCGATCGGCCGGTGAAGCTGGATAGTTTCTCGACAGCACGGCTAATGCAGGACGGTAGAGGCCTAGGCGCATGTATTCTGCCGCGACGTCTAGAACCCGATACGGATCGGCACCCAGGCTGGCCAGGTCCGGTTTCCCGACCTCTTCTCGAAGGAAGTAACTGAGCGGATATCGGCTCAGCCACCGCGTTGCTAGCGTGCGAGCCGCCTCCTGATTGCCGAGCGCGCGGCGCAGAGCGACTAACTCCTCAGCCGTGCGAAGGTCATCGGATTCAGCACGCAAGCTCTCGTCGAGGTACTGCTCTGCTTCTACCGTCCGGCCCTCGCGCGCCTTCAACTCTGCTAATCGCAGAGCTCCCGCCGCACGAAACTGCGGCATGCGGTGAGCCGCTTCAAATGCCGTTTGCGCTTTTCGTTGATCTCCCAATTCGTCATACGCGATGCCAAGGTAGTACGAGATCTCGGGATCGCTCGTGTCGCGTTGCTGTACCGGCTCCAGATAGCGGACAGCATCTTCGTAGCGCAGCAGACAAGCTGCCAATCGGCCTGCCGTTTTGTTCAGCGCAAAGGAGTTCGGAAATTTCTCCAGACCTTGCTGATATGTCGCAAAGGCGGCAAGTACCCGGCCGTCAAGCTCGTCATTTTTCCCAATCTGAACCCAGTCGTCTTCGGTTCTATGCTCAGCCGGCGGTGGCTCAAACGACGGCTGCGGTCCCGCCCGAACCTGGTCCACAGGCGTCCAATCGTACTCGCCCTCCGTATGTCGGAGCAAAATCACGTCCTTCTCATCCTTCAGCTCGAACGTAAATCGGCGATCCGCATCTTTGATTGCGAGTTCTCGCTTCCACGTCCGCTCGGGGGATAAATCCACCCTCTCTTGCGCAACTACATCCGCTCCGTCCGTAAGATGAATCGAGGCGCCCTTGACTTGTCGGTTTGCGTTGAACGCAGCGCGCAAGAGATTGCCGCTGCGGCTTAGGTTCAACACGCCGAACAGATTCGCGCGCGACGTTCCATCAGTATCACGGACAGGCATCCAGTACTCGGAAAAATGGATGCTGTGCCGCGGGTCCAAGAAAGCATACGTTTCCTGATTTCGAAACAATCCGGCTTGCACCTCCACATACGCGCTGTTGTTGTCGGAAAGCGCCCTTCTCCAGTCCAAGCCGTCCGGATCTACGCCCCAGGACCAAATTTTCTTTGCAGGCAGCTCCGCATAATCTGCGAAGTGCACTGTCCCGGTGTTTGTACGCGGGTTCCATACCCCCATGAAGGGCTCGCGACTGCCGTGGACGAAGAGCGATACCGGCCCTTTCGTCTGATTTCGAATGATACTCAGATCTCTGCCGTCGGAGTCTATTGGCCACGGCTGCACCTCTTTAAAGCCGTGACTCGCGGCAAACCGCATCGGGTACTGAACCTTTGAATCGTCCCAGACCTGGACGCCGGCATTATTCCACCAATAAAACCGGTGTCTCACATCGCTGCGGTTACTTAACGTGACATGTTCTTCAAGAACCGTCGTACCAGCACGCAGCGTCAGTTCAACCGCCCATTCCATGCCGTACACTCGATCGACATTGCCTACCGTGACCGACGCGCTGCCATCGTCGTGCTTGCTGTATGCGAAATTGACCGGCGACATCGAGACCCAGTTGTGTGAAACAGGAAAATTAAATTCAATGCCGAACGCAGCCCAAGCGCCCCGGTAACCGATGTTCGCTTTCTTAATGGACGGATTCGCGTAGAACATTGGCTGCCCGCTGAGCTTGTCGATGCAGGTGTAGAGGTGGCCGCCAATGTCCGGCAGGACGGAACACTTCAGATACTCGTTTTCCAGGTACACCGCGCGCCAGGAATGATTCACCCGCTGATTAGTCAGGTTCTCGCGCAAAGTGTAGGGATAGTTGAATCGAGTGGTCGCAAATAGATCGAAGGGAGGATTCGGATTCGGCGAACCCTCCTCGTAAGTCGGCAGTGTGAGTGTGCCTTCCCAAACCCGCACCTCTGCTTTCGCAAAACAAACAGATATAGCTGGCAAAAGCAGCAGCGCGATTCTATTGGCGCGCATTCAAATAGTCATCCTTAACTGCTGCAGGATTGCGAGCATCAGCGCCGGACCGTTTTCGCATGAATTCACGAGCCTGTGATTCGGTTGGTTGATTCGCTGTGCCGCCCAAGCCGAGCGTCGATAGAGCTCCGCATGCAGCGCCAAAACGCATTGCGGCTTCAAGATCTGCTCCGTCTAGCCAAGCATGCAGGAACCCAGCATTGAAGGTATCGCCTGCGCCGGTGGTATCGACAGGAGTGATCGGGAATGCAGGTACGCTAACCACCTCACTATCGCAGATCGCCATGCACCCATCGCCGCCCAGCTTTGCCACTATCAGCGTTCGGCCGTTCTTGAGTGACTGCAACGCTTCAGTCCGATTCTCGTTTCCCGAAATAGCCGCCAACTCTATTTCGTTAGGCAAAAACACGTCGACTTCATCCAGCGTGTGGATCAAGTCCCTTCCCCACGCTTCCTCCGGATCAAACCCAGGATCAACAGACGTAGTAAGTCCGTTTTCGCGCGCTCTCGCCAGCAGCGATTTCAAACCGGGACGCAAGGCCCGCTGAAGAAAAAACGATGACACGTGCAGATGGCGGCATCCACGCAAGTATTCGTTCGAAACATCACTCGCCTGTAGCGCTGCGATCGAGCCGAGATAGGTTAGCAGCGCACGATCTTTGGTCCACGTGATCGAAACGGTAATGCCCGTTGTCAATGACTCATCCCGGCTCACCAATGAACAGTCAATGCCAAGCTCTCCCAGCGATTTCAGGCAAAGATCGCCCCAGCCGTCAACACCGACTTTCCCAATAAAAGTAACCTGTTCTCCTAACTTGGCCAACGCAGAGGCGCAAATCGCTGATGCGCTGCCGACCGTCAACGACACGCCCTCAACGAGCGTTTCCCGCCCGAGAACCGGAAAAGAGCGTGGGTTCTGTAGCACTAGATCGACGTTTAGCTCACCGGCGATCAGGATTTTCAATTAGCCGTTCTCTCCTTCGATGTGCAATTCGAAGCTTTCCACTACGCGATTGATCACTCCACTTTCAGATGGAGAGTCCGGACGCAGCCCTTCCTTCAAGCAGCGGAAAAAAGCCAGTAACTGGCCAACTACAACATGCAGTATGCAGGCGTTGTCATCTCCAAGTGCTCCAACCCCTGAACACTCGATTACGACATCGTTTTCACGCTGCACATCTGCTGGTACGTTCTCGCCGGCGATCAACTTCAACAATCCGAGTCTCTTACGATCCAGTTCGCGCAGCAGATCGGTCTCATAAGCTCTTACCTTCGGCTCCGATGATAGGAAACAGACAATTAGCGTTTCAGGGTCGATATAGCTCATTGGGCCGTGCCGTAACCCAAGATAGGTTTCGCAAAGTGTGCTGACCCGGCCCGCCGTCATTTCTAACATCTTCAGCGCCGACTCTCGTGCTGCTCCGATTCCCGAACCACTGGCAAGAAAAACTGCGCGTCGAAAGTCCCGTTGTCCTACTGACGCCAGCGCGTCAAATTCCGCACCGATCACGTGCTCCGAGATGCTGCTTAACTGCCGGCACACGGAAACGTACGCTTCTGGACTCTCCAAAAATCGCAGCGCCGATGCAGCTACAGCCATGTTGGTAAAGCTGCTGGTCATCACCAGGCTTCGATCGTTGGTTCGGTCATCCAAGCTAATGACGGTAACTCGCGGATTGTTCTGGTAATGGGTGGCCAGCCTGCCCTTCTCATTACAAGTGACGACTAGCTGCCGGACTTCCGGCTCGCTGTTCATCACCGTTTGTACGGCGCCTACGCTCTCGGGACTATCTCCCGATCTCGCCACCGACACCATCAGCAATGGACGTAAGGGGGGGAGTGCCATGCTGCCGTGCGTCAGGATCATCCCACTGCCGATGGCTTCAGAAGTAACCTTCAAATTCCTTTGAATTGCACCGCTCACACAACTCCCGACATATTCTGAACTGCCGGAGCCTGTAAACACGACGGCCTGTACGTTTTGCAAACACCGCTTCAGATCCTCCGACCGCCTGAGCATGCGTTGGCACGTGTCGAGAAATGTCGCGGGCTGCTGGCGAATTTCGCGAAGCGTGTGAAGATAACCGCCGCGCTCCTGCTCCACTTCTGACCTGCCTAGAAGTTCGCTTGGCCTCGAATGAATCACGGCAGCTCGCCCGGTTCGAGGATTGGCGTCACGATGTCCAACGGCTTCGCTTGCCCGTTAACTGACCCGTGCCATACGCTTCCCCCAAAGGTTGTGACATACACATTCTCTTTTTCAAGCGGGTCAGGAATGACGCGATGCCCCCATTTGAAATTGAAGCCTGCAATCCGCCTCCAGTGCTCACCCCCATCAATAGAGCGCCACGCAGAAGACTCAAAACCTGACGCAAAAAGCAACATCGGGTCGCGCGGATCGATCGTTACATCATAGACGTGCTGATCCCGATCAAGCACCTGCCTCCACGTGCGTCCGGCGTCGCTAGATCTATAAATTCCGCCTCCTTCGCCATGCATTCCACTCGCGCGCGCCCATGCCGCAAGATACAACCTCTGGGGAAATTTGGGATGGATCAATAAGCCGTTGGGCGCGTTCACGCCTTCCGGCATCGCAACCGCATTCCAATGTTCGGCACCGTCGGTCGAACGGTAAATCGCGCCATCGCGGTCATGTCCCATGCCGCCTTCGTCTGAACGGCGAGCGATGAGCACATATAAAGCGCCATCAGAGGCTTGCGCCAAGCGCCATGCGAAGGGCTCTTTCTGCTTAATGCCGCTGTTCCTTAACGTCCACGTTTCCCCGCCGTCCGTGCTCTTATACACACCACGTCCAAACCCGGCCACATACAGCGTTCGAGTGTTGGGTGAACTCCTCCGGTCTAACAAAATGTGCGTTGCGGCAGTCTCCTCCATCCCGCTGTTCGACTTCGTCCACGTTCTTCCACCATCGTTGCTTCGGCAAACTCCACCTTTGTAATTGAGCACCGAGGCTTTCCGCCACATCTTCGGACGTGGAAGGTCGTGTGTTCCGCTGTTCACGCTCCATACCCGTCCGCGAACGTCGGGATCGAACACCATCCAGTAGGTCGTGTTGACCCACTGCTCAGGAACCCCCATTGTCGAACTGACCCAGGACTTGCCGCCGTCTTCGCTCCTGAAAAGCCCGATGTCTGTGTACGTAATGAATTGACGTCTCATATCGAACGGATCGAAATGAATGCCGTAGTTCGTTGTCACGTCTAATCCTGTGCTCGTCCATCCTTGTGGGGGTATTCTTCGGGAGTAAACCGCCATCCACGTTGCGCCGCCATCAGTGCTTTTCATCGTCCGCCCGAAGTCAGTCGTGTAGCAGAGATTCGGATCATCATCAGCCACGCCCAGCATCAGCGGATTCTCACCCCACTCGGGGCCAAAGCGCTCGTTTATCCAGGCATCCTGTATATTCGCACTCGCTTTTCGCCCCTCCTTCCAGTTCAATCTCCAACTTTGCCCCGCATCAGTCGTTTTGGCGACACCGTGCCATTTTTGGCCGCCCAGTTCCAGTTCGTTGTACGAGAGATAGGCGGTGCCGGGGTGATTCAGGCTCGTGGCGACCGCTCGGACCTGCGCGCCGCCGCCGGTCAAAACACACTTCTGCCAACTCGCTCCGCGGTCCCTCGAAACAAACGCCTCTCGCCCAGTTACCCCGTAGATGATCGCTTTCGAATTTTGAAATCCAGCGGCTAACTCAGTGAACGCTGCTGCCGATTCCGGTGCTGCGCGTTTCTCCACCCCTGAAGCGCTTTTCAAGTAAATCGAATGCGGGCATCCAATAATCAGAGTCCTGGATTCCTGCGTTGATTGCGGATCTACCCAGATATGAAGAGCCGGTTCCGATAGGCTAGTCTCTCGCTTCCAACTTTGACCCGAATCACGCGATACAAACAGCCCATTCGCCGATGCTTTCGAACCCGTAACGTACAAAGTGCGAGAATTATCCGGATCAATCGCCAGTGCTGTAATCGCTCCGAGCGGATCAGGCTCAGCGATTACAGTTTCTTCTGCGTGATCCGAATTCATCTGCACGCGTTTCACCGACGAAGCGTTCGGGTACAAAAGCTTCCACGTCCGTCCCCCGTCTTCGCTGCGCCAGAGCACGCTTGTCTCTGCGTAGATAATGTGCGAATCTTTCGGATCAAAAGCAAAAAACTTAACCGTGCCGCCCAGATTGAACATTCGCCAAGACTGGCCGCCGTCATGCGTGATATACGATCCCGTCATGTCGCAAGAAACCAAGACGGTATTCGCATCGTGCGGGCTGATGGTCGGGTTGAACATGGCGCCTCCGCCTCCAGGGCCGATCACGACAAAGTTTCCTGGTCGCTGGCCACAGCACCCGAGTGCAACAGCAAGAACGATGCCGAAGCGAAGCGTTTGAGACAGCATTGATTCTTTGCTTATCTTTCGATAACCTTCGTTTGTCTACCTCGCATTGTAGACCCCTCTTTTGATGAACGCTCTCATCGCCCACGGCGGCGGACCCACGTCGGTAATCAACGCAAGCCTCGCTGGACTCATTGAGCAATCCCGCACGGACCTGACATTTTCCAGGTTGTATGGCGCCCGGTTTGGCGTTCGCGGCGTTCTCGAAGAGAGCCTGACTGAGTTGCTCGGGCAAGACCCAAACCTAGTGCAAGCCGTATCGCAATCGCCCGGTTCCGCACTCGGCTCAAGCCGTTTCAAGCTCTCTGATGAAGATTACGGTCGCATTCTCGAAGTGTTTAAGAAAAATGATATTCGGTGCTTCTTCTACACCGGCGGCAACGGCTCCATGGATACCGCACTGCAACTGTCCCGGCACGCGAACGCAGCGGCTTACGATCTTCAAGTCATCGGCATCCCCAAGACCATCGATAACGATCTCTGCGTCACGGATCACACGCCTGGCTACGCATCCACCGCAAACTTTTTTGCCATTGCCGCCCGCGAAATAGGAGAAGACAACCGTTCTCTGCCGCCCCCGATCTCTGTCCTAGAAGTCTTGGGGCGAAATGCGGGTTGGGTGGTTGCCGCCACAGCGCTCGCTAGAGCGCATGCGGATGACGCTCCGCACCTGATCTACCTGCCCGAAAGACCGGTCAGTCTTGACCAGATCGCGGCCGATGTAGAGCGCGTTTACCGTCGCCTTGGACGCGTTGTCCTTGCGGTTTGCGAAGGACAACTCGACGAGACAGGAGCGCCCTTTGGGGCAGACGTAGATCGGGCGGCAAGCGCCGTTCATCGGCTGGCCTCCAACTTGGGGCACACGCTCGCACGTCTGATCTCGACCAAAGTCGGCCTCCGCGCCCGTGCCGAAAAGCCCGGGCTTCTTGGGAGGTGTTGCGGTCCCCTGACCAGTGAACTCGATAGGCATGAAGCAGCCGAGTGTGGCCGTAGCGCCGCCCGAGCCGCTGCGCAAGGCGAATCAGGCATGATGGTGGCGATCCGGCGTGATTCTCAAATCCCTTACCGCAGCAGCACGTTTTTAACTCCACTTGAAACTGTCGCGCGCACCGAGCGTCTCTTACCCGGCGAATGGATCAACGAAGCAGGCAATGACGTCACCACTGAATTCATTGAATACGCATCGCCCCTTGTTCCCCATATAAAGAGCTATGCACGGTTGTAGATATCCGTTCACGTTCTTGTTTTTCTTTTGTTCTCTAACGCTCTTCGCACAAAATCCGCCCAGTGACTCCGTCAAACGTGGCCAGTCTCAGTTCGCCCAAACCTGCGGCTTCTGTCACGGCCAAGATGCGACTGGTGGCGCGGAAGGTCCGAATCTTATGCGGTCGAGCTTAGTGCGCCACGACGATAACGGGAATCTCATCGGCCCGGTAATTCGCGACGGCCGCCCCGCAAAGGGCATGCCCCCTATGAAACTCAGCGAGACACAGATTGCGGATGTAGTTGCGTATCTCCATTGGCGCCTCGTGGAATCTGATCTTACAAGTCCCCCTAACCCTCGCGAGTATTCGTTGAAGCTCCTGCTTACGGGCAACGCAGATGCAGGCAAAGCATTCTTCTTCGGTAAAGGTCAATGCGCCCAGTGCCACTCCCCCACTCGCGATCTGGCCGGAATTGCCAACAAATATACGCCTGCGGATCTTCAGGCCCGCTTTCTGTATCCTCCCGAAGTGCCAAAACGGGCCACGGTGACAACGAGCTCAGGCCGCCAGTTCGAAGGAATTCTTGCATATCACGATCAATTCACCGTTGGGATCAAAGATGTTGACGGCTGGTACCATTCGTGGCCTACAGATCAAGTGAAAGTTGAAGTCCATGATCCGGTTGCGGCTCATTTGGAACTGCTCCACAAATACACCAACGCCGACGTGCATAATCTTTTCGCTTATCTGGAGACGCTGAAGTGAAGGTGTTTGCGCTGTTTCTGGCGAGCTTTTGTTCGCTAAAAGCACAAGGACTCGATCCTGCCGCTCTTTTCAAACCGCCCACCACGAGTTGGCCCACGTACAACGGCGACTATTCCGGTCGCCGCTATAGCAGTCTGAAGCAGATCGACCAAACGAACGTCGGCACCTTAGCCCTGGCTTGGGCCTTTCAAACGCATTCGGATGCGCTAAAGTCGACGCCTCTTCAAGTAAACGGTGTTTTGTACTTCACGACTCCTGACAATGTCTGGGCCCTTGACGCGCGCAGCGGCCACATGATCTGGCACTACAATCGCCCATCACAAGGCGACCATGTCGGCCACCGTGGCGTGGCCATGTACAAGGATCGCCTCTATTTCGGTACCACGGATGCACATTTGATTTGCCTCAATGCCCGAGATGGCAAGGAGATTTGGAAGGTCGAGATCGCCGACGTGAGATTCGGCTACTACATTAGCGTTGCGCCACTCGTTGTGAAGGATCGATTGATCATTGGAACATCGGGCGATTCAGCCGACGTATCGCATTTCATAGAAGCAATCGACCCGATGACCGGTAAGGTCCTTTGGCGGTGGAATACGCTGCCGGCGCCTGGCGCTCCCGGATCTGAAACCTGGCCCGACACTGAATCGCTGATGCATGGAGGCGGCCCTGCATGGATGACTGGAACTTATGATCCGGACCTCAATTTGATCTATTGGGGCACTGGTAATCCGCATCCGGTATTGGCGGGCATTGGACGCGCAGGGAGGAATCTCTACACCTGCTCCATCGTTGCATTGAACGCGGACACTGGAAAACTGGCGTGGTATTACCAGCCTTCCCCGCATGATACACACGACTGGGACGCCGTTGAAACACCCGTACTGTTCGATGCCGAGTTTCAGGGCAGAACTAGAAAATTGCTAGCACAGGCCAGCCGCAATGGCTATTTCTTTTTGCTCGACCGCACTTCGGGTGAGCATCTGCTCACCTCACCCTTTGTGCCGACCGACTGGGCTTCGGGGCTCGATGCCAACGGTCAGCCCATTTCAAACAGAGAGAAGGAACCACATCTGGATGGCTCTTTGGTTCAAGCTTACGAAGAAGGTGCAACCAATTGGATGGCGCCAAGCTTCGACCCGCAGACGCAGCTTTTCTACGTCAACGCACAACGCGGTTTCACGGTCTACTATCTGAGTCTCAATGCAAGTAAAAAACCTGAGGGTCATCAGGGCGGTGCCTCAAGCCCGTTGTGGTCGCAGGCTCATCTGGTCGCGATTGACTATAAGACAGGCCAAATCCGCTGGAGCAGGAATCAGGGAGAAGGCGAAGGCCATCCCGGTATCCTGACCACCGCCGGACATCTGCTCTTCACGGGTGACGTGTCAGGCAACTTGTTGGCGCTTGATCCCGATAATGGCCGGACTCTCTGGCACGTAAATGCTGGCGGTACTCTTGGCAGCTCACCCATGACCTATCAATTGGATGGCCGGCAGTATGTCGTTACGGGTGTAGATGGCGTGCTATATGCGTGGGCTCTGTCACAGCAGTCTACTCAATCCCATTAGCGGGAACTGTTAACTCCGCGAATCTTGACGTTTTTGAAATCGCCCGTTTCGTCGAACGAGCCTATCCCGACTCTTCCGCTCCGAAGACTCAGATCAATCGCATGAAGGGCAGGTATGCTTCGCCCGTTCACCGTAACATCTACAGAGCCAGACTTGCCGTCGTGCGTGAGTCGGACGTGATACCAGCGATTTGAGGCGGGAAATGCTGCAGGTCCAGCTTCGGAACTGATCCGAACCCGCGCGCCCCCGTAAACATGGAACACGCCATTGTGAACGTGCTCCTTGGTACCGGGATCTGTTGAGAGATGCGCGTAATCGAAATGTGCGGCGTCCCGATACGCAAACACGACGATCAGCGAATGACCCAGCGGCCTGGCATCCAGGTCAACAGTCACCGATCGAAATTCCGGAGTTTCCGCCAAAGCGAATTGAATTGGCCGCCTTGGTCCTGGAATCGGCTCTCTAGGTGTAACAAGGCGCAGCATCGGCTTATCACTTTGCTTCTCAATCTTCCAGTCCGCAGCAACAGGCACGGCCCAGCGATATCCAAACACATCGATACCGTCAGCCGCGAGAACCGTGCATGCAGCCAGCAACAGACCAGCCAGAATCCTCATCCTGTTCATGCTATCTACGCCCAGAGTTCCGTGCTCAAATATTTCAATCCGGAATCATTGATGAGTGTCACCACGGTTCTGCCAGGCACCAGTTTGATTGCGGCGGCGACGTTCGCACCGGAAGAGACTCCAGCGAAAATACCTTCTTCCCGTGCCATCTGTCGCGCTGCCGCAATCGCTTCTTCATCGGTCACTTGCAGATATCCGTCAATATGGTCAAATCGGATCATGTCCAAGTCGGACGCCGAGTATCCCCCGCCCTGGATCCGATGACGAGCATCACGCACCGGCTTGCCCGCGAGCACGGCGCACCCAGCAGGTTCCACAACAAAGCACTGAATCGAAGAATCATGTTCCTTGAACCGCGCGGCACAGCCCGCGAATGTGCCTCCTGAGCCTACGAAATCGCAAAACGCATCTATGTGGGAACCGGTTTGCGTGAGAATTTCCGGCGCTGTATGCAAATAGTGCGCGCGAAAGTTGCTCGGGTTGTGAAACTGATCCGCGCGAAACGCCACGCGCTCGAACGCTATGCGCCGGGCTTGTTGTTCGACCAACTCAAGGTCCCCGCCAGAAACATATCCGGGCTGCGAATCCGGAAGTTGATCGACCAGAATGACCTCCGCGCCTAGAGCACGCATCATCCGTGCGCGCTCTTCGGAATTACCTTTGGACATAACCGCGATAAACGGATATCCCTTCACAGCACACACGATCGCCAGCCCCGTACCTGTATTGCCGCTCGTCAGTTCGACGACTGTTTGCCCTGGATGAAGCGTTCCATTCGCTTCGGCATCTTCGATGATTTGCCGGGCAATCCGATCTTTCTTTGACGCGCCGGGATTCAAATACTCCAATTTCGCGAATAGGCGGCCGTTTAAGCCCTTCGTGAGGCGCGAGAGCTCGACTAAAGGCGTTTGCCCGATCGCTTCAACCGTCGAGCTAAGCACTGTTAGCAGGTCATTATCAGGCAAGCCGGGCCTTAACTCTGGCTCCGTTTAAAATTTCACGTAACCGGCGCGCCACGATCAGGTCTTCGCCGGCTTGCAAGGTCATCGACACAATGTCGAGCTGGTTCTTGGGTGCCTCGTGCTTGGGGTCCGCGCCCTCACTCACCGCTGCCACCATGCTGGGATTATTATTCGTCAACACTTCAATGCGTGGCGTACCCGCACGTAGTTGTTGGTCACATTGGGCGACAGTCAGACCAAACCCTTGTTCATCCCACATGACCCGTAACGTTGGATAGCTGTTGCCTTCTTCCGGAACATAAATTTTCGTCGTTACGCCAGGTACCGTGTCCAACACTTTTGCAATCCGTTGCACTTTGGCGTTCCACTCGCGATTCAGCGCACCGATATCGATCTTCTCCCAAGTTTCAATCGCCGTGAGCATTCCGATAATCTCTTCCTTGCCCACTTTCATTGGCCTGCAAACAGCGCCCTCCCAAGGATTCGAACTCGCGAGCGCGGCATCGATCAAATCTTTTCTTCCCAGAAGCACGCCGGCGCACTGTGGACCCCGGAGGCCTTTGCCGCCGCTAAAACAATACAGGTCGACGCCCATCTTCGCGTAGCGCGAAAGATTGTCGAGCGGAGGGATTCCGGCGGCATCGTCCACCAGAATTGGTATCTTTGCCCGGCGCGTTATTTCCAGCGCCTTAGATAGCCGGTCGTCCCGCCAGGTCGTGTACACCATTGCAGTTTCTTCGTTCATCGCAGATGGCAGTTCGTCAAGCGTGTTCGCGAGAACCAGCTTTCCTCCCGACAGCCGAAGCGCGCTATCGAAAGCGATTCGGCCCCCTAGCATCACAACTTCGTGCTTCAGGCCGGTTGTGTCCGGCAGTTGCCAAATTTTGGCCGGATCGGAACCGGCTATGCAAGCCGCCGTTGCCGCAGCCATCGCGCCCGCAGACCCCGACGTGATCATCGCGGATTCAGCGCCCGATAGAGTCGCCAGACGTTTCCCAACTGCCCGTTGAAGCTCAAACATATCGACGAACTGCTTCGCTGCACTATCCATCGCTTGAGAGACTTCGGGCAGCATCAACGAGCCGCTCAGATAAGTCCAGGTTCCCCGGGCATTGATGAATGGTCGAACCCCGATCCGTTGATAAACATTCCCGGGTGCGCCAGAGGTTGCTCCCAGAACCTTCTGCGCGAAGTCCTGCCATACAACCGCTCCCAAAACGGGCGCGGCCGCGATCCACTTCATGAACATGCGACGCTCATTTGAAAATCCTGACATATTTCCTTGCCGAGAATATTGGGTTCAGACGCAGGCCTATGATAAGCTGCGTCCTTTACTCTTTCAGTCTAATGAACTGCCATGCCCTGCGAAGCTGTAGCGTTCTTCTCGGCAGCTTCTTTTGTGCCTGCATTGTGAGCGGTGCGGACCGCCGCGTCGATCCCACCTTTCTGCATCGCAACGTTTCCGAAGTCAAGGAGGCGGGTTCCGATCTCTCGACCACCCCGTGTCATTACAAACCGTTGTTCGGCGAAGGAGACCGCGCTACATCAGTTGTCGTCGGTGTAGCTCGTTATGGCGAAGCTATCGTCGATCCAAACGGCGCCTGCGCTACGCGCAACTACCCGGAAGAAGATCAAGTGTACGTCACTCTCGAAGGTACAGGCTCCGTGGAATACGGGGACGACAACGTGCCTCTGAACAAGGAAGACTATCTCTATATTCCAGCAAGCGTGCCGCACAATCTCAGCAACCGCTCGCAGGCGCCCCTGAAAGTGCTTGTGATGGGCTTCCACACGAAGGGATTCGAGAAAACCTCGCTTCCGAACCATCCGCTAAAAGCCAACATCGAAAAGGTTCGCACGCAAACGGTGAGCGGGCATCCCTCCTCGACGGTTTATCGCCTACTCATGGGTGATGTCGATAGCAAACGCGACCGCATTGCGGCGGGGCGAGTGCTTACGAGCCTGTTTGTCATGGAAATCGCTCCTGGCGGCACTAATTTCCCACACCATCACGAGCGCGAAGAAGAAATCTACCTGGTCTTGGAAGGCCATGGCGAAATGGTTGCGGGTGGCGGTATCGACGGAGTCGAAGGACGCCACCCTGCCAGAGCGGGCGATGCATATTTCTTTCGTCTCAACTGCACAGTTGGTTATTACAGTGCTCCCGGCGTGAAGTCCCGGATTCTTGCTGTTCGTTCCTGGTATCCCGGCATGGTCGAAAAAGGTATGGAGCACTAGCAAACATTGGGCTACAACGTACTTGACATTCTCGGGCTTCTTGCATTAAAGTCGCGTTACTTCTCACGGGGGATCGAAAAGTGAATCGTACGAATCTTGTTTTTGCGGTCTTAGCAGCTGCATGCTGCGTTTCTAACGTTTGGGCTGATGTCACGGGCACAATTTTCGGTACGGTGCGCGATCGTTCAAACGCGATTGTTGTTGGCGCACGGATTGTCGCCACGAACACCCAAACGAACCTTAGCCGGGAGATTACCTCTGACGCGGACGGTTCGTACCGGATCCTCGCCCTTCCGACAGGAAAGTACAACGTCACCGCGACTGCGTCCGGGTTCGAGACCTATACCACGACAGGTATCGACCTGAAGGTAAACGATCAGCTGCGCATCGATGTCACGCTCCAGCTCGGCAGCGTACAACAGGAAGTGACCGTCAATGCCGCTGCAGCGCAGGTGGAAACCGAAAACACGCAGCTTGGTGATGTGATCGAGTCAAAGAAGATGCTGGCACTACCGCTCAATGGGCGCAGCTATATCGATCTGCTCGGGCTGCAGGCAGGAGTGGCTCCGGGCACCGCCGGCTCCATTCAGCAGGATCGCCCGGTTTCCGGCTACTTGAATAATACCGGCAATGTTTCCGTCAATGGCCAGCGCGAAACAGCCAATGCCTTCCTGGTCAACGGTGGAGATGTGAGCGAGGGTCGCAACCTGGGCACCGGACTGGTTCCGAACCTGGATTCGGTCGAAGAATTCCGGCTTATCACAAACAGCTTCGATGCTGAATACGGCAAGTTCAGCGGAGCGGTGATGAACGCAGTCACGAAATCCGGAACCAATGCCATCCACGGAACCGTGTTCGAATTTCTGCGCAACGACAAATTTGATGCAAACAAGTTTTTCGATAACCAGGCGCCCCCAGGTCCGGATGGAAAAGCGCCGCGTACAGAATTGCGCCGAAACCAGTTCGGATATGCGATTGGCGGGCCCTTTTGGAAAAATAAGCTTTTCTGGTTCACGGATTATCAGGGGACGCGCCAAGTGGAGGGGGCCAGCACCGGCATCGTGCAGTTACCCACACTCGCGGCGCGCAACGGGAACTTCGGTGCTTCGGACTTGTCCGGCACGGTGGACGGTCCTTATTGGGCCCAAGTGTTGACGCAGCGCCTGGGGTACAGCGTAACGAATGGAGAACCCTACAGTTTCGATGGCTGCACCCTGACATCCGCCTGCGTATTTCCCGGCGGCACAATACCGCAGCGGGCATTCGCTAAGCCCGCCATTGGAATTCTTCCCTTCATTCCGGTGGGAAACATCGATCCCAACACCGGCTTATTCGCCGACGCCAGCCAGAAAAACAGGATTCAGGACGACAAGGCGGGACAGCGAGTCGATTTCAACAACCAGAAGACCGGCAATTGGTCATGGTATTACCACTTCGATGACTCGAATGTCATCAATGCTCTCCCGGCCTCGAGCGTACCCGGGTGGGCCTCTTTCACGCCCAGCCGGGTGCAGCAAATTGTAATGAGTAACACGAAGACCCTTGGGCCAACTGCGGTTAACGAAGCGCGCGTAAGCTTTTTCCGGACGTCCACGACAACCGACAAGCCGAAAGGCAAGTTCACGAACCTCTCCGATCTTGGATTCGTCACCGGCATCGGAACCCTCGGCATTAATCCGTCCGGCCCGCCCGAGTTCCCACAGTATGTGCCACAGGAATACTTCAATGACTTCAGCATTGGCTACCCCACGCTGACGACCACTCAACCGAACAACACGTGGATGTTCAGCGATGGCTTTTCGCTGGTGCGCGGCGCTCACACGCTCAAATTCGGAGGAGAGTTCCGCTACCTGCAAATCAATGAACGGAACGTCTGCGCTCCGAACGGAGACTTCACCTTTGATGGCAGCGTGACCGGCGTGGATTTCGCCGACTTCCTGATTGGAGCACCCGCCTATGGGGGCTTCAACCAGTGCAGCCAGCAGTTTTTGGATTCCAGAACGCGTTACGGCGGCGCTTACGGTCAGGACTCGTGGAAGGTGAAACCGAACCTTACTTTGAACCTCGGCCTGCGTTGGGAAGTGAGCATGCCTTGGTACGACACGCAGGGAAAGATAGAAACCATTGTTCCCGGATTGCAATCCACGCAGTTTCCGACTGCTCCCCGAGGATGGGTCGTGCCTGGCGACCCCGGCATTCCGTCCACGCTTGCCCCGACGCACTACAATAACTTTGCGCCGCGAGTTGGCTTGGCCTATTCGCCCGGATTCACCGACGGTGTGCTTAAAAAGGTCTTCGGAGGCCCGGGAAAGACCAGCATCCGCGCCTCCTTCGGCATTTATTACACGTCCATAGAGGACCTGAACCTTTTCTACGAGGTGGGCGATGCTCCCTTCGGTCTGTACTGGACTACGCCGAGTAGCGTTCTATTCGAGGAACCATACCGCACTCGAACGGACGGCAGTTCGCAAGGTGTAAAGTTCCCCTTCACATTTCCGATTCCCGGCGACCCGGCAAACAAAACATTGGATTACGGAAAATACCTGCCCATTCAGTACTCGCCCGGCTACGACATTCACAATCGTATGCCCTACGCGGAACACTACAATTTCTCGATCCAGCGGCAGTTGTCTGGGTCCACTGTCCTGACGCTCGCCTATGTAGGGACGCAGGGTCACAAGCTGATATCGCAAAACGACGCAGACCCAGGTAATGCCAATCTTTGTATGTATCTCTCGTCAGTGGGGGCGTTGGACTTAAATACGGGTTTATCCGGTTGCGGCCCTTACCAGGAAAACGACATCTACCAGCTGCCAAATGGCTCGAGGGTTTACAGTACACGCAATTATCTTGGGGACAATTACTGTCCTTCCTCTTCGACGCTAATCTGTTTTTCTCAGCAAAACACCTTCACCCGCAATAGCGCCAATTCGAATTACAACTCGTTTCAGGCCACTCTGGAGCGGAGAGCCTCGGATGTTACCTTCCTGGTCGCGTACACATTCGCCAAAGCAATCGACAACGCTTCCGCATTTAACGATTACATGAACTTCACTAACTACCGGCTGAGCCGGGCGCTTTCGTCATTCGACGTGACTCATAATTTTGTTGCCAGCTATAGCTGGGCGATCCCGTTTGACCGTGCCTTTAGTGCGCTGCCGAAGCGCCTCACCCAAGGCTGGACTGTGAATGGTATCACGCGTTTCGCCACCGGATTTCCAATTCAAATCCGCCAGGGGAATGGGGATCCATCGCTGACAGGCAGTAATTCCGATGAACCGAATCTGATAGGTCAGGTCGTTACCCGCGACCCGCGAAAATTAGATGCTGACGGCGGAAACCGCTATTTCTTGACGGACGCTTTTGCAATCAATGACGTTCTTGGGACGTTTGGTACGGCTAACCGCCGGTTCTTTCATGGCCCTGGAATTATCAACACCGATTTTGGCCTATCGAAGAACACTCGGATCACGGAATCTATCTCTTTCGACCTGCGCGCTGAGTTCTTCAATATCTTCAACCATACGCAATTCAACAACCCGAACGGCAATGCAAGCAGCAGCCGATTCGGTTTAGTGAGTAGCGCGCGCGATGCGCGCATCGGCCAACTCAGCGCGAAATTTTACTGGTAGGACAATAGTTGGCGGAGTGCACCGATTTCGCTTCTGCTACGCGCTGCTGCTGATCGCTGTTACATCTCAACTTCTACCTGGTGAGACGGCGGCTGACTACCGTAAACAAGCTGTTTTCTATTCGCAGAAGAAGCAATGGGACCAAGCCATTGCCTTGTATCGCAAGGTTCTCGCATTCGAGCCTCAGGATGTGGACACTCACTACGATCTGGCGCTTGCTTTGAAATACCAGGGCAAATACGCAGCGGCCGTAGAGGAGTTTACGAAGGCGTTACAGCTTAAGCCCGATTGGTCCGCTGCACATTACGGGCTCGGTGCAGCGTATTACGACTCGGGCAACCCGGCCGCAGCGAAGTCGGAACTGCGGCGGGCGATCCAGCTTGATCCCAACAACGCTGCTGCCCGGCGCTATCTGGGCGGTGTGCTACTCAGTGACAACAGTCCGGGCGAAGCTATCGAACAACTCGAAGCCGTTTGTAGGCTTCGGCCGCAAGATGCCGGTGCACGCGCCCAACTCGGACTCGCCTACCTCGAAAATGGGAATCCCGAAAGAGCAACTTCCGAATTCCGGCGGGCGCTTGCCGCGCGTCCGAATGATTTCGAGACTCACTATCACTTAGGTGTCGCGCTCGGCCAACAGGGTAACTTGCAGCAGGCGCTTTCTGAGTTCCGGCGCTCCGCCGTGCTCAATCCGCATTTCGGTCCCGCACGCGAGAGCATCGGTATCGCTTTACGTCGGCAGGGCGACAATGCTGGCTCGCTGACCGAATTCCGTGAGGCTGCCCGGCTGATGCCGCAAAATCCGATCGCGCTCTGTGATCTCGGCCTGGCGCTCAAAGAAACCGGCGACATGGATGGGGCAGTCTCAAACCTTCGCCGAGCCGTTGAGTTGAAGCCAGATCTTGAAAGGGCGAAGTACGCCCTAGGCATAGCCCTCAGAATGCAAGGCCGAAACGCCGAAGCTGCCGCCGAAATGCGCGACATCCGCAAATTGCACCAATCACGGGTAGAGCTTGCACAAAGCAGGAAGCTCATTCAGGATGGCCTGGAGCTGCTGAAGCAGCAGCAATTCAAGGAAGCCGCGGATCGATTCCAGGAATCCGCAAAGCTGAGCCCAAATCTGCCTTCCAGCTATTACTATCTCGGACTCGCGCACGAGAAGCTCGGCGATTCGAAAAGCGCAACTGACGCGTACATGAAAGCGCTGGATTTAAAACCTGACTACGCTGAAGCGCACATGAGTCTTGGCGTGCTGTATGCCAGGCAACACCAAGACGAGGAAGCACTGAAAGAACTGCGCGAAGCCGTGCTCAGCGATCCTGATTTGGCAGAAGCACACTACAATCTCGCGTTGCTGCTCGTGCGCATTAGCAAGCCCGATGATGCTGTACATGAGCTATCTAAGGCTATATTGCTGAATCCACACCACCTGGACGCGCGAATGCTGCTCGGAAATGTATTGACGGAGCAGGACCAGCCGAATCGAGCAGCCGAGGTGTACCGCGATGTGATCAAGCGAGCGCCGCAGTTCGCAGAGGCCTACAACAATTTGGGTTTACTTTGGCTGCAGGCGGGGAAACTGTCAGAAGCCGAAACGGTTTTCGAAGAAGCGATCCGCCACAAGCCGGACTACGCGGCTGCGCATTACAACCTTGGACTCGCGCTGCAGAAGTCGGGCAACTCCACTGCCGCGCAAACCCAGTTCGAGACAGCTCACCGGTTAGACCCGCAAATCTCGCAATAGGTGCCGACCGCTATATTTTTCCACGGCGTCGAGATTCATAGCGATTCCCAGCCCCGGCCCGTCCGGGATAATGAGCATGCCATCGCCATCCAGCTGCCATTTGGTCTCGACGATTTCGTCGATGAACGGAGAACCCGTGAGATATTCAACCAGATCGGTGTTTCGGCAAGCGGACGCGAGCTGAAGGTCAGCAGCCAGCCCGAGCGCCGTATTCCATCCGTGTGGAATGAAACGGATCCCGTTCTCTTCGGCCATCCAGGCAATTCTGCGCTCTTCAGAAATGCCCCCCACTTTTGTGACATCCGGCTGCACTATATCGAAGGCGCGGCCCTGCAACCATGGAACGAAAGATTGGCGACGGGTTAGCACCTCTCCGCCTGCAATTGGCAGTGGGGAATTCTGTCGAAGAAGGGCATAGTCGGGCAAATTGTCGGGCAGAAGCGGCTCTTCAAACCAGTACACGCCGTAGTCCGCCAGCATTTGTGCGGTCCGTATGGCCCATTTGTATCCCTGATTCCAAAAGGCATCGCTCGCTCCCGCATCCACCATCAGCAATGCCTCGGAACCTACGGCCTGTCGAGCAGCCCGAACGATCTGCTCGTCCTTAGTGCTGCTTTGGCGACCGAATGGGCCCCACCCAATTTTGAAAGCCTGGAATCCTTGGGAGCGGATGGCTTGCAGATGATCTGATAATGGTCCCGGCTCTTGCATCAGCAGAGAGGCATAGGGGCGCACGCGGTCGCGGTACCGGCCGCCGAGCAATCTGCCAACCGGCTGACCGGTGGTTTTGCCCAAGATGTCCCACATAGCGATATCGATTCCGCTGATGGTGTGCGTAAGAGTTCCGCCGCGGCCCAGCCAAAAAGTGTGCGCGTGCAATTTTTCGCTGACGCGCTCGGGCTCAAGTGGGTTTTCATCTCGATAAAGAGGCTCGAGAACGGCCAAGGCCGCGTTGACCAAAGCATCATTCGTGAAGACAGAACCCCAGCCGGTAACGCCCTCATCCGTCGAAATGGTAATGAGCGTATGAACGCAATCATCAGGCTTAATCTCGTTTGCCCAACCGCCTTCGGGCGTGGCGCCGCGCAAACCAGCTGCTTTTACCTCCGTGATTTTCATACGCTGATGGAAGCTTTCGCGAGAATGCCTCCATCGCAAACCAAATGCGAGCCAGTGACGTAAGAAGATTCTTCTGAAAGCAGCCACACGACCGCTCGGGCTGGATCCTCGGGCTGTGCCAGCCGGCCTAGCGGGACTTCTTTCGACACCTGCTCCCGCATTCGTGGAATCTCCTCGGGGGGAACGTTGTTCCACATCAGACGCGTTTCCGTTGCTCCCGGAACGACAGCATTGACACGGATTCCGTACTGAGCGTAATCAATGGCCATGCAGCGGACCAGCGCGGAGATTCCGGCCTTTGTGGCACTGTACGCGCCCGCGCCGCCAGCTGCTAGAGCAACGAACCCGGTCGGCGAAGAGGTGCAAACAATGGAGCCTCGAACCTCTGCTCCTAACATTTTTCGAAGCGCATATTTTGACGAGAGGAACACTCCCGTGAGATTGGTTTCGATCACAAGATGCCATGTCGCAAGTGGAAGCTCGTGCACAAGGCCTCCGACGTCGATTCCTGCATTGGCGAAAAGCCCGTACGGCGCGCCAAATCGTTCGGAAGTTTTCTCGAATGCGTCTTCAACCTCTCTTTCGGACACGACATTGCAGCGGAGCCCAAGCGCAGCAGTGGCACCGTTCTGCAGGGCTTCATCGGCCGTACTTTTTGCTGCGTCCTCGTGTCTATCGATTACGGCAACGTTATCGCCGCGTCTGGCGCACAACAAAACGACGGCTCTGCCAATCCCACTGCCTCCACCGGTGATGACGATTGTGCGCCCTTCGGTTGAGCTAGATGGCATGTGTGGGTGTTTGAATGGCGCGCCTTCGGATCAGCGCGTAGATAAAACCGATCGAAAGCCAGATGCATCCCACCAAACGCGCTTGCCAGCGCAGGTTAGACCAGATGTAAAGGCATACTGCGCACCCGGTGAGAGGAAGCACGAGGTAGCTCCAGTGGCGATTCTTTCCCCTCGCGAAGTAATGCATGAAAGTCGCCGCATTTACCCCTGTGAAGGCAAGAAATGCTCCGAAATTGAGTAATTCAGCCCCGAGCTGATAACTCATCAAGAGACCGCCGATCAACGCAATGACCCCGCTAAACATCACGTTGTAGTTCGGAATGTTTTTCTTGCTATCTACGTGACCGAAGAAGCGGACGGGCAGCGCATTGTCGCGGCCCATTCCGTACAGCAAGCGCGCGGCACCGAGCTGCGATCCCATCCCGGAGCCTATGGTCGCTAGCAGCAAAGCACCGTTTACGATGTGAAACAACGTCACGCCTCCCGCACGCCCGGCGATGAAGCTGTAGGCTGTATCGACGTCCGGATAGTGGCGAAAATCGGGCCATACAAGCTGCCCGGCGTACACCTCGATGGCTGAGAATATTCCCGTTGCGAGGCAAACCAGGACGGTGGCTCGCAGAATATTCCTTTGCGGATTTACAACCTCTTCCGAAAGAGTCGAGATGCTATCGAAGCCAATATAGGTAAGAGCCGCAATGGACGTTCCGGTTAACACGGACGGAAGCGAGAAGTTTGCCGGATCGTAGAACGGCTTAGTAAAAAATCCTGGACCGGTGGGTCCTACGTGTCCGAGATACCAAATCATGCAGATCAGCATGTAGGCGACGACTACGGACATTGAGATGGTGAGCCAGCGGTTTGTAGCCGCCGACGCTTCGATTCCGCGCAAATTGAGCAGCGTGAAGAGCAACGCGAAAAAGAGCACCCAAACGGGATACGGAATCGGAAGAATGTTTGCGGCCGCTTTGCTGCACCAGATAGTGCAGATCAGCGGGTTCAATAGATAGTCAAGGACGATCGCCCATCCAGTGAGGAAACCTGCAAGGTTCCCGAATTCGCCTCGCACATAGGCGTACGCCGATCCCGCGTTCGGATACACGCGTGCCATCCTGCCATAACTCACGGCCGTCAGTAGCATGGCAACCATGGCGATGAGAATGGCGGTTACGACGTGTCCTCGCGCTTCTTGGGAGACCACGCCATAGATCGGCATGGGCGCGGTGGGCTGAATGACGATCAGCCCGTAGAAAACCAGATCCCAAACTGTTAACGCACGTTTTAGGCGCGCGGTCGTTGGTTGAGTGATATTTGCTTCGGCCATCAGTTCTACCGTGAGCGTGACGAGCTATTCGCGTGGGGTGACGACATTGGAATAAGCTGAAAGACCTGCAGAATTTCCGGCCCGCACCCGGTAGGATAGCGGTTTCTCGTTGGTCGAACTCTGATTATCTGAAAAGGATTGGATATTGGCGGGAACCTTAGACAGAGACTGCCACTTGCCCTGCTGGCCCGAGCGACGCTCGACGATAACGAACTCCGGATGCCCCCCGTGCTTCTTCCAGGTGAGCTGCGCCGATGTTCCGGTCTGCCCGACGTTCAATTCACTCGGCGCTTCCGGTAATTCAGGCCAATCGAAATAGCTCTCGTCCGCAATTGCCATCACACTATCGCGCAAAGGGAGCTGCTCCAACGTGTCACTGCTATCAGTCTTCCAGGAAGCCCGCGTCATCTTTCCGGACGTGATGTCAACCAACACAGGATTTCGTATACCCGAATTGCTGATCTTCAACGTTAAAGTTTGTGCCGGAAGCTGATCGCCCGGCTTGCTCAGAATGGGAAGCCAATAGCCCAGGATTGCCTTACCATTCGAAGAACGAAATGCATAGCTTCTGAGATTGGCGTTCGAATCAGACTGAATCTTTATTGATGGATCGATCTGAGTGTCAGAGAACAATGTGTTCGTGTTCTGCAGCGCGGCAAAAACAGGGCGCGGCGTGAAATCGTTGGGCTGAAATTTGAGGCCGTGCAGAAGTCCGAAATCATCCAATTCGTTGCCGTCCGTTGCACCCACAATCAGCCAAACGAACGTTCGAACGCCAGAGGCTCTGTCGATCAGCAAGCCGCGCGGGATATATTTTGCTTGTACCGATTCGTCCGAATCCGTCCACGAAGCAAGGCCATCGTTGAATTCGTCGTTCCAAAATACAAGCTCTTTGCGGATACCTGGATAGCCTCGCACCATTTCTCGTACTGGCTTTGACGATTCGTTGGTGTCGTTCTCCTTTCCTATCGCTTCCGGATTGAGATTGTGACCATAGTCGGGGTAATTATGGTAGGCGAATACGTCGATACTGGCGGGGCAACCGCAGGCATCGAGCGCTCTCTTCGCAAAATCTGGCTTGGCTCCGGAAAGTCCTCCAAAAACGGCTTTCGCATTTGGATCGGTATCATGAATCACTTTGGCGGAAGCTTTGAAGAGCCTTCCGTAGTCTTCAGGATTCGCAGTTGGATTCCAGTAATCAATGTTTGGCTCATTCCAAATTTCGTAGTACTCAACACGTCCGCGAAAATGGTTGACCATCCACTCTACATATTTGTTGAAGGCTGCGATCTGCTCATCTGTTTTGGGCGGCCAGTAAACGGAGTATAGACTTCGATCGGGATTGTGAAAGCTGCCGGGTTCCGGAGTAACACTTTGTGGAAGACGGCCAGCAGGCGAGGTATAGAGCGGGTTGCCGTAAAGTAACTGAATTTCAATCTGCAGCCCATTCTCAACGAGTGAGTTGACGTAATCATCCAACTCTGGCACGACCGAGTATTCACCCCGTTTGCGCTCAACCCATTCCCAGCTGGTGTAATCCGAGCTATTTTCGTACTGGCCGATGCGAATAAAATTCACCCCCGCGTCGAACATGCGGGTCCACCACCACCGATTCCATGGGATGAAGGGATCGCGCGGCAGGTCCGAATTAATGCCGAACCCGTCTTTTACTTGAGTCGACCGGCGCGGAATTAAGTGATCCGGCAGGTCTTTGTCGGCTGCCCAGAGCCCGCATTGTGAGAGAACGGCCAGGCACAGGAGAACTCGTCCCGGATTCATCTCGTGTCGCCGTGATCCGCGCTCTGCATCCGCGCTAACACGCCGCGCATGTAAGAGAAGCTCTTTTGCATGGCCGGCATTGGGTTGTCGGGGTCGGCTTCGTACTCCAGATTGACGCAGCCGTTGTACTTCATGCTGATCAGCTGATGAAAGATTTTCGGAATCGGCAGTTTTCCATCCCCGACTGGTACTTGGGTTTCTGCGGAGCTGATCTCTCGCAGATCCTTAGCGTGCATGTCGAGTAATCGCGGACCGGCGTCAGCGATCGACTGAACAACGTCGACACCCGCGGCTGCAGTGTGCCCCAAATCGATGCAGAGGCCACAACGCGGGTCCATGTTCTTCACGATTTTTAAGACACTTTGGGGCGTGGGGAAGTTCTTGTCTTCCGGACCGTGGTTGTGCACAGCAATCTTGATGTCGTATTCCCTTACGAACTTTTCAAGTTTAGGAAGAGTCACCGCGGTGGGGGCGCAAACAATCAGTGGAAATCCGGCGCGTTTCGCGTATTCGAATTTGTGGCGGATGTCGGATTCATCATCCTTCTGAAAACTCACATTGCCGCAGCCAACTAAGATAATGCCGGCGGCGTGGAACTCTTTCACCGCGGCATCGATTTGTTGCGGAGTGCTATCGAGCTTCAGATGAAACTCTTTGACGTTGAGGTATGGCGTGCCCAATTGCTTGGTCATCTCGATAGCCTGGGCGCGCGAGAAACGGCGGAAAGAGTAGGAAGCGACGCCGAGTTTTAGATCGGCACCGGCGATCTGATATTGCTGCGCGTGTAGCGGGCTGCTAAGGGCTGCGACGCCCATGGCTCCGGGGACAGTTTTTAGCCAGGTTCTCCGAGTGATGCGGTGCGTGGACATAGATCATAGATCATATATCAGGTGATGATCCGTAGTGCGGGGCGAATGCGCGGAACAAGAGTGCGGCAGGTATGGCAAGTGAGAATTTTGGGAGTACGATGATCCGTCAGGCGGCGTTTTCGGCTGCGATGATGCGCTCAACGCGGCCGTGAATCTGATCTTCGGGTGTTTCGACCCGCATATTCTGCAATTCTTGGTTATCAACTTTCGCTTGCGCCAGCAAAATGTTCCAGCGATGCAGGTCCTGCTTGCGTTTTTCGGCGGCTTCGCGGCGCGTGTGATCGGCTTCCTGGCGTTTCTGCGATTCGAACCCAATTTCCTGTTTGCGCTTTTCCGCTCTTAGCTTTAGAAGCTCGTTCAGGCACTGGTGGAACGCGCGCTCGTTCGTGGTTTGGTAGCGCAGATAGAGCGCGAGCTGCTTTTGATCGTCACAGGTCGGCCGTTCTTGACTGAACGTGACGTGCTGCAAGATGACGGCGCGCTTACTCAGCCAGATCGCTTGCGCCATTTTGTCGACCAGGATCATTTCAGTGAGGCCGGACGGTTTATGCTCATCGCGCAACCCGCCGAGCAGCGTATCGAATTCGTCCTGACTTTCCCAGGCAAGGACCGTGAAGGCTCCTTAGAAGCCGTTGCGAAAGTTGTTGCGTTAGGAGATGGCTTTGGCTTCCGGCGTCTTCGGGCCGGTGTAATGCTTTGCGTTCGAATGATTCGCCGCGTGCTGTGCAGTGGTCATGGGAAAGACTCCTAAAATGAAAAACGCCGGAGAGGCGATGCCCTCATCCGGCGTTCTTCGAAAGATTAGAAGCGCAGCGGCTTCCTGGAAGCAGTATACAGCACGGCTGCAAGCGATTCCTTGTAAGTGACTGAAACGACGTGGAATAGAGGTTGTGACTGGGATTTGGCAGGGGCTAGATTCCGTACACAACGACCTGGAAGCTTCGTGGCGCGCTTCACGGCAGGGCAATGCTGCAGGGCGTTACAGTACAAAATACAAGTACAGTTCAATTGCAAGGAGGTGGTCGAGTGGAGAGTAAGGAGAATGCTTTGCTGACGCGGCGTGCATTTGCCGGAGCAGCGGCTTTCATGATTGTTCCCCGATACGTTCTGGGCGGCAAGGGTTACGTTCCGCCGAGTGACCGCATCACAGTCGGCAGCATCGGGCTGGGACGCCAGGGCCAAGTGGTCACGATGAATCTGCTGGGTCGGCCTGACGTTCAGGTAGTCGCGGTTTGTGATTGCAATCGAGGGTCGAAGGACTATATCGAATACGGCAACAATGCGCTTTTGAAAGCGGCGCGAAAGGTGTTGGGTCCGGGGCATGAGAACTGGGGCCAGGATCTGGCGTCGCCCGGCGAGGTGGACCTGAAGCACGGTTTCCATACCAGCCTGGGGATGGGCGGCCGTGAACCGGCAAAGCGGTTGGTGGAAGCTTACTACGGCTCTCGGAACGATTCGCGATCCGGTGGTTACAAAGGCTGCACGGCGTACGTTGACTACCGCGAGCTGCTCGACAAGGAAAAGGACGTGGACGCCGTGTACGTTGCGACGCCCGACCATTGGCATGCTCCGATCTCTATCGCGGCGATGCGCAAGCACAAACACGTGCTATGTCAGAAGCCAATGGCGCATTCAATAGCTGATGCGCGGCGTATGGCGCAAACGGCGCGCGAGACGAAAGTGGCGAATTCTCTACCTGTGAACAATCCGTCTACTAAAGACACCCGAGTGATCTCGGAATGGATCGGTGACGGCGCGATTGGAAAGGTGCTCGAAGTGCATAACTGGTCGAGCAGGCCGTTTTGGCCGCAGGGCGTGGACCGGCCCAAAGAGGCGCAACCCGTTCCGGAAGGTTTGGATTGGGATCTTTGGCTGGGACCCGCGGCGGAGCGTCCGTTCAATAAAGCGTATCTTCCATTTGTCTGGCGTGGCTGGTACGACTTCGGATGCGGTTCGTTCGGCGATATGGGGTGTTATAGCTTCGCGGGCGTGTTCAAGATTCTGGATCTCACTCCGCCGGTTTCTGTTGAGGCGAGTTCAAGCGATTCCTACGACGAGACGTTCCCTCTGTCGTCCATCGTGCATCTGAATTTCCCGGCTAACGGAAGCCGAGGGCCGGTGCGAATGTCGTGGTACGACGGAGGCTTGCGGCCAGCCCGGCCGGCCGGTTTGAAGCAAGAAGATCAACGTCTGTTTCTGGGCGGAGAGGATGGGGAAGGCATCATGTATGTCGGCGATAAAGGAATGATACTCGCCGAATTCAATGGTGGGAGCCCGCGTGTTTATCCGGAATCGCCAAAATACAAGACTCCTTCCAAAGAGGAAGAGGACGAGTTCGGGCACAATCCTGCAATCGATCAATGGATCGCGGCGTGCAAAGGCGGGCCGGCGCCGCTCGCCAACTTTGAGATCCAAAGCCCCGTGACCGAGGCTTTCCTTTTAGGATGTTTGGCACAGCGTTTTCCAGGGGAACTACTCGAATGGGATGCGGCCAAGATGCGCATCACGAGTTTCGAGAAAGCGAACGAGCTGGTCGATCCGCCGTGCCGCAGTAACTACAAGGTTTAGAAATCGAATGAAACGCCGGGAATTCCTTGAGAACTCTGCGAGAGCTGTATTCGCCGCGGGAGTAACAATATGACTGTAGGACAAACCTCCGGATCGCAAGACGACCAGAAGCGCGCGCGCATTTGCATTTCTACATGGAGTTTTCATAACCTTTTCCCTCAAACGCGCGATGAGAAAGCGCCACCGCTCACGGGAAAGCCACTTGACGTACTCGACTTTCCCGAAATGATTGCGGACCGATATCACGTGCACAACCTGGAGGTGGTGGCGCCGCATTTTGCTTCGACCGAGCCCTCTTATTTGGGTGATTTCAAAAGCCGGCTCGAGCGGGCCCACTCACGGCTGATCAACATTCCGGTGGACATTGATGAGCTGTGGGATCAGCCGGCATTGTCCGGAACGGCCCAGCAGAGGGAAAGAGCTATTTCTCTCTATATGCCGTGGATCGACGTCGCGCATACTCTCGGAGCAAGTTCGGTGCGGTGCGATCCGGGCAAAGTGAATGCGGACGACCCCTCGCCAACCATCGATTCCTATAAGAAGCTGGTCTCACACGGCCGGTCGAAAGATACTCGCATCATTGTGGAGAATCATGGCGGAGTTGTTTCAGAGCGACCCGAAATGCTGGTGAAGATTCTGGAAGCGTCGGGCGCCGGAGCGCTGCCGGACTTCGGGAATTGGCCGAATGAAGAAACGCGCGAGCGAGGTCTACGGTTGATGTTTCCTCTGGCAATGACCCTGTGCCACGCGAAGCTAAAGCAGGGTGGGTTGAACTTCGCGCGCTGTATGCAGATTGCTAAGGAAACGCACTTTCAAGGTGTATATTCGATCGAAGCCGGGGGAAAGGGCGATGCGTATGAAGAGGTACAACAAGTTATAGATCAACTGCTGCAATATTTGTAAACGCGCGCTACGCATCTGAGACGATTGAGGTGGGCAACACATGCATGTGTAGCGACGCGAACACGTGAATCATTCGAAATTCCATAGACACTCGCGCCTCGCGAACAGGGCGACCAGACTTTCCGGGCATATTAGGCATGCACCTGAGACGGTCAGATTTTTGCGCCGTGCCGCACCGGCGCTATTGCGTCAAGCCTCGGAGGAGCATAAGCGCGAAGTAGAGGCGGCAACGCATCGACCGCGGCCGAAATTGTGGCCGGATCGAGGCTTGCATGCGGCGTGGCTTGGACATACTACGGTGCTGCTGAAGCTGGATGGTTTCACGATCCTTACTGATCCGGTATTCAGCGATCGTATCGGCCTAAACCTCGGCCCACTTACAGTGGGCATGAAGCGGCTGGTTGCAGCGGCAGCGCCGATAGAAGAACTTCCACCTATAGACCTGGTGCTGTTGTCGCACGCGCACATGGATCATTTCGATCTGCCGAGTTTGCGTCAACTGGAGAATCGCCGAACGCGGGTCGTCACTGCTTATCGAACTTCTGATCTGTTGCGTCCCAGACGTTATGCGCATGTCGAGGAACTACGCTGGAACGAAACAGTTCAGGCCGGCAGCGTACAAGTCAAAGCGTTTGAAGTGTCGCATTGGGGCGCGCGGATGCGTAGCGATGTGTTTCGCGGGTACAACGGGTACGTTATCGAGGCGGGCCAGTATCGCATCGTATTTGGCGGTGACACGGCCTACACGGAGTCCTTTAAGCGAGTACGCTCCTCGCGGAACACAAATTTAGCAATTATGCCGGTCGGGGCCTATGATCCATGGATCCGTGTGCACTGCAATCCCGAGGAAGCTTGGAAGATGGCTAATTTTGTCGGAGCGGAATTTGTGCTGCCAGTTCACCACCAAACATTTCAGCTCGGCCGGGAACCGCGGCTTGAGCCGATTGAGCGCATTTTGAAAGTGGCCGGCCAAGCGTCGGAGCGCGTGTGTATTCGCGAGATTGGTCAAGAGTTCCATTTTTAAGGGCTCGGCGGACGGTTTAAGGAAGGAACAAATATGCAAACTTGTACGCATCTCGATCAAATTCAGGACGTGACGCCACGCACACCTCAGGGCTGCGAAGAATGCCTGAAGATGGGGGATCGGTGGGTCCATCTACGCCTCTGCCTGGAGTGCGGCCACATCGGCTGCTGCGATTCATCGAAAAATAAGCATGCAACCAAGCACTTTCATCACACGCATCACCCGATCATCAAGTCATTTGAGCCTGGCGAGGATTGGGGCTGGTGCTATGTCGACCAGCTCGAATTAGACTTCGCCTAATAGTGTTTCCGACTACTAGTGATGCGCCTAACGTGGGTAGTGTTGTCTTAGCGGGGATGTCGCGGGCTGTGCTGTTCGGCTTTGTGGCGTTCCATTTCGGTCATGAGTATTTCGCACTCGCTACGTAAGCTTTGCGCACGACGAAAGGCCGCTTGAAACGCCTCTGGCATCCCAATCCCGCTGATTGTGCGCATCTGCGATATAGTCAGGACAAGCCTATCCCTAGCTTCCTCAAGAGAAGTCGCGAGAACGCTACACGTCTGACACCGGACTCGGGTGTATGTAGGCGTCATGGTCGTCTCCAGCAACACCGGCACGCTAGATGGATGCAGCTACAGCCGGATTCAGAAACAAAAAGCTTTCGGTCATGCTCAAATTGAGCCACTACTAGGGATTTTCGATAGGTATATTTTCATGCCTATTTCTGGTCTTCGTTCTGTTCCAGCTGATACGTCGTTTTCAAGGTGAGCTGAGGGATCCAAATTGTCAGGCGCCGACTTCGTTTGAGAACCGAATCGTGGTGAAGCACTCCGGCCGGTGCGTGTCGTAGACGCCGTGTGGGGTCCAGACCCACGCAGGGTGTGGCTGTATCTCTAGACCCGCCGACTTCAATTTCTCGAATCGACCAAAGAACATCCGCCAAACATCGCCTTCGCGCGGCGGCAGCGATCGATTGTTCGCAAGAGGCGCCATTCCGGCCCACGGAATCGCCAACTCCACGGTCCAGCCCCGGTCCACGACCGAGTCGTCGTTGATGCGTCCATTTACGTGTACGGCCCATCGCAGGCCCGGAAGGTCCCAGTCGAGGAACGCCCATCTGGCACCACGCGGGTGGGTACCCCGCCAGAATGTTTCGGCGTCACGATCGTTATTCCCGGCAAACGACAGCACGTTGCGACGGGTAAGGTCCCACTCCTTGCCATCAAACTTGCCGAATGCGTCTTTCCAAATGAAAAACACTTCGTACACGGTCCCGAGAGCGTTGATTTCAAACTCGTAGTAACAGTCCCCGCCGTCGATAAATAGTTCGAGATCGTTGTCCAGAAATATTAGAGAATCGCGCTCAGTCAGGCTAGCCTTCACGAACGGCTCCTCCGCCCAGAAGGCCACATACAAGAATTCGTCGTCCCAGAGCGCCGCTGCGCGGGTATCATAAAAGCCTGGTTCGCCGGACGCCATATCGACGAATCGCGGAGACTTCTCGGCAGCCTGCCACAACGGGTGATCGAGCCTGCCGTTCAGAGGAGGCCTAGATACGGCTCTCCGACACACGTACTCCGCATTCATGGCAGGATTTTATCAACCGATCACAACCCAAGCCCTTGGAACAAAATCGGGGATTTGGATTGGCTAGTTACTTGCTCGCACTAGACCGCGAAGCTCTTGCCACAGCTGCAACTCCGTTTCGCGTTCGGGTTGTGCCACACGAAGGAGCTTTCCATGAGCGACTCGGTGAAATCGAGGGTCAAGCCGTCCAGCAGCGGATAGCTTTTGGGGTCTACGTAGACGCGTACCCCGTCGAACTCCAAGACGTGATCTTTCGGTTTGGCGGTCGGGTCGAGCCGGAAAAGATAGCTCATGCCTGAGCAGCCGCCCCCCTGAACCCCCAGCCGCAGGCCGCCAGGGCAGTTGTGCTTACTCAAGAGTTGGCTAATCCGCCTGATTGCGCTTTCCGTGACTGCGATCATGCCTTTGTTTTCATTGTAGTAAATCTTGACTTAACTGTATAGGTTTTCTAACCTAGGACTAGAGGCTTTCTATGGCTACACAGCTCAATTCGATCGAGACACTGGCGAACCAGGAATATAAGTGGGGGTTCATCAGCAATATAGATGCGGACAGCCTCCCGGCCGGGCTCAATGAAGACATCATTCGTTCGATCTCAGCCAGAAAAAACGAGCCCCAATTCATGCTCGACTGGCGTCTGAAAGCCTACGGGCACTGGCTCACGATGAAAGAGCCAACCTGGGCGAACGTCCAGTACCCCGAGATCGATTATCAGAATATCATCTACTATTCCGCGCCCAAGACGAACAAGAATCGTCCGAAGAGTCTCGAGGAGGTAGATCCCGAGCTGCTCAACACGTACGAGAAGCTTGGAATTCCGCTCCGTGAGCGTGAGCTGTTGGCGGGTGTTGCGGTGGATGCCGTTTTCGACAGTGTGTCGGTTGCGACGACGTTCAAAGACAAGCTCTCGGAGCTGGGGATTGTCTTCTGTGCATTCTCGGAAGCAGTGCAGGAGCATCCCGACCTGGTGCAGAAATACTTAGGCACAGTGGTGCCCTACTCTGATAACTTTTTCGCGGCCCTGAACGCGGCGGTGTTTAGCGATGGCTCGTTCTGCTACATCCCCAAAGGCGTTCGCTGTCCGATGGAGCTGTCCACCTATTTCCGCATTAACGCCAAAAACACGGGCCAGTTTGAGCGCACCCTCATCATTGCCGAGGAGGGAGCCTACGTCAGTTATCTGGAAGGCTGCACTGCGCCGATGCGTGATACGAATCAACTGCATGCCGCGGTAGTGGAACTCATTGCACTCGATAACGCCACGATCAAATATTCAACCGTTCAAAACTGGTATCCCGGCGATAAAGAGGGCAAGGGCGGCATCTACAATTTCGTCACGAAGCGGGGCAAGTGCCTGGGCGCCAACTCCAAAATTTCATGGACGCAGGTTGAGACCGGGTCGGCAATCACTTGGAAATATCCGAGTTGTCTACTGATGGGCGAGAACTCTGTGGGCGAGTTCTACTCCGTCGCATTGACGAACAACTACCAGCAGGCGGATACGGGGACGAAGATGATTCACCTCGGGAAGAACACGCGCAGCACGATTGTCTCGAAGGGTATCTCGGCGGGCCACGGCCAGAACACCTATCGCGGCGCAGTGAAGATTCTCAAAGGGGCAGCAGGCGCGCGCAACTATTCGCAGTGCGACTCGATGCTGCTAGGCGACAAGTGCGGCGCTCACACATTTCCCTATCTGGAAGTGAAGAATACATCTTCGAGCATTGAGCACGAAGCATCGACTTCGAAGATCGGTGAAGACCAGATCTTCTATTGCCGACAGCGCGGAATTTCAACCGAGGACGCAGTCAGCATGATCGTAAACGGCTTCTGCAAGGAAGTCTTCCGTGAGCTTCCGATGGAGTTCGCAGTGGAGGCGCAAAAGCTGCTCGGCGTGAGTCTTGAGGGAAGCGTGGGATAGCGAGGTGAAGGAAACAAGCATGACGAAAAACCCAATTCTCGACATTAAGAATCTGCAGGTGAAAGCAGGCGAAAAGGAGATCTTGCGCGGGATCAACTTAACGGTTTACCCGGGAGAGGTGCACGCCATCATGGGGCCGAATGGCTCAGGCAAAAGCACCCTGGCGCAGGTAATTGCCGGCCGCGATCTTTACGGAGTCACGGGCGGCGAAATTCTGTATGAAGGCAAAGATCTATTGGAACTCCCGCCGGAGGAACGCGCGCAGGAGGGAGTCTTTCTAGCGTTTCAATATCCCGTCGAGATTCCGGGCGTGAGTAATCTTTATTTCCTCAAAGCCGCTCTGAATGCCATCCGCAAGAGAAAGGGCGAGCCGGATCTCGACGCCATGGAATTTCTCTCGCTGGTGCGGCAGAAGATGGCACTTATGGACATGGACGAGACACTGCTGAATCGCGCCGTGAACGCAGGTTTCTCAGGCGGAGAAAAGAAGCGCAACGAGATCTTCCAGATGGCCGTTTTGGAGCCGCGGCTGGCGCTGCTAGATGAGACCGATTCCGGCCTCGACATCGATGCTCTGAAGATCGTGGCCCACGGCGTGAATGCGCTGCGCAGTGCTGATCGCGCCATTGTTGTCATAACGCACTATCAGCGGCTGTTGAACCATATCGTTCCCGATTATGTTCACGTTCTTGCTGAGGGGCGGATCGTGAGATCGGGCGGCAAGTCGCTGGCGTTGGAGCTCGAAGAGAGCGGCTACGTCGGTATCGAGGAGTTCGTGGGGACAGTGCAATGACCGTGGCGGCGATTTCCGAGCTGGCTGAAATTCGAAAGCGCGCGACGGAACTGTTCGAGACCCGTGGGTATCCGACCACACGAGATGAAGAATGGCGCTTCACCAATGTCGCGCCGATCGCGAAGGCTGACCTCCCTATTGCAGCGCCTAAGCTGAACGGTCCTAGCCTGCGAGCGGCCCTGGAACGGGATGCAGGAATCATCGAAGAGCATCTGGGCCATTACGCCAGCTCCGAGGGCAATGCGTTTGTGGCACTGAACACGGCCAAATTTGAAGACGGCGCATTCCTGCATGTTCCGCGGAACACGGTTGTTGACGAACCGCTGTGGATCGATTTCACCGCGGTACCAGAGCGGACAACGCATCCGCGCAATCTAATCATTGTCGATGCGAATAGCCAAGTTCGGATTGTAGAGCGATACAGAGGCAGTGGACGATATTTCACCAACGCTGTGACGGAGATTGTTGTTGGCGAGAACTCGGTGGTCGAGCACATCAAGCTAGAAGAGGAGAGTTTGGAATCGTTTCACGTGGCGACGATTCAAGTACGCCAGGCACGCAATTCCAATTTCAAGTCACATAACATTTCATTCGGTGGCGCGCTGGTGCGAAATGATGTCAATGCGGTTCTTTCAACGGGCTGCGAAGGCACACTGAATGGGCTGTATCTGGCAAACGGCAAACAGCACATGGATAATCACACCGCTCTCGATCATGCCGCACCTCAGGCCGCAAGTTACGAGGTCTATAAAGGCATTCTGGATGGGACATCGAGCGCGGTGTTCAATGGCAAGATTTTCGTCCGCAAGGATGCGCAAAAAACAGACGCCAAACAGACCAATAAAAACCTCGTGCTTTCAGAGGGCGCAACCGTCAACACCAAACCGGAGCTTCAAATCCTGGCCGATGATGTGCGCTGTACGCACGGCGCAACTATCGGCCAACTCGATGACGAAGCTTTGTTTTATCTGCGCACGAGAGGCATTCCGATAAACGAGGGACGCGATCTTTTGATCTACGCTTTTGCGCGCGACATCATCGATCGCATTGGTATTTCGAGTGTCCGCGACTATCTCGAACAAGCGCTGTTCGAACGTCTTGCGAATTCGGGGCGACCAGGAGACACCGGCGTATGAGTGATCACGCTGTACTCCTTGAAAACCCGACGCTTGTCGATGTGAAACGGTTCGATGTAGAGCGCATTCGCGAGGACTTCCCAATTCTTCGAGAAAAGATTCACGGGAAGCCGTTGGTTTATCTCGATAACGCCGCGACCAGCCAGAAACCCAAAGCGGTTGTCGATGCACTGGTTGATTACTACTCTCATTACAACGCGAACGTGCATCGCGCCGTGCATCTGCTGAGCACTCGCGCTACACAAGCCTGCGAAGACGCCCGAGAGAAAGTTCGCCGCTTTATCAACGCTCGGTCGGAGAAAGAGATCATTTTCACGCGCGGCACTACTGAGGGCTTGAATCTCGTCGCCCAGACTTACGGCCGCCAAAACATCGGACCAGCCGATGAGGTGTTGATTTCCGGTCTGGAACATCACTCGAACATTGTCCCCTGGCAAATGCTCTGCGATGAAAAGCATGCCCGATTGCGGGTGGTTCACATCGATGACGCGGGCGTTGTGCCACTCGACCAATTCGAAAAAGCGCTGAACGAGCGCACGCGGCTCGTAGCGATCTCGCACGTTTCGAATGCTCTCGGGACAGTGAACCCGTTAGCTGAGATGATTCAAATGGCGCATCGCTGGAACGCTCCGGTGGTGGTGGACGGCGCGCAAGCTGTGCCGCACATGCGCGTTGACGTCCGCGCTCTCGACGCGGATTTTTACGCCTTCTCGAGCCATAAGCTCTTCGGGCCGACGGGTATCGGCGTTCTTTACGGTAAAGAAGCTCTGCTCTCAGCGATGCCGCCCTATCAAGGCGGGGGCGACATGATACGTTCTGTCACTTTCGAAAAGACGGAATATAACATTTTGCCGTACAAATTTGAGGCTGGAACGCCGGACGTTGCCGGGATAATCGGACTCCGTGCAGCCATCGATTACGTCAATGGCATTGGCCTGGACACGATCGCAGCATACGAACAGGAACTGCTGAAATATGCGACGGAGGAGATCTCGGGAATCAAGGGTCTGCGAATTATTGGAACCGCCCCGCACAAAGCTAGCGTGGTCTCGTTCGTTATCGATAACGCGCACCCCCATGATGTCGGCACTATTCTCGACCGCGAAGGCATCGCAGTGCGGACCGGTCATCACTGCGCACAGCCCGTCATGGACCGTTTCGAGATCGCCGCCACGACGCGAGCATCGCTGGCCTTTTATAACACCAAGGCCGAGGTGGATGCGCTGGTTGCCGGACTCCGCAAAGTAGAGGAGTTTTTCTCATGACTTCGGATCTGCACGACCTATATCAGGAAACGATCATCGACCACAGCAAGCGGCCACGCAACAAGGGCGCGGTTGGCGAAGCAACTCACAGCGCCGAAGGTTACAATCCGCTCTGCGGCGACAAGGTCACCGTCCAGCTAAAGATTGAGAATGGACGCATAACCGGAATTGGTTTTCAGGGTGCCGGTTGCGCTATTTCCACTGCCTCAGCTTCCCTCATGACCGAGGCGACCAAGGGTAAGACGCCGGAGGAAGTTGAAACAGCCTTCGACAAATTCCATAGCTTGCTGACCGAAGACCGACCCCCCGCTTCCGACCTCGGCAAACTAGCCGTCTTCTCCGGGGTGCGCGAATACCCGATGCGCGTTAAATGCGCGACGCTCGCGTGGCATACGCTTCGTGCGGCGCTGCACGGCGAGGGACAGCCGGTCTCGACTGAGTGAAACATCATGTCTAACGACCTCCGGAGCCGTGTAGTCGAGGCGCTCAAAACGGTGTACGATCCGGAGATTCCGGTCAACATTTACGAGCTTGGGCTGATTTACGATGTACAGGCAACGAGCGAGGGCGATGTAGTGGTCAGGATGACGCTGACTGCGCCGAATTGCCCCGTAGCTGAGATATTACCGAACCAGGTCAGGGAGCGAATTCTAGGCATCGATGGCCTGAAATCGGCGAAAATCGATCTTGTCTTTGAGCCGCCCTGGGACCGCGAGAAGATGTCGGATGCAGCAAAGCTTACGCTCGGTTTCGATGTCGGTCCCGACGTCGTGCCGCTTTCGAAGTTACAGCGATGAAGCTCAGCTCTCACGAGGAATACGGATTGCGCTGCCTCTTGCAGGTCGCGCGCCAGGGTGCGAACGGGAGTACGAGTATTCCCGAAATCAGCCGCAAAGAAGGCATCTCGATGGCGTACGTGGCCAAACTGATGCGCATTCTGCGACAGGGCGGATTTGTTCGGGCAGCGCGCGGCAAAGCAGGCGGCTATACGCTTGCACTTCCTGCTGAGCGAATCTGCGTTGGCGATGCACTGACGATTCTGGGCGGCCCCATCTATGCAGACGATTTCTGTAATCGGCACGCCGGCACTGAAAGCAGTTGCACGCATTCGACTGATTGTTCCATCCGCTCTCTTTGGCGTTCCGTCCAAACTGCCGTGGATAGCATTTTGCGCAAGACCACGATTGGCGATTTGCTGCGCTCGAGCGATGACGGTGTAGGCAGCGTAGCTTTACAGATCGACCTCGTTTCGCTCCATGATTGCCCCGAGCGTGACGGTACGAGTCCGATCGCAAAGTAAAGGGATTTACCAGCGCCGCTTCCACTCGCGCCACCAATCTGTATTCCCCAGATCGAGCGCATCCCAGGCGGAATCAATTGCAGCACGATCACCACGTAGAATGCTTTCGCTTGTGACTGTGGGCGGAAGCGTGACCAGCTCTGAAAACCGCGTAAACACTTCCGCGCGCTGAGCATCTCTCGTCCGAGAGAGCAAATGCCACAACGTGAGCGCATCGTGTGGGCGGGCCGCGGCGAGTACGGTTTCTAGTGCCTTCGGATCACGACTTTGATCAAAACGATTCAGCGCAGAATCGAGCTCAGCGGGCGCATCCGAAAAATGCGGTGTTCCCGGACCACGGCCGGGCCGGGTTCTACAACTTGCACCCGCCGGAATGAAGCATTCCAGGTTGCGCCACTGAAATGCAACCCACCCCATCTCCACATTCAGCAACCCGGTTCCGTCAGCCGCGACATGGAGCGTGTACTTGCAGCCGAGGTCGATGGTAGTGGCGGCTTGCGTGTCCACAACGAATTGGCGGGGTGGAGCCCAAATAGACGCGTGAATTGTGCCATGATCGAGGGCAAGCCGCTGCTTGTCTTCCGTGTCCTGGAGGATTTGGAGCCGCGAACTTGGGTCCACACGCACTTCTCCGATGAATTCCGATTCGAGCCGCGCAGCAGACCGTCCGGTCTCGATGGTCTGACCGATCCGCACGGTTTGTGACGTTGCGCCGTTCCAAGATAACTTCCACGCCGAATCGCGAGAATGAAACGGAACACCATACCGCACACTCAGTGCGATCGCGGCAAGCAGCATCGCAGCGGCAGCACCGCCCACCCATAACCAGTGGCGCTTCTGGCGCGGAGCGGCGTTTGTTTCTATGATGGCCTGTCGAGTCTCGGAGCTCGGTTTGTATCGAAGGGGATTTAGTAGCTGTTCTAGCTGAGTTATCTCGGGATCGGGCTCGCCTGCGCGGTTCCATAAATATTCGTCATTCATTGTTGTTATTCCTTTCCCAGCGCTTGGCGCAAGAGCTTCATTCCACGGCATAGATTTACGCGCACTGATTCCGGCGTGAGGCCCGTGCGCGCGGCAATCTCCGGCCCCGTCATGCCTTCCAGTAATCGCAGGACCAGAGTTTCACGGTATGCTTGGGGCAACTTTCGCAACACGTCCAGTACTTCAAATGCTTCGCCATCGGGTCGAGAGCCTCGACCTGCGGCCTGCGAATCCAAGGCAGGGCGATGCTTGCGATGCAGATCAGCCGCGATGTGCCGCGCGACTACGGCTAACCATCCTGCGAATGCTGCGGGATTCCGTAGGGATGATAGTTGCTGAATAGCTTGCACGAATACATCCTGAACGAGATCCTCCGCGTCGGTGTAGGACACGTGTGCCAAGAGGATGCCGTGCACCATGCGCGCATACTGCTCGTATAAACTCCCAAAAGCCGCACGGTCGCCGGCTTGAGCAGCGCGGACCAATGCGGCTTGTTCGAAATGCACCTCGGTGAGGGTGGATGCGAGCACGTTGTTGTTGAGCGTACTTTGTTTACAGCTTGGATGCTACTGCGGTAGTGTTCAACGCGGCTTCAACCTGTTCCGTCGAGGGCGGCTCGGGGAAACGGGTGATTGCAGAGCAATCGACACCATCCCCGTCCACTTTCACAATCGCGCTGGGTCGAGAGCCAAAAGCTGGGTTCGCTTCCACTAACGTGATGACCCACTTGCCTTCCTTGGGCCACTGTCGGGTAAGAGCGTATGTGCTTTCGCCCGACAATGGAATCAGCTTTAATGGAATGCTTTGGCGTTTTCCATTTACAAACCCGTCCGCAGTTGCCGAAACGCTCGTGCTCTTCGGCGCAACACACGCATATCCGCGGACGACCAGGACTGCCTTCTTGGCCTGCGCTTCCGGATTCGTAGATGGTTTTCCGATCTGCAGCGCAAATCCGCCCGCAACGAGCGACATCGCGCCGAAGAGCGCGATAGCTGGTACAAATATTTTGGTTTTGTGTTTCATGAGCACGTCTCCTTGAGAACTTTCGTAATTCTGTGGAAGAGACGGGGCTGAAGGGGCGAGTGTTAACCGGCTTGACTTAAATTCGTTCGGTCCCAGCCTGCGCTTCAATCTGCTCAGCAGCAATCTGCGCGATATCGAGTAGCCGTGGTGCGCTTTCGGACTTTGCGAGCGCATCCCGGAACATGCTATTGCAGAACGGACAGGCTGCGCCGATGGTATCCGCGCCTGTCGCAACTAGCTCGTTGACGCGAGCTTCGTTGACGCGCTGCCCGGTTTCTTCGCCCAGGAAAACGAGCCCGCCCCCGGCACCACAGCAGAAAGACCGTTCGCGCGCGCGCGGCGGATCGATTACGGCGGCGGATTTAGCAATTACCCGGCGTGGCTCATCGTAGATGCCGCGATAACGGCCGAGATAGCAGGGATCGTGGAAGACGACACGACGATCGGTCTCCGCTCCGGGCAGTTTCTCTGTTTGCCGAGCCAAAAATTCACTGTGGTGCTCAATCTCGATAGCGTCTCCGAACTCGCGCCAGTCTTCCTGGATGGTGCGGACACAGTGTGGGCAAATAGAAACCATCTTTTTGACACGGGCCTGCTGGAGTGAGGCAAGATTTGTTTCCGCAAGCTGCCCGAACGCGAGATCATTGCCGAGCCGGCGAACAGGATCGCCCGTACAGCGCTCCTTTTTCAGAACTCCAAACGAGGTGCCAACGTGCTTCATGACAGATGCGAATGCGGTGATGATTTCGCGGCCACGCGGATCGTAGGCGCCCATACAACCCAACCACAAGCAGTATTCTTGCGACCCGTCGAAAATCGGAAAGTCTTGCTTGGCGATAAACTTGTCTCGCTCCGACTGGGAGAAACCCATGGCGTTGCCGTTGCGCTCCAGGTTGAGGAACAGCTTGGTACCGTGCTCGTCTTCCCACATGCCCGTATTTACTGCGCTGCGCCGCAATCCAATAATCATCGGAAGATGCTGAATTCCCACTGGGCACTGATACTCGCAAGCGCCGCAGGTGGTGCATTGGAATATTTGTTTCTGCGAGACGGTTGCGCTCAAAATGGGCGTTTCATTCGTTTCGCCGTAGTCGTTCACGTATGTCCGCAGGCCAAGCGCAATCAGCTTAGGGTTTAGCTCCTTGCCCGTATTGTTGGCAGGGCAGTGTTCGGTACAACGGCCGCATTCGACGCACGAATACGCCTGTAAGGCTGTGAGTTGGGTAATATCTTTGCCCGAAACCAAACCGAAATCTTCATCGTTTGCCAAAGGAGGAATGTGGCTGAAACCGTCCCGTTTCAAAAAGATCGTAACGGGGCTGAGGACCAGGTGCAGGTGTTTGGTATGGGGGATAAGCGGCAGGAATGCGAGCAGCGTAAGCGTGTGAACCCACCACAACAGCCGGCCCGCGGTCGATGTTTCCGATACCCACCAGGACGGCATATAAGTGACCATCAGGATGAAGATTAGTAGCGCGATTACGCCGGATTCGTAAGACAAAGGACCGAGCCAAACCGGACGAATGACGAAACGCCGAAAGGCTAAGCCGGCGATTGAGACGGCGCATAGCGCCGCGAACAGAAATGCAAACCAGAAATAAAAGCCTCCGAACCAGGCGTGATAGTTGAGGAATGGAATGCCAAAACCGGTTGCAACGTGGTTCAAGGTGACAAGCGCGAACGCGCAAAACGCCCAGAATACGAACGCGTGCGCGATACCTGGTAATGGCCGTTCGCGGATGACCTTGGCCTGACAGAGCACTTCCCAAAAGAAGCCCCAAATACGGCGGCCGAGCGAGCCTAGTTTGAAATCGGCATCCCGACGCGCACGAAGAACGTGGTGTACGACTTTGCCGAAACGCCGCCAAAAAAGCCAAAGCGAGACAACGATGAGCGCGGTAAGCAATATTCGGGAAGCCACAGTCCCATAGGCCGGCATTACAGTCGAATCACTCTGTGGGTGCTCGGACCCATCGCTCTAGTAGCATGAAAAAGCGTGCGATATGTCATTTCAGGAGCCGCTGGCTTCATTGGATCACACCTCTCTGATCGCCTGATCGAACAAGGGCACGAGGTAATTGCCCTGGACAATTTGATTACCGGCCATGTGGAGAATATTCAGCATCTTCTCGAGAAGCCGGCCTTCCAATTTGTCGAGCAGGACGTATGTGAACCGATTGATATTGCGGGCGCGGTCGATCGAGTGTTCCATCTCGCCTCGCTTGCCAGCCCCGTCGATTATTTGAACAATCCCGTCGAGACACTGGAATCAGGATCGACGGGAACGCGCAACATGCTGAAGTTGGCGCATCAGCACAACGCGCCTTTTTTGCTGACCTCCACTTCTGAATGCTACGGGGACCCGCTCGAGCATCCGCAATCGGAAACGTATTGGGGAAATGTGAACCCCGTGGGGCTGCGTTCCTGTTACGACGAAAGCAAGAGGTATGCAGAGGCGCTAACGATGGCCTACCATCGCGTTCATGGCATGCGTACGACCATCGCGCGCATTTTCAACACCTATGGGCCGCGCATGGCGTTGAATGATGGGCGGGTCGTGCCGGCGTTTATCGATCAGGCATTGAGAGGCGCGAAGCTGACCGTCTTTGGCGATGGGTCCCAGACACGCAGCTTTTGCTATGTCTCCGACCTGGTTCAAGGGCTGTTGCTTTTGAGCGAATCTGACGAGCGCTACCCCGTGAACCTCGGCAATCCGACCGAGCTGTCGGTACTAGAATTTGCGAACCGGATTCGGGCACGGTTTGGCAATCACTCTGATATCGAGTACAAGCCATTGCCGTCCGATGACCCCAAAATTCGGCGGCCTGATATCAGCAAAGCCAAGCGGGTATTGGGCTGGGCGCCTCAAGTGGGGCTTGATGAAGGACTGACACTGACGATAGAGTACTTCAAAAACCAGCCGCGAAAGAATGCTCAGGAACAGAGCACACGGCGCGTACGGGATCCTAAGAGCCGCGCACGAACCGATCAGGTCGAGGCTGTTTAGAAGCGTTCAGGAAGCTTTCGAGATCCCGCTCATTGACTGTGGGCTCGCCGGGAGCAACGTTGTTAAGCTTGCCATCCTTCATCCATTGCTCAAGCTGGTGTACGGATTCGTAAAGGTGATCGAACGATTCGACGACGAACAGCAGCGGTTGATAGTGATCTATTTCGAAGCCCTGGTTGATGACCCATTCGAGCTGCAACGGATAGCGCTGGACGTCCGGCGATTCGACAGAATGCTGAATCTCTCCGTAACTGCTGAGCAGCCCGCTTCCGTAGACGCAGATGCCGTCGTCGCAGCGCATCAGCCCAAATTCCACCGTGAACCAGAAAAAGCGGGCCATGGCGCGAATGATGCTCGTCATCGCTGCGCTGCGTTGATGAACGTCGTTAATCCGGTCTACCACGTCCGCTGCGGTATACGCGCACTCACCAAAGCGAACCAGCGTCTCGGCAAAAGCGGGGTCCGTGTGCATCGGAACGTGCCCGGCGATATCGTGGAAAATGTCGGGCTCCGGTAGATATTCGAGTCGTTTCGAATCGCGGATGGTGATAGTTGTGGGAAACTGGCGGTTGCGCAGGCAATCGAAAAATAAGAATGCCGGAACGTAGCCGCTCACCGGCTTGGCTTGAAAACCGGTCAGTGGCTGCAAAAAGCGATTGACATTCTCGAGCTTCGGGACGTGCTTGGGATCGAGGCGCAGCGATTGGATACCCCTTTGAAAGGCGCTGTTGGCGTACCGGTCCCAGCGTGGCAGCATGCGCGAGTAAAGCTTTTGCCAAGCTTCATGATTTCGCTCTGAATACTGTTCGTAAGGCTGATGGATGAACAGCTGCCCGTCATGCTGAGCTTGTTCAATAAACGGTGCTTGCGTCGTCGTGAGATCCGCAAGCGCTAAGGTGGACAACGCACGCCTCCGCCTTTATGCTAGCTCAAAACGGGCCGCTCGCAACTTATCGAGGTACCGTTACTGCCTCTTGCGGGCTAGATATGGCAGTGTCGAAGGCCGCGCTTGGCGAGGTACTGCTGGTGATAATCTTCCGCCTCATAAAAGGTGCGCGCCGGTTCAATGTGGGTTGCAATAGGGCGGCGGAATCGCCCGGATGCCTCGAGAGCCGCCTTCGAGGCGCGCGCGGCTTGCTCCTGCTCGGGCGTATGGAAAAAGATTACGCTGCGGTATTGGGTTCCGACGTCCGGACCCTGGCGGTTCACCTGCGTCGGATCGTGCGTCTTCCAGAACACGTCCAAAATTTGATCGTAGCTGACCTTTGCAGGATCATACTCTACCTGGACGACTTCGGCATGCCCGGTCCGATCGGTACAGACCTCGTTGTATGTCGGATTCGCCGTGTGCCCGCCTTCGTATCCCGCTAAGGCATCTACAACGCCATCAATGTCGCGAAAAGTTGCCTCGACGCCCCAGAAACATCCCGCACCAAAGGTTGCTTTTTCAGTCATCCCCTTTATTGTCTCCTGGTGATTAATCGGACGGCCTGCCGACGGAATGGGAAGGTCCCCCTGGACTATGACAAGTGAAATATTTGTAATCGAGCCGACTGTAGAAATCTAATGGCTGTGTGAGTAGATTTGCGGTTACTCTGGCTTATAGCAGACGTCTAAACCAATGATGAGGTACTTACGAGGAGTTACGACATGAAAGCGTTGATGGCCGTTTTGGCGCAAGGACTGCTCACCGCCACGCTCGCCGTGAGCATGGTCACGCCTAATGAGCGGGTTTTCACAAAGGATCAGGACGCGAAAGTAAAAGGGGTGATCCTTTCGAGAGAGGGAAATACGTTAAAGCTTCGCGGCGATGATGATGCGATCGGCACTGTGGAGTTGACCGATACGACCGTTATCAAGATGAAGCACGGCATGTTTGGCTGGAGCAAGAGCGCGATGGATGCCAATGCGCTAGTGCCCGGGCTGCATGTGGAAGCGCAAGGCAAGGGAGATGAGAGGGGTCAACTGCTTGCGAACAAGGTGACTTTCGACCCGAACTCAATGCGTGCATCGAGACAAATCGATTCGCGCGTCGCACCAATCGAGGCACGCACGGGCACGCTCGAGGGCCGCACCGGGCAACTCGAGAGCCGCGCGGGAACGATGGAGAATCGGCAGGGCCAACTGGAAGACACTCAGAAGCAAACGCAACAGCAGGTTGGACAGGTGAAGGCGCAAACCGAGCAAGTGAAAACGGAGGCCGATCAAGCGAATCAGGGTGTCACGGATGTCAATAAGCGAGTCTCGGACCTGGACAATTACGAATCCAAGTACCAAAAAACCGTCTACTTCAGGTTGAACAGCGCTGTCCTGACCGCGGAGGACAAGAAAGACTTAGATGAGTTGGCTCAGCACGCGCTGAACGAAAAGGGTTACATGATCGAAGTTGCAGGATTTGCCGATGCAACGGGGAACGCCGCGATGAACCAGGCGCTCAGCGAACGCCGGGCGCACGCCGTGATTCAGTATCTCGAACAGCAAGGCAATATTCCGCTGCATCGAATTTTGATGCCTGCGGGTATGGGAACATCGCATGCGGTCGCCGACAACAAGAGTCGTGCCGGGCGCAAGATGAATCGACGGGTAGAGGTCCGGGTTCTGGTGAATCAAGGTGTGGTCGCATCGAACGCCCAAGCGAAGCCGGCTTCTGAAGCGACCAACAAATAACGCCTTAAATACTTCCCGGTGCTTACTATCGCTCCGAGACGATAAGCCGAATGGTCGCTGGCCCTTCGGCTTTTTCTTGCACCATGGCATCGCCAGTTCCGGCATATACGACTAAGGAATTATCGAACGCGACCTGGCCTGATTTTGAGAGACTCTTCTCTCAAAAGAATGGCTGGGACCATTGTTGGTGCATGCATTTTCACCGGCCTCGCTCTTTGCCCAAGGACAAACGACTGCATTCGAGGGCCGAGAGAGGCGTGAGAAACCGCCGCGAAAAGAAAGACCTGGTCGAGCGCGGCTGCTCACATGGAGTACTTGTCTACGCGCAAGGAGAGCCCGTTGGATGGTGCCAGTACGGCCCCAAGGAGGAGCTTCCTCGCATTACCAACAGTCGCAAGTATCGAGGGCTTGCCACTGAAAGCAATTCAGAGAGAGTTTGGAGAATCACTTGCTTTGTTGTGGATAAGAAGTATCGCAGACGCGGGGTAGCGACGGCCGCATTGAAAGCGGCTCTGAAAGCTATAAAAGAGAAGGGCGGCGGTCTGGTTGAGGCTTATCCCATCAGTTGCTGGGAATCTTACGCTTTCGGAAATGAGTCCACACACGGCACTGTGTCGATGTTCGAGAAGCAGGGCTTCAAGGTTGTAGCCCCGTTTGGCAGAACTAGGTTCAGTTCCCACGTGTTAATGCGAAGAAGGGTCTAATCTCAAGCTGGGTAGTAACCCATCCAACCGGAAAACCCGCGCAGTTGAAGGAATAGACGCTCCGCAGGTGTGTCCTGCTTTGGCATGGAAGCGAAATAGGTTGCGTGTAACGGCGCTTCCCGATTTCTTTGTAGATGCCGCGAACCGTTTGTTCGTGGGGGGCATACAATCGAAACGGCGCAGAATAGATTTACTGTGCAGCGCTTTCTGTTCTTATGAACCGCGCAACTCTCGGATGCCTGTATTCTCACCGTTAAACAATGACAGTCGCTGAATTTACTCCGATCGTTTTTGCGACGGCTCTCGTAGCAGGATTTCTCGGTTCGCTGACCGGGCTGGGGGGCGGCGTCATCGTCACGCCGGTTTTGACGCTATTTCTAGGAATGGATCTGCGGTATGCAATTGGAGCCAGCCTTGTCTCAGTGATCGCGACGTCCTCGGGCGCTGCGGCAGCGTACGTGCGCGACGGCTACTCGAATATAAGGATCGGCATGTTCCTCGAAATTGCAACGACGTCAGGGGCCTTATTTGGTGCATTTCTGGGGACGCATATTCCGGCCCGTTATCTGAGCATTCTTTTCGGCATCATTCTGCTCCAGGCAGCCTGGCAAACGAGCCGTACACGCAAGGATTCGGCCAAGCCAGTTCCACCAGATCCCCTCGGTAGACGATTGCGGCTGAATGGGGCTTACAGAACGGATGAAGGGCCGCAGCGCTACGAGGTGCACCGGGTTAAAACTGGGTTCGGACTCATGGTGGGGGCGGGCATGATCTCTGGACTTCTGGGGATTGGATCGGGTTCGCTGAAGGTGATCGCAATGGATCAAGCCATGCAGATTCCGTTCAAAGTGTCGACTGCGACCAGCAATTTCATGATTGGCGTTACCGCTGCCGCGAGCGCGACCGTTTACCTAGGCCGTGGATACATTGATCCGGCGATCGCTATGCCGGTAATGCTGGGCGTACTTGGTGGATCGATGATCGGCGCTCGTTATCTGGCCCGTCTGTCTGTTCCGCTATTGCGAAAAGTATTTGCGACGGTCGTGGGGCTGATGGCGATCGAGATGATCGTCAATGGAGTAACAGGCAGAATATGAAAACTCCGACTATTTCGGACGTGAGTATCGAGCGGATGGTGAGTGCCTTGTTACGCACGGGCGTCGTGATCTCGGGCTTGGTCGTGTTCTGCGGCGGCATTTATTACCTTGCGAGGCACGGACATGAAAACGCCGGTCACGGTACGTTTCATGCCGAGCCAAGCATAGATCGAATCCTGGGTCAGATTGTGGCCGGGGCGGTTGGTCTGCGCGCGCGCTCCATCATCCAACTGGGACTAGTTCTCTTGATAGCCACGCCCATCGCTCGCGTAGCATTTTCGTTGGTAGCTTTCGCGCTCGAACGCGACCGTACTTATGTCGTGATTACCTCTGTCGTGCTTACAATCCTGTTGTACAGCCTCATTAGTGGCGCGCTTCAGGGTTAGCGATGGTGCCGTGCGGCGCGGCGCGAAGGATGCCGGCGCCGGGAAAAACTCCCGTCTGAATCTGGCTATTTTTTACTACGAGTGTTCCGCCAACCAGCACGAACGGAATCCCTTCTGAATATTGGGCGGGGTTGTCGAAGGTAGCGCGGTCGATCACGTGATCTGGATCAAAGACCGTAATGTCGGCATCCGCGCCCACCCGAATACGTCCTTTAGTAGAGATCCCAAGCCGTTGCGCAGGCATGAGGCTCATCTTGCGAATGGCATCGCTCAGCGAAAGCGCGTGCTCCTCGCGGACGTAGCGGCCCAATACGCGGGCGTACGTGCCAGCTGCGCGAGGATGACCTTTCCCGTGATCAAGAATGCCATCGCTCCCGATGATCACGGTCGGATCTGCTACAGCGAGACGTACGATCTCTTCCGGAATCGAGTGAATCGCGACCATGCCGCCCTGTTTGCGGTAGTGCGCGAAACTTTCTGCGGTAAGCCGTTCCCCTGTTGCCGCCCACTGCAAATCCTGGAAACCGATTCCGCCTTGCCGCTGCTGCCAGCCTTCGTCAAAAATCGCTGATGAAAGATCGGTCATGCCGGCCGTATAAGGATAGGCTTCCGTAGTTACGTCCAGCCCGCGCCGGCGAGCTCCGGCAATCATCTGTAAACAAACCGGCGTCTCACGAAGAGCCATGCTGGTGATGTGAACGACATGCAGCGAAGCGCCGGTAGCAGCCGCATCCGCGATGACTTCCTGCAGCGCATCTATTACTCCCGGTTCCACAGGACCGCCGTTCCGCATATGGACATAGAGGGCAACTTTGTATTCAGCCGCAAGCTGGAACAGCCGGAAAATTTCTTCACGCGTTGTTTTCGGAACATAAGCGATACCAAGCCCAATCCCGAGCGCTCCATCGTCCAAACCTTGGCGAACGCGGGTGTAAACGTCTTCGCGCTCTTTCGAAGTGGCAGCGCGGTTCACGGCGGCATCGCGCGGCAACAGCGTGCCGGAATCATGCATGACGGCTATTAGCGCCGGAATGTGCCCCGAGGTGGCGCCAAAATTGATTAGCGCCTTGCCGTGACGGGCGGCGTACCACTGCGGCACAGGGGAGACCCCGACTTCCATTTCAAGCGCAGTAGTCACACCGTCACGGGCCTTGAAGGCATAATTCTCCGGCGTCTGGCCGTGCGAATGCAAATCAATAAATCCCGGCGAAACAACGAGTCCCTGAGCGTTGATCTCGGCTTTGCCGGTGAGCGGATCTGCGCTGATCGCCGCGATTTTCCCGCTGGTAATTCCGACCGAACGAGTCGCATCGAGCTTCGACTCTGGATCGATCACCCGGCCATTGTTGAGGACAATGTCATATTGCTGCGCCATTACGGAGGTTGCAAGCGCTAGAAGAAGAAAGCGCATCAGAGCAAATTATATGCTGCCAATCAGCGAAGCTGCGCTTCTAGTTCGTCAAAGCGACGCTTAAGATGATCGAATTCCGAACGTAGCTCTTGCAGCTGCTGTTCAAGTTGAGTAATTCTCGTGGGCTGAGCTGGTGCGGCTGTCTCCGTAGGCTGCTCAGCCCTCGGTTCGCCTGAAAGCAAATGTGCATACCGAGCTTCCTTTTGCCCTGGCTGGCGGGGCAACTTTTTAACCAAAGGGTGCTCAGGCAACTCAGCAAGCTTATCGAGGACTATTTCGGTTTCAGCCGTGTCCGAAAACGCAAACATGCGCTCGCTGCGGTCCTTAATTTCGCCCAGGGTCTGCGGCCCCCGCAATAGCAAGGTACACAGGACGGCTACCTCGCGCCGGCCGAGGTTCAACGTCTCCGAGATGCGCTGCGCATACTTTTTCACACGCCCGCTACCGACGATCGTTAGGGCGAGCTTCTTTTCTCGCAGGCGTTCGACGGCGTCTTCCACCATGTCTTGATCGTAGTCAACAACGGGTTCACGGTTCGACTTCTGATTGCACGCGTTGGCGAGGGCATTCAGCGAGAGCGGATAGTACTCCGGCGTCGTGGCTTCCTTCTCAATAAGGGCGCCAAGCACACGTACTTCTACCGGATCCAGGAGCTCCATGCCGCGAACGATTGGGCTTCGGAGCCTTCAGGCGCCCGACGCTGGGTGAGGCGGTACATTGGGCGGCACGTTGATGGTTTGTTCTCTCGCCGATTCGGAAGCATACCTATCCGCCACATCAGGCCGTAAGTGGGTTAATATACGCGCGGCAACCTCTTTGCCCTGCCGGAATGCGTCTGCATAAAGCCGATCGCGTTCCTCACGCGTGTAGTTGTAACCGATGTTATAGAAGCGTTCAAGCGACAACCCCAAAACCTTTGTGCCCGCGTACGCCACGGCAGCCTTGCCCAACAGGCCTCCTCCAAATGGAATTTTGCTGACTACTTGCCGCGCCAGAGCGCGCCAGCCAAACGCGCTCCCAATAACGGTGGCGATCTCCGATTTCTGCTCAGCGTAGCCGACCTCGCGGTCACTAGCTGCGGCAATCAGAAACGCCATACGGATCTGGTTCATAGTTAGGAACGCAGTATCAGAGGCAAATTCGGCAATTGCCCAAGGCAGCTCGATGATGCTGGGAATGACATCGGGAAGAGCGGTTGCGAGTGAAAACAGTGTATTTTCCCTGCATGTTTTCTTGATAACCCGATCTACAAATGGACGGCGAAACGGCGGAAAGTGCTTGGCGAGAGCTACGCCAAGATCCTGATGTTTTTCAAGAATCTTGTGTATCAACGCTTCCGGCCTGTCGCTTTCGAACACGAATGCCCGCCGCGGCGCAAGTACGCTCTGGTCGTAAATGGCTAGATTGACATGCGATGCCTCAGCGGATCCGGCCGGTGTCCTTATCAACGCTGCACTCGAGTCCCTGCGGCGAATGGGTTTTAATTCATGCAGGAAAAAATTTTCCATGCGCTGATAGCCTTCCGGGCTTGCCGAATAGAGGGCGATTCGCAAAGAACGGTCGCTCATCTCCCGAACCTGTTTGGGATTGAGCTTGCCTATTGCGTTTCTGATGCTAACTAAACCGGTAACACTCATTGAGAACTCCTGTGAGATATCGGTGCATCCGCACCCTTGAGCCGCAGCACTACCCTAAGATTGTCGCGCCATTCTGAATTTACGCCAATGCGTTCCACGTCAATTTCCGGCGAGAAATAACGGAGGACGCTGGCGTTCGATGGATGAAAACAGATTGCGGGGGCAACCAGCAGTAACCGGGGCGGCCTTGCGTCAAGCGGAATGCCCGGAAAGAGATGTTCCAACTCGCCGCTTTGAGCGTGCCAGGCAATACGCATCCAGTAGTCGAGCGCCTGTATGGGCAAATGAATGTCTTCAGACGCTTTCAATTCGAGAACTGCAAGGCGTCCGGAAGAAGAAACAGCGAGAAGATCGATCAGATCCCGGTCGCCGCCTGCGAACGTCAACACCTGACCATGAACCGGAGTCGGCAACAGCGAAGCGTCAATTGTCGACAGACCCGAGCGGACAGACGATTCAAGCCATCGCTCGGGATAGGTTTGCAGAACGGGCCTGTACGTGCCAGCGTTGGAGGCCGGAAGAGAACCGATGCTTGAAGTAGAGATCTGGCTTGCTAGCTGTTCCACGTCTTGAATATGGGATGCGCTCACCTCTCGCTTTGTTTCGATACCGAGCAGGAGACGTCCGTTTTCAATGCGGGCAAATTCGAGACCTCGGCAGCGGATGCTAATGCTTCCACTGAGTTCGGGGCAGCAGCCGACGCCGGGGATGGCGGTAAGCCGAGTGATCATAGCAGTCAGATCGGCGCTCAGGGACGCCTGTACATAATGAGGACTCACTCGCGTCTGAAGGTTGCACAAATCCCGCGCATCCACTTCTCCGGCCGAACCGTGCGCATTGAAACGAAAAACCCGAGTTTCAACGGCTCTACCTTTAAGCCAGTGCAGACGATGCGCCGTTAAGCAACCAGCATTATCGGGCAAAAACAGGCACAGCGGGGTCTGGGTTCCCTGCCCTCCTTGGGTGGACACATGATGGTGCCAGATGAGGGCGAAGGTGAGCATCGCCCTCTCGTCTTGAACATCGGGGCAGGCCAGAGCCGCAACCTGCTGATTGCCTCGTTTGAGGCGAGCACGCGGAAAGACGGGCGAAAATGAGCGCTGCAGGTCTATGCCGCAAGACAAAGTGGCGATCTCCCACCCGGAAAACTGGCGTGACAACATACGGCGGAACTGCTCGGTAAAATTCTGCCGGGAGCCGCAGAGTGTCGTGTGAGCGCTCTGTGGCTTGTCGAGAT
>JBJMGM010000019.1:0-3718 GCA_045807905.1 Bryobacteraceae bacterium | reverse complement strand
CTTTTAGCGAAGATCCGGCCCGCCGTGTCGGCATCCGGCCCTGGAAGCGCGAAAGACGACGCGTACGTCAACAAAGTCGCCCAGGCCAACGTGTCTCAGGCGATGAAGGAGATTCGCGAGAAGAGTCCGACGATAAGGGCTCAGCTCGACGCCGGTACGGTCGGCCTCGTCGGAGCGATCTACAATGTCTCCACGGGCAAAGTGACGTTCCTACCGGACTGAGGGCAGTCTCTATCTCCGCCATTTGGAACCGCCGTGCTCGCACTGGCTTTTCCCGTAGGCGCTCGACGATTCGGCGCGGTAACGCGCCTATTAACTGCCTTGGCTCAGATTGTCGCTTCGCACTTGAGCGCGTCGCACGCTCGATGTCTTGTTACCGCGTTCGATTAAAAAACCAAGAGGAGAAAATCATGGCCAAACCCGAAGGAAATGATGCAACTAATAATCTCAGCCCTGCCCAGGAAACTCTACGTCAGCTTTGGGAGGAGCATGTGCAGTATGAGTTTTCCACGCGTAATACCGAGGACACGCTCGCCACGATGGTCGAGGATGCGTACGTCAATCATATTCCGGTGTTGACCGGCGGCGTGGGCCGGAGCGAATTGCGGGAGTTCTATTCGAAACGGTTCATTCCGCAAATGCCGCCGGACACGGAAATGACACCGGTCTCGCGAACGATCGGAGAAGACCAGTTGGTGGACGAGATGGTTTTCAAGTTCACCCACACGATCCCCATGGATTGGATGTTGCCAGGAATTCCTGCCACGGGAAAGCGCGTCGAGGTTCCGTTAGTCGCGATCGTGCGATTCAGAGATGGGAAGTTGGCTTATGAGCACATTTACTGGGACCAGGCATCGGTGCTGGTTCAGATCGGATTGATTGATCCGAGTAAGCTGCCGGTAGCGGGTGTTGAAAGCGCGCGAAAGGTTCTCGACCCGACTCTGCCAGCGAACGCGCTGATGGAACGCGCTGATTCGAGCCAGTAGTTGTATGATCGGTTACGTACTGTTAAAAATATGAGGAGCGACCTATGTCAGCAGAAGGAACCCAGCCTTCGCTTTACGAACGCCTCGGCGGAATTTATAGCATTGCGTGCGTCGTTGACGATCTCATTGACCGCGTCATGACTGATCCGCGGCTCAATGCCAACCCACTTGTGAACGAAGCGCATCACAAGGTTCCACCTCCCGGCTTCAAGTATCTCGTCACCGAAATGGTTGGCTGGGCGAGCGGCCCGCAGAAATATACCGGACGCCCCATGCGCGAATCTCACGAACACCTGAACATCACGCCCAAAGAATGGGAGGCGTTCATGGATGATTTTCAACAATCACTCGACAAATTCAGCGTTCCTGCCGCGGAGCAGGCGGAATTGAAGGCCATCGTCAACAGCACTTACGGCGACATCGTCATTGGGAAATCGTAATTGGACGTACCTGCTCATGTCATTCTGAGCGAAGCGAAGAATCTCGGATGATTTTGGCCCGCTGTCCCAATGGAAACAAACCAGAGATGTTTCGCTTCGCTCAACATGACAGCAGCCTGTATTACAGGGTAATGTAATTATGAGCATCATCGGAAAGGTGGACAGCCTTTGGCGCTATCCCGTCAAGAGCATGCGCGGCGAAGAGCTGGATGAAGCGTTTGCAGGTTTTTCGGGGGTCTATGGCGATCGCCTCTTCGCGTTCAAAAGTTCGGCGAGCCCAAAGGGGTTCCCCTATCTAACAGCGCGGGAGCAGCGAAGCCTTCTGCAATATCGTCCAAACTTCCGTTATCCCGACAAAGCAGCGCGGCCCATCAACTTGAGTGAGGCGGAGAAAATGGGCGCGAATCCCCTGTCGGCGGATCCTTCAGAGTTAATGGTCGATGTTGAAACTCCGAATGGAAAAACGCTCGGGATCGATGATCCCGATCTCATGGACATGCTCCGGACTGACATCGATCGAAAGCATCAGCTCTCCTTAATGCGATCAGAACGCGCGCTGACTGATTGCCGTCCGGTGTCGATCTTTAGTTTGCAATCGGCGCGGCAATTAGCTGAAGAGACAGGCGTGCCCATCGACAAGCGGCGTTTCCGCGCAAACGTTTACGTGGACTTAACGTCCGGTGGCGGATTCGCCGAAAATGATTTTGTTGGTCGATCGCTGCAGATCGGACCAAAAGTCGTGGTCAGGATCTTGCAACGCGACGCACGCTGCGTGATGATCACACTCGATCCCGATACTACTGAGAAAACGCCAGAGATACTGAAGAAAGTAGCGCAAGCTCACGAGGGCATGGCCGGTGTTTATGGTGCGGTCATGGTAGAAGGCATGCTGCACAAAGGCGATCCGGTCGAAGTGCTGGACTGATGTATTATGAGGTTCGACCTCGAAACGACGCGCAGCTTGCATGATTTCCCTTCGCGGAGAATTGCAACCGAGTTAGACGAAAAAATGTTCGCCGTTAATTGCGACGTTTCGTCTAATTCTCGTTAGGGCTGATCCGAATGGAAACAAAAAACACGAACGTTGACCTGAACGAGCGGGATAGAGAGGAACTCCGTCTTCTCTATAACGTATCGGCTTCTGATATTGCTTCCTTCAAACAGCAGCAATGGTCTGTTACCAACCACGCATTGGCGCTCCATGCCGCCTTCCTTTTCGTTGCCTACCAACTCTTAGCCTCGCCCCTTGTAATGTGGCAGCTATAGCTACTCATTGTGCTAACTTGGGCGGTGTGCATTGCGGGCCTTGCAATGGTTGAGCGTTTACAAGGTTCAATACTTGGCCGCCGCACTCGCTTAGAGCGAGTGCGTGCTCATTTCGGAAAACCATTTAATGACGCTTGGACAATTCAAAAACCAAAAGACGACGTGCATCAACTTCTCTTGGCGGTAATGTTGTTAAGTTCAGGTGTCGTCACATGGCTGGTATTGGTGAAAGCGTGAGCCCTAACATTGCGGTCGAGCGGACGCCGGGGGACATCGCGGCGCTTCGCGGTTCGGTTCGTGGCCGACGCCGCTCACCTCAACGTTAGATCTCACCATGACAAATGACGAATTGGAGGACGCCAAGTTCTTCAACACATTTGCTCATTCTGGAACCAGATGGGCCCGCGATCCTACGTGCTGGCGATACATGGATCTCTTGAGCCTGCTAGCAATCCTCCAAAACGAGACGATCCACTTCACACATATCATGGATCTGTATCGATATGACCCCCACGAAGGTACTGGAGGTCTCCTGATCAATGTGGTGAATGACCCGATCCAGCCGAGTGTTATGGTGTCACCACCTGACCCGCGTATCGATGAGGAGAACCGGAAGGAGATTGAAGGAATCCAAGCGGAGTTGCGGATTCCGCTGTCTGAGCAGCTGCCAAAGTTCCGAGAGAAAGTGAAGCACTGGGACAACAAAAACGATGCTATCTACATCAGCTCATGGCACACAAACGTATTTGACTCCGACTTCATGTGGAGGATTTACGGAAAGTATGAGTATGGATTCGCCGTTGTGTCATCCGTCCAAGACCTTGTTTACTCGATCCGCGATGCGGGCCTCGATCTGAGGAAAGTTGGATGTGGATTTGTCGTATACCCAACCCGAGATCAGCTGATTAGAGAGAAGTTGGAGGACACAATGGGGAGCTACGCGGCCTTCATGATCAAGTCGCCACAGTATTCACCGGAGAACGAGTTCCGAGTATTCGTCAGGTCAAAGAAGCGTGTGGTTTCTTG
>JBJMGM010000018.1:0-48045 GCA_045807905.1 Bryobacteraceae bacterium | reverse complement strand
TCGAGATCCCGCTTTCCGGCATACCGGCAGTAATCGATTTTCCACCTATAGTCCCCGATTCTCCCGACCAAGAAACAGTCGCCATATTGGTGTTCGCGCACCCATAAAGGCAACAGGCCAAACTCACGGATAGGGCAGATCGTACCAGCCTGTCACGCCAATTAAAGTATAGGTTAGCTAAGTATATTAGAGCCCTTTTTTCTCCAACACTCGTATAGGCTTGCGCCGAAACCGAAACGTACATAGTACGTTTTCGCGCCTTCGCATGCTACGTTGTAGCCGCCCAGGAGAGCATCCCCAACCCATGACACCTCGCCAGCTCCGCCGCGCCGCCGAGCGCACCATGCGAAAAAAGGAACGAAAAGCCTCACCGTCCATCCCCTCCGAAACACCTCTTCCGAGCCTGGAACCAAGCGACGGGGCAGATCCTAGCCCCGCCATCTCCGCCTCCCAACTCGCCGCCAACCGTGCCAACGCCCAACTCTCTAGCGGCCCCCAAACTCCCGAAGGCAAAGCCAAATCCTGCTTGAACGCCGTCAAAACCGGTCTCACCGGCCGCACCGTCCTGCTCCCGGCCGAAGACGCCGCCCGCTACCAACAGCACGTCTGTGATTTCTTCGCTGAACTCCAGCCCGTCGGCGCTCGCGAAACCGAGCTCGTGCGCTCTCTCGCCGACACCTCCTGGCGCGTCGCTCGCATCCCCGCTCTCGAAATGGCTATCTTTGCCCACGGCCGCATCCAATTTGCTGAGCAGTTCGCGGATCATGATCACGCGCTCCAACCCAGCCTGATCGAGATGCACACTTTCCTGCATTACGAAAAGCAATTACGCAATCTTCAGATCCAGGAAGGCCGGCTGCGGCGTCAGCGCGAGAAAGATGCCGCCGAGCTCCGCCAGCTTCAGCAGGATCGCAACAGCGGGGAACGACAGGATCTTCAGATGGCAGCCGGGCTCTACGCAGCGTCGAAAAAAGATGGGAAGCCCTTTGATCCGGCGCAATATGGGTTCGAATTTTCAATCGACGCTATTGAGGAATATCTGGACGGCATCCGAGCCGCCCAGGCCACCCGTGACCTCATGAAAGGCGACATGAAACCCTATCGGTCGGTCGGAAACGCGGCCTGACCCCAATTATTTTCGTTCTACTTCTCTCCTTGACAGCTTAGGAGAGTTCGCATATACTCCTGATTAGCTTAGGAGTGCGAATGTCCGGCCAAGCCCAGCTTCTTCCAGGAACTCTCGATCTACTCATTCTGAAAGCAGTGTCTCTCGGTCCTCTTCATGGGTACGGGGTTCTTTTGCGCATCGGCCAAATCTCCGGCCAAGCGCTGCTCATCGAGCAGGGAGCGCTCTATCCCGCACTGTTCCGACTGGTGCGTCAAGGTCTTTTGAAAGCAAGCTGGGGCACATCGGACAACAATCGTCGGGCCAAATTCTACGAACTCACGCCGCTAGGGCGCAAGCGTCTGCGCGAGGAAACGGATGGATGGAACCGCCTTGCAGCAGCAATGGGTTCCGCGCTTGCCGCCGAACCGGAGGAAATATGAAAATCCTGGCCTACTTCCGTTCCGTTGCCGCTAAGTTTTTTCACCGTTCTCGGATCGGCGATGAGATAGAGGAAGAGCTTCGCTCGCATATCCAGCACCGCACGGATGATCTCGAACGTTCCGGCGTGAATCGTGCCGAAGCAGAACGCCGCGCGCGAATTGAGTTCGGCGGTCACGGGCGCTTCAAAGACGAATGCAAGGAAGCGCTCGGCGGCAATTTTATCGAGACTCTTTTTCAGGATGTGCGCTTCAGCTTTCGCGTCTTGCGAAAGTCTCCCGGATTTACGATGGTTGCGGTTTTAACACTCGCATTAGGAATCGGCGCAAATGCCGTGGTCTTTAGCGTACTGAATGCGTTCATACTACGCCCGTTGGATGTGCCTCAGCCGGAGAGCCTCTACCAAATCGAGCGCGGTAGGGATAAAACGGGCAATCAGTCGTACCCCAACTATCTGGATCTCCGTGATCGCAACCGGAGCTTTGATGGTCTGGCAGCTTATGACATCGCTGAAGCAGGGCTGGATACGGGCGGAAATCCTTCGCGCGCCTGGGTCAATGTAGTCAGCGGGAACTACTTTGACGTACTACGCGTTCAGCCGCGTCTTGGCCGTTTCTTCCACGGCTCCGATGAGCATGGCGCGAATAGCGCTCCCTATATCGTGCTCGGCCATGCGTATTGGCACAGCCGTTTTCAGGATGATCCCGGCGTGGTGGGGCGTATTGTTCAGCTGAACAAGCATCCCTATACCATCCTCGGTGTCGCGCCACCTGGGTTTCATGGGACTTTGATGTTCTTCTCTCCCGATGCCTACGTGCCCATGGTGAATCAGGAACAGGTAGAGGGGACAAATGACCTGAACGCGCGCGGTAAGCACTGGATTTTTCAGGTGATGGGACGTCTGAGGGCGGGAGTCACTCCTGCACAAGGCATTTCCGATCTGAACTCGATTGGCTCCTATCTGGAAAAAACCTATCCCAAGGACGCTGGCCACATGACGTTCTCACTGGCGCGACCGGGCCTGTATGGAGACTATCTTGGGCCTGTGGTACAGGCGTTTCTAGTAGGGTTGATGCTGCTGGCCGGATTGATTCTGCTGGCCGCCTGTGCCAACCTGGGCAGCCTCTTTTCCGCCCGCGCCGCTGACCGTGGGCGGGAAGTTGCTTTGCGACTTGCGCTAGGAGCGAGACGTACACGGATTTTGCGAGCGCTATTTACCGAGGCCGTGCTGATCTCACTGTTGGGTGGCGCCGCTGGACTGTTGGGCAGCGTGGTGCTATTGCGCGGGCTAAGCGTCTGGCAGCCGTTTCCTAGATTTCCGATCCATATGCCGGTCGACCCAGACGCCAATGTTTATGCAATAGCTTTGCTGTTGAGTTTAGCGAGTGGATTGCTCTTTGGCGCGGTTCCAGTCAGGCAGATACTCCGCACTGATCCATACCAGATCGTCAAGTCGGGAACAACCGGTACGGTAGGGCGGCGGATTGCTGCCCGAGATATCTTGCTTGTCGTGCAAATTGCGATCTGTGCAGTGCTGGTGACTTCATCAATGGTTGCCGTACGCGGACTGATACGCTCGCTGCACAGCAATTTCGGTTTTGAACCGCAAAACGCGATGCTGGTTGATACAGATCTGAACATGGCGGGTTACAGCGGCGACAGAGTGCCCGAAATGCAGAGGCGCATGATCGATGCGATGAAGACGATCCCTGGCGCAAAGTCCGTGGGGTTGATTGACGGACTGCCATTAGGGCCCGGCTCGAACAGTATGGGCGTCTTTACTGACCAAACGATCGATCTGAGGCCATTGAATGCCGCCGCTCAAGCTATCGTGTACAAAATTTCTCCCGAATACTTCCGCGCGGCGGGTACCGCCCTGCTATCCGGAAGGACATTCTCATGGCATGACGACAAAAATGCTCCGCGGGTCGCAGTGATCAACCAGGAGTTTGCACACAGAATCTTTGGCGCCCTCATCAACGCAAGCAATAGATATTACAAGCTGCGGGATGGAACGCGCATCCAAGTTGTGGGCATTGTAGAAGATGGAAAATATACGAGCCTCACCGAAGATCCCAAACCGGTGATGTTTCTGCCGTTCCTGCAATCGCCGACCACTCCTGCGCGGCTCGTAGTACGCACTACCGGCGATTCCCAACAACTAGGGACAGCGATAACAAGTACGCTGCGAGGCCTGGATGCAGGGCTGCCTTTCTATATCCAAAACTGGAACACAGAACTGAACAGAGGGACAGCGCTGTTTGGTTCGCGTATAGCGACGGTGTCCCTCGGTGTGCTGGGTGTGATGGGCGCAATGCTATCCATCACCGGCATCTTCGGAATGGCGGCGTACTCGGTCAGCAAACGGCTGAAGGAGTTGGGAATCCGTATGGCGCTCGGCGCGCAGCGTAAGGAAGTGTTGCAGGCCGCGTTGGGACGCGCATTCAAACTGCTGGCTTTTGGTTCGGCAGCCGGGCTGCTCCTCGGGATTCTGGCGAGCCGGGTGCTGGCTTTCATCGTCTATCAGGCTACGCCTCGGGATCCGCTGGTATTGGCCGGTGTCGCCCTGGCAATGGCGTTTCTGGGGCTGCTGGCTACGTGGATTCCAGCGCAACGCGCGCTGTCGCTCGATCCTGTAACGCTGTTGCGCGAGGAGTGACGTGCCTCCCGACAAATCATCGATCCCTCTGGCCATCCGCCTCCCGCGTGCTCTGCTGATTTAGCAAAAGCAATCGCCGGTCGGCAGACGCTCCCGAACGCGTGCCCAAACACAGAATCTGTCCTTCACTATTAATGTCTTGCGCTTCTTGCAGGCGCCATGGCGGGTTCGCTGGTATCAGGCGGTTCAAATCTTCTATTTTTCCGTTCTCCCAAATAAACGCGTGGCGAACGTACTTAGTCACGCCAGAGACTCCGACGATCTGACCGCGCTCATTGATCGCATTCGGGCGAATTGGGTCCTTGCCAAGTGATCCGAGATCCTGCATGCGGCCGTCCCGGTACAGGAAGCCATGCACTTCTTCGTCTGCTGTTTCTGAAAACCCTATCACCGCACCTTTATCGTTGAGATCGAGCGCCCGACTGCGTTTTCCGCTTGGCAAAGTTCCGAGATCGACCAGCGTGTTGCCGGTCCAGAGGACCGCGTGCACGAAATGCGTAGCGGTTTCGGCTGTGCCGGCGATAACGCCGCTCCTGCTAATGGCGCTCGCCGTACTGTAGCTGCCGCCCGCCAGGGTCCCAAGATCAGTGAGTTTGCCTTTGTCATAAAGAAAGGCGTGCTTTTCTTTATCGGCAAGGGTCGATACCCCCACAACCTGGCCTGCGTCGTTGATGGCCATAGCTTGGCTATCGCGGCCTCCCAGCGTCCCTAGATCTATCATTCGACCCCCGTTGTAGAGGAACGAATGTGTGACGGCAAGGCTGTCCACGAGATTCTTCCCGCTCACCGACCAACCAACGATTTGGCCGAGTGCGTTGATACTGCGGCTGACGCTACTCGCATCCCCTTGCAGCGTTCCCAAATCACGCGGTACGCCGGCATTGAATGCAAACGCATGGATGGTCCCATTCGGAGTGGCACGCCAAAAGGAGATCTCACCGGAATCATTGAGTCTGGCAAGAACATCGTCCGCCACCCATGGCAAGGATCCAAGATCTGTGACCTGATAGCGCGTTTCTGCGTCCCTCTTCGCAGCTCGCTCACCCGCGATCAACTCACCTCCTATCAATGTCAAGCACGCGCAGGTTAGAAGAGAGCTATACGTGTTACTTGATTTGAGCGGCATCAACGATTTGATGATGAACGAGCATCGGCTCATCCGGCCGCGATGCCGCTATTCGGTAGGTTTAGCGACCGGGACATCACCCGGCAATCCCCACTGAATTGTTTGAGGGCTGGAGTTGGTGCCTCGCAGGATATACCAGCTTGCATCGGAGGACCTCCACACCGCGGGACCGGCTTTCCCGGTGCCGTCATAATCACCAGCTACCGGAATGTCGCCAGGCAGTCCCCATTGCTGGACCACCGGTGTGCCGGGACTGCTGCTCAGCAGGATGTACCAAGTGCCGCTTGACGGTCGCCACACCGCGAAATCGCTCTTTCCGTCGCCATCATAATCGCCGGAGACAGGAATATCCCCCGGCAATCCCCATTGCTGAATAATCGGCGCGAGGCCGCTGCTGCTCGGCATGACAAACCAAACCGCATTCGCGGGTCTCCACACAGCGAAGTCAGTTTTTCCGTCGCCATCAAAATCGCCGAGTACCGGCACGTCACCCGGCAGCCCCCACTGTTGCACAACCGAACCCGCCGCATCGCTGCTTCGCGAAACATACCACGTACCGTTTGAGGGCCGCCAGACCGCAATATCAGTATCGGCATCGCCGTCAAAATCGCCCGGTACAACGACATCGCCCGGCGAACCCAACTGCTTCACAACAGGAGCGGCCGGATTACTGCTGGGCATCATGTACCAAGCACCTTCGGAGGGCCGCCACACTGCGAGATCTGAGGTTCCGTCTCCGTCATAGTCGGTCGGTACTGGAAAATCGCCGGGCAAACCCCACTGCCGTGTCACTTGCGTACCGCTGTTTGAAAGCGTATACCACACCCCGTTTGATGGTCTAAAAACCGAGGCCGCGGAAGTTGGACGTGGAGAATGAATGGACCAGATTTGACCCGATCCGCCAGAGCTGGTTGCTTGTTGAAGATCTGTGTTCTTCGCATTACCAGACGCATCCACCAACAGTCCACTGGCTCTGTTCGTGATCGTATAGCCGCTGCCGGATGCCGTTACGAGCCATTGCTGGTTTCCACCGCCGTTTAAGGCCCACTGAAGCAACTGTGTCCCTGACTGCAAGCTGCTGCCCGGGTCGTCCAGCACAAGGCCGCTATTCTGGTTCTTAATCGTGTAATATCCGTTGCCCACCGAGGTGAAAATCCACCTCTGGTTTGTGCCTCCGTCGGCAGGCCAGAGGATCACATTCGTTCCATTCTGCTTTGCAAACGCGGGGTCATCCCACACCAGCGTGCCGGCCGAGTTTGAAACCGTATAGGTACCGTCTGACAGGCCGACCGTTGACGTTGGAGTGGCGTTAGCTTCATTGGACTGCGACGACGTGCCCGCGCTGTTCGTAGCGGCCACCGTGTAGTAGTACGTACTTCCATTTGTCAGACCATTGTCCGTATAGGTTGTACCCGTGATACCGGATGCAATTGGTGCGGTACCCTCAGCCGCGGAAGTCGTGCCCCGATACACGTTGTATGAAGTTGCGCCGCTGCTCGCTCCCCAGGCCAGAGTCACTTGGCTGTTTCCCGCAGTTGCCGTGAGACCCGTGGGTGCCGCTGGCGTTGCGCTTCCACCGCCGTTGATGACGTCAATTCGATCTACCGCAACAAAAGTGCCCGTGGAATTTGGATTACGGGTCCCGGTCACACGCAGTTTGAACACGTGGCTGCCTGCTGCGAGCGTCGGACTTGTCCACAGCAGGACGTTCCCAGCTCGTACCGATGCATAAAAATCGATGCTCGTCTCGCCTCCCCCGTCAATGGAAACCGCGCCGATTCCGTGACGTGTGTCCGTAACCCCGTAGAACTGGATCTGTGTGCCGGTAAACGCAAGCGTCACGGAATCGTCTGCAGTGTTGTCCCAACTGTTGCTCTGGTTATAAAGATTCGATCCGCAGTTTGTGCAATGCTGCCAAGCCCCAACATAATTGAATTGGTTCTGGCCTGTTCCCGCGACACTATCGTCAATCGTGCTCGAATTGCTGGGCGGTGAGCTCAATAAACCATAAACGGCCAATACGCCGGAATGCGTGGCCATATACACTTTCCCGTTGGCGATCGTCGGCGGAACATACTTTGCGCAATTCCCGATATCATCGCGCGCGATATTCTGACGGCTATCCCAAAGCACTCTGTTGAGATTTGTGGCATCGAAAGCAAATAGCTGGCCGTTAGCCGTCGAATGATCAGGATCCTGGAGGGGAACCGAAGCCCACAGGATACCCGTTCCAGGCGCGTTTCCGTTCGAGGACAGCGCGAGTGCTCCACTTGTATGCCCTCCGGGAAGCGAAGCCGAGCTTTGCGAAGACGGCGTCGTCTGAAAAAAGCCATTCGAAAACGAAAATGCCTTAAGCGTGTCCCCCCGGTTCCAGACGTAAAGCGACGGATTGTTTGGATTGTTCCAGAAAACTGGAGACCCCCACAGGCCGGGGCCCGCCGTGAACTCCTGGGGAATACTATCGCGTGAAGCATTGTAGTGGCCCATGTTGGCTGTATCAACTACATACATAAGGCCCTGCTTACCCTCACCGGCGATATAGGTCGTCCCCCCAATCCATACAGGACCGCCCGCGCTGACGTCGGCATCGGCAGCATTCAAAGCATCAAAGTTATTCGGTATGAAGTAATCCAAAGGATTTAAAGTGCTGCTCAGCTTGACGAATCCTTCACCGTAGCCGCTGCCCCCGTTCTGCACATCGGCGGTGCCATTTCCTACCATGAAATAAAGGTTATTGTTTGCATCCACTAACAACCCTTGACCCGATTGCCAGATTCCTCCATTGCTACCATTTGGCGTATCGTTGAACACATATAACTGCTGCAGGGTCGAAGCGCTGTAGCCTAGAACCCATCCGTGATAGGGCGGATAATCTTCATGGGCAGCAAATGCCAGATAAACGACTCCGTTGACCAACGTCACGGCCGGGCGTTGGTTCTCTTTTGCCGCCTGGAATAGCACATGACCGGCGCCGTCATTGCCGCTGCCAGTGCCGTTCACACTGGCCGAGATCTGGACTGGGCCACCAGATTTTTCAGCCCCTGTCGTAATATCCAGTGCATGCAAGCGAAAGATCTGTGTACTGTTCTCGTAGGTCTTGGTGACCACATACATTGTTCCGGTTGATGGATCGATGACGGGAGTGCTGATAATTCCGACTTCGACCAAAATATTCTCGGTTTGAATGACAGAACTCGGGACTGGAGTTCCGTAGTTGCGGGTCCAAAGAAGCGCGCCATTATCCGCATCAAATGCAAAAACGGAATCTGCCGCTGTCGCCACGAAAACGACGTTATGACTGGCGCCGGCTATGCTAAGACCCGGCACATAAAGAGGTTGCGCGAAGATGTAGCCGTCCACCTTTGCGGTGAATAGCTTTCCGAAACTTTGCGCATTCACGTTGGCCGTGGTCAGCAGGGTTTCGCTCGAATTTACGCCAGAGCGCAAATTATCGTTGTGTTGCGTCAGTACGCTTACCTGGCTCGATGCGGGCAGGCTCAGCAGCGCGGCAAGTATCGAAGACGCAAAAAAAATTTTGCCGCGAAAGCTGAATGTGTGCATGGATCTCCTTGAAATCAATAAACAATCCCGAGCTATAGTTTTGGAGAATGTCGTATCTTTTTACACCGGCGATGCCTGTGAACGCAAGGTCTAGAAGTTTTACGAATGGCGAATAAAAGACGAAAACGTATGTTATGCTAATCGCTGAAATGTCCCTCCACTCGGCCTTTGAAACACTCCGTGAGCGGCTTGACTGTCTGGAAGAGAAGCAGCGGCGTTTCTCGCGTACGGTTCCAATTGCGGATGCAGTGGACCGCTGGATGCCTCACGGTGGTCTCTCTGCAGGGTGCATTCATGAGGTAAAAGGCGCAAGCCTTGCTAGCGCCATAGCTTTTTCCTCGATCCTGTCGGCGCGCCTCGCCGGAGACCAAGGCAACATCGTTTATATTGCGCCCGACCGTTCTTTGCATCCGCTAGGTCTTCTGCCTTACGGAATGAGATTGGATCAGCTGCTTCTCGTCTCCGTGCGTCGATCCGAGGATCTCTCCTGGGCGGTGATGGAATCGCTCCGATGCTCGCAAGTGAGTGCCGTGATGGCAATACTGGATGGCGCGGACCTTATAGCTTCTCGCCGCCTGCAACTTGCAGCAGAGAGCAGCGGAGCAACGGCCTTTCTCTTAGGCCTCGCCACTTCGGCGCCAATCGCTGCGCCCATTACACGATGGAAGGTCACATCTTACTTTGGGAAACCGGGACAAAGATTCAATGCACCGGTATGGACGCTCGATCTCCTCTATTGCCGTGGCGGAAGGTCGGGAAGTTGGATCATCGAATGGCGTAATCAACAGCTGAGCACTTTGTTCAATCAAATGACCACGCACACAACGCGCGAGGCGCTGGCAGGATGAGATGGCACGGCGTTTTCTCAGTATCTTCTGCCCTGCCGTTACCGGCGATCGGCTAACGCATCTAGTCGAATGGTGCGACCGTTACACGCCGCTCGCTGCGGCCGATGGCAGCGATGGCATCATTCTTGACATCACTGGCTGCGCACATCTGTTCGGTGGAGAAGGCGCACTCCTCCTCGACGTTCAGCGGCGCCTTCACTGCATGGGTATCAAATCACGCGGGGCTATTGCGGATACATGGAGCATCGCATGGGCACTGGCACGCTACGGCAAAAGGTTCATTGTCGATGGAGAAAATGCCGTTTCCGCGCTCGCTCCTTTGCCCGTCGAGGCGCTCAGGCATCCAAATGAAACTGTTCTTGAGCTGAAAAGGCTCGGCTTGTCCACCATTTCTGCTGTAAGGAAAATCCCTCGGCGCTCGCTGGCGGCGCGATTCGGCACTCCTCTTCTCCGGCGTCTCGATCAGACCTTTTACCAAGCTGAAGAGCCGTTGATGCCATGGCGGCCGCCCGCCCCGCATCGGGCATTACGAATTCTTGCCGAGCCGATCTCGACAGTCACTGCATTGGAATACGTGCTGCGCGATCTGCTGCAAGAGATCTGTAAACGGCTCGAAAATAATCATCTAGGTTCGCGGCACATGGACCTTACGTGTTACCGAGTGGATGGAAACGTGGATCGATGCGCAATTCGTACTTCGAAGCCCACACGTTCCATTCCTCATCTGATGCGTCTTTTCGACGGTGCGTTAGAAACTCTCAGGTCTGGCTTTGGATTCGAAACATTCGTGCTCTCTGTACTGGATTTTGAAACGCTCGATCCAATGCAGCTCAACCTTTTGCAGGCAAACCCCGTTGAAGATGAATCGTCTTTCGACGCGCTCATCGATCGCTTTGGGTTGAGATTGGGGTTCCAGGCGGTGAATCGTATCCGGGTGCGCGAGAGCTTATTCCCGGAACATGCGATGGATTTTTGTCCCGCCTCGACACCCACGGCTGCAAGCGCAGAGTGGCCGGCTTACCGCGTCCGTCCGGTTCGGCTGATCCATCCGCCTCTGCGCATTGAAGTCTCCATTCTCATTCCCGGCGAATCTCCCGTGCAGTTTTTTATCGGCCACCGGAAGCATCGTATCGTCCGTTCCGAGGGCCCGGAACGTTTGACTGCCGAATGGTGGCGAGACAAGACTTCGTGTTGGGGCACGCGCGATTACTACAGGATCGAAGATGCCCGGGGATTCCGGTTCTGGATTTTCCGTGATGCTTCCGAATGCTGGTTTTTGCAAGGGCATCTTCCATAGCCACCTATGCGCAATTACGCAGAGCTCCAGGTATCGTCCAATTTCAGCTTTCTCCGGGGAGCATCGCATCCTCAGGAGTTAGTAGCGGGGGCTCATGAATACGGGCATTACGCGATCGCTCTCACGGATCGCAACACGCTCTCCGGAATTGTGCTGGCGCATTCCACTCTAAAGATCGCTGCGAGTCAAACCCGCTTCATTGTGGGATGCCGCGTCGATCTTTCGAACGGAGAGAGTATTCTCTGTTACCCAACCAACCGTAAAGCATACGGAAATCTCACTCAACTTCTCACATTAGGCCGCCGCCGCGCAAGCAAAGGAGAGTGCGTTCTCGAACTTGCCGATGTTGCGGATTATGCGGAAGGCCAGTACTTTATTCTCCCCTTCCCGCAAGTGCTCACTGACTGTGCAAGAACGCATATACAGCGCTGCGCCGATTTGTTCTGCGGAAACTTACATCTTGCGTTGGCCCACTCTTATCGTGGTGACGATAAGCAGTGGATTCGTACGGTCGCCGGATTTGCCCGTTCGCTCTCCATTCCCGTTGTTGCGACTAATGATGTTCTCTATCACTACCCTGAGCGGAAGATGCTTCAGGACGTCGTGACGTGCATTCGCGAGAAATGCAAATTAACCGAAGCGGGATTTCGCCTCGATGCTAATGCCGAACGCCATTTAAAGCCACCGCGAGAAATGGTGCGCATTTTCGAAGCATGGCCGGAGGCTCTTGAAGCAACAATCGAAATTGCAGATCGATGCCGCTTCTCGCTAGACGAACTGCGCTACGAATATCCCGAAGAGATCGTTGAAGGCGGAATATCAGCCTTCGAAGATCTCAAGCGCCGTACGTTCGCAGGCGCAAAAGTCCGCTATCCCGAAGGAGTTCCCGAACCTGTTGTAAAGCAAATCGACCATGAGTTGAAGCTGATCGCCGAGCGCGAGTACGCGCCTTACTTTCTCACCGTACATGAAATTGTGAGGTTTGCGAAGAGCAAAGACATTCTCTGTCAGGGGCGTGGGTCTGCAGCGAATTCGGTCATCTGCTACTGCCTGGGGATCACAGAAGCGGACCCCGTTGCGCGTGGACTGCTGTTCGAAAGATTTATCTCTGCCGCCCGCAATGAGCCGCCGGATATCGACGTCGATTTCGAACACGACAGGCGCGAAGAAGTCATCCAATACATCTATGAGAAGTATGGACGCGACCGCGCGGGGCTGACCGCCACCGTGGTGCACTACCGCAAACGGCGCGTACTCCGTGAAGTAGGGAAAGTGCTCGATCTCACAAGTAACATTCCACGGGAACGGCGGGAGCTCGCGGTGAATCTGATGAATCAATTAGTCGGATTTCCTCGTCATCTCTCGCAGCACGTCGGCGGATTCGTTATTGCACGCGGCCGCCTGGATGAACTGGTTCCAATCGAAAACGCGCGAATGCAGGACCGCACCGTAATTCAATGGGACAAAGATGACATTGCCGAGTTGGGAATGATGAAAGTCGATGTTCTCGGCCTGGGAATGCTCAGCGCCATTCGCAAGGCGTTTGAGCTCATAGAGCACCACTATGGAAGGAAACTCACTCTTGCCAGTGTTCCCCACGAAGATCCCGCGGTATACGGAATGCTCCAAAATGCAGATTCCATCGGAGTCTTTCAAGTGGAAAGCCGCGCACAGCAAAGTATGTTGCCGCGCCTTAAACCGAACACGTTTTATGACTTGGTGATTGAAGTTGCTATTGTTCGCCCCGGGCCGATTCAGGGAGACATGGTGCACCCTTATCTTCGGCGGCGGGAAGGCAAGGATCCGGTTGAATATCCCAGCCCGGAATTGAAAGCCGTTCTAAAAAAAACTCTTGGCGTGCCGCTCTTCCAGGAACAAGCGATGCAGATTGCCATTATTGGAGCAAGCTTCACTCCCGATGAAGCGGATGAGCTCCGCCGTGCACTCGCAACCTTTCGCCATGTCGGTACGATCTCCTCGCTTCGCGAACGTTTTCTTGACGGGATGCGAAAGAACGGCTATCCCAAGGAATTCGCTGATCGCTGCTTCAGTCAGATCGAAGGTTTCGGCACCTATGGATTTCCCGAAGCGCATGCCATCTCGTTCGCCAACCTGGTGTACGTCTCGGCGTGGATCAAATACCACTATCCCGACGTGTTCTGCGCGGCATTACTGAATAGCCAACCCATGGGCTTCTATGCCCCAGCTCAACTGGTCCGCGACGCCCGTGAGCACGGAGTGGCAGTGCGTCCCATTGACGTTAATTACAGCAATTGGGAGACGACGCTGGAACCGATCGAAAACTCATCGCGTCACGCCATCCGGTTGGGATTGCAGATAGTGTCCGGCCTGCCCCAAAAGGATGCGCAAAACCTGGTGGCAGCGCGAGGACCTGGGTATCGCACCCCCAGCGAGATTGCAAGACGAGCCCGATGCAGCCGCCGCGCGCTCGATCGTTTGGCGCAAGCCGACACGTTCGCCTCAATGACGGTCGGCCGGCGACAGGCTCTTTGGAAGACCAGCGTTCTCGACGGAAAAATTCCTCCACTGTTCGCCGGGGCGGAGTTGTTCGACGACTCCAATGCAGACCTGCCCCCCACAACCACAAGCCAGGAAGTTCTGGCGGACTATCTCGCCACAGGGCTCACATTGCGCGAGCATCCGCTGACCTTCCTACGTCGTCGTCTGAAAGCAAGGCTGGTCACCACGGCAGCGGATTTGAAAAAAACAACGTCCGGAAAGACCGTTCTAGTCGCTGGCCTCGTGTTATTCCGGCAACATCCGCAAACGGCAAGGGAAACGATCTTCGTCACGATTGAAGATGAAACTGGAACAGCCAATCTGATCATCTGGAAGCACGTGCATGAAAACTATCATGCTGCTGTTCATCATGGAAAACTGTTGGCCTGCCAGGGAGTCGTGCAAAGGGAGGGCCAAGTCCTACACGTCGTCGCGCGCCATGTCTGGGATTGGTCCGCACAACTGAAACATCTCGACCCGCAGCAAGGCGCTCCGGCACTTCCTGTGCGCAGCCGGGATTTTCGATGAATGCCGACTGGATGCGCCCGTTCGAACGTTAAAGGCGCTACGGCATTCGGATATTGTTTTCCCCGATGACGGTCAATACCGAGAGAAGACGCGTAATTCCCAGAACCTGCCGCACGCGTGCGCCAATGTTGGCGAGCTCTAAGCTACATCCCGCAGATTTGGCAGTGACGAATAGACGTATTACGGTGCCGACACCCATACTATCGAGATAGGTCAGCTCTTTAAAGTCCAGTGTGATTCGTTTCGTATCCGGGATGAGAGGACGAACCTCTCGGTAAAGGATGTCGGTAACACCCGCTACCAATTCACCCTGACACCGAACAAATGCACCGTCGAGCGAAGGCTCAATGTGGACCGTAAGTCGACTGCTAGCTGAGTGGTTAGACATTGGTCATCCCCTTTCGAACCTCACAGAGCGTGGTTCGCAATCGGCATTGCGTGATTCTCGCATATTTCGGTCGCGTAGGGCTGAAGCAGACTCGGGATAACGCGATGTTGGGCCCCGATACCCACTCAAACTATTGCCACGCTCCCGAACAGGTCGAGAGGCTTGGGCCGGTCACACGAACCTTACGAGGCCTCGATCAATTCCTGAAGCGAGAGCATGGATCCATCACTGAACCCCTAGTAATCGACGTACAAGAGGGTTATAGTGGGTGGATCCTACTGATCAGCGCCGACTGGACGTTGCTTCCCATTTACGTTTGGCCAGCGTGTCTCGCCAGCCAACCCCGTAACCGAATGCGCTGTTGGCCGGAAGCGGTACGCTAACGAATCGTAATTCCTGAAGCCGAAGTAAGGGTATGAGGAGGCTGTCGCCGGTCCATCCGTCGCAGCACCTGATAGGAGCAGAGCATGGTCGTAATCCAAATTCTTCATTCGTTCGTCCTGTGGTCTTTCCCTCGGCTCTGGGTTCGCCGACCGAAGTGGGTGTCTGTTCGCATAATGCACACCCTGAGATGGTCATCTGGCTCAAAGCGCCAGCCTCTGCGATTCGAGGACTTTCGAGTAAACAATGTTTTCCGCGATTGCTCCTGGCCGGAGGCGTGGAAAGCCTCACGTCGTTAAGAAATCTAACTGGCGTCCCTCAAGCGCATAAGATTATGCTTTACAAATCCATGCTATTAGCTCGGTTCACCCGTTATCAGAGTTTTGCATCCCCTGCGATGGCGCACCCTATGGCTCAGGAGGACTTGCCTCTTCAGGGCTCTAATCGGAGGGGAGAATTTATGAGTTCTTTTTCACGTTGTAGGAGGACCTCCAAGCTAGTTCGCATCCTGCCAGCCGTCCTTCTTAGTGTCCTGCTCCCTCCAATGGGTCAGCCACTTCATGCTCGGACGGCTCCCGGTGCCACCAGTCGGCACCTGCCATCTGAATTCCGCGAGCCGGTGATCTTGTCTCCGAAGGAAGGCGTTCTGGAGGTGAGACTGATAGCGCGCCAGAGTGAGGCCGCGCTGGATACAGTCTCCAAGCCTGTCAAAAACTTCCTTCTTTTTGACTATGAGTTGATTCGCGGTACGGCCTCAAACGCCCAGACTTCGGGCAAAAACCTGTACCCAGCTCCGACTCTGCAGGTCTACCCGGGTGAGACGCTTATCGTGCATCTCGAAAATGAGCTTACGGACCTGACGATTGCTGACTACTTCAGCCCGGAGTACACCAGGCGAGGTGGTGAAGTTCCTATCTATCCTATTCAGTTGAAATCGTCACCGTTGAATCTTCACGTCCACGGTGTTCACGTAAGCCCAAAGGGAAACTCCGACAACGTGATGCTGCATGTGCCCGCGGGCATGTCGAACACGTATGTTTATGAGATTCCGAAAAATATGCCGCAAGGAGCGTATTGGTACCACTCCCATCTCCATACGCTGACCGGACCACAGACTTACTCGCCTGGCCGGACTGCTGGCCATCGGGCGTACAGATGGCAATCTTCCCGTTGTTACGGAAAAGAAAATTCCTATCCGGAACATGGTGCTGCAGTACAACACCGTTTATGGTCGCGCAAATGGAGAAGCGCAGCTGAACAATGTGAACTGGCCGCAGTATGTCAGTACGATTATTCCGCCCAAAGGAGATGAACTCGCGAAGGGAACATACCGGCCCTTGCTTGCGCCAGTTGATTTCACCCACTTTTCAAAAGGCTCCACGTTTTTTACGGCCTGGTACGCCGGGCAGCTTTCTATTCATAACAACCGCGGGTTGCTTCAGACAATCCCGAGCAATCTGCAGACCTTCAAGGCGGCTAACGACCGGAGCGGCAAGGCGATTGCAGCGAACCCCTTGTTGCCGGACTACCTGCGCGACGTGCAATTTACGGTAAACGGGCAGTTCGAGCCGACCATCAAGGCGAAAGCCGGCCAGACGGAGATCTGGGTGCTTGCGAACGTGAGCGACTTCGCCTACATGGACGTCCAGCTTACGGAAACGGCAAGCGGCTATCACCCAAAGATCGCCATTGTCGGCGAGGACGGCAACCCCTTTTCCGCCGTGGAGTATCCGCCGACGGACGAGGGAACGCGACTGTTGCTGCCGCCGGCAACTCGCGCCGCTATTGCCGTCACCATTCCGAAACAGGGCGATCTCGTCCTCGAGATGCCTCCACTCGGAGGCGGCGCGAAGACGATCAATGTTCCCGGTATCCTCTATACCCACGACGGTACGGAGAACCCACCGGCTGTTCTGGGAACCTTGACGGTAGAGCCTTCGGCATACAGCTATCGTGATGGGTTTTTCGTGTTTCCGTCGCAGCTGCTGGTGAAAGCCACACCCACGGAGGGCGACGGTGAGACTACCGAATTCTTCGACCATCAGCCTCTCGGAAGTTATACGTCCTTTATTGATGTTTCCGATGAGAAGCCGGATATGACGCGCGAAATCGTGATCTCGGGGGGATTTCTCAATAACATGGCGAGCTCTTCTGACCCGAAGTCGTTCGTGTATGCCTTCGATGGTGGCGCTTTCCCCAACGTTCCCCTGGTTCAGCCGCGACTGAACTCGGTAGAGGAATGGAAATTTATTAACCACAACAACGATGAGCATCCAGTCCACGTTCACGTGAACGATTTTCAGGTGATGGAGTACTCCGATCCGACAACCGGGCTGCACTACGGCCCAACGCATTATGGCCTGGATAACGTCAACGTACCCGCACCAACAATGAACGCGGACGAAAGTGTGATCGAGCCGGGTTTTCTCACCGTCCGCACGCGATTTGACGACTACGCCGGGCTCTTCGTCATGCATTGCCATCGCCTCAATCATGAGGACAACGGCCTGATGGCGATGGTGAACGTGATTCCGGCGGTGTCGAGTTATGCAGTCGCCGTGCCGGGTAGCTCTGCTTCGAACCCGACCGAGGTTCGCATCCTCGACGGAAGAAATGACAAAGTTTTTGCTACCGTCATTCCGTTCAGGGGGTATACCGGAGGTCTCAACGTCGCCATGGCCGACATTGACGGTGACGGCGTTCTCGATTTAATCATCGGCGCGGGAAAGGACCATGCTCCTGAGGTAGTTGCGTATTCGGGCGCACGCACCAACCGCGGTCCGTTCGGCACGGAACTCGCTCGTTTCCAGGCGTTTTCGAACACGATGCGTTCCGGCGTGAGCGTAGCCGGCGCGCAGATTGATGGGACTACGTCTGACAACATCATTGTTGGGTCGGGTCCAGGCGCTCCCAGCGAAGTAAAGGTCTACAGGTCAAAGTTGCCCACACTGGGCATAGCGCCCGATGTGTTCTCGAAGTTCGCACCCTACGCAAATGACACTTCGGGCGTCAGGCTTTCGGCGGGCTTCGTTGATTTTGGCACCGGACGGGATAGCATCGTCACTGCTCCGGGAGCCGGAACCGTCACACAGGTGAAGGTTTTCGTTTTTCCTCTGCTGCGACCCATCCAACCCAGCAAACACACTGGAATCAAGATGCCGTTGACCGATCAGCCCGTCAATTCGGCATCTTTCCTGCCCTTCGGAAAAGAGTATAGCGGCGGTGTGTCATTGGCCGTCGGCTGGCTGGCTGGATCGCTGGGCGGTGCCAAACGCATCATCGCCGGCGCGCTGAGCGGTAGTGGCACGGTCAAGGTTTTCTCAAGCGGATCCGCACTGGATGGCGGACCGGCAATGTACCTGAGCCATCAGCCTATGCATGATCACGGCGCGTCGTTTCGCGAGATTGCGAGTTTTCAGCCACTGCCAACGAACGGTGAGACGCAGGTAGCCGTTACCAGCACCACGGTAGGCGCGAATCTGCTAGTCAGCGGCACGTCTTCTACAGGCCAGCAGATTTTAAAATTTGATTTCGTCAGACCTAGTGCGACGGCAAACATGCTTGAGCCTTCGCCCCTCGGCCAAGTTGTTTCTTTGAAGGGATCACGTTCAGTGGTATTGGCCGGCGAATAAGAGCCCGTATGTGCTGTTCAGCCACATGGATTTCGAGAGATGTCATCGCAAGCGGGAAGCAGGAACTCCGTAAAGTCGTTGATGCCGCAATCAACTCACAGGCGGGCTTGCGGGGACGAGCTATCCGGACCAATTGACGGATTGCCGACTCATCAGGAGTTAGACGCTTCGACGCAGTGTAGACTCTGGGGTGATTGAAGAACCAGCGCGACTTGACGAGTCGTACACTCCGATTCCGATAAAGCATTTAGCTTCTTTTCAAATTGAAGACTCAAGATGAACCATTAACAAAAAGAGGACCAGTATTCTGGCGTGCGAGATCAAGCGATCCGTGCGGCACTGGATCAGCATTGGGCGGCATCCGATGCCAACGATTTTGAAACGGAGCACTGCATCTATCAAGAGGACGCGGTGCTGGGATACCCGCAGTCAGGCGAGCGAACCCGCGGTCGGGCGCAACATTCAGAACCAAGGTGCGGCTCCTACACGATCGTTCTTGGATCGTAATGCATTTTGCTCGATGCATTGTCTTTCTTCACGGGGATGGAGAGGCAGCAGGGCCAATAAAAATTGGCCGGTCTTCAAGCGACTCTCTAAAAGGGCAAATGGCTCAGGAAATATGGCGGCCCGCGCTTTCAGAGTATCGAAGAGCGCTGGAGTAGCTGATCACCCGGCCGGAGCGACTCGCGAATGAATATGAACAAGCGTCCGCTCTCTGTCGTCGTGATCGGCTGGCTATACATAGCCACAGGCGCTTTCGGGTTGGTGTTCCATCTCATCGAACTCAAGCCGTTTCAATCCGATCTCGTCTGGATCGCTCTCGTCAACCTCATAGCGATCACGTCGGGGATCTATATTCTTCGCGGTAGTAATTGGGCGCGCTGGGCCGCGATCGCCTGGATGGGTTTCCACGTCGTACTGAGTGTCTTTCACTCGTGGCTTGAACTGGCGGTACACAGCTTGTTGTTCCTGGCGATCGCGTACTTTCTGTTTCGCTTGCGGGCGATGCAGTATTTTCGCACCGTGAGTGCCGGAGATTGATGGGCGCTTGCGCCGCGAGCGCGGCTGATTTGTCAACTGCCATCAGGGAATCCGCCACGTTGCAGGACTGTGCTGTCACGTAGGGCGTGGCTGTTACATGCGGGCAAATGATCACTTCCTTTCTGTACTTCTGTATCGCGCATAGGGGGCTCTGAACACCGTGTTGACATCGCCGGCAGCGTGTTCATCCTGACGATAGCGGCGAAGGCGATCAGCGACGCAAGGATCGCGTACTCAACCACGTCCTGCCCGTTATCGTCCTTTAAGGGCATCGCGCACACCGAAGTCCAGTACTGCTACTCCCTTCAGGGCAGTCCAGGCGCCGGGCTCACATCGTGCAGCAGCTGCGGCGCTGGCAGATGTTAAAACTTGCTGTTAAACCCGATGACGTTTGAATCCCGATGCAAGTTCTGCGCGCGCAACGGATTAGCTGTCGAGATGCTTCGCTGAGACAGTTAAGTGCTCTGGGTCCCCGAAATGATTTCGAGCATATGACCCGGAGGTGCAACAGCGATGAGAGAAGTGGCTTTCAGCGGCCGGCATCTCCCTGCTGGCCGCACTCAGAGCATGCGAAAGCTCTGCTCGGCAGCGCAAACCTGATGCTCCCGAGCAGCGCGTCTGTTCCTTGCATATTTTTCCTTCTGCAACGAAAATGCGTGGCTAGGTGTTGCAGCTGTCGTCTGGGCTGCGCCGGGAAGCGAAGGATCTTCCCCGCGTGCGTGCGCTCTATTCGGGAGATCGCAGCTCCTCCTCGAGTACTTGTGTTTCCTTGGCTGCGGGCAACCGTTCTTGGACTGCGAGAATCGGAAGACATGGCGAGGATGCTAAATCCCTTTCAGTCTTTGCTGCTGGCAGTTTCTGGCTGGATGAATCAGCGGCAACAGCAGGTCATCAAGTATCTGCGAGAGGAGAACCGGGTTCTACGGGAGCAACGCGCTCAAGCGAGCAGGCGCCCGAAAATGCTGCCCGGTGATCTTTCCGGCTCGACTCGTATAGACGATCAGTCCAGCAGTGCTAAGCGGTGGGTGCTCCTTCGAGTTGCTGATTCGGCTCTGCCTCTGTGTTGAGAACAGCGGTGAGATCCTTGCTGGGCTTGAAGGTTGCCACTTTTTTAGCTGGGACGGACACCATTTCGCCGGTGCGCGGATTACGCGCTTGGCGGGGCTTAGACTCCCGCACCTTGAAAACTCCGAAGCCACGCATGTTGAGCTTTTCTCCGCGTCGAAGCGCTCCTCTTAGCGTTTCCAGAACGGCTTCAAGTGTCTGCTCACTTTCCTGCTTGCTCTGACCGAGGGATTGGGCCAATGCTTGAACGAATTCGCTTTTTGTCACTCTATATACTGTAGCGGCTGTTTTACATTCGCAGCGTGACCAACCAAGAACGGCTCGACGGCATCCGCCGCCAACTCGACGTGCTGGGCTAGCGTGCCGACCGCCTCAACCCCGGCCGCGCCTCGTCGCCAAGATGGAGCGGCTGGTGACCCAGTACCCCCTCGTCTCGGCTTCCTAACCCCAAACAGCACGAGCCGCACCCTCCAGTGCGGCTCGTGCCCCGCAACCAAGAGCTAAACCAAACGCACAGCAGTAATCGTATGAGCCCCGCCGAACCCACGACGTCTTCTGAAGCGGCGAGCCGCCGGTCGTACCTGGGCTGGCTGATGGGCCTCTGCACTGCGGGAGTACGTGCAGTTCTGTTTTTGCCGCTCGTCCGCTTGTCGCTCTATCCGTTGCGTACTCGCACGCTTTCAGTTCCGTGCCCAAGTTGACAATGCCATCAGGAAGTCTCCACGATCTTCAACCCTCGTCAAACGGAGGACGTATTCCTGTACGCGAATTTCTGAACACCGAAATTGGATCGACAAATCGATTTCTCGGCGCAATCTTTCCCGTGACTTGCTGATTTTTGTCCAACCGGTGTGCCAGCTAAAAGATGGGGCGCGGAAAACGGGTTGGACGTTGAGGTTCTCTGCTGTGCAGGCGGAAATCCAACGTGAACGGATGCGACACCGCCCGTTTCGGCTGTTGCTCTACTCAGGCGGCAGACATAGTTCGGTTACATGTTCCGTAGGATTCTCTTTCCCGTGACTGTAAAGTCCAGCGTTCGTTGACATTTGTCACCTGACACTTCACAAGTCCAGAGCTCGCCGACCCCTCCCAGTTCGTCCCAATCGCTCAGCTTATATTCCATAACGTCGTGAAGCATTGCAATCGGGTTTCCGCTCGGATCAAAACCGAAGAAGTCAGCGGTCGCATTGAACCGGTTCGGCCCTTTGCGCTTGCAGCTCCCGTAAAGCGGTGAAACTGGTCTCAGACGGTCATTCGAACCGGTCGCCAGGAAGACGCCGCCCGCCGTAAAGGATGCCACGGCGGTGAAGAGAACGCGCCGTCTGTGGCTGATACCGTCAAGATCCAGGACCCTTCGATGGGCGCCGACAGTCGGATCGTTCGTCTTGAGCTTTGGCCGTCGAGCTTATGCCTGCAACCAGAGGAAACATCATTGAAGCAATGGCCACGCCGCGTAATTTACGAGCCATGTTTCCCAATACTACGAATTGTCATAACCTGTATCTCCATTCGAAATTGAGTTTGATGGGGACACGGCCGTGGCTTATCGCCAGCAACAGCCGATTCCACCGCGATGTCCCTCTATATGGATAGGCGGGAAACGGGAAATCGGGATTATCATGTAAGCACCGAATTTCCACTGAAGTCCGGGATCGCATATGCCTGGCACAAATACAAAGACGCTCGCGGATGCTGCCGAAAGGAAAGATGTCACTTCCCTACTTATGGCGTGGAGTGAAGGCGATCGAGATGCGCTCGGCAAACTGACACCCATCGTTTACCGGGAATTGCATCAACTCGCGCACCGGTTCATGAGACGCGAGCGAAGCGGGCATAGCCTGCAAACGACCGCGCTCGTGAACGAGGCCTACCTGCCGCTGCTGGACTGTTCACGCATACGCTGGCAGGATCGCGCCCATTTTTTCGCTGTTTCCGCTCGTTGATGCGACGCATTCTTGTAGATGAGGCGCGACGGCAAAACCTCAGGCGTGGAGCTGGTATCGAGCACGTCCCTTTGGAGAATGCAGCAGAAACTGGCGACGCGCGACCGACCGATCTAGTGGCTCTTGACGATGCGATGAACGAGCTCGGCAGATGGACCCACGGAAGGTGCGGGTTGTTGAGTTGCGCTATTTCGGCGGATTGAGCGTTGAAGAGGCCGCCCACGTGCTGAAAATTTCGAACATCACGGTGGTACGAGATTGGAACAGCGCCAGGGCCTGACTTTACCACCATATGAGAGTTTGCACTTGCCGATGGACCCTCAACCGTGGAAACACGTGGATAGCCTGCTACAGTCCGCGTTGGATGTCGCACCAAGTGAGCGGGATACGTTTCGGCGCCGAGTGTGTGAGGGTTACGAGTCACTCGAAGGGAAATCGGCTTGCTGCTGAGCTCTCACGGGCAGGCCGAAGGCTTTCTGGAAATGCCCGCTATCGTGGAGGCCGCACGCCGGACGTTTACCGGACGCTCGTCAACTTGCGTCAGCTTGGCTAATCCAAAGTCAAGATGATCTCGGGTTCAAAATGCCGTCCCTTGAACACCGGGGGTCGCCACTTACGCATGGACCGCCAGCCTATCAGACCGTCTCAACCGTGTTCGCAACACATCCCACCACCGTTTATCTTCATCCGTCGCAGCAACAACTTCACACAGCTATCAACCCGCTCGATCAGGTCACGATCCGCAGCTATGGTGAAGCTAGTCCCGGAACAGAAGCGCCCAGCCGTGAAACAGCCGCCCTTCGAGGTGGCCGATATCGTCGCTGCGCTTTAATTGACTAATGGCCATCCGCGGACCAATGTGGCGGATCCGAAGCCAATTTGTTGACGCCGTAAGTGGCCCCGATTGCCTGTATTTGCAGATTTCCGCCGGAGCGAGGAGTGCTACTGATTACAAGCGATCGCCCGTGTGCATTGAGGATGGTCAGGTTCCCGGACCAAAAAATATCCATGTCGGCGGCCAGACCTTGAGTATGTCGGGAGTCCAACGCTGGCGCATAAACGATCGCATATCCGGTCACCATCTCTCGCGCTGCATTCCTGGTTGCTCTCGGATCAGGCTGCCCCTCGCTGTCCCGATGTATCCAATCGATGTCTACGCCAGAAAATGTCGGGACCATACTTGCATCTGTTGCGCCCGCGGCAATAAGGAACGAGAAGTGCATTAGATATGCCCGTTGCCGCGGCCGTAAGGTGCTCGCGATGCTCACCTGGGCTCCGGCCTCCGCCAACGCGCCCAGAAAGCTCTTCAAATTTGTCCGAAAGGGTTCTGCCACATCGTCTGGACTCGTGCTATTCGGATACTCAGAGACCCAATCATGTCCGCTCAGCCTCATCTCTTCTATCTACCTCCTAGGGCGCAGTCTCGCCTACTGTGCAATCCGGCTCCAAATCCTGGCCTATGTAATAGTAACCGTGCCATAAGCGGTGTCCCTCCAACGCTTTATTACCATCCCACGCTGTCAGATGGACTCCGTCCGCACTTGTGCAGGAATGGAATGAATGAGCAGAGATCGCGGTCGGCGAGCTTGAGGTCAACGCAATCACCGCAACACCCGCGGGCACGCTGCCAGAAAGCATCTTTAAATTGTAAAAGAACATTTGTCGTTCTCCCTTCAAACCAGGACAGGGTACTGCATCCCGAGTAACGATCTCAGCGACAGCCACAATGGGTGACGCCTCGCTTGGCGAAACGAGGGTGACGTTTGTGCTGAGCATCAGGTCGGCGCGCATGATTCCCATACAGATGCGGTCAGACATTACCACAGAAACGCCGATCATTGATGAGTAAGCCTTTGAAGGCCTATTCACATGACAACCCGCGGCCATCAAAAGGAACAGAGTAGATACACAGAACCAACGACGCGCCACGCCAAAAAATGTCATCTTAGCTGAGCTCTCGCTTCTGGGCCGCCCGTAATTACGCTAGCCGCAGGTTAACAGGAGCCTGTCAATCGCGCCTAAGGCTCCGAGCCATGCGGGTCCTCCAGCCGTTGCTTGAAGCATACAATACGTTTTGGACCGAGTTGCGAATTGCTGTGTTGCGGAGCAACGTCATCGTCATGCCGAAACGGCCCAGTCGCCGCGACGGCAGCACATGATCCCTCATGGATCGAGAAACTTTGGTCGCTCGCTATCGACAGCCGCAACGCCTGGATCAAACGACAGCTGATTCAACCTTACCCCTCAGGGAGCGATCAGGTAAATCGCTGCCACGTAGTGCCAAAGCTGCCACCAGGAACTCGCTGTTGCAATAAAACAAGTTTTCAGCGTCCGTTAACCGTGTGTTAACCATGGGTCGTAGGTTCGAAAGCAGTTCGGAGAGCCAAACCGCTTTTTCGAACATCACAGATACCGGAGAGCGCTGCGAATCAGTGAAAAGGATGTAGATCTAATCAGATGCACGCGTGCAACGAACCGCGCATCTCTGTTCGCTTATTTACGAACCAAATTTAACGGCAGGGAGTGCGCAGCTGCCAACATCGTGCGCGCTCTCAGCGACGGTTTCTCTTACTCCGCGATGCCGTCCAGAATCTGTTCCGAGTGGGCGCCACTTACCGAGATCGAGCAATCACCGGCTCTTGCGATCGCGATCCTTCGCAGTCTGGCGAGCCCCGAACGTGGCCTGAACCACTCCACAACGACCCGGCCATTCCGTATCACAAACATTCCCCAACCCTCAAGTTAACAATCCCGTGGTTTGGCCTGTTCTCGACAGGTAGGGAATAGACTCAATCGCAGGATCGCATTTCGAAGACCGTAATCCGCCCTTCGGCCACCAGTGGACTTTGAGCAATCTGACAAATCGGGCGGATTATGGAAACGATTACAAGAACGACATCCCCGATCCAACCACGTTCGACAACTCCAGCGATTCATCGCCCCGGGTTGTACCATAATCCCGCTCTCTAAAGCGAGTTGGACGGGCTTCTCCTTCTGGTGCTTTTCAGAAAGGTCGAGCGCCGGAGAAGCCTAAGACTCCCTGGTCAATTCGGAGTAACGTTGAATCCGTCAACTTGCACAACGGCGCCGGTGGGCAGACCTCCCGGCTCGAACGTCGCGGTCAAAGTACGGCTTTCGCCGGGTAACAACGAAATATAATTGTCGCTCCAAAACACAGGAAGAACTTCCTGTCCAAGGTCCGTAACCCGCGCGCGAATTAATAACGCCAGACTTGAGCCGGAATTCGTCAAAGTTACAGTAGCAGTGTCCCCGCTCGATACAACCGTGTGTGCGACAGTTACAAGCGGTAGCGTTTGCAGAGCGGTGAAGTCTGCATATTTGCTCGCGAGGCACACATACCACTTACAACTGCTCTTCACGGCATCGTGTGTAGTCGAGTACCAATAAAAGTTATCGCTCAGAACCTTGCCTGTCGAGTCCTGTAATTTCAATTTTACTAAGTAAGTCGTCGAAAGACCCGAAAGCGCAGGAATCGTGAACGCAACGGTCGGGCTTGCCGGAGCGGCAGTAAGGGTGACGGCATTGTGATACTTACTGCTCAGATCGAAATTTAGAACATCGGCCGTTGCCGTTAGCCCGGTGTAGGTTTGATAGTAATCGTTGATCACGGTAACGTTATTTTGAAACCCGTAATCCCACTGGATGTGCAGAGGCTCGGCGCTCTTCTTGACCGCGAAGTAAGCGGCGGAAGGCCGCAAAAACGAATCGAATACCTGCCAGTGCAATGAGAACCAACCGCTCGACAGCATCCAGTCCACGAATCCAGTCGATGCCGTCCCATCAGTCTTACTCCGATTAGCTTCATACGACTCATACTGCGCGCGCCAAGACTCATAGTTCTGCGCCTGCGACTTTTTCACATAATCCCCCGCGCTCGTGGCGGTTCCGTAACGTGCGTTCAAAGCGCTCGTCACTACGTTCAGATTGTCGAAGGGCGGCCCTCCCATATGATTGTTCCAGGTTGAATCGATTGGCCAGTTAACAGGATTTTGATTCAGTCCCGCCGTCATGCTCTCCATTACTGGAACACTGGGGCCGACACTTCCTTCGTCGATGAAGCCGAATGCCCCCCCATGCGAGGTGTCGCTGTAGAAATAAATCGGAGGCTCCCACTCGTATGGCCCGCCCTCTTTCATCCCGTTGAGCCCAGTTACGGTCGAAGTATTGTAATTTGCATCCGTCACGACCGGATTCGGCCAGTTGTCAGCTTTCTCGACGTTCACTTCCTGCTGCTCATTGCTAGCCGGCGGCACTAGATCGCTGCTGTTCATCCAAAGAAAGGCGCTGGGGTGATTTCTCAACGCCCGCATTTGCGTATCGAGCGACTGGTTCGCAACCGTTTGATTTTCCGCGCTCCACGATTTCCATTGCTCCCATTGGCTGCAGCACACCCACCCGGACATGAGCAAGATCCCGTACTTGTCAGCCAAATCATAAAACCTTTGGTCTTCCATCTTGCCTTCAAACCGGATCATATTCATCCCCAAGTCGGTGATCAACTGAAAGTTTTCGTTGATGACCTTCGGGTCTCTTTTCATCAGCATGTCCGGGGCCCAACCGGCACCTTTCAGCATCAGCGGCTGATTGTTGATCTTGAACCACCGCCATTGCTGGCCCGTCGTGGGTGTCACTGGCCCCAAGCCCGTATCAAGCTTTCTGACTCCAAAGTTGAACGTCGAAGTATCGGATGGCGTACTACTGCCGGTCGCCGTGAACTGAATACTGCACTGATACAAATTCTGCGGACCCAGCTTCGCCGGCCACCACAGAAGAGGATTTGTGATGCTCACAGGGCTGAACGTAAACACCTGATTTGAAGCGCCCGCCGCAACTGTAACGGGCTGGGAAAAGGTGATGCCGGTAGGTGTAATGGTTCCGCTCAACGTGCCACTGACGGCCGTAGCGGTCGGATTCGATAATTCGGCCGTCACGGTGAGCGCTGCCGAGCTCAGAGCTGAATTCACATTCGTCTGCACTTGAGGAAACCTCACCTTCACCGAACCGCTATTTGTGATCCACGCATCCCTCCACACGCCTTCATCCCGATCGGCCGGCAATGGGTACCAGTCCACGAACACAATTCCGAGATCGCTGCTCGACGGACCGGTTATATCCAGCGCTACGGCATTCGCTGCCCCAATATGCGCCACCGATGTGATGTCAAATTCAAACTGCGTGTAAGTCCCGACCAGTTGTGTGTTGTTGGCTACCTGCGTTCCATTCACCCATAGGTTGGCGCGGTAATTTATGCCATCGAAGTGCACATAAATTCGCTGCCCCGCCAGTGTAGACGGAATCGTAAATTGATTCAGAAACCACCAATGCGCGCTATACGGACTCCCGGTAGGCCACGCAGCGTTCGCGAAATTGGTGCCGGCGGCCGGCCATCCCGGTATCTGCTGCGCGTTCGTACCCACGTACGGAGACGGATAAATGCTGTTCTCGACTTGAGCGCCCACCGGAGTCGCCGGAATACTCGTTTTCAACCAGCCCGAGGCTGCATATCCTGGCGTCGAAATGACAGCCCCACTTGCCGTGACGTTGGCCGACGACTGAACAAGCCATCCGTCATGAAGTGACACCGCAACTTTCTCGAGCGATCCCTGCCCGTTCGCAGGAATTGTGAGGAGAATTAAGGAACTCGTCGCCAGAATGATGCTGTCTATTTTTGTCATCTCGTCCTTTACACTTCACATGGAGCCGAAAGAACGGGGGCGCCTCAGACTAGGTCAACTTGCTTGAGCCCGACGTATATCCGGCCACTGCCACCCTACAACTACGCCCTTGCAGGTTCGCTGTCAAGCGGGGAGGCCGGAATTCTGTACTTAGTAACTCATAGGACTTACCTGAGTTGCATGTCAACCGGTTTAGCCAAAGGATCCAGGCAATTTGTTCTCGGGCAACCGCCGGACTGTTTATTTCCGTTCAAAATGGCCGGAGCAAGCGGTGGGCCCGCGGGTTACGCGCCATTCGGACTAAGTAGATCCGCAATCGGTAAACGTGTAAGCGCGATGCTACGAGCCAGGTTCTGCAAGCGCATTACCGCGAGTTCTTGAGCGAAGGTCCCAACTCACCTCGACCGGCCGACTGTACCTCCGAGTCATTAACAGATACAAGGGCGTTGTTGGGAGTAACCTTGCCCCCGTGCTCAGAATTTCAGCCCTCTACGTGTAGTGCATTTGGACCCTACGCTTCTAAAAAAGCCCGACGTTCTTAGTGGCGCTCGATACCGCTCACGCAGCAATCCCAACAGTTATCACGTTCGATGAAGTGCCCGCCCCAAACCGGGCTCGAGAGATGGATTAGTACCGCTAAGTCGGCTTCGTGAGCGCGCGGGTGCTCAGAGAAAGAACCGAGTCATACTTCAGTTCCGAGCATCGTCTGGCCCGATCGTGACTGTTGGCGGCCGCGATCTCCGAGCGGCGGTAATTAAAGCCGCTATTCGGCTGGAGTTCACGTCATGAGTAAGCCGCTCGCCGCGCTACTATCCTGCTGAGCATCGCCGCGCTCGCCGGGCTACTCGTGTCCCTCACAATTTTTGGCCTGCACATCCAGGAAGATCTCAGCAATCAACTTGGAAGAAGGATGGGCCGCGACCTTTGCAATCGCAGCCCACGAAAGGAGTCAATGAACGCAGTAGCCGATTTCCGTGATTGGCTGTCCGTCCTATCTTGCGCCGGATGCGGCACTCTCTTCTATTGCCCTCCGAGGTGTAGCAGTACCGCACGCGCTGATAGTACGGCTACTCCCGTCGGGATAATAGCCACATTTCGCGATTCAGCGCAGCATGGAACTGGCTTAGGAAAAGAGTCGCTCCTTTCCTCTGCCGATGGGTCGCGATGCTCCAAAGCCGCGGCCCATTCTTTCGATGCTCTAAATGTGCCGCGGTAGCCAAGTGGAAAAGCGAGAGCTCCCGAGAGTCTCTGATCGGCGGTTCGATCCCGCCCCGCGGCACCTCGAATGCTCGGGTTCTGCCAATAACGGGATCAAAACGGATATAAACCGACGTAAGCACCGACAAAAACGCAAACTTTTCCTAAACTGAAACTGTAGGAGCGCGTAACCCGTGCTCTCGCGGTCGTGAACCGAGCGACCTAAATCCATCGGACCCGCGGATCACATACAGCTTTACGGTCCGTAACCCCGTCCCCGACCCGAGGGGAGTCATGGAGACTCCACCGCTTGAGGGCCGGGCTTTTCAGTCCCGTGCCCAAAAAAAGGGGACGGCACTCCTAAAACGAAGTTCATTCTAACGAGCATTCCCAATCAACAGAATCGCTTCTGTGGGGCGGAGCTTTCTGTAGGCCTCTTCAGTTGCGGCACGTTCGATTGATGTCCGCTCTATAAGTTCTTAAAAAGAAGAAGTACGAAACCATGACCATTTCGGATGGAGACGTTTTGCGAAAGTCGCACGCGGCGCGAGCGATGTGATTGTGGAGAGCCAATTCAGCCGGGACGGTCGTCTGCTCGTGACCTTCGGCGATGTGACCGCACACATCTGGGACGCCCGAGGGTCAAAGGAACTGTATCGCTTGGCACTCGATGGCAAGGCGCCCGGGGCATGCTTCAGCCCTGACGGGAAACGGTTGGCTACCGCGCGTGCCAACGGGATCGTACGCCTTTGGGATCTGACGAACGGTCGCGAACTCCGGCAGTTCAACCACGGCGAATGGTGGGAACCGTCGCCTTTAGTCCCGATGGGAAAATGCTAGCCACTTCAACACAATCGGATGTACGGCTGTGGCAAGTCGACAACGACCAGGAAGTCGGGCGCCTCCACCATGACGCGTCTTGCGATTATCACCTTCCTCGCCCGATGAATCTCACCTCGCCACCGGTAGCCGCGACCATTCCGCCCGCTTCTGGGACGTGGCGAGCCGCCGCGAAGTGGCGCGCATGAGCGATCAAGGCGCAGCCTTCAGGGTCACATTTGACGCCACAAGCCGTTTTGTTTTGGTCCAGCACACTGATGCCGCAATCGAATTTTGGCGCGTGTGGCTGTGGAAACCTGAAGATCTAGAGGCGGAAACCTGCGCCCGCCCTCGCCAAGAATCTGAGCCGTGAGGAGTGGCAGCGATACATCAAACTAGGACTCGTGCCGTCCACCCTGTTATGCCGTCGTTAGCAGTGCCCGGATCTAATCGCACTAGATATTTATGCACTTATCGTCGCGACCGAATGGCTGCCAGGCACGTCTAATTTATGTTGAGAAAGAGCATACAGTGGCCTTCATAGTGGAAATGGTCGGCGGAGAGGGGCCTCCTTCTCGGCAGTTCTGTTGTAGCGCGCGAAGCTGGGAACAGACGTTGCGGGTGGCACGTAGATGCGGCTGGCAACCTCTCGGCACAACTCCTGATCCCTTATCGGCGCATCACTGGGGTGATTCCCGCGGATTCCCGGGGAACTACGACTGCGACGAACGCGGCAAGGTTGTCAGTGCAAATGACGCCGCTGCTCTTGCGGACGCTTTAGAAACGGCCTTGGCTTCGACGAAACCACTTCCTGCGATTACGAATCGCCCAGTGCTGATTCGGGAGGGCATGACAGGGGTGCAGTGCCGACAGGCAAATGCAGATCTTGGAAGTGATCTCCTGGCGGAGTTCATCGATTTCCTAAGAAAAGGCCAGTTCAGTTTCTTTTGGGACGATTAAACCCACCGGACTGGCGATAAATCGGTAGCGAGACCTAATCGCGTCAGGAGTGCCCATAGTCCTCGCGTGCTCTCGTTCCGGATCGCCTCCCGAATCGTCGCACACCGATATCGTATCGTCGTGACGCGATTGGATTCTACATGCAGAATTTGCAGCATCCCTCCAGAGATCACGAGCGCATCCCGCACTCGGCGATCCATTCCTCTATCCTGCGCTTCGGGCGTTGGAACAGATCTGCATCTCCAACGCATTTGATCCCGACAAAGTTCAGCCAATCAGAGTCAAGCTTTTCCTTCGCGTTGCATGTACGCCGGCGCGATTGGACGCATGCATCCCATTAGATCCACATCCTTTTAGCTGATTTGCAGCGCTCTCCGGTACGTTTGATGTTCGAAGAGCAGAGTGGCTCCCAGACTTGGATTCGAACATCGATTCACGGCTCGGAAAGCGGCAGCCTCGAATTGTTCAATGTTATTGATTATTGAGTTGCACATCAACGCGGGCCATCTCCTCTGGCCGTTTGCCTCTGGGGAATGCTCAGCCCGTGAGTTGACCCGAATGTGACAGCACGCTCTACCTATATATATGATGGGCTGCTCACATTGGAGAAACAGATAACACGCTCGCTTGCGAAGCTACTGGTGCGCAGACAGCGGAAGATATGGGGCTCAATCAGCCTAACTCCGTCACTGGATCGGATGGCGGCGGAGTTGAACAAACTCGCCATCTATCCTTAAGCTTCATTTTCCTGGACTGCAGCAACAGCAAAAAGCCCTTGCAGGTCACATCAATGCGGGGACGAGAAGGGCGAACAGAAACCGGTGGTAGCAGGCGTAGTGGCGATGCAAATTTCAGGTTGAGCTCCGACAAGGCGCACGGACGCTGGCTGCCGTAGACGTGCTTGGACATTCGGTATCCAATAGGAAACCAACATTATCCAAAGTGTTAAGCCGAACGGCTTACATGTAATGTTCGGTACGCGCCCGGCGGCATGCCGACAGTCCTCGCGAAGACGGTCGTGAAGTGACTCTGGTTCGAAAATCCAGTAGCAGCGGCCACATCTGCGAGCGGATGTCGAGGATCCCGCAGCAGTTCTTCAGCACGCTGAAGGCGGCGTGATAGCACGTACTGGTGCAAGCGGAACCCGGTACTCTGCTTGAACATCTTTCCGAAATGATACCTGCCCAGGCCGGCGACTTGCGCCACTTCATCCGCTGTGAGGTTGTGTTCGTTGCAAGTGTCAATGTATTCCAGTACGCGTTTGAGGCGACAATTTGAGAGTCCTCCCTTGTACTGGACCCATTGGACAGGATCCATGGCGTCATTCTTGAGAGGCGCGATCACCACGGTCATACAAAGAGATGCTTGCAGTTAAATGGCCGGATGATATCGATGTTGAGGAGACATTCGCACCTATCAAAATCGCTCGTTTTTGAAAGACTCGATTCCGAATCGCGATCATAATCCATCCAGTAAGGAGAGAAGACAAGATGAAACGTAGCCTATCCACGTGCATACAACTGAAAGCCGCGCCCGCGTGCCTTTCAATCGCTCTATTGGCCATCGTTGCTGCGCAGGGCGCGCCGACTTCGCATAGCAATCTCACAGCAAACCCGCTTAGGGCAGATTACGTAAAGCTGCCCTTGAGCTTCGAGCCGAATCGAGGACAAGCGGACAAGCAAGTGGACTTTCTCGCGCATGGCGCTGGATACGGGCTGTTTTTGTCCCGTGCTGAAGCGGTGCTCACATTTGAGCACAGCGCGACGACGGTTCGGATGAGACCTACCGGCGGGAACCATTCGGCCCAGGGAGACGCACTTGAGCAACTGCCCGGAAAGAGTAACTACTTTATCGGCAATGTTTCCGACCGGTGGCGCACCGGGATTCCGACCTACGCGAAGGTGCGCTACCGCAGCGTGTACCCGGGCATAGACCTGATATACCACGGAAATCAAAGGCAGCTCGAGTACGATTTTGTGGTGCAGCCCGGGGGTGATGCAAACGAAATCTTGCTCGACTTTGAAGGTGCAATCAACACCGAGCTCGACCGCGAAGGCAACATCAGAATGCATACAAAGAGGGGCGACCTGAGATGGCACCGCCCTGTGGCGTATCAAGACGTCAACGGCACGCGAAGGCTGATCGCATGTAGCTACGTGCGGAGAGGCGGGCACCAGCTCGCCTTTAGTTTGGATGCCTATGACAGGGCGAAACCTGTGATCATTGACCCGGTGTTTGATTACTCGACTTATCTGGGGGGAACCGGGGATGACGGAGCGTCTGCAATCGCGGTGGACCATCGCGGAAATGCGTATCTAACCGGGTTCACCACTTCCACCGATTTCCCGATCAGGAATGGCTTTCAGAACACGCCGGGCGGAGCCTTTGTCACGAAGCTCGACCGCGATGGCCGGTCGGTAGTCTATTCGACGTATCTGGGCGGATCCGAAGCCATCAACTTCGGCGATGCGGGCGCTGGAATCGCGGTGGATGCTCAAGGCCAGGCATATGTCACGGGTATGACCGATTCTACCGATTTCCCAACCAAAAACGCCTTCCAAACAACGCTCCTGGCGTTCAAGGGTAACGCGTTTGTTGCGAAGCTCAATCGTGACGGCGACTCCCTGGTCTATTCCACCTATTTGGGCGGGTCCGGCGGGATCATCTCTGGTCAGGCGGCCGGCGATGCCGGTAATGGCATTGCCGTGGATCGCGCTGGTCATGCCTATGTCAGTGGGTACGCCAGTTCTCCCGATTTCCCAATCAAAAATGCCTTTCAGAATACGCTTAAGGGCGCCAACACTGAGGTTGAAAATGCGTTCGTTACGAAATTCGACGTTGATGGAAAATCGCTCATCTATTCCACTTATTTGGGCGGCTCCGGCACCTTCGTCGCGATGGATGATACGGGCGAAGCCGCCGGTGACGACGGCCTTGGCATCGCTGTCGACGTTCATGGGAATGCGTACGTAACGGGCTTCACATTTTCTAGCGATTTCCCAACCAAGAACGCGTTCCAGAATCAGTTCCAAGGCCAAAAGGGCAAATGCGACTTGTGCTCAAACGTTTTCGTTACGAAGTTAGATGCCGATGGAGATTCACTGATTTATTCCACCTATTTGGGCGGGTCCGGCAGCGGAACCTTTTCCGGGGACTTTGGTCGTAGCATTGCTGTTGATGCAGAGGGTCATGCATACGTCACTGGCGAGACGAGTTCCTGCGATTTCCCAACCAAAAACGCCTTTCAAAATACGCTCAGGAGCACCGGCGGAAACGCATTTGTGACGAAGTTCGATGCCGATGGGGACTCGCTGGTCTATTCCACCTATCTGGGTGGGTCAAGCAGTGACACTGGGCGCGGCATCGCTGTCGACTTTCATGGCAATGCGTACGTAACCGGGAGCACAGTTTCTGCCGATTTCCCGACGAAGGACGCTTTTCAGAATACGCTCAGGAGCACCAGCGGAAACGCCTTTGTGACGAAGTTCGATACTGATGGGGACTCCCTCGTGTATTCCAGCTATTTGGGAGGTTCTGGCAACCCCGGGGGTGGCGGCGACAGCGGCAATGGCATCGCGGTGGACACGCACGGCCATGCATACATCGCCGGTGAAACATTTTCTCCCGATTTCCCAACGCGAAACGCCTTCCAGCCTACACTTCAGGGCAATTCAGACGCGTTTGTGACGAAGATCTGTGGCAAATAGGCAAGAAGGCAGCGACTAGAAGGGAATAAGCTCTCTCTAGTCGCAATCTTCCGTTGTGAGTGCTTCTACAACCGGGGACGCATCCTCATGCCAGCGCAATCGGTGGTTGGGTCCGGCGTGTATCCGGTAGAACGGTCGGACCACCTGATTCATTTCGCGTTTGTGATGCAATTCAGGAACGCCTGGGGTGTCGCGACAACGACTACGAATCGCCTACACCCCACCATGAAGCCGGTCGAGTTCATGGGCTTGAAGCAATTCTAAATCGATTGCCGAGCAGTACATCGAAAAACCAAGCGCCTTTTGAAACTACACAAACAATGTCGTCCATTGTCTCGAGTTTCTGGCTTAATTTCAGCCTGTGAAATGCAGCAAGCTACTGACGAACGTCGTCGAAACCGCGCCGACCACCAACATCACTTAGGGAAAAGTGATTCTTCTGGTTCTCTCTCAGCTCAATGAGTCAGCCTTTCAATCAAGTGAACGCAAAGGAGGAAAAAACATGCCAAATCCGAAGTATGAAACCCTTACCGAAGACGCGACCAGCCACGGGAGCGCGAGAATCGACATGAAATTTGAGGTGGTCGTCATCCCCGTCTCGGATGTCGACCGCGCGAAGGAGTTCTACCAGAGACTCGGGTGGAGGCTCGACGCCGATTTCGCCGCTGGTCACGACTGGCGCGCGGTCCAGTTCACGCCGCCCGGCTCGGGGTGCTCGGTAATCTTCGGCAAGAACGTAACCCCGGCAGCACCTGGCTGTGCTCAGGGCTTGTACCTGATCGTATCCGATATCGAGGCCGCACGCGACGAGCTGCTCCGTCGCGGCGTCGACGCCAGTGAGGTGTTCCACGCCGGCGATAACGTGTACGCCGGCCCTGACCAGCCCTACCTATTTGGGCGCCTCCGGGTCAGCGGTCCGGAGCCGGAGCATCGCAGCTACCGATCGCATGTTTCGTTCAGTGACCCAGACGGCAACGGCTGGCTGCTCCAGGAGGTCACGACCCGGTTGCCCGGTCGCATCGACTCCACGACGACGAACTTCGCATCGGCGTCCGATCTCTCGACCGCCCTTCGCCGTGCGGAAGCTGCCCACGGCGAACACGAAAAGCGCACCGGTCAACGCGACGCAAACTGGCCGGACTGGTACGCCGAGTACATGGCGGCGGAGCAATCCGGCAAAGAACTGCCGCAATGAACAACTACGATGTGATTGTCATTAGCTGAGTGTGCCTAGGCGAGCCCTGGACCGGTCCCGCTGGCCTGGTGTGCCCTCCGATCTGCCCTAAAAGGAGAGCTTAGTGTCGCAACATTTCGATGGCATCATCATCGGGACGGGCCAGGCAGGCCCGTCCCTGGCGGCGCGGTTTGCGGCTGCGGGCAAGAAAATCGCCATCGTCGAACGTCACAAGTTCGGTGGGACGTGTGTGAATACAGGGTGCATCCCGACAAAGACGATGGTTGCTAGCGCTTATGCGGCCCATGTCGCTCGCCGAGGTGCGGAATACGGGTTCAGCGTCAATGGCGATGTGCGGGTTGATATCAAACGCGTCAAAGCACGCAAGGATGAAGTTTCCGGACGCTCGAACAGAGGGGTAGAAGAATCGTTGAGAAGACTTAAGAATTGCACGGTCATTCACGGCCATGCCCGCTTTCAGTCATCCAACACTGTCGCCGTCAATGATGAAGTCCTGAAAGCCGACAAGATTTTCATCAACGTCGGTGGACGGGCTTCGGTTCCGGAGATGCCGGGGATCCATGATGTCCCATTTCTCACCAACTCATCGATGATGGATATCAACTTCTTGCCGGAGCATCTCGTGGTTGTCGGGGGAAGTTATGTTGGCCTGGAATTCGCTCAGATGTATCGCCGCTTCGGGAGCGAGGTCAAGATTGTGGAGATGGGACCGCGCCTGATTGGGCGTGAAGACGAAGATGTTTCCCAAGCCGTACGCGAAATCTTGGAAGCTGAAGGGATAAGAATTCGGCTGAACGCGAAGTGTATATCGCTGGCGAAGCATGACGGCGAAGTCGCCGTCCGCATGGAATGCCGTGAAGGTCCGCCGGAAGTATTGGGCACTCATGTTCTCCTGGCGGTAGGACGCACTCCCAACACGCACGACCTCGGGCTTGACCGGGCTGGCGTTGCGACCAACAACCACGGCTTCATCATCGTTGACGATCAATTGCAAACCAATGTGCCGGGCATCTGGGCCCTGGGCGACTGCAATGGCCAGGGCGCTTTTACGCATACTTCTTACAACGACTATGAGATCGTCGCTGACAATCTCTTCAACGCGGACCATCGCCGCGTGTCAGACCGGATCCAGGCTTACGCTTTGTACATAGATCCGCCGCTGGGCCGGTGCGGCATGACCGACGCCGAAATTCGTAAGTCTGGTCGCGCTGCACTCGCCGCAAAGTATCCAATGAGCCGAGTAGGCCGGGCTGTTGAGAAAGGCGAGACCCGAGGTGTAATCAAAATCTCCGTTGATGCCGAAACAAAACAGGTTTTGGGTGCTGCGATTCTTGGCACCGGAGGCGATGAAGCAATTCACGTATTGCTAGACGTAATGTATGCGAAGGCGCCGTACACGGTCATACAGCGCGCGATGCATATTCATCCGACGGTTGCGGAATATCTCCCCACCATCTTGTCCAAACTGGAGCCCTTTGCGTAGAGGCAGAAGGCAAGAGGAGAAAACATGGCAAAATCCTATTCTGGTCACCGGCGCGGCGGGCCGCGTCGGCGCAGTAGGGCGCACGATCACTGAACTGCTATTGAAGCAAGGCAAGGCGGTTCGTGCGATGGTGCGAAACGAAGACGAACGTGCGCAGGCCTTGCGCGACATGGGTGCGGAGGTTGTCGTCGGCAATCTGCTCGATCTCGATTCGATGCACAGGGTGATTGCCGGCTGCGAGAATGTACTTCGGAATGTCGGTTTCAGATGACTATCTGACCGCGACGGTCAATACAGCGGCGGTGGCGAAGCATCACGGCGTGAAGGCGTTCATTAATATGTCACAGATGACGCTCTCACAGATGGGCATAACCGAACCACCCCGAGTCCGCAGCACAAGCTGCACTGGCTCGCCGAGCAAGCGCTGAACTGGTCTGGGCTTCCGGTCGTGCACGTACGGCCGACCGTGTTACTCGAGGGCTTCTTCCTGATTCTGACTCCGGATTCGGTCAAGGAATCAAATCAGATCAGACTGCCGTTCGGAGATGGCAAGACTTCGCCGGTCGCCGTGGAAGACGTTGCACGCGTGATCGCCACGCTGCTTGCCGATCCGCCGCCGCACATCGGCGAGACTTATCACTTGACCGGTCCGCAGTCCGAGAACATGGATTTCTTTGCCCAGGAGTATTCGAAGGCGCTTGGCCGTACCATCAACTATCAGGACATTCCAGTCGAGCCCTGGCGGGACGGGTTGCTCAAGCGCGGGTTGCCGATCCACCTCGTGCACCACCTCGCGACCATGGCTGATCTGCACCGCGCGGGACGCTATGACCGCATATCGGAGGACGTGCTCACGATAACCGGGCAAGCGCCGATGAGTGTGCAAGAGTTCGTCAGGAAATGCGGTCACATTCACTGCGTCGGCAAAGCGGCCTGAATGTCTGCCCATGCTCGCATCAATAAATCCGACTTTTGATTGCGATGAGCGCGAAGACAATGCATCACTTTTTATGAACACGTCCGCTTCGAAGCCGAGCAAGCCGGTGGCACCTTTGTAGCCCAGCAACACGTTCGCGACGGCCGCATTGTCACCGGACACCTGGCAATCGCACCCCGAGTTGTATCGCGAACTCTTTGCCTGCGTCGCGCCAGAATTGCATGCGGCTCGATCCTGACGTTGCCGGATTTCTCGAATCGCAGAAAGGCTCGGCTCCTACGTCTTCTCTCGATATCGGGGTACCCGCAGGACGATGTGCCGCAATTGCTGCGTCATCCGACCCGCCCCTGCACTGGCCGCGGTAGAAGATCTTCCGTCATCCAAAACGCTGCACGCGAGCCAAGTATTGGCCGACAAATAGTGACAGTCTACAGCTGATCGTCCAGTTCCATCGCGGCCGCTTCATCAGTGGCCATCTCGAGAGTCACGATCCGCTCTCTCGTCAACTGGGCAAGTGAACGGCAGATGCGGCTTGATTTCTGATTGGATCTACATCCTTTTACTTGATTCGCAGCGCTCTCCGGTATCTGTCATATTCGATAAGCGATTTGGCTCCCCGATCGCTACATGAAGCAACTCGAGCACGCTCCGAACGTACGAGAGAACCGGAATCTCCCTATTTTGAATACCTTCCGGTAAGATAGTCCTTTTTTCTCCTGCCCAGATGCGCTGACTTTCTCGGTTGCGGACGTTAGATCGGGAGCCCAACCCAGGCAACAACCTACAATCACGCAGCCGCACTATGCCACGCTGGAACTTACATGAGAGACCCGCAAGTCGTAGAGGCCGAACTGGTAGAGATCGTTGGCATTGTCGTTGTTTAAGTGAGCGCTAATAGTTTCCTTTCCCGAGCAGACACACTTGCGTCTGCCGCGATTCAAAATAGCGGGGCGGTTCTTCGCCGGTTGAGCGTTGCACTCGCGGCCCACTACAGACCGATTCTGCTTTCGCTCGTGATTGTTTTGATCATCCTTAAGGCACCGATGGTGCTAGTGCGCCCGAGGCTGTGGGCGGAAGAATCCTTTTACCTCGCTTATGCGCTGAAGCATAGCTTCCTACAGGGCCTTCTGTGGTCGCGAGAGTCGGTCGGATATTACTCGCTTACTGCGAACGTTCCGGCCGTGATAGCTGCCATTATTGCCGAGAAATTCAGCCTCGAATACGCGCCATTCGTTACCACCTATTTCTCTTTAGTGGTCCAAATCGTTCCATTCGCTATTCTCATCTTCGGCAAGTCGCATTTGTTCCTCAACCGCTTCCTAGTTACCATCGGCTGTCTGGTCATGGTGGTTCCCGCCACAAACTCTGGAGAGATTTGGTTCAACACCATCAATGCTAAGAACTGGGTCGGCTTAGCAGCATTCATCATTCTGTTCGAGGATATGTCGCAGTGGTCGAACCGCAAGACGTGGTTCTTTCGATGGGTGGTGGTGTTCTGCGGACTTTCAGGTCCCTACGCTGCGGTCCTCGCCCCTATCTTGGCTCTTTCTTACTTTGTTTATCGAGAGCGAGAGCGGCTGGTCCAAGCCGGCATTCTAGGCGGCTGCTGCCTGATTGATCTCGCGCTATTGATTTTCGAAGTGCACGCGGGGGGCGCGGGGCTAAGAACTAAAGTATTTACCTGGGACAGCGCTGTTGTGAATATCTTCTATTTTCAAGCGGTCTGGGCGTTCCTGGGCGAGAAGTCTATGAAGGTTTGCAAACTCTTCGGGTTGGCTGACGCGATTCAGAAATCGTATGCAGTGCCGAGGGGCGGGCAAGTCATCACTGCGGCATGGCTTTGCTTGTTAGCCGTCGTTGTATTCATACACATATTCTGGACCAAGAAGAAAATCCTCTCGGAGCAGACGCTGCTGGTAACGAGCTTTCTGCTGTTCGCGGGTTTCACCGCGCGAAGCGCGCTGATGGGCATCCCGTCTAACAGGTATGCATCTCTACCGGGATTGGCGTTATTGCTGCTCCTGGTGAGCGCTTGGGACCGCCATTCCCAAATCATAGTACGGGTGCTCGCTATCATCCTGGTTACCTGCGCACTATGGCGCGGTATGGTCGACTACCGAAAGTTCTTTGATCGAATGAGCCCCTCCCAACCCGTTTGGCGCGAGGAAGTGCAGAAATGGCGCACCAACCCCTCCTATGCCCCAGCTGTGTGGCCAATTGGGTGGGCTCCTCTGGACTGGAAGCCTGACCTTCACAAACGCAAGTAACAGGCGCCCTAAGGTTCGGACCACAGATGTGTTCCACAAACCAGAGGCAAGTGGCTGGCAGCTCGTTGCACACCCGTCAGAATCAAGTGTTGCTCGTCGGGAAGCCGATATGAAAAGTCACCCTTGTAGCGATTTCGCCAACTGCAATTTGAAGCCGTTGCTTTTGTTGCGCTGAGTCATAACGAAAAACAGAGTTTGTCATCCGACGTCCGCCCTGTCCTGACGACAAGTTGCCGAATGGGGCTCAGGCGTGTAAAGTTTTGTAAAGTGAACACGTGGGACCGAGACGGCAGTGCGACTCCGCTGGCCCGCACCAATCAGGTTAGCGTGGTATCAAAGTTACTTTAGGGTGTTCCTGGGTGTCGGTCGCGTGGTGCCGAATCCACCAGACTGCGAGAATTACGACAATCACTGCGACAATAAAGATCGGGATGCAGCGCCGATCAAAGCATGGCTCGCGATATAACCGCTTGGGCATAACAAACAAGGAGATAAAATCTCCGCTGTTCGATAGACGATTACCGCGTTTACGAGCTACACGTCAGCAGCTGACCTTGCGACTTTTTAATAGAAGGTTTTTTTAATAGAACCCTCGGCTACCGGGGATATAATCTTGCGCGCATTACATCCAGACTGTCAGTGATATTCGTCAAAGCTGGTCAGGAGAGTTTCTGGCCGAACCTTGGTTCCGGAGCCAAGCAGACGCGAGTTGCCAATTAACCCGGGTCTATACAGAGCGGACGAACCCAACGAAAATGAGACTCGCAACGAATGCCGACGTCGAGGTGTTCACTTGCTTCAGCGGACCCGCAGCAACTGATTGGGAGTGGTATTTCCTCATGCAGCATCACGGAGCTCCTACTCGTCTCCTCGACTGGTCTGGCGCGACCACTTGATTCGAACGGTTCCGGTCGATGACCTACGGCAGAGCTTACCTGAGATGGACTGACGCTAGACATTTCAATCGCCGTATGCCCATATGCGGAGCCGTAAACCATTTTCCAGCTTTTCAAGAAGTAGTCTTTACCTGCCACGAGGACACTTGTCAAGGCTTGCGGACTATCCGAGATCGACCGTTTTTTCGGATAGGCATTAACGCACGACGAAAGACGTACAACGCAAGGCGATCAAGTTCGGCTGGTTTGGTAGTAGTATCCCAAGCATCCATCATGCCCGCTCTGGAAGCTCAGGGTTACCGAAAACACCCACCATCAGAGGAATTGTACTCACCGCGCCGACTGCAAACAGCGCCCGACCAGCGCCCTTTCGTGCATCGTGACCGAGCTTATCGACAATCAACAAACCCCACCCGACGCCGAGGGCAACGCGAGTGCCGCCAATCAGCATGATCTCGCATATCGTTAAGCCTCTCTCGCGCATGAAACGCGCTCCTTCGAGTTCTGATGAGCCGCTACACTTCAGGACCATTTCACGCTTCCATTTTCCACTAGTTCGGACTTCTATGTGTCCTCGTGATCCCTTTGAGTGTCGCCGTCCTATCCGCATCGTCACTCCTCACCGTTCGCTCCAAGCTCACCAAGCATTACGAAACCAATCAACAGCGTTTTCATACACCCGCCTATCCCGCTTGTGTGCCAGCGCAAGCGGTCTCATTGTCTCCTACGCTATCGATTCGTGCCAAGTAACAAAAACAATTGTTTACGTCTGAATGATGAAGTCTGCTTTTGTCACTCGATTTTCGGACTGACTGTCTTACAGAAGCCATCAATAAAATGCGATGAGTCGTGCAATTTTGCTTGCTGAGCCTAGCGGGAGCGGAATATTATCAATCAGCAAAAAAATTTCTTCGTCATCGTCGGAAGTGACCAGCGGACGGTTTATACCCTCGCTAACGGAGAAACAAAGTAGGTATGGCTTCTTTCGATTTGTTCGCCTGTTGCGCAGGTCAGGAGTGGATTGCTATCAAAATGCGGCGCTCTGACCGCAAGCTACATCGATACGCCGCGGCGGGCGGCATTCGAAGTATTTCCCGGAAATTCTTTATATTTTTTCCGAACAGCTGCATCGGTGTTATGACGAAAAGAGTGTGAACTGGAGCACAGAAAATCTTGGCTCCCCGATGCCGGCAGCGCTCTCTGTCTCAGGGAGTTTTTACCGTCTATAAAAAAGGCTGGAGATGACCATACACAAGCCATAAAGGCGAGAGCGCTCACCCGCGCTAGACCTAAAAAGCGTGGATTCTTTCGTCTGAATAGGGAAGGAAGCCCGGTCGAAAGGAGCGGATAAGTGGTTTCAAAGTGCCAGGAAAAACAGGCCAAAGTACAGCGTCGATGCTCGAAGTAGCGCAAATGCACGGCAATGTGTACCGCTTGGGGCGTGCTGGTAGTGCCGATGACGCGCAATCAGACTCCAGCAAAATGGTGAGCAATCAGGCTGAAAGTAAGCTGGTTCACTTCTGCCGTGGGACTTCGCGTCGAAAGCTGCTTTCCGCAACCCAACATCTGGCGCCTGCGACTTGACTTTTCTCGTCGTGTCGTGCGATAGTACGTGTCATGGTCACTACGGAAAGTGACCGCGGTTGACGACTCCGCGAAGTTAAACAAGAAAACGTCGTTTCCGTTCACCGAAAGCCACTTAGCAGTTTTAAGGGCGACCCCCAGAGTCGCGGCGTGCGCATTTCCAAACTAAAGCACGCGCCAACCTTCCGATTCTCTTCTGTTCCCGCAGGAAAACCCCACTCAGCCAGGTCGTTCCGTTCACCGTCAAACTCTCACCAGCAGTTGGGCATCTGAGTCGCGGCGTGCCCATTTTCAACCCTCAATATCGCTAGCAATGTTCGCGTCAGGCTCCGTCCCGTGCGAACACGGTGGCCTTGCGCAGGCCCACCGGCATGACCTACTTCCGCTAATTTTACTCGTTTCGCCGTAAACTGTTCCGCTGGCTGTGAAGTGTTGTTCCGCGATCGTCCACTCAAGCTTCGGGCTTGAGCACCAAACCCGAGCGACGTGGGCCATGACGCTGAACCGGCAGGCTTGTGGCGCCCGTCCGTCAAAGCTCTTTCCGAATTTCCCCTCCTCGGTTCGCACCGACAATGCCTGTCGAATACGCGCTGCGGTACACGCGCCAGCGAACAATCAAAATCTAAAGCTCTCGCTCTGACCTTTGTGCACGGCCCGCTGTGCGCACCAGGTCAGAACTTTTGCGAATCGTCGCCTCAGCGCCGCACTCCGTGCGGCGCTTTTTATTGGAGGCCGCGATTTGTTGTATCCACCCCCAACCCGGTAGGAGATTGCCGGATCTGTCCATTCCCTAACACTCACCGGCCGGGCGCTCCTGCTCCGCCCAATCCACATTAATGGCAACCAACAAATCAAATCTACAATTGAAAATACAAATCCGGGCCGTAGACCAACTACTGCCCTACAAATCCGGCCTTCGCAAGAACGCCGGCGCTGTCCAGCGCATGGTCGAATCGATCCAAGCTTACGGTTTCAAAATTCCGTTGCTGGTCGCAGAAGACGGAACACTGATTGACGGCGAGCTTCGATTGAAAGCCGCACGCAAGCTGGGCTACACGGAACTGCCGGTCATCGTCTGCCACGACTGGAGCGAAGAACAGATACGCGCCTTCCGGCTGCTCGTGAATCGCTCGGCCACCTGGGCCGAGTGGGACCTCGACGCGGTAGCCCATGAGATCGCAGAACTCAGCCAGACTCACTTCGATCTAAAGCTGACCGGCTTCGATCCTGCTGAGATTGACGCGTTCTTGTCACCGATGTTCGAGGGACCGGCGCTCGATGCGGCTCCTCCGGCACCTTCTGTCGCGACGAGTGATCGCGGGGATCTCTGGACGTGCGGCGAACACCGCGTGTTGTGCGGCGATGCAACCCGCGCGGCTGATATCGCACGGCTGTGCGGATCCGCGACTCCGGTGCTCATGATCACGGATCCTCCGTACGGAGTCGCATACGACCCGCAGTGGCGCCAAGCCGCGGGACTCGGCAGACAAAGGCAGACCGGCACGGTGCAAAACGACGACCGCGTCGATTGGCGCGAGGCGTTCGAGCTGTTTCAAGGCGATGTCGCCTATGTCTGGCATGCCGGGCTCTATGCCGCGGAAGTAGCCGCCTCGCTTGAGCAGGCGGGCTTCGGCATTCGCTCCCAGATCATCTGGGCAAAACAGCACTTTGCGCTGAGCCGCGGCCACTATCAGTGGCAGCACGAGCCGTGTTGGTACGCGGTGCGGCAGGGCCGCGCGGCGCACTGGTGCGGGGACCGCAAGCAGTCGACGCTCTGGGAGGTATCGAACCTAAACCCCTTCGGGGGAAACAGTGACGAACTCGCGACCGGGCATGGAACGCAGAAGCCGGTCGAACTCATGCGGCGGCCCATCGTGCATCACACCGCACGGGGCGAGATCGTTTATGATCCGTTCCTCGGCTCGGGCTCGACGCTTGCGGCAGCAGAAGGCGAAGGCCGCATCTGCTACGGCCTCGAGATCGACCCGCTGTATGCCGATGTCATCGTCCTCAGATGGCAGGCGCTCACGAAAAAAGCAGCCATCCTCGAGGGCGACGGCCGTACCTTCGATCAGATTCGGATGGAACGCTCCGCGCGAGAAACGGAGGTATGCCTCGATGCCGCGGCCTAAATTCAAACCCACTGAGGAGCAGCGAAAGCTCGTCAAAACGCTCAGCGCGATCGATCTACGACAGGATCACATCTGCACGATGGTAGGCCTTCGGTCGCCGAAGACGCTTCGTAAATGCTTTTCTCGGGAACTCTCGCAGGGCTTAGCCGAAGCCACCGCCATGGTCGCACGCACGGCCTACGAGATGGCGATGTCCGGTGACTACACCCCGATGATGTTGTTCTGGCTCAAGTGCCACGCCCCGTGTAACGAGACATCCGATACCCAACAGGAGGAAACGGTGACCTATAAAACACCTAGATTGATTTTCGAGAAGCCTAAGGCAAAACGGGAGGAACTCGATGCCGCGGCATAAGTTTCACCCTACCGAGGAAGACCGCCAGAAAGTGAAGTCGCTGGCCGGATGGCGTGTGAAGGACATTCACATTGCTTCCATACTCGGCCTGACTTCGATCACGATGCTCCGCAAGCACTTCAGCCGGGAACTGGCGATCGGCCCGGCCGAAGCGATAACGAACGTCTTGAAAAGGCTGTTCGACAGGGCGACTTCCGGCGAGGATCCGCCCGCGACCATCTTCTGGCTGAAGACTCGTGCCGGCTGGAGTGAGAAAGGCAATCGCCCGGAATCTATTACTCGGACAGAAGACCGAAGTTGGGTGATCCGAGAATATCAGCCACCCCGTCATCCCGGATACCAGAACGAGCTTGAAGAAGCGGTGCGGCGTCGAGAAGCGGCAAACCGGACAGCTTGGCCGGAGTGGGAGGGCGACAAGGGCGACCCACAGGAGGACCAACCGTGAGCTAGAGACCCAGCACTGACGTAGCCCGAAACGGCGTGTACGAACATCGCGCGTGCACGCCCTTCCGGGCAGGATGGAATCTGAGATGCACATGTTGATGTCTCGGAAAGCTGAGAAATTAACCTTGCTTTTACCTCCGAACGGAGCGTCCATGGAGTCTGAGAAACAACGTTCCAAGAGGAAGACGCGGCTATGGAAGAGGCATTGCGGATGCGCATCGAGAGGTTACGGAAGCTCACAACGAAAGAACTCAAAGAGCGGTTTCGGGATGTGTGCTGCGAAGCATCGCTTTCGAGTAATCACACGCAGTTGTTGCGGCGTGTCGCCTGGCAGTTGCAGGCGAACGCTTCAGGAGGCCTGAAGGAGCGCGCTCTGATGCGCGCTGTACAGCTGGCGATGGATGCCGAACCCGGCTTTCCAGTGCCTGAATACTTGCGCAGACAATTGCAAGCCAGTGAAGAACCACTCAACCGGGACCCCCGCCTGCCGCCGATCAATGCAACCATCGAACGATCCTATCGAGGGAAGCCGTTGCTGGTATTGGTCCTGGAAAACGGTTTTGAGTACAACGGCAAGATGTATGCCTCACTCAGTTCGATCGCTCACCAGATCACAGGCACACGCTGGAACGGGTTTCAGTTCTTCGGTCTGAAAAAACCGTGGCGCTCATGAGTGCGGTCCGGTGCGCCATTTATACCCGGAAATCGACCGAAGAAGGGCTGGAGCAGGAGTTCAACACACTGCAAGCCCAGAGGGAAGCCGCCGAGGCCTACGTCCTCAGCCAAAAACAATCCGGCTGGCACACGTTGCCCGACCTCTACGACGATGGTGGATTCAGCGGAGCCACCCTTGAGAGACCTGCGTTAGCCCGGTTGCTTCAGGCCGTTGAAGCGCGCGGGATCGACTGCGTAGTGGTCTATAAGGTAGACCGGCTCAGCCGGTCCTTGCTTGATTTTTCGCGGATGCGGTCCTTGTTTGAAAAACATGGCGTGAGTTTCGTATCGGTTACCCAGGAGTTCAACACTACGACTTCACTGGGCAGGTTGACGCTCAACATTCTGTTGTCCTTTGCCCAGTTTGAGCGTGAAATCATCAGCGAGCGAACACGCGACAAGCTGTCGGCTGCCAGGCGGAAAGGGAAATGGACGGGCGGAAATCCGGTACTGGGTTACGATGTCGATCCGCGCGGCGGACGTCTGGTGGTCAACGAAACAGAAGCTGAACGAGTGCGCGAAATCTTCTCGATCTGTGCCCACAGCACCACCATCGCGCAAGCTGTGAGACAACTGAATGTTCGCGGTCTCACGACCAAGGACTGGATCAGCAAAGCGGGAGTGCATCATCGCGCTCGGGGCTTCCAATCCTCTACATTGGAGTTTTTGATACGGAACGTCATCTATAAAGGACAGATTTCTCATAAGGGCGTCATGTATCCCGGCGAACACGAGCCAGTGATCAGCTCCGAGTTGTGGGACAGCGTCAACCAGCGGCACAAGCCGGGCGCACGAAAAGGCAAGCCACACACGAGAGTGCAGACTCTGCTGGCAGGATTCCTATATTGTGGCGCTTGCGGCTCGTCGCTTTCGGTCACTTATGCGGCGCGTCATGGCACGCGGCGCGTCTACAACGTATGCGCGAAATGCAGAGGGCGCACAGAAGCCGGCGAGAGGATCCGGCCAGTCGCAACGGTGGATTTGGAAAGCTCGCTGGTTCGCGAGCTTGAACCGATTCTCGGCCATCAACCGAGTGAGATTGCGATTCAAGAATGTTTGGAGCGCGTCAGTTATGATCCGTCCACGCGGCAGGTATCAGTTTCTCTGCGCGACGGGAGCCGCTT
>JBJMGM010000017.1:0-4333 GCA_045807905.1 Bryobacteraceae bacterium | reverse complement strand
CCGTATCGACGAGCTTCTGGCGACCGGTGAAGAAGGGGTGGCAAGCGGAGCAAATTTCGACGCGCAGGTCACCTTTGTGAGTCGAGCGCGTGCGGAACGTCGAGCCACATGCGCACGTGACGTTTACCTCGTCATAAGCGGGGTGAATCCCTGCTTTCATTACTTTGGATCCTTTCGGGAGTACGTGGGGTTACGATTTATTTTAACATGCAAAACCCCGCCCCAGCACTTGGGAGTGCTGTGAAGCGGGGCTTTGCAACGAGCCTTACGGCTATACTCTAGCCACGTTACGCGCGACGAGGCGGCCGGTCCACAGGAACTTCGGCCTCGTCACTGAACGACACCTGAACGTACGAACGGCGACTCTAAGAGTCGGCCACCTCGCGCGTGGATTGTATGCTACAGTCACTACCAGAATTCATTTCGACTGGACCACCTCCTTCCTCAGTGATGCTTCCATTTTATAAATTGCGTTTTGGTTGTGTCAACAAAACCCGCTGACATACTTCCAAATTTAGCGACGCACCCGGGTTCACGCGATTGGCCTTCGGGGTTTTTTCTCGTCGGTACCCTGATCGCGCTCCCTGCATCCCTTTCGATTGCCTGGCATTATCACATCGGGACGCCTCCCGAGTTGATTGGCCTCCATTTTTTGGCGCTCAATATTGGTTACGTAATAGCGGCGGCAACAGCGCAGCGGCTTCTCGCGCGGGTGTCCATCCGCTCTATAGCGCTTTTTGCATGTACTATCTGCTTTCTCAGTCTTCTCGCGTTATCGTTTCTTGCGCCTCCGGTCGTGCCCTTGTGCCGAATTGTCGGCCTGGGGTTCGTCGGTGTCTCAGCCGGCGCTCTGGTAACTGCGTTGCTATACGGACTCGAGCCTTACTATCAAAGGGCGCCTGGCGCAGCAGCCAGCATATGCGGTGTATTCTTCCGATGCGGATGCCTGCTTACAAGTTTGGTAGGCGGGACAAGTTATTTTACCGGCTGCGTCCACATAGAAACAGCGCTGCTGGCAATCGTACCGCTGGTCTATTTCGTGGTGTACGCGACCAACCGAGATCCCCCGGCGCTCGCATCCGTTAAAGAACGTCTGCGACATGGTCTAGAAGATCTACGCAGCATTGCCGCGGTCCTGTTTAGCTTTGTTCTCTTTTTTCAGTTTAGTAACGAATGGGCAATCGCCGGGTGGCTGCCGCTATATTTGATTCACCGGCTCGGCATGAACCCAGCATGGGCCATTCTCGTTCTCGCAGTTTATTTCTTCGCGCTGCTGCTCGGACGGCTGGCGGCGCAGCGTATGGTTCCGTTCGTAAACCATCGAAGACTCCTGCTGGTGAGCATTACCTTCTCCATCCTCGGCTATTTGCTTCTGACCGTGGCAGGCTCCTTGGTGGGTGCTGCTTTAGCTGTGGTCGTTATAGGAATCGGCTTCGGTTCCGTGTATCCGCTCATTGTAGAGAGCCTGGATGAACGTTTCGCTTACCATCCTGGTTTTTACAACGGAATCTTTTCAATAGCGATCACGGGCGCAATGACGGCTCCATGGCTTGGTGGATACGTCGAGTCGTACTTCGGGATGCGCTATGTGATGTTGATTCCGGCGCTGGGTTCGATAGCCGTTTTCATTCTTACCTTGCTGATCATGCTGGAGGCGCGCCTGACGGGAGGGGCGGCGGCCAGACTTCGCCATGCACCGTGACGCACTTTGCCCTGTAAATAGCAACCCGCCCCGCGTGGATTTCGAAAACGAATCAGGTGGAATCAATCAGACAGAACGCGCTGCCTACTTGAACTCCAGAATCTCTTTCTCTTTCGCCTTGGCCGCTTGATCGATTTTCGTAATCTGACCGTCTGTCAATTTCTGAATGGCGTCGAGCGCTTGCCGCTCATCATCTTCGCTGATCGCCTTGTCCTTCAGCATCTTCTTAAGATGTTCATTCGCCTCGCGCCGGATGTTTCGCAGCCCTACCCGCCGCTCCTCTGCGATGTGGCTAAGCTTCTTCGCCAGGTCACGTCTGCGCTCTTCCGTCAGCGGTGGAATCGGCACACGCACAATCTTTCCATCGTTTGAAGGATTCAGCCCCAGATCTGCATTGCGTATTGCCTTTTCGATCGCCCCCATCATGGACGTGTCCCACGGCTGCACCGTGATCATCGCTGGCTCAGGGACGTGAAGCTGAGCCACTTGATTGAGAGGGACAGGCGACCCATAGTAATCGACGCGGACGTTATCCAGTAGGCTGATCGAAGCGCGCCCGGTGCGGATGTGCGCCATCTCCTGCTGCAATTCTCCAAGCACCTTCTCCATGCGCGTCCGGGCGTTGGCTTCAACTTCCTTTATGTTTTGAAAGGGGCCAGTTCCTGGGCCTGAAGCACCTCGAAGTTGTGCGCCGGCTTGCTGTTCTTGTTTCATATTCTGAGTTTTGACATTAGCGAATGATTGTACCTACCGCCTCGCCCATCGCCATTCGCATTATATTGCCCTTCACGTTCAGATCGAACACCGTAATCGGCATATGATTATCCCTGCACATAGCCACTGCTGAGGCGTCCATGACCGCCAGGTCTTTAGACAGTACCTCTGTGTAGCTTACTTCCGGGTATTTCACCGCGTGCCCATACTTTTTGGGATCCATATCGTACACCCCATCTACGCTGGTTCCCTTCGCGATGATCTCCGCTCGAATCTCCAGCCCTCGCAGCGTGGCCGCCGTATCGGTCGAGAAGTATGGGTTCGACGTTCCCGCCGCAAAAAGCACAGCGCGGCCCTTTTCGAGATGTCGGATCGCTCGGCGGCGTATATATGGTTCCGCCACTTGGTGCATTTCGATCGCCGTCATCACTCGCGTAGGAATACCCTGCCTCTCTAGCGCATCCTGAAACGCAAGCGCGTTGATCACCGTCGCCAACATGCCCATATGATCGCCTGTGACGCGGTCCATACTGTGTGCAGCAGCCGCCACTCCGCGAAAGATATTGCCACCCCCGACCACAAGCCCTATCTGCACTCCGGTGCGAGCCACTTCCGCCACCTCAGCAGCAACCTCCATCACCCGCTCCGCATCGAGCCCGAAAGAATTTGGTCCGGCCAATGCTTCGCCGCTGATCTTTAGGAGAACTCGTCGATACTGTGCCATTCAGTTCCTTAGCAGTCTTGAATCGCCGCCGAACAGAGCCCCGTATGAAGTGAGCGGGCTTAAGCGGTTACCGGAAGCGGACTTTCTTGTACGCCAGGCGCATCCATTGCATCGCCCACCTTGTATCGTACAAAGCGAGCGATGCTGATATCGCCGCCAACCTTCGCGGCCGTGCTTCGAATGAGTTCCCCAACCGATATTGTGTTCTCACGGATGAATGGCTGCTCAAGCAAACAAATTTCTTCGTAGAACTTGCTCATTCGCCCTTCCACGATTTTGTCAAGCATTTTCTCTGGTTTGCCCTCGCCACGCGCCCGCTCGCGCTGAATATCGCTTTCTCTTTCCAAAAGTTCCTTTGCGACATCCTCTTTGCTGACACACTGCGGAGCAGCCGCCGCTATCTGCATGGCGATGTCCCGCACCAGGGTGGAAAACTCCGATTTCTGAGTGACATCGTCGGACGAAGTATTCACTTCGAGCAGTACTCCGATCTGACCGCCTGTATGGATATAAGTTCCTACGACACCATTCCGCTTTACTTCAAAGAAGACGAACCGCGAAATCGCGATGTTCTCGCCCAGCTTCGCAATTTTCGTCTTCACCAGTTCCCCGACGGTCGTACTTTGATCCTTTGCAAATTTCTGCTCGTACAACGCCTGGTGGTCCCGGAAATTTGCCCGCTCCGCCTCAGTCACTTCCTCCAGCCGCACAAGTTTCGGCTTGGTTTCGGCAATATGCGCCGCAACATCTGCGGTCAATATCTGAAAGTCTTCCGTCCGCGCCACGAAGTCCGACTCGCAATTTACCTCCACGAGCGCGCCCAGTTTGGCATTCGGGCTGATGAATGACCCAATCAATCCTTGCTTCGTTGAGCGGCTTTCTTTCCTGCTCGCGGCCGCAATGCCTTGTTTGCGGAGAACGATCTCCGCTTGTGGAAGATCTCCGTTTGCCTCTACCAGCGCTCTCTTGCAATCCATAATGCCCGCGCCTGTCCTCTCGCGCAGCTTCTTAACTAGCTCTGGTGTAATTTCAGCCATCGACTCCTCTAACTACTATCCTCGTATACACGTCGTTATACATGCGCTCTACACACATCGGGCGACCAGACCTTTTCCGTCGGGTCGCCCGCTTAGATTGCTCCAAAAGGAATTAGTGTTCGCTAACCGTTGTGCTCGCTACTTCCTCAGGCGACT
>JBJMGM010000016.1:0-8668 GCA_045807905.1 Bryobacteraceae bacterium | reverse complement strand
GGTTCCGTTCTTACGATTGATCTTACGAATCGCTGCAACATGATGTGCGATCCGTGTTTCATGGACGCCAACCAGGTTGGCTTTGTCCACGAACTGAGTTGGGAAGGCGTCAAGACGCTTTTAGACAACGCGATTTCGATCAAGCCGCGGCGCCAAATGTCCGTACAGTTTTCAGGCGGTGAGCCGACGCTGTCTCCTCATTTTCTCGCCGCTGTCGCCTATGCCCGCGAGGTTGGATACAACAGCGTTCAAGCGGCAACGAACGGTATTGAATTCGCAAAGAGCCCCGAGTTCTGCAAGCAAGCCGCCGAAGCTGGCCTGCGTTACGCGTATCTGCAGTTTGACGGTATCGGCAATGCCGCCAATTCGCATCGCGCGGTCGGCAACCTGTTCGACGTGAAACTGCGCGCGATTGAAAATCTGTGGAAGGCGGGAGTCGACATCGTCCCCGTCATCACGATCCTCAACGGCATCAATAACGAGCAGGTCGGACACGTGGTTCAGTTCGCCCTGGATAATCCGAAGAAAATTCCGTTTCTCTCGTTCCAGCCGGTTTCTTTTACCGGCCGTGATGAAGCGATTACCGAGGAACGCCGCAAAGCACAACGCTATACACTTTCTCATCTGGCTCACGACGTGAAATCTCAGACGGGGATCGGCGAGCCGACCCGGGACTGGTTCCCGATCAGTTTCATGAGCACGTTTTCCGATTTCGCGGACCTCGTACACGGTCCAACCGCGGATTGGGGGCAACTCAGCTGCGGCTGTCATCCAAACTGCGGTATCGGAATGGCAGTAATGTGCGACAAGGAAACCAAGGAGCACGTGCCCGTTACGGCATTCCTGCACGCCGATCAATTGGCGAAGGATATCGCGCGTGTCAATGACGCAGCGCGCGGGCGCTTCCTTTCCATGGTGGGCGTTACGCTTGCCCTGCTTCGAAACTACAACCCGTTCAACGCACCGACTCATTTCAGACTTACCGATCTGATCGCAAAATTCGACAAATGCTTTGGGATGTCCAAGAAGGCCCAGTCCGGCGAATATGGCAAGGTGACTGGCGATCGCACGCTCGCTGATATCGAGAAGCGCCGCGCCGACCGATGGAACTTCCTCTTCATTGCGGGCATGTGGTTCCAGGATCTGTTCAATTACGATTTCCGCCGTACCGAGCAGTGCATCATCCCGTACGCAACGCAGGAGGGCGAGATCTCGTTCTGCGCTTACAACACCGGGGTGGGCTGGAGAAACATCATCGAGAAGATGCACATGACGGCCAGCCTTACGAAGTGGTACGAGGAGCACGGACGACACGAAATTTTCGCGGGTAATAAGGCCGTGCCGCTCACAAGCAAGGACCACACCCTGGTACTTGTCGAAGAGCACGTTAAGGCGGATCGCCAGCACGACCTCGAAGTGAAGGGCATTGCAAAGAATGCACGCGAAGAAAAGATGCGTGCACGTGACGAGGCTCTAAAGAAGAAGCTGGAAGACGAGAAAATGATGCGTCTTTACCGTGAGCACGTGCTCGGCGAAAAGAAACCTGAGGGTGGATTCGTGCCCCTCGATGGTTTGCTCGGTTCGACGGCCAAGCCGGTTGAGCAAGAAAAACACGAAGAAGTCGGCGCAATGGGCGACTAATTTCTCCTTCATTCCTGATGTAATTCACGACCGCCGGGCCTCTTCGCCCGGCGGTTTTTTGCATCAGTTTTCTAAGTAGCGAGAATAATTAAGCAGTCTTAACGCTCACAACTCCCGTTCCATAACGCCGTTCGCGGCTCAACGGCCATTTATACCGGCTTCAATAGTACTCGGAAAAGCCCCGAACATAGGCATATACTGGCTTTTCGGATTACAATCAGACATTGCAGTTTTGCTCAGATGGGGAGGTATATGGGGTATCGCGGTAAATTCTTCATTTTTCCTATCGTGCTTTTGGGCTGCCTGACTGCAGGTGCGCTTGAGTGCCAGACGGTCAAATCGAGTCATACGCTTTCAAAGCTTCCGGTATTAGCCCGACCCATTGCTTTCCAGGCGCCAACGCCTGCTCCCGGCCAAGTAGCCAAACCCGCAAAATTAAACATAAATGTGATCGGTGGTGCAGGAGCTGTTAACGACGTGAAGCAGCGGATCCCCCGCGACTTCACTGTCGAGATCGATGATGAGAACGATCATCCGGTCGCCGGCGCCATGGTGACGTTTTTCGCGCCAAACGAAGGTCCGGGGGGCAGCTTTGTGGGAGATAGTCATCTGCTGACCGTTATGACCGGAAGTGATGGCCGTGCGGTTGCCAAAGATTTCCGCCCCAACGACATACCCGGCGACTACACGATTCAGGTAAGCGTGGCTCTTGGCGATCAGACTGCGAACTCGACCATTTCCCAATCGAACCAAGTGTCGGCCGAACCTCCCGCAGCCAAACGTTCTGCGATGTCTGGAAAAAAGATTGGGCTGATTGTTGCGGCAGGTGCCGCAGTGGCGGTTGGAGCGGCTATTGGGTTGTCTCACGGCGGCTCGAGTTCCAGTAACACTTCGGGCGGCACCGCGACGATTGGCGTCGGCGGCACGCCCACAGTCGGAGCTCCGCACTAGATTCGAATCCAATGGAGTCGTTGGATTGCATTCAGGTGCGTCTTTTCAGGTGCCCGCCGTACAGGTCAGAATGAAGTCTTTAGCATTAGCATTTCTGGGCGCTGCGGTCGCGTTGCTTGCTCAAGCTCCCAACGCGAACAGTGGAAGCACAACTGGCGTTTCCATTCCCACACTCGGATTCGTAGCAGGCCAAGCGCCAGCACGATTGCAACCCATCCTAGGTATCCCCGGCTCTGCCCGGCTCGGCAGTCCGGTTTTGCTGCCCATGACCGTCACTCGGATCCACCTCGCCCCGGGCCACGCATATGCTTTGGTTGAACAAGCACGGGGTAATCCACTGGCCCTGGTGTCGCTACAAGCAATCACCGCCCAAACCCACAATTTGCCCCTGGCCCCAATGCCTGGCGTGATCGGCGAGGCAGATGTTTTCGCGTTCAGCCCGACCGGCAGATCAGCTGCGCTCTATTCGCGGCAAACGAACCAGTTGCAGGTGCTCACGGGTCTGCCCAAATCGCCACAGCTCCTTCTGAATGTGCCAAATCTGGCTATAGCGAATGCCCCGCAGAAAATCGCAGTGAGCGACGATGCTCAAGCTGTGCTCATTTCCGATTCTGCAGGTTCGGTCTATTCCGTCTCGCAGAATGCTGCACCTGTGCCTGTGCATCACTCGCCAGAGATATCGGCCCTTGCTTTTGTCGCACAGAGCCGGGAATCGATTATTTGCGACCGCAGCCTGAATACGATATCTTTCCTGCGTGATTCTAACGCGACCCCGGTTGCCCTCGGGCCCGCTACGAATGACAGGTGTGAACCTGAAGCGGCCGCGTCCACTGCGGACGGGAAGACGATTTTACTTGCCTGCCCCGCTCAACGCGCTGTGTTGTCCATAGACCGCGCATCGGGACTAGCACGCCTCCACCGCGTTGGGACTAGCCCGGGTGCGCTCCAGGCTCTCGGCGTGCGGGATGTATTTCTGATGACTCCTGCGGAGCGCGGCATCTATTGGCTGTTTGTCTGGGGTCCTAATGGACCTGTGGCGTCTTTTGTTGCTGCGGCTCGTAACGCGAGCCAAGGATCGGACAATTGAGGGGCCGATTGAGTCATTTCCCGCGCCTCTCATTCCGAAACCGAGCGATTTTTATCGGTCTAGGCCTGATTCTGTGCCTCGCCAGCATCGGGAGTGCGCAAGGACAGATCAGCATCGCTTGCGTCCCGACTACTGGCCCCACCCAGGTGGGCGTACCTTATTTGGCTACATGCACCGCCACTGGCGGCATCGCCCCCTTTACGTGGGCCATCGTAGCGGGCACCTTGCCTGCGGGAATCGCCCTCAGCCCCAGTGCGGACACTACGACCGCCACAATTAGCGGTACACCTGCTAGTGCCGGCGCTTACAGCTACACAGTGCAGGTCACCGACAGTTCGCCACCCCCACAGCCCGCTCAGCAGGCGTACTCAGGAACCATCGCTCCGGTTCCGGCGCCAGTGATCACCAGCCTCAATCCGGCCAGTGTAGCTGCCGGGGGACCTGCGTTCACTCTGACAGTGAATGGCAGCGGGTTCGGCTCAGATGCAGTGGTCCGGTGGAACGGTTCAGCCCTGGCAACAACTTTCGTGGATGCCACGCAATTGACCGCGCCTGTTCCAGCAAACCTGATTGTTTTTGCAGGAGTGGCTCAGATAACAGTGCTGTCCGGCGGCGTCACTTCAAATAACCTCAACTTTACTGTCAATCCGGTTATCAGCTCGCTTAACCCAAGCAGTGCCACCGCTGGTGCTCCCACGTTCACGCTCACCGTGAACGGGGCGGGGTTCGCGGCGGGTTCTGTGGTGCAGTGGAACGGCTCGCCGCTCGTGACGAACCTCATAAGCTCTACCCAACTGCAGGCTACGGTATTGGCGAATCTGGTCGCGAGTTCAGGAACCAGTCAGGTCACAGTCGTATCGAACACCCTTACATCGAATTCCGTCAACTTCACCGTTACAGCGGCGCCGACGATTACGAGCATCGCGCCCACCACCGCGATAGCAGGCGGACCGGCCTTCACACTCACTGTGAATGGAACTGGCTTCCAATCCGGTGCTGCGATCCAGTGGAACGGAAATCAGCTCACAACAACTTTTGTCAGCGGCACCAGGATGACAGCATCAGTGCCAGCAAACCTTATCGCCAACGCGGGTACGGCTCAGATCACCGTCCGGTCCGGCGCTGTGACATCGAATGCTGCAACGTTCACTATCAATCCCGCACCCGTCGTAAGTACGATCTCGCCGAATACTGCAACCGCCGGTGGTCCCGCGTTCACACTCACGGTCAACGGGACTGGGTTTACCGGCGGTTCAACCGTCCATTGGAACACATCAACGCTTTCAACCAGATTCGTTAATGCCACTCAGCTGACCGCTGCAGTGCCAGCGGCGCTCATCGCAAGTGCGGGCATAACTCCCGTTACGGTTGTAACGGGAGGCGTCACTTCGAACCCTGTAAATTTCACCGTGATTGCCCCACCCGTTATCAGCAATCTTTCTCCGAGCGCTGCAACCGCGGGAGGTCCAGCCTTCACATTGACCGTAAACGGCAGCGGATTCGGCGCGGATGCCGTTGTCAACTGGAACCAAACACCGCTCGCGACGAGCGTCGTCAGCGGGAACCGGTTAACCGCGCCAGTACTCGCAGCTTTGATCGCCACCGCAGGAACGGCCCGGATTACCGTTTCCTCAGGTGGGGTCACGTCGAATGCAGTAACTTTCACCATCGTTGTGGGTCCGGCAATCGGCGCACTCAGTCCGGCTTCGACCGCAGCCGGAGGTCCCGCCTTCACCTTAACTGTCACCGGAACCGGATTCGCGGCTGGAGCTGTCGTACGGTGGAACAGCACACAGCTCCAAACGGTGGTAGTTAGCGCCAATCAGATAACCGCGGCGGTCACCGCGGATCTGATCGCGAACGTCGGCAGTGCCCAAATCACGGTTATTTCCGGAGGCGCAACATCGAATGCCTTGACCTTTGCGATAGTCGCGGCGCCCATTATCAGCACGATATCCCCGAGTTCAGTAGCTGCCGGTGGCCCTGATTTCACACTCACTGTCAACGGCAGCGGCTTCGCTGCGGACACCACGGTGCAGTGGAACGGGGCTCCACTTGCCACGACGGTCGTGAATGCTGCTCAGGTCACCGCTGCGGTACCGGCGAATCTCATCGCGAGCTTTGGGAGCGCGCAAATTTCTGTGCTCTCCTCAGGGGTGGCGTCAAACTCGGTCGCGATCGCGATCACCGCTCCATCAATAGTTTTGACGGGTGTGCACTCGACCACCGTGCCCACACAGCAGCTCAACGTGGGAATACAACTGGCAAGCCCGCCACCAACCGCATTGCAGGGTACGCTTCATCTGGCATTTACGCCGAGTGTCGCTGGGCTTCCCGCCGGATACATCGACCCTGCGTCGCAGTTTGCGGCAGGCGGGAGGACGCTCAACTTCACTGTTCCGGCGGGTGTCATGACGGTCTCGCCGCTCACCGGTGGAACGATACAGCAGGGAACGGTTGCCGGCACTCTCACGGTGAGTTTGACAAGCCTGACCTCGAACGGCGTGAGCGTTCTGCCTCCCACGCCCGTCACCGCGACAGCAACCATCCTGCCCCTTCCTCCAGTAATTACGGCGAACAGCGTCCACATCACGAATTTGACAGCCACCGGGTTTGACGTTGTGTTAACCGGTTACTCGACCACGCGCGATATGACCTCGGCGACCTTCACGTTTACGGCGAATACGGGAACACAATTCGCTGGAAGCGCCACGTTCACCGTACCTTTAACTGCGGCCTACACTGCGTGGTATCAGAGCCCTCAAAGCCAGAGTTTCGGAAGCATGTTCCAGTTGCAGGTCCCGTTCACGCTATCCGGCAGCACGAACGTGCTTCAATCGGTGACCGTAACGTTAACGAATTCGATTGGAACCTCTACTCCGGTAAGCGGCGGCCCATAATTCCGTCAGCCAGTCTTTTCGCTCAACTACTTCCTGTCAGAGAGGAAGCCGGACTGATCCGCCTGTTAACCTACCGGCGCCGAGTTGCGATTCGTCCCAGAGGTGACATTCTGATGGGCTCCGAACTAACTCCGCGGATCTACCCGGATGACGACTGTCTGCTCACTGGGAACAGCCTTGCCTTGCATTTTGGCCGGTTCAAAAACCCACTGCTTCACCGCCGCCGCGACCGAAGCGCTAACACTCTCATCGTGCGTCGTCCGGTCTAACAACGCATGTGCCGCCGTTACGTGCCCCGACTCGTCAATCCTTACCTTGATCTCGAAATCTGTCGGCGCGGAGATCCTCACCCCCAAACTCTTCGCTGAAGGGGCTGACCACTTGATTGGCCGAGGCGGAACATAGCCGCTTTGTTGAGCCCCAACCGGTCGACCCACCGTTTTGCCTGGCGCCCCGGCTGTGTTCGTGCCATCTCTCGGAGCGATTTGGCGTTCAACGATTGAGGGTCCAAGCGGTGGTTTAGGCAAATCTTGGCCCGATAAAGACGAAGGCTGAGCTGAGCTGACGGTGTTCATCGGCAAAGACGGCGGATTCTGCATGGCAAGCGTTTGCCGGGAGGATGGCGGAGTTGCCGGCAGTTCAGTCCGGCTAAGCTGAGCCGGGGCGCTCCTTACGATCCCCGAACGCGAGTCAGCGGTACTCCTGTCCTTCGCTATGCGTTCCTTGGATCTGGGCCGGGCGGCAACGGTTCTCTCAGTCGAAGTCTTTGCGGCGTCGGCCGTTTTCGGCTCGGGTTGTGCTTCGGAATCAGCCGCCCGGGCACGTGCGCCAACCACCTCCAGAGTTTCAGCTGTGCGCACACCGTCCGTGCCGCGAACTTCAAGCCGAAACACGACGTCGTCCGCGACGGGCCGATAAACAAGCGACGCATTGGTAAGTCCACCGCGATCCAAAGCTATTTGCCGGTGTTCGGCGCCGTCATCAACCTGCAGCATGCCATCGGTCGCAGATTGTAAGGCCGGATTGTTGCCATTCCACCGGAGAACCACCTCGTCCCCTTGCGCTTGGGCCCTCAGCCCCAAGGTGGCGCTTCGAATTGGTAGTTCCTGGACAGCACCAGGTACATTCCCCACCTCAGTCCGTTCAAGGCCGCGGAGATAGGCTATTGCAAATGTGGCGCTCGCCGCAATGAGGAAAACGGCCGCCAATAGGAACACCGGCTTCAGGCGACTTTCCGTAACACCCGCGACCGACCACTCAGTTAAATCACGCTGAGTTGCAAGCACAAGGGCCGCCCGCTGCTCGACTGAAAGATACGGATGAAAGGCGCCGTCTGGGAAAGAAGGGTCGTCGAACGCCCCTTGCTCGGCTAGAGAAGTAGCGCTGGTCGTCACCGCTTCCGGGGTTCTTTTACGCGATGTTGCGGCAGTGCCCACTCTCTCTATCATCGCCTATCGCATCTGCCGAAATCCCAATCCGACGACTCCGGAGTACTGGGCCTGATACTTACGTCCGATTGCAGCCTGGAGACCGGGCGTAGAATCTATTGCCTTGAAAATTCAGCTCTTTTAAGCCCGCCTGTGAGGTGTAAAATCCTCTGATCACTTCAGCCTTGATCAGCTCGAAAAACCGAGCGCCAGACGTTTGGGCATCTTTGTTCGTCCCTTCCCGGCTGATCAGCGTCAAAATTTCTAGCTGGTCCCTGTCCCCAAGGCTAAGGAACTCCGATTTGTGACGGGATCTGCTCTCATCTTGTAACCACGCCAGCCCGTCACGGCACACCGTCTGGGCATCGAAGGTTTCGAGATCACGTACCGTCGGAGCCCCATGATACGCAACCATGACAGCGCGATGTGATTGGTCCAGGGCCGTCGCGGCTGCACGCGTTCCCGCAGAGCTGAAAACCCGCAGATCTATCCACTCCGCCACTTCTTCCACAACATTTGGTGGGCCGTCGCTTATTGGGCGATTGTTGCCTGCCCCGGGTCCTTCTCCCAGGATCAACTCAGTCAAGCGTCTGATCACGGCAAAGTCCGCGGGCGAGAAAAAGCGCGGTTCGAACGGGCCGGCTTTGGGTTTTACATAATCC
>JBJMGM010000015.1:0-36119 GCA_045807905.1 Bryobacteraceae bacterium | reverse complement strand
CGCCAGGCTCACAACAACGATTTCACGATCGCGAAGGCTTGAAACATAGGCCGTTGTATTACCTTTGACGCTCACCCAGAAAGGATATTCACCTCCGGGAACGCCCGCGTTGGCAGCATCGATTTTGCCCGGCCTTAGATCGAGCTCAGCGGACACACGACGGGTTTGCAAGTCAACGATCGAAATCGAATCGTTATACACATTCGCGATTGCAAGCGCTTCGCCGTTCTGAGTGACCGCAAGTCCCCCCGCCGCGAGCGGCTCCTTTCCGATTTGTAATCCGAGGCCGGAAGAATGGCCGAGTTTGATCGGAGTTCCGTTTTCAGACCAGTGATGGGTCGAGTCGAGCGCAAACAGATGAACATTATCGTCCTTGCCACCAGACACGTAGAACTGTTTGCCATCCGGCGAAAAAGCGAGTCCGGCAAACGTATCAGGCACTCTTAGGACTTGGACTTGCTGAGGTTCAGCGTGGCTGATATCGTACACAAAGACGTATTCCTCCGACGCGTGGGGAATCGGCTTGCCATCGGTTCCATTGATTCGATTGAAACCGCTCGTCAGAATAAGAAGCGTTCTCTGATCAGGACTGACCGCAGTGCTAATCGCTTGTCCGGCTACGAAGTCCGGAAACGCTTTCAGGCCGGGATTGAGCATTTGAAAGTGCGATCCGGGAGCCGCCGTCGGCGTAATGCGCTTTCCGGTTGGAAGTAGCGCTTGGACCCTGTGATCTTCCTCACGGCTGCCCAGGTTTCCATAGAGAGTTAAAACCACAAGGCCCATAATCACGGGGCGCGCCTTCTGCGCAACGGTGAAATTCGGCACGAGTAGCAACTTCTCAGCTTAAGCTGACCGCCGCCTGAGCATTCGAAACTGGATCTAATTTGCCGCGTAACGAGATAATCAAAAGGAATGGCCCACAAAAGTATTGCGCGCCCTGAGCGCCAAGGTCGAGACTTATCCACACACAATGAAGAATGAAGGCAAAGCTGATCTCTGGATGTTGCGGACCGCTGCGGGCTCAGCTCCGGCGGTCTCGCAAATCGAGTACTTCCGTCGCCTGGGTGTACGTACCGTCGCGGCTGATTCAAACCCACTCTCGATTGGACTTTTCATGGCCGACCGCGGCCACTGTGTCCCACTCGCGAGCGCGCCAAACTATATCGACGCCCTAATTGCAATTTGTGAACGAGAGAACGTCTCGGCATTCCTTCCCGCTTTGGACGAGGAATTGCTACACGTTCAGGCAGCAACCGAGCGTTTCAAGCAAGTAGGAACGAAAGTGCTTCTATCCGGACGCACAACGCTAGAGCTTTGCACAGACAAATGGAGTTCGTATCAATTCTTTTCGAAGTACGGCTTCCCCACTATACCGACCCGGCTAGGATCTGATGCTTACAACTGCATCTCTGACACGGAATTACCGCAGCTCATAAAGCCACGCCACGGTCGCGGCAGCACGGGTATCTTCGTCGCCAAAAGTCGAGACGAGCTGAAGTTTTTTCTCAATTACGTAAAGGATCCCATCGTGCAGCCCTATATCACGGGATCGGAATACACAATCGACGTATTGGCAGATTGGAATTCGGAGGCGGTCGTCATTGCTCTCCGGCGCCGGATCGCCGCGGAATCAGGAATATCGTACAAAGGACAGCTCGCTTCAAACGAGGAAATGGCCGGCATCGTTCGAGAAATGGTGCGTGCTCTTAAGCTAATTGGGCCAGCCAACATACAGTGTTTCATCGATCAGCGCGGGCAGCTTTTATTCAGCGAGGTGAACGCAAGGCTGGCAGGGTCTTCCATTTTGACCGCCGCGGCGGGCATACCGCTCTATGAGGGCATCGTCGAGATGATCCGGGGTCAGTCTCCACCCCTGTGTCCTCCCTCGACTCAGGATCTCGTAATGCTTCGGTATTGGGCTGAGCTCTACGTTCCAGCAGAAAAAGCAGGCTCTTTTGGCTGGGGCGCGTGAATCAGTGATCGACGGTATTGCGGAAAGTAGTCTTCCTCCGGAACATCGCCCTCAGTTTGCCGGCACAAGAAGGCGTACTTGCTTTCATCGCAAACCAGATGATATGCCAGGAAATCAGAGCGCAAAGGCGAGAAACCGGCTTTAAACTGGAACAAAGAGTCTGCCCGAGCGCCAAGGCCTCCGCCCAGATGTAGAACTTTATTACCTTCTCTTTTTGCCCACAATCTGATCTCGTGCAGCATCATTTTGGAGGGAGAATTCGTAAAAAAGCGGTCCGCAGTCCCCGATAAATGATATTGAACAATGCCCTGAGTCTCGGTTACAAGTGCGCCGCTTGCGAGTTCCCCGCCCGAGTCGACGATCGAACAAAAATGGAGTCGCGGGCCTAACGCAATGCGCAGATCGTGGAAATACTCTGCAGGAAAACAGTAAAATCGGTCCGCATGCAATCGTGCCATCGTTTGCCCATAGATGGAAACAAAATCGCTGTAGGCGGACCAGTCGTCAAAGCGCGCCTGAAACCCGGTACGCTGCAGCTTGCCGATGTAGGACCGGAACCGCTCTCTTGTCTGCGACCATAGCGCTTCTTCGGTAAGGCTTAAATCTACATAGACCGTCTCACCATGTTTAACCACTTGACCGTGACGCGCAAGGTTAGGAGGCACCGTTAGCAGCGGGTGCATAGAGAAAAATGCAGAAACAATGTTGCGAGTTTGACACTCTCTGATAAAGGTGTTCAAAGCTTTGTCAATCCACGAGGCATCCCCGCGGAATAGGGGTGCTGCATAGCCGTAGGGCGATTTCACATCGCGCCAACTGGGTGGTGCGGTGAGGGCCTCCGGCAATCGGCGTAGCAAGAGAGGGATCAGGCAAAAGCAGCTTCCTTCTCGTGCGAAAAACGCCGTCGGCTCCGCATCTTCATACCTTGCACTTATTTCGAGATATTGGGGTAGATGATACACGTCGTGCGGGACTTCACGAAGAAGCGTTTCCCATCGCGGATCAGTCGTCGATAGCCAGTCAACTATCATCGATTGTGTCGTGCTGCAAAGATAATCCGGTCGAAGTTAATGCTTAGCCGGGCGATCAACGCGCGGCATCCAGCGCCCAAAGGACGCACCGGTCTGCCCGAGCCTTCCCGACCTGTTTCGATATCCCAGACAATGACACCGGCAAAATTCCGGAAAATTTTCGTTTATTGCTCCGTGGAATGTCAGTTCCCATGATGCGAAGATTCACGCGGACGACTACATGATACCGTCATACGATTACCTCACGCAGTCCTGACGTTACTAGTAGTACTGAGGGGCTTTGTTTCCCCCTAGAAATCACGGATGAAGGTGAACGGCCTTGCGATTTAGCTCAGAGTTCGTTTTGTAGAAGCGGGGTGTAGGAGATTTATGCAAAAAGTGGTTTTATTCGGTAGCGGTCAGATGGCGAGCATGATTTGTTTCTATCTGACTCACGATTCTCGCTTTGAAGTTGTCGCGTTTAGCGTGGACGGGGCGCATATAAAGGAAGAAACGCTCATGGGATTGCCCATTGTTCCCTTCGAGGAGATCGAGCGCCACTACCATCCAGATGAGTTCGGCATGTCCATCCCCATCAGCTATAGGGGCGCGAACCAGCTCAGAGCGGAGAAGTATCAGCAGGCCAAAGCCAAAGGGTATCGGCTGATCAATTACATCAGTTCTAAGGCTACGATTTGGCCCGGCTTAGTGATCGGCGATAACTGCTTCGTTCTCGAAGGCTGTATCATTCAACCGTTCGCGGAGGTTGGGAATAACGTGTTTATGGGTTGCAGCAGCCTCGTGGGGCACCACTGCGCTATCGGTGATCACTGCTTTTTGGCGCCCGGGGCTGTCACTTTAGGGTTTGTGCGAGTAGGGCCGTACTGCTTTTTGGGAGCTAATTCGACAATCAGGGACGGGATCACCGTCGGCAGCGAATGCCTAATTGGCGCGGGTGTTCATATCGCCCGCAATACCGAAGAGAAGCAGGTGTATATCGGGACTCAAACACAACCATTAGCGAAACGGAGCGATGAATTGCGCCAGTGGTTAACCTGGGCGAGGTGACTATGGATTTTTCGTGGACGGAAGAACAGCTAGCGCTCAAGAATGCGGTGATTGAATTTGCCACGCGCGAATTAAACGATGATCTGATTGCGAGCGAGGGGCGAGGTGAGTTTTCGCGGCAGAAATGGGAAAAGTGCGCTCGGTTCGGCATCCAGGGATTGCCCATAGCTGAGGAGTATGGCGGCACGGGCGCGGACATTCTAAGCACCATGCTTGCAATGGAAGGGCTTGGGTACGGCTGCCACGACAATGGCCTGGTGTTTGCGCTTAACGCTCAGTTATGGAGCGTGCAGTTGCCAATCGTGACCTTTGGTACGGACGCACAGAAGCAAACCTATCTGCCCCGCCTCTGCAGTGGTGAGCTTATTGGCGCTCACGGAATGACGGAGCCGGACTCTGGGTCGGATGCCTATAAGCTTCGGACGCTGGCCAAGCGCGACGGTAACGGCGCTTATGTGCTCAATGGGACTAAAACATTCGTTACGAACGCACCGGTGGCCGACTTGGCTGTGGTTTTTGCAACTGTAGATCCTGCTCAGGGCTTGGGCGGCGTTACAGCCTTTTTGGTCGAGAATGGCACGCCGGGTTTCAGTGTTGGCCGGGATATAAATAAGATGGGGCTGCGGACCGCGCCCATGGCCGAGTTGATCCTTCAGGATTGTCACGTCCCCGAGCAGAATCGCCTGGGGCCCGAAGGAGCTGGGGCGAGCATTTTCAACAGCTCTATGGAATGGGAACGAAGCTGTATCCTTGCGAGTCACGTAGGAGCGATGCAGCGTCAGCTTGAAACCTGCATCAAGTACGCTCGTGATCGCCGCCAATTCGGCCAGCCTATCGGCAAATTTCAGTCCGTCTCGAATCGCATTGCAGATATGCAGGTCCGGCTCGAAACGGCTCGGTTGATCCTGAGTAAGGTGGCCTGGCTGAAGAAGACGGGCAAGCCGGCCGTAATGGAAGCGGCAATTGCGAAACTGTACCTGAGCGAGTCGTTTGTAAAGTCCAGCATGGACGCTATTCGCATTCACGGGGGATATGGCTACACAACCGAGTTTGAGGTGGAACGCGATCTGCGCGATGCCGTGGGCGGCACCCTGTACTCCGGCACTTCAGACATTCAGCGGATGATTATTGCGCGGTGGTTGGGTTTGTAAAAGCGACAGGCATGACGTATCTTCTGCATCATGTTTTGAGTGAAACTGCAAGTCGCTTGCCGGATAAAGAAGCGGTGCGTTTTGAAGGCCTCGGCCTAACATACGCGCAATTGGAAGCGCTCACAAATCAACTCGCGCAAATGCTGCGAGGCGCAGGAGTGCACCGGGGAGACCGCGTTGGTATCTACGTGCACAAATCCCTGGCCGCAGTAATCGCCGTCTTTGGGGCAATGAAAGCTGGAGCCATTTACGTCCCCCTCGATGCCAACGCTCCGGCAAAAAGATCAGCGTATATCGCCCGGAACTGTGAGATCAAGGTGCTCGTGACATCCGGACAGGTGAGCGGCCTCATTGACCTTTTATCCGAAGCAACGCCCGTACAGGCGGTGATCCTGACCGATGATCAGCAGGGCGCTGATTTGCCGAATCATTTGCGAACCGTCACTTGGGCTGAGGTAAAGCGGCAACCCGACGTATCTATCTCCTCGTCCGCGGCGACTGACACCGATCTGGCTTATATTCTCTATACGTCAGGGTCCACCGGCGATCCCAAAGGTGTGATGATTTCGCACCGGACCATTCTTACGTTCATCAATTGGTCCTGCGCGACGTTTCAGATGACCTCGGCGGAGCGGGTGACGAGCCACGCGCCGCTGCATTTTGACCTCTCCACGTTTGATATCTACGCTACGTTGAAAGCAGGTGGTACGGTGGTGCTCGTCCCGGAAAGGCTATCAGTTTTTCCGGTCCAGTTGGCCGACTTGTTACAGAATGAGCGAATCACGATCACTTATCTGGTTCCCTCGATCCTGTCATTGATGATCACTTACGGAAAGCTAGATGCACACGATCTGTCGGGTCTACGGGCAGTTCTTTTTGCCGGCGAGGTATTTCAGATTAAGTCTCTGCGGCAACTTGCGGCCTCTATTCCGAATGCCGATCTCTACAATTTATACGGACCCACTGAAACAAACGTCTGCACATATTACAAAGTGCGGCCTTCTGACCTTACTCCGGATCGGACCAAACCCGTTCCTATTGGAATTGCGTGTGAAAACACTGAGGTTTTTGCAATCGATGACCGGCGGCAGCTTGTCACTGAGCCGGGCCCAGAGGGTGAGTTGTGGGTACGTGGTTCTTGCGTCGCGCAAGGATATTGGGGCGATGCGGAAAAGACGGCCGCAAACTTTGTTAGCAATCCCTTTCAGCATCACTTTCGCGAAGTTGGCTATCGCACAGGTGACATTGTGACGCTTGCCGAGGACGGCGTGAACTGGATCTACGTGGGCCGCCGTGATCATATGGTGAAGAGCCGGGGCTATCGCATTGAGTTGGGCGAGATTGAGGCCGCGCTTCACTCACATCGGCACGTTAAAGAAGCGGCCGTAATCACGATTCCTGACGACCTGATCGGCAACCGGATTAAAGCGTTTGTGGTCCCGCTGCCGGGAGATAACCTGAGCCGCCAAGATCTCGAGGCGCACTGCAGCCAGGTTCTGCCCCGCTACATGCTGCCGGAGAGTTTTGAATTTCGTGACGAGTTGCCAAAAACTTCGACGGGTAAGATTGATCGGCTTCTGTTGGCTCGAGCTTAGGTAGACGAGGAATTACGATGGAAACTCAGACGATAATCACAAAGTTCATCAATGAAGAGTTGTTGCGCGGAGACGGCGAAGTCTCACTCGAGCCGAATGCATCTCTCATCAGCACCGGTATCCTCGATTCGTTAGGTCTTCTAAAGCTACTCCTATTCATTGAAGAGCGTTTTGGCCTGAAGGTGAAAGACGGGGAAGTGCATCCCAGTAACTTCGAAACGGTAAATCAAATATCGGCCTTTATCGAAGGCAAGAGGAAAGAAGCAGCCCAATAACACGCAACCGCAACTCATCAGTGCGCTCACGTCGAACGACACATCATCTCCCTCCGTCACCGTCACACCATCGGCGACTAAGAAAATAGACCCGTTCGCGCGCCAGCAGGGAGCGGTTTTCATGCGTTACTCGGCTGCGGCAAGTAGTTCTTCCTGCAGACGGCGGAAGGTCGGCACGTCGCGTGTGTAATCGGTGATGTTGGGCACGGCCTCTGCAGCGATGTGGCGCGCTCGAGCCGCGTCTTTCGCCTCCGCGACGCGCAGCAGTTCGTAATCCTCGATGCCTTCGCGCATCGCCTCCAGACGGATGGATGATCGAACCGCGTTTTTCTCGCGCCAGGGATAAGTGATGAATGCGTCACCCGGTGGCAATAGGTCCTGGCCTGCATTGATGACCACTTCGGTGTTTTGGTATGGGTCGCCATCCCAGTAGTTGCCGCCCCAATGCAGATAGCCACTCAGGTCATGACGGAAATTGAACCAATGCAACAGACGCGTCTTCAGCAGGGGGTAATCGATGAACCGGTTCATGTATCGGCCCTGCGGGAACACGCAGGTGTAGAACCATGCTGCGCCGCCTTCTCTCTGATGGTCGCGGATCTGGGCCAGCCGATCGTCGAAAGCGCCAAGAACGGGAACCCAGATATCACAGTCGGGCGCCACGGGCGAAGCCGGTTGATCGATCGCGTCCATGGTTTTCACTCCCGGCATGTTTTTTCGGACGAGCGCCGCATAGCGCTTGTAATACGGCGGCTCAGTGCCGTGCGCCTCATCCAGAATGTGCTGCACGTAACGCTCGATCAGGCCCTTCTCCTTCAGGTGCAGATAGACCGCGCGGAGGAACGAGTTCATGTGGGTTTCAGCGCGCGGGTCGTCTGCATTGAGCTTGTCGCGGCGAACCTGCCCGTTATCAACCACGAATACTGGCACCTTCAACGCAGAGCGATATCCGTTCTCTCGATCGAGCAAGTGGCCGCCTTCGACCAGGTCCGTGAGCCCCTCTTTCCCGAATGTGTCCAACCAGCGATCCAGGCGAGAAAAATCATAGACTACGCCACCGTTCTCTACGCGCGCATCGGTGAGCGACAGAACCGGCGTGAGAATCACGTTCTGCCGGTGGTCCGACATGACGTGGGCGAGATTGGCGAGCAGGTCCCAGTAGCGTTCCTGATCATTACCAAGATTGAAGAAGCCTCTGAGGTGTTCTTCATCGACGTTGAACCAGTTCGTTACCTTGAGCGTTTGTTTCGGTACTGTCGCGCGCATCACGCGAACACGAAAAGGTATGCTGGCGATGACTTGCGTACCCGAACGGAATACAGCCTTGCCTGGGCATTCGCCCGGGGTTGCGCTTGTGCTCGCATGCAGGGTAATCCAAACCGCATTGGTTTGATTGGCTGGAATAGAAAACGGCAGCTCTTCGTATAGCGGATCGGGGAAACGCGCCGGCGCCTTCCGGATCAACTCATCGGCCGGTGACTTGGGCGTATTCGCGTGAACCGGCACATACCCGACATGCCGAACCTGTACTTCCACCGGACCTGCAACCGTTGCGGCTACGTTCAGATCTGGTATCGCGACATCGCCGCGCACGGCGAATTGTAAACTGGCGTGACCATTGCGGGGCAGCAATGTGAGATCCGTTGTATTACGGTTCGTTCCGGTAGCATCATCCGGAAATACTTTCAGCAGTGAATCGACCGGCCAAATGACGGGGTTCGCAGACGCAAAAGCCGAGCACGATAGAAACAGAAGAACTGCGAGAAGTCTGATCAAAGGCATTGCAAGCGGATTCTATCGCAGCCCACCCGAGATCATGCGGATGATTGGTCCCTGTCCGTGAGAACCCAAGAATCGCACAACACCGTTTCGTATATATAGGTTTAGGTTGATCGATATCAATGATTTTACGGCTTGCTATATGCGCGCTGTTATTGCGTCCCAGCGATGCGCCCAAACTGCCGCTGGTTGACACATCGAACTTTTCACCTGCCATCAAAGCGCAGATTGAAGTAGCGGAAGCAGAGGCCAAAGCTCATCCGCACGATGCCCGTCTGATCGGAAGCTTGGGCATGGTTCTCCATGCGTATCGTCAATATGAGGGAGCGGCCATGGCTTACTCGCGTGCGTTCGCGCTAGAACCGCAGAATTTCGACTGGGCTAGTTTGCTTGGTGTAGCGGAGTTGGAACAAGGCCAATTCGATCTTGCCGCCAAGACCTTTCAATTGGCACTGGCGATTCGACCGGACGAGCTTTCAGCACAGCTCCACCTTGCTCAATGTCTGATCTCGATTCCAGACTCGCAGGCGGCGGAACGAATGTATAAACAGATCGTCAAAGCGCACCCCAATTGTCCGCAAGCGTGGTACGGGCTCGGCCGCACTCAAGCGGCAAAGGGCGATCACGTATCTGCAGCTGCGTCTTTCACACAAGCTTGCAACCTCTTCCCTCAATACGGGGCAGCGCAGTTTGCGCTCGCAGGAGAGTTCCGCAAGCTTGATAAGCCGTCCGAGGCCGACCTACATCTTGCCTTGTATGCCAAAAATTCAGCGATTGAGCCACCTCTTCAAGATCCTCTCGCCCAGCGAGTCGAGCAGCTAAATCAAAGCTCGACGGCACACTTGCAACGAGCGGCAGAACTGGAGAGCGCTGGGAGACTCGATGCTGCCATTCGCGAGCATGAAGTGGTGCTCGAGTCAGATCCGAACAATGTGCAAGCGCATATTAACCTTATTTCGCTCTATGGACGCGTGGGCGACACGACAAGCGCCAAGCAGCATTTCGACGCGGCTATCAAGCTCTCCCCGAACCGGCCCGATGCTTGGTATAACTACGGCGTTCTTCTGTTCAGCCAGCAGCAATACAGCGAAGCCGAAGAGGCATTCCATCGAGCTCTAAGCATAAATCCGAACTACGCTGAGGCACACAACAATCTTGGGGCAACGTACGAGAGAGAGCGCCGTATGGAGGAAGCGGCGAGTGAGTTCCGCGCCGCCATCACGGACCGGCCCGACTATCCGCTAGCCCGATTTCATCTAGCCCGTATCCTGGTTAACGACCAAAAATACGAGGAAGCCATTCAACAACTCCTGCGGGCACTTCAGCCAGAAGAGGAAAACACACCTGTTTACACGTATGCGCTTGCCGCTGCGTATGCGCGCTCCGGCGACCACAAAAAGGCGCTACAGTACTACCGCGAGGCGCACGACCGTGCGATTGCACGCGGCCAGTCACAATTGCTCACTAGCATTGATCGCGATCTGAACATGCTTGAGGGCCGTAAGTGAGCTGCTTTTCCCGACGCAGCTTTTTTTGTGCGCTTGCTGCTGGGGCTCTGCCGAGCAATATATCCTTGCCTTATCCCCGCACTACTGAGCCCGGTTTTTTTCGCGAGGTGGCTGCTGAAACCGGGCTCAATTTCCATCACTTCAGCGGTGCAACGGGCAAACACTACATGCCCGAGATTATGGGTCCCGGAGTTGCCCTTTTCGACTACGATAATGACGGTGACCTGGACATCTATCTTGTCCAAGGGACGAGACTCGATCAAAACGGCAAGCTTATCGCTGAGCCACCGAGCGGATGGAAGCCGGGGAACCGTCTATTTAAAAATCTCCTGTCTGAAACCGGTCAATTGCGTTTTGTAGATGTGACCGACAAAGCCGGCGCCGGTCACGTTGGCTACGGGATGGGCGTTGCCGTAGGCGACTATGACAACGACGGCTTTTTAGATCTATATGTGACGAATTTCGGTCAAAACGTGCTCTATCACAACAACGGAAATGGCACGTTCACTAATGTCACCCGTCAAGCAGGGGTGGAGGATCCCCGTTGGTCAACCAGCGCGGCATGGGTCGATTTCGACGGTGACGGGTGGCTCGATTTATTCGTGTGCAATTACGTCGACTTTACAGTCGAAGGGAATCGCGCTTGCGTCTCGTCGACCGGCGAACCCGACTACTGCACCCCCAAGGCTTATCATCCCGTTCCATCTCGGTTATTTCGAAATTTGAGAAATGGGCGATTTGAGGACGTTAGCGAGTCGTCAGGAATCAACCGTTCTTATGGACCCGCACTCGGCGTGGTGTCTGCGGATTTCAATGGCGACGGGCGCTCGGATATTTATGTGGCCAACGACACTGCTGGGAATCTGTTGTGGCTCAACCAGGGTGATGGTACTTTCCGTGAGGCGGCGCTCGAGGCCGGCCTTGCATACAGTGCGGACGGGAAGCCTAAGGCAGGAATGGGGGTCACAGTCGGGGACATCCAGAACAATGGCGACCAGGTGGTATTGGTAACGAACCTGACGCGAGAAGGCGTGACCGTATTTCGCGGAGACGCCAAAGGCCAGTTCGAGGACGCTACGGCGCAGTTTGGGTTGCTGCAACCAACATTCGGGTACACTGGCTTCGGCACTCAATGGTTCGACTACGATAACGACGGGTGGCTCGATCTTTTCATTGCAAACGGCGCGGTTACGCTTCTTGCCAACGCACAGGCCGGCGGTTCGCCGTATGCACAGCGCAAACAGTTATTTCATAACGAGGGGGGCAAACGCTTCCGGGAGACCTCTCAGCTTGCGGGCCCCGCTTTTCAAACGCCAGAGGTCACCCGCGGAGCGGCATTCGGTGACATCGATAACGATGGCGCCATCGACATCGTTGTTACGAACAATAATGGCCCGGTACGCCTGTTCCGCAATGAGGCAGGTAAGCAAGCCCATTGGCTTTCCGTAAAGCTAGAATCGCCGGGATTGAATCGTTTCGCAATTGGCGCCCGAGCGGCCCTCATCCGCCAAGGGAAACAGGGTCCCTGGCGTCATGTTCGCTCAGACTCCAGCTATCTAAGTGCGAACGATCTCAGAATCCATTTTGGACTCGCCGATCAGCCTGGCGTCGAAGCCGTTATTGTGGACTGGCCGGATCGCTCGCGAGAAAGGTTCGAAGGCATCACAGCCGATCGCATCGTAACGCTTCGACAGGGATCAGGCAAGCGCGTTCCCAGCAGTAGTCCTATCACGGGGGGGTAATCTTCATCTCTTGCTCGAGCTTGCTCTTTTCTTCACGATCAGCTTTTTGCTGTTGCGCAGAGTCCTCCAGAGTCTTCTTTGCGAGCGCCGTCTGACCCGTAGCCTGATATGCGCGGGCGAGTTGGTAACGCAAACTGCCATCCTCATCGATTGAGAGTGCAGCTTGCAAATGCGGAATCGCGTTCGGCTGACGCCCTGCTTGCATGTAAGCGCGTCCAAGCGCAGCGCGGGCAACCAGCAGGTTCGGCTTGAGTTTCAAAGCGGTCTCAACATATGGAATCGCCTTCGCCGCATCCTGTGAGCTGAGAAGAATATCACCCTTCATGAAGTTCAGCTCCGCCGATTTCGGGTTCTCTCGCAGGAGTTCGTCCACTAACTTCAGTGCTGCTGCATAGTCTTTGGCGCGGTAAAGGGAAGACAGCAGTTCTTCACGTAGCCGCTCATCGTTTGGAGCAAACGCGAGTGCTTTGCGCCACTCGTTGGCCGATTCAAGGTTCTGCCTTCTGGCGCGTAGTTGTTCCGCCCGCAACTCATGAATTTCCGGACTATCGGGTAGGTTTTCAAGATGCTCGAACGCACTTTGCGCGAGGCGAGCGAACGCCCGACTCTGCCAGTAGTAGGCTTCTACGGTTGTGCCACCACGCTGAATCACTTCTTCAAAACGACCGCCCAAGAAGTCGCAGGCCTGAATCGAGGCCGTGCAGTTCCCACTCGCGTCCTTTTGTCGCTCAGTTTTCGCCCAATCCGGATGACCACTCTCCTCATACACAAGCGCGATTGATGCATGCAGGCCCGGGAGATTCGGCTGCGTTGCTTCTGCTTTCTTATAAAAGAAGAATGCACTACGAAGCTGACGACGCTTCACGCGCTCATCTGCTATCAGCGCAAACCACCAAGCCGATTGCGGTGCATCCTTTTCCACCGTTTGAAAAGCCGCATCGGCCAAAGCCGCATAGCCTCGGTTCAGTCCATACCATGCATGCGGATTATTCACTTCAAGTTCGGCGAGCTTCTTATATTGGCTTACCGCCTGGCGCAATTTGCTAGTTGCGAGCAATGCGTCGCCAAGCGTTTGATGGCCGCCGGGGTCATCGGGCTGAAGACGAATATACCTTTCGAGAGGCTCAAGCGAACGTTCTGGATCGCCAGCACTCAAGTAACATGCGCCTAAAAATAGCCAGGCCGGAAGAATGTCGGGATCCAACTTGATGGCGTGCGCCAGCGGCGCGATCGCCTCGCGCGAGCGCCCGGCCAAGTGCAACGCCATACCGAGATTCAACAGCAGCCCAGGGTTGTCCGGGACAGCTTGCACAAGCTCGCGATAGATCGGGACAGCCTCCGCAAATTTGTGCTCGGCCATCAGATCTTTGCCGCGCTGCGATTTGTCAATCAGCGCTTGCGACTGAGGTTCAGCGTGGCCAGCAAGCGACAATAACAGGGCGAGAACAAGGAACAGTGCGTGCCTTGAGCCATTGCGCGCGACCGTTGTCACAGATCAATTATCATGGATGGCGCGTTTCCTGAAAGCGAAAATGGATCTTAACGATGTTCGGACGCGGCTTAAATAGTATTCCTGTTGTTGCTTCATTGCTTGCCGTACTGGCTCCCGCAGCCGCGCAGAATTCCGCACCGTCGCGAGCCGTTTCAGAGCGGGCTACGTTCTCAAAGGACATCGCGCCGATTATCTACCGCAACTGCGCACCCTGCCATAGACCGGGCGGATCGGCTCCCTTCTCATTTCAAAATTATGGCGACGTCAAACGGCACGCAGCCCAGATTGCGGACGTGACAAAGCGACGTTATATGCCGCCGTTCCTGCCAGAACACGGTTACGGCGACTTCGTGGAGGAGCGCCGCTTAAGTGACGCGGATATACGACTCATTCAGGAATGGGTTAAAGCCGGAGCACCGGAAGGATCGCTCGCCGAGGCACCAGCGGCTCCTCGGTTCACGTCTGAATGGCCTCTGGGACCGCCGGGCCTGGTGCTTCAGGTGACTCAGCCGTATCACTTGAAGGCGGATGGACAGGAGATATTTTGGAATTTCATCATCCCGGTGCCCATAACGGAAGCACGATGGGTAAAGGCGGTCGATATTCGCCCGAGCAACCCAAAGGTGATCCACCATGCCAGCATCATCATCGACCGGGCGCGATCTGCGCGCCGGCAATCACCAACTCTAAATGGGTTTGCAGGCATGGATCTCAACATCGCCGAGAATTCCTTTGATCCTGACGGTACGTTCCTTGCCTGGAAGCCCGGCAGCGTCCCCACGGTTTCGCCGGACGGTATGGCATGGCGCGTCGGTCCCGGAATGGATCTCATTCTGAACGTGCATCTGCGGCCCTCCGGCAAGCCAGAGGAAGTCACTGCTGCGATCGGGCTCTATTTCACTGATAAACCGCAAAACAAGTTTCCGCTCTTAGTAGAACTGGAGCACGATGGAGCGATTGACATCCCGCCGGGCCATAGAGACTACGTTGTAGCGGATGAATTTCGGACTCCGCTGGACGTTGACGTGCTCGCCGTATATCCGCATGCCCACTACCTCGGCAAACTGCTTGAAGGGTACGCCACCCTGCCGGATGGCTCCCGCAAGTGGCTGATTCGTATTCCCAATTGGGACCTGAGCTGGCAGGGCGTTTTTCACTTCAAAGAACCGATATATCTTCCGCGCGGAACTGTGATTTCGATGCGTTTCCATTACGACAACTCTGCCGAGAACGTACGTAATCCGTACAATCCGCCTAGAGAGGTGAAGGGCGGCAGTCACGCTAACGACGAAATGGGTAATCTGTGGCTACAAGTGTTGCCCGTAGGGGACGGCGATAAGCGGGCCGTACTTCAGGAGGCTGTGGTGCGCCGCCTGCTTGAAAAGTATCCCGGCGACTTCTCCGCTAATTTCAACTTGGGCGACCTGCTGCTCAGTCGCGGTGATGCTGCGGGCGCCGTCCCCTACTTTGGAGCAGCAGCCAAGGCACAACCCACCAGCGCGCTAGCGGCAGCAGACCTAGGAGTGGCCCTTGCATCTGCTTCGAGAATGAGCGAGGCAAAGGTGCAATTTAAACGAGCCCTGGACTTGAACCCCAAATTCACTGACGCGCTTTACGACCTCGGCAGTGCGGAGGCGGCAGCGGGCGATTGGCCAGCCGCTGTAAGCGATTTTAAACAAGTACTCGCAGAGCACTCCGATCACCCGAAGGCACGACAGCACTTGGGAGAAGTCCTGTTCACCTGGGGCGATGACCTCGCAAGCTCAGGGCAGCACGACGCGGCCGTGGACCGATACAGGGAAGCACTTCAGTACCGTCCGAATGACGCTGACCTCCATACGAATCTTGGGATCGAGCTAGCTCGACTGGGTCGCTTCAGTGAGGCCCAGTCCGAGCTAGAAGCTGCAGTGCACATCAACCCGAGCTTTCAGCCTGCTGTTACTGCACTCGCGGCGGTCCACAGTCGCTTGAGCGGTGAACGGAAGTAATTCAGACCTACCAGCCGAAGCGTAAGCCGAAGCGGATGCTCCTTTGATCGGCCAACGTACCTGCGGAGCTGGAGATCGTCATGAAGGCAGCATCATTAACGTTGTTGTCCGGCGCCCCGAAATGGGGCGTATTTGTCAGGTTGAAAACTTCCGCTTTAAAGGTCAGCTTTATACTCTCTCGTATGGGGAAATCACGGAAGAGGCTTAAGTCATTGTTAATCACTCCGGGCCCACGCAGAATGTTGCGACCGGAAGTGCCGAACCGAGGCGTATTAACTGGGGCAAACGCTGATACGTTGTAGTACTGCTGCAAGCTGCCGATCTTTTGCACAGAACCCACTAAGTCTGCCGTTTGACTGTTGCCCGGCGCGTTCAGAGCAGTGGCATCTGCGAACACAGTGAAGGGAGCGCCAGAGTATATCGCGACGATCCCGTTGGCTTGCCAATTCCCCAGAATGGCCGCAGCAACACCGCTATTCAAGTACTTCTTGCCTTTACCCGCCGGGAAAGCGTAGACGTACCCAAGATGGAAGTTGTGAGTGCGGTCGTAACTAGCGGTGGCGCGATTTCGGCCCGTCTCGGGCGCATAGTTCCAAACAGGGAATCCCGCCCATCCATCGTCATCTATGTAGTTGATCGCGTGAGACCAGGTGTAAGCGCCCTCTAAAGTGAGATCGGTTCCCACCCGCCTGTTGACTGACACCTGAAGGGAGTGGTAATTCGCGCCCACGAATCCGTTCCAAAAGAGGGTTTCCGAGGTGCGCCCAAATTTTTGGAATAAGGGCTGCCCGGCTTGCCCAGTACCTGGGGCTGCGGCGTTGCCGTTCCAGTCGCCAAATGCATTAACGGTTCCTGTGCCTACGTACCCGACCGAAGTGACCAGCTTCCACGGCAACTGCTTCTCAAGGATAAAATTCCAGGATTGAATGTAGCCCCGTCTCAAGTGGCCATCGGTGATAAATCGCATGTCTGCTGAGGGAGGAAGCGGAACCTTGCCTGTGCTTTCGTCTGGACCGACAACAGGAGGAATTCCTTGCGCCATGGTGCCATACGGCGCGTAAGTATTGGCCTGAGTAAACGTGTCCCCGACCGTGAGGGGATAAAACCCTCGTAGCGGGCGAGACAGAGGCATGGGATCACGGGTGATGCCATAGCCCATACGCAGCACGGTTGATTCGTTTAATCGCCAGGCAAGCCCAACCCTGGGGCTGAACATTTTATGGCTTACCGTAATGCCAAGATCTTTCGGCAGACCGCCGGCGCCACCAAGAGTAACGATGTTTGTGTTGGGATCGTACCCTTCTATGCCGCCGCCGTGCACTCCGCCTGCCCGGGTCATCATTGGATACAGTTCGTAGCGCAGCCCCAGGGTGGCGGTCAACTTGGGAGTAATCTGCCAGCGATCCCTGAAATACCAGCCGAACTGCCATTCATACGTGCTCATCTTTTGGTATTGGATACTCCTGCCCACGCTCGAAGTGAGGCCCAACAAGAAAGCCGCATAGGAATTGAACTGAGTGGTTGTGTAGTTCGGGTCGTTCAATGAAGTTAACCCTTCGCCGAAATCCAATTGGCCCCGAGGGCCGGCTCCGAGTTCGGGCTGCCAGTGATTCAGGTGATGACGGATGCCGTCAAAGCCCATCCGAAATTCGTGGGAACCGTGGATAATTCCAAGGTTCTGGCTGGTTGCAAAACTCTGGTCGTTACGGTACGCCGGCATCCAGGTGTTATCGTTCCCGATCACGCTATACCCACTGATGTTGAAGTACGGCAAGCCGCTTTCCCTAGGATCAGGACCGTTTGTACCCGGAATGCCGAAGACATCAGAGCCCCAATTCTTGCCAAAATCCGCCGATGTGTCGATATTGCCCATGCGCGTGAATCCGTAGGTGGCATCGTATATCTTTGTCGGGCTCAACGTGTAGGTGTAGCCAACCGTCGCTATATTCACTGAGGTGTCGCCCGTTCCAGGACCGCCATCGCACAGGCAAGGACCTCCAGCCGCGCCCAAACCGAAGACTCCTGAGACGTCGGCCTGCATGTAACCGTAGCGGACGAACAGGTGAAACTTGTCGGTGACGTTGAAGTCGGTCTTGAAGTCTACGTTCTTTCGGTTCATTTTCTGGCTTGCCGAGTTGAAGTAATTGTTGGAAACGCCCGGCAAGTTCGGCAGCGGAATCAGCGCTTGAATCTTCTGTGTGATGGGACTGATCTCGCCTGCAGGAATAATGTCGTTCAAGAACGGCGTACGGCCGGTTCCGTCCGGATTACCGGTTGAGGGGTCGTAGATGACAGCACCGGTGCCGCTGAAGTCACCCGCTTTCTGTGCAGCGGTAGGAACGGTGAAGAGCGCATTCCGGTTGACGCGCTCGAATAATCCTTCATAGCCGCCGAAGAAAAACCATCTGTTCTTAATGATGGGGCCGCCTAGAACAAAGCCAGGTATGGTTCGAATGCTCTTGGGCTTCTTGGGGTCGGTAAAGAAATAGTTCTTTGCTCCAAAGTAACTGTTCTCCAGATATCCGTAGGCCGAGCCGTGAAGACTGTTCGTGCCCGACTTCGTGATAACTGTAATGGCGGCACCGCCTGCCATGCCTTGATCGGCATCGAAGTTGTTGGTTGAAATATTCACTGTCTCGATTGTTTCGGCCGGCGGAACGTAAACCGTGTGGTGCGGAAGCCAGATAAAGACATTCACCGCCCCGTCGAGCCTCGTCCCGTTGTTATTCCGGTTTGCGCCGTTGATATTTGTGCTCAACGCTCGCGCAGGGGTATCTGTATTCGCGTTCTGGAACACCCCCGGCGTAGATCCCGGAACCAAGTCAATCAGGCTCTGATAGTTGCGGTAGTTTGATAGGGGCATATTCTCGATCGCCTGAGCGCTCAATTCCGTGTGAACGTCGGCCTTATCTGCCTGTAGCTGCACGGCCGAAGCCTCGACTGTTACCTGCTCAGAAACATTGCCGATTTGGAGTACGGTATCTGCGCGTGTAACGGTATTGATCGTGACGGTTACCCCTGACTTCTCTGTTGGGCGGAAGCCTTTCGCTACAAACTTTAGCGCGTAAACTCCGGGTTGGGCGTCGGTGATGGTAAAACGGCCCCCGGAATCAGAGGTGACTTCACGGCTCCGCCCGGTGGAGTTATCCGTGATCGTGACGGTGGCATTCGGAACTGCCGCTCCGCTCGGATCAGTAACCTCACCGACTATTGACCCATAAAGGACTTGAGCGATTGCGTGGCCGGGTAGAAGACTCAAAACGCAGAATAGCGCTAACAACAAAGATTTCAGGCGCATGTATGACCCCTTGTTATAATGTCGGATTTACAAGCTGACGGATATCGCGAGACTCGGTTGACCACTGGCAGCCACCTCCCCTAAGGTGACTAGCGTTTTTACTTATCTGCTTTGGAATGATAGACCTGATGCGTGACATTGTCAAGAAAAATTCGACTCGTAGTTTCACGCTGTTGAGCGACGATGAGTAGTAGAATGGCGGCGTGAAAATGGAACGATTGTATCTCCTCGCGCCGGTCGCTCTTGCGGTTACGTTGGCGTTTTCGCGGGCTTCGGAAAGCGTCCAAAGCCTCAATCCCAAAATTAGTGAGATCGTGCCCCAAGGCGCCAAGGTAGAGCGTGTGGCAACGGATCCGGGCTTCAAATGGACAGAAGGCCCGGTTTGGATTCATTCCGGCTATCTTCTTTTCGCTGAAATCCCGAGCAACAGCATCCGCAAGTGGACGCCTGACGGCGGTCTGAGCGTCTTCATGCAACCGAGCGGATACAAAGGGTCCAAGCCGTTTGGAGGAACCGAACCAGGCTCGAACGGCATGACCTTAGATGTCCGCGGGCGACTGACAGTAGCTGGTCACGCACGCCGCAATGTGTGGCGGTTGGAGTCGCTGGATCCGCAAGGACAAATCACCGTTCTCGCGGATACATACGAAGGCAAACAGCTGAACAGTCCCAATGACCTTGTTTATCGAAGCGATGGCTCCCTGTACTTTACGGACCCGCCCTACGGTCTTCGGACTCAAAAGGATCGTGACCCGGCCAAACAGTTGCAGTTCAATGGCGTCTACCGCATCCCCGGCGCACTCAACCAAAACCCCGGCGCTGCACCCTCCCGCGCGAAACTGCAGCTTCTGGTCAAAGATCTCACGCGACCTAACGGCATCGTCTTTTCGCCAGATGAGAAATATCTCTACGTGAACAATTCCGAGCCCCAAAAACTCTGGATGCGCTATACAGTGAACTCGGATGGCTCGCTGAGTGATGGAAAGCTTTTCTATGATGCCAGTTCTGACAAGGCACCCGGATCGCCCGATGGCATGAGGGTAGATCGGAAAGGAAATCTCTATAGCTCCGGTCCGGGTGGCGTCTGGATCTTCTCACCGGAGGGCACGCATTTAGGGACGATTCGGCTATCAGAGAAAGTCGGCAATTTAACCTGGGGTGATCAAGACGGCAAAACGCTCTATATCACCGCGAGCAGCAGCATCTATCGTATTACGCTCATGATTCCGGGCGTTCGGCCATAATTACGCGTGATCAAGCTCGGCCGGCTTCACGATCGTTGACTTGTCATGTTGCCTGTAAGAATCAGGTTCAGTCTTCTGCAGACTTCTTTCAAATAGGCCGCGTCTCCACCGGGAAGCTCCACGGTTGCCGTGCCGTGGAAGCCAATCTGTTCCAAAGCGAGATAAATAGCTTTCCAACCGATATCACCTTCGCCCAAAGGAACCCACGCGGCCACGCGCTTCTCGGCCGCTCGATCCTCGCGGAAGTAGAAATCCTTTATGTGCAGTTTGACTATGCGGCTTCCAAGGGTCAGAATCCAGTCCTGCGGATAACCATAGAGCACGACGTTGCCTACGTCGAAGTACGCTCGCACCCACGGACTCTGGAATTCGTCGATGTAGCGAGCGAATTCGATCGGACTCAGAAGGAATTTATTCCAGACTTCTTCGATTGCTAAGATCACGCCCAACTGCTCTGCGAGAGGAATCAGCGTCCGAATGTTCTTTTGGGATCTCGTATAGGCATCGCGATAGGGTGTGTTCGCGTCTACAACTGCCGGCACGACCAGAACCGTATCAGCGCCCCAAAGGTGTGCATTGTGAAGCGAGGTTTTCACTCCATCGAGACTCTTTTGAACGACGGCGGGGTCTGGCGATGAAAGTGGATACTTCCAATGATCCATGTTCATGACGGAATGAATTTTCAGCCCAGTCTTCTCGGCGGCATTTTTCATGGTCTCTGCCTGTTGCTGATCTGGGGTGGTGGGACATTCTATTCGCTCAAACCCCGCATCACGCCCCATCTGAAAGCGATCAGGAATGCTAAGGTCTTCCGGCAACATGCTGAATTCGACAGCTGTAGCAATGGGAAGCCGTCCAGACATGGCCGGTACAGCCGCGAATGCAGCTGCAGTTTTAAGAAACTCGCGCCGGTACATTGAGTCTGTTTTATCGTACATAGAGGTCAAATGCCAACTAACCAGCGCGTCTCCGATCGTCGTGAATTCCTGAAGAGTAGTACGGGGGCCGTCGGGGCTACCCTGCTGTCCAGTTTCCCGGGTATCATTTCGGCGCAAACCGCCACGAATGCGATCAAGGTCGGACTGGTAGGTTGCGGCGGACGCGGTACAGGCGCGGCGTCGCAAGCCCTGCACGCTGATGACTACGCGGAACTCACGGCCATGGCTGACATCGACGAATCACAGATCGACAACTCTCTCGCCACCCTGAACGCAATTTCCAAAGTCTCTGAGCGGGTCAAGGTGGATCAGGCACACCGATTCTTAGGTCTCGATGCGTACCAGAAAGTCATCGAAAGCGGCGTCGACGTTGTGTTGCTCGCCACGCCGCCTGGGTTTAGACCCGTCCATCTTGCGGCGTGTATCGATTCAAATAAGCACGTCTTCTGCGAAAAGCCAGTGTCCACAGATGCGCCTGGAATTCGAAGCGTGCTCGAAACCTCGGAGAAAGCCAAAGGGAAAAACCTGTCCCTCGTGGCGGGTTTTTGTTGGCGGTACAACAACATGATTCAGGACACTTTTCAGCAACTATTTGATGGCGCTGTTGGGCGTGCGGTAGCGTATCACGCGACTTATTACACGAAGCCCGTGAAACCTATGCCCCCGGAGGGCACGCGCCCTACTGGAATGAGCGATACAGAGTGGCAGATCCGCAATTGGTACAACTTTGTCTGGCTCTGTGGCGATAGCATCGTCGAACAGGCCGTACACAGCGCTGACAAAATCGCTTGGGCAATGCACGATGAGCCACCGCTTAGCTGTGTCGGCGTTGGAGGACGCGACGTTCCGGCCGAGGGCGGCAACATCTATGATCATTTCGAGGTGAATTACCTCTATCCCAACGGTGTTCGCACGTTTCTGGCAAATCGCCAGATTGAGGGTTGCTATAACGAAACTTCCGATTATATTCTCGGGACCGACGGCACGATTACGATCGGTCGCGGCCCAGTTCCCCGTATCGAAGGCAAGACGAATTGGACCTGGAATGGGCCGCAGTACGACATGTATCAGCGCGAGCACGACGTGTTGTTTGCTTCGATACGCAAACAGCAACCCGTCAACGATGGAAAGCGTATGGCGACCAGCACACTACTCGCGATGATGGGCCGCATGGCTGCGTATACCGGTCAGGAAGTCACTTGGGACAAAGCGCTAAATTCACAAGAGAAGCTAATCCCTGAGCACCTGGACTGGAACCGCAGCTTACCGGTTCCGCCCCGCGCTCAGCCTGGGACTACAAAGCTGATCTGAGTAAGCTATGCCTTTCGAATGCGAGAGACGGACCTTTTTACAGACGGCGGTTTCGTCAATCGCACTTTCGCTGAAAGCCGAACGGGCCGCTGCAAAGCCCCGCCTTGGCGTGGTCGTCAGCGTAACGGAAACCACTCCCGATGAAGCCATCGCAACGGTTCGCACCTTTGGCCTTCCGACTTGTCAAATCCACGTCGGGATGGCGCCCGCGAATCTCGCAGGTCCTTTGAAGGCGGCGCTTGCAAAATATCAAATCGAAGCGACTGCAGTAATGACACTCGGCCCCGGACCCATGGTATGGGACTTCAGCGACGGACCGAAAACGATTGGTTTGGTGCCGCCATCAACACGGGCCGCCCGCATCGCCGCACTACAACGCGCATCCGATCTCGCCAAGCGATGCGGCATAGGCGCCGTGCACACGCATTGCGGCTTTATTCCTGAAGATCCAAATGATCCTCTCTATGCTCCATCAGTAACGGCGATACGCGAGGTCGCCGCTCGTTGCAAGAGGAACGCCCAAATGTTTCTTATGGAAACGGGCCAGGAAACACCGATCACAATGCTAAGGGCGATTACCGACACTGGTCTCGATAACGTGTTTGTGAATCTCGACGTAGCGAATTTGATCCTGTACGGGAAGGGAGAGCCGGTCGGCGCGCTCGAGGTGATTGGAAAGTATGTGCGCGGTCTACACGCGAAAGACGGGCTCTATCCTACAGATCCAAGAAAGTTGGGGCAAGAAGTACCGATCGGTCAGGGGCGAGTGAACTTTCAGGAAGTAATGCGCCGTTTGCGCAATTTGTCTTATACCGGGCCTATCACGATCGAGCGTGAGATCTCCGGGGCGCAACAGGAGGCTGACATACGTGCCTCCAAAGCCTATCTCGAGCGCCTGATCGAAAGTGCCTATAGCTGACGACGCTATTTGAGCATCGGAAATAGACGCCGCAAGTCTTCATCCTTCGGTTGCCATCCATACTCACACAGCTCGAAAGCTTCGGCATGAAGCACTTTCGCCGCGCGCTCCGGTCCATACCACTTCTCGAGCGCTCGCCGCACTGCGGGGTTGGGCGGAGCGCCATGCAATTCCGCTAGCCATTTCTTCCGCTGCGCTGGATCCTTCGGAACCTCCGATAGCTTACCGTCTACCCACGGCAGCCACTCGTAGACTTGAGAGGTGTGCGCATCCAGGGCGTCTACTTTTACTTGATACGTGTCATCTATGTCGACTGCGACGTCCGGCCGGAAAGGGGCCGGCTTCTGAAAATTGTCCTCGTAATAGAAGAAGGCCGGATTCTTACGTAGGGCCGGCGTCTCGGGGCAAATGTTCGGCACGACAACCATGTATGCGGCATCTTGTACCAGCACTCCGGTATAGCGGTGGTCGGGATGGTAATCATTCGGCCGCGGCGCGAGCACAATATCGGCCTTCCACTCACGGATGCGTCGAATGATCTGTCGGCGAACATCCAGAGTCGGAAGCAACTCGCCGTCATGGTTGCCGAGAACCTCATACGTAACGCCCAATCGGCGACCTGCCTCCTCTGCTTCAGCCTTGCGGCGAACGGCCAGCGGACCTCCACCGATACTTTGGTGGCCAGCATCGCCATTCGTGACTGATACAAACTTGACGGCATAGCCAAGCCGGGCGAACCTCGCGGCGGTTCCTGCGGCACGGATGTCGCAATCGTCGGGATGCGCACCGAATGCGATCACGCGCACTTTGTCGTTCTGAGCAAACATAGCAGCCACGCCGATGAGCAGCACGAAAGAAAGACGGAACATCAGCGCGATTATACCGGAGCGCTGCAGAATTGTATTTGGTGTCGGAGAGGGACTTGTTCTCCGAACCCTCATTGAAAACATGTAAGTCATTGAGTTCACGTATGCCAAATAAGCCAAAACGGGCAAAACGCGTGACGACGCGAATAAACGCGCTCAAAAGTTATACGCAAAACTCAATCGCACGAAGCGAGGTGGCTGAATCGCGATCGGCAACCGGGAATTAAAGAGAGGGCCGCTGAGATCAGACTGTTGAATTTCCTGGGCGGCATTCATCACGTTCAGGAGGTCAGCACAAGCAGTAATCCGGCCTGAGTGGAGCCGAAACTCTCTTCGTACGCGCAGGTTCCAATTCAAAATATATTGAGCGCGGTTGCCGCCTTCCGGACTACCGCGGACGGTCGTCGGCACCAAGAATGGTCCCTGCGCTAAGCCTGAAACAAGTAGCTGACGCGCAAAGGGCAGGCCATCCATATAGGCGGCAACGCTGGCGAGTTCCACTCGCCCCCAAGCGGAAGGAAGTTGGTAGACCGCTTGTGCCTTGCCCAGATAGGCTCGATCCACGAAGCTCCGCGCCAGAGTCATAATTGCGCTATTCGGGTCGATAAATAAGGTTCCGATCACATCCGGATCATTCTCAAACACCGCATTACCTGGATTGGTAGGCCCCCAGGCCTTTTCTGCGGTGAACGACGCATGCATCATGAGGGCACGCCACTGGGTACCCACTCCTGCCACGAATCCAGCGTTAAGGGTCCGAAGGCCAGGCACGTTCGTCAACACATATCGATCGTTGCCAAATGTCGCCGGGTTCTGCTGATAAACATTCAAGTGCTGATCGTCGAAGGTGCCCGGAATGCCGTCCGGTCCAGGGTCGAGGATCGAGACTGCGCCAAATGCGCCACCCCCTAAACCCGTGTCGACGGCCGTAATGCGGTGCTTCTCATCTCGCCGAAACAGTTGAATATTGACGAAGCTTCCATGTGTGAGAGCGAGGTGGGCACTGACGTCAAATTCGTCCGCGTGCGGCCGCTGCAAAGAACGCGATATCGAAGAATAAGGACCGCCGAAAGGGAACCGCAGTGCGCCCTGTTCATCGGGTTGAAACCAGCGATCGCCGTTGCGATCCAGCCACTGATATACGTTTCCCGCGAGGCTGTTCGGGTTTGCATAGTCGAGATAGCGGCCCCCTAGCGGTGAATATAAGCGCAAATATGTACCGCGTACGACAAGTCCATGCGCATGAGGAATCTGCCAAGCGAATCCGGCCCGCGGAGACACGTTGTTCCAGGCGATCAAATCCGGCGCTGTGGAACCGGGCAAAGAACCCCGGGAAATATCGACTAATGCTCCTACATCGACCGACACTCCCGCGCCGGGCTCGAGGTGGTCAGCCAAATAGGCCGAAACCGTCTGAACTCTTTCACGCGAATCCACCGGCGCGTTGTACTCCACGACAAACGCCGGTGCGCCACTTGCGGTGATCAGATTGAGATCGGAGGGCGTGGTGAAGCGATTGCGCGGCGATGATCTTTCCCAATCTCCGCCGGCTATGATCTGCTGGCGAAATCCGCCTATATTTAGCTTCGCTGGTTCCCAAGCAACTGCAATCTCATGCCGCGGGCGAGTTGCCACATTGTCGAGTGGCGGCGCACCAATCACTGAACTGCCGAGAAGTTCAATACGGCTTTGGTTCGGCGTGTTTTGCGCGGCCGGCCATGTCTCAAGGTCGGCGACCGAATATCCATAGCGCACCTGTAACGCTCCTAGCCCAGCGTCGGCAGCAACATAATGCGTCCAACCCACTTGCAGGAAACTCAAACGATCCGCTTCTGCTTCGTTAGGAAAGCCATCGGGCATCGTAAAGTGAGGCGACATGCGGCGGCCGCTTAGGGCTTCGATGCCCGCCGGCATGCCCCAATTGGAGAGGTGCACTCGCGAGTCACTGTATTCCGTGTCGAACTGGTCGTGTACGCCGGCGCGAATGCGGCTGCGCACATTGCCAAACAGCAGACGGCTGTTTTGAGCTTGGCCTGGCGGAGCTAATCCAATGGTCTGCGATGCCCATTGGCCGGCGCCCGAAGCAAACAGGTCTGCCCAGCTTGTGACCGGACCACTCACTTCGAACCGGTCTCGAGTGAACCAATCAAACCGCTCGGTCTGCTGAACTGCGCCCCGTTTGTCTGGGGACGGCAGGTTGATCGAGGAGAACGCTGAACCCGTGCCGGAGGTAAAAACCGCAGCATGCCAGGATGTGCCTGGCTCCGCCAAAAACGCGCTCACTTCGTTGCCGTAGCTATCCGAGTTGATGAGAGCCGAATCTGTGCGCACTATAGTTTCACTGAGAGCTTGCATGTCTGGCACAATTGCAGGCCGCCCCGGTTGATAAGAATCCGTCGCATCCAGGCCTTGCAATTTAAACTGCGTGCCGGTCCAGGAAAATCCTCTTTCGGAAACAAGTGCAAGCCGGTTATCCGCGAGGCCTGTAAAATCGAGCGGCACCGTGACGCTGGCCGGCTCACGGCTGGCTAAGGCGCTTTGTAAGCTGAATCCTTCCGGAAATGTGGACGCCCGGGTATCATCCAGCCACAGTCCCAACCCCGACGTTTGTCGCAGGGGAGAACTGCGCAGCTTGCCCGAAGTGTCGATTATCAAATCAACGTGACTAGTTCCGAGCGGAGCGATAAGCACAGCAACACCGGCTCCTTGACGTGAGAGGCCACTCGAAACCAAATATCGCCCGTATGGCAGGGACAGCGCGAACTGACCGGCGGTGTTCGTATGAAGGACTGCTTTGAAACCAGAACCGCCCTCAATGAGAATAGCGGTCTGGCTCGCAACGTGACCTCCAGGATCGTGGACAGTACCCTCGACCAGCCCGTTTGTCAATTGTGCCTTCAACAGGAACGGCGCGAAAACGAGTATCGCTGAGACAAGCGCCGAAGTCCGACCGAGTGTCGCGTTCGCTCTAATAACGAAGAACTGCAAAGCGGCTGATACAGTAGCCAAGCACACCCCCGGCAAATACGTCGGACGCGAAGTGAGCTGATAACGAGACCCTGGAAAAACCCACCAGGCCGGCCATCCCGTAAGCGACGTATGGCACCCATCGATGCGTTCTATATCTATGGGCGACAACGGCGGCGATTGAAAAAGCGGCGATGGTATGACCGGAGGGAAAGCTGCCATTCCCACGTACTGCAAAGCCTTTGCTTTCAAACCACGAATCCCAATAGTTGCCGTGAGGCGTGAACGTAACCGGGCGAGCGCGCTGGTCGATGTTCTTTAGAACTGCGGTTACAATTTCAGCGTCGGCTAGGGCTTCTCCCGCGAGCAAGGCTGTGTGCTGCATTTTCGTATCCCTGCGCGCGAGCCCTGTGGCGTAGAGCGACACGGGAGCGATGATGACTGCCAGGCTGGTAGCATTGCCTGTGAATACACGGTTAAACCCCTGAAAGGTTGATGTTGTTCGAAAGTACCTGCCCTCGTATGGATCTAGCGTGAAAAGTGCGGCAGTGGCGCCGACAATGCACAAGGCCGGAATCCAATTGTGATCTTCTGCCACCTTGGTTGGGGAGAGCCAAATTGCCTTTTGATCAGCGAGAATATTCGGAACTACCAGCTTCCAGGAAACAGGACGGTCGTAATCCTGACGTAAGGGCGGATTTGACAATGGGGATTGCGCATCCGGTTTGTCCGTCGCCGGAAGCTGACCGGGTTTCGAACTCTGGGCGTCAAGACCGAACGAGAAGATAACCGCGAAAAGTATGGGTGCGCCGAAAAGCTTCGTAATCATCACTATTGAACTTACATTCGAGACAGAATGCTGCGAAACAGAACGCGGTGTAACGCTTATAACAATGTCCAACAATAACCCAGGTTTGTCGCGAAAAAGTGGGAGTTGTACGAGCGAGACGAGTTGTCAAGGTCTAAATGTAGTGTCGACTACATCGACTGAACGCTCGGGTCTCACCATTCTCATATTCAAGCCGCCGCTCGACCAGATCACCGTTATCTGTATCGACATGGGCAATCTGCTGACAACGGGACCAATTAAAAAGAATCAGGTGGGGGCACTCCTGATTTGATCCTGCGCCATCGTCGCTGAACATCGAGCGCCGTTATCTAATCAGGAAATTGGGTAGTGTCCTAATTTGGCTCCTGCTAATCGCCTACGGCCTGCTGCCGATAAAGACCTTGATGGGGGCAGTGCCGGTAAACGAATTGTTAAACATCGCGACCGGAGGGTGCATTTCTTCAAACGGCCAAGGTCCAGAGGCCAGCCCTACTGAATGCAATGCGGTAACTAGCCCGGCTGATGCCCGAACCGTATTTGCATCTGCATCAGGTCGTGTGCCGACCAATATTCCAAGCACTGCCCCACCAGGGCCAGCAAATCCTTCGTTGACTATCCATCCAGCCTTTCGGATGGACTCAAGCACCAGACCACTAATGATCTGTATTTCTGGGGTGTCTCCCCAAACTACTACATCTATTTTGGTTGCAGAAAAAGGTGCTAATTGGGATGCGATGGCTTCTTGTTGTGCTGGAAGCAGCTTCCGGTCTGCTAAGCGAGCTACTAATTCAAGTCGGGCAAGTCTTTCTCGCTCTGCGGTCTCGTATGACCGTGCTGCCACTTCCCCAGCCTTGGCGATGTCTAGGCGAAAGCCTTCAGCTTTCGTATTTGCTTCTGCTGCATGCTGCTCGGCCTCTGCTATTCGAGCGTCGGCCTCTTTCGCTTCGCGCTGCACGTCCGCAATCTTAAGATCTTTCTCTCGAAGACTTGTCTCAAACTGTCTGAGTTGCGAATGTTGCCGCTGGTTGAGGATTCTTCCGGTAATTAATGCGCCCGCTCCGGCCACAAAGACACCGCCCGCCAGCACCACCGTTGCCACGTCAAAAAAAGACTTCCACCAATCTACGGACACGGTTGATGCCTTATCGGTTTGGGATCGTAAGTATAGCGACAATGGGTGCCGCGATATTTGTCTCAGCCTGCGTGCTCCCATTTCTCTACTGGAGATATTGTAATACAAAAAGTCTTTACAAACGATAGTTTATGTAATACAGTAAGCGTATGGCGAACGTACTGAGCACGGACAAGCAGATCGCGATCATCGGCTCGCTGGCTGAAGGTTCTAGCATTCGCTCAATCGAGCGCATTACTGGAGCTCATCGCGACACGATCATGCTGCTTTAAGCGCGAGTCGGACAGGGCTGTACGGCCTTAATGGATGCCAAGATGCCCAACCTGGATTGCCATCGTTTGGAAATGGATGAAGTCTGGGGTTTTATCGGAAAGAAAAGAACGCCACGTTAGGTCCGGCGATGATCCGCAGTTCGGGAATGTGTGGACGTTTCGTGCGATTGATGCCGATACAAAGCTAGTGCCGGCCTTCAGGGTCGGGAGTGACCGCGACGTAAGAACTGCCTGGGCCTTTATGCTGGACGTTGCCGACCGAATGAAGAACCGAGTTCAAATCTCAAGGGACGGACTCAGGGCCTATGTGGAAGCCATCGATTGGGCCTTGAGTGGCAATGTGGAGTACGGGCAGATTGTTAAGGTCTATGCAACGGAAGAATCCGTCGAGGCCCAACGCCCGTACAGTGCGCCAACGATCAGCTCTTCCGAAAAGAAAGTCATATTCGGCTGGCCCAATTTTGATCTCATCTCGACAAGCTACGTAGAGCGTTTGAATGCGACTACACGGTTGCATATGAAGCGGTTGGCAAGGCTCACACACGCATTCAGCAAGAAACGTGAAAACTTTGAAGCCGCAGTCGGGCTGCATTTTGCTTATTACAATTTTGTTCGCCCTCACAATACGCTCCGATGCACTCCTGCGATCGCTGCTGGCATCACCCAAAGCTTCTGGGCCGTTGGTGACCTATTGGAGGCGGCGGGGTGAGCCATATAGAAGAGCTAAGGGATGTCATTCATCGGCTGCACGGAACGAAATCCACGCACGTTGGAGAGCGTAGCCGTAAAAGAGGTTTTTCAGGGTCAGACTGTATGGGATCGGATCGTTGAGGTATTCGAGCTGCGCGATCACCCGAAAACGCATAGGGCCTATGCTTGGTCGCACGATACCGATAACCCCAAGCAGCCAAAGCGCCACGTGACCGTGCTCCATATTCCGCCAGCACTGTCACCGCAGGCCGCAGTAAGAGCGGTAATCGTCAAGGAGTTTAGAGATGCCCAGTCGATCTAAGCCAAAGAAACTTGGTCGTCCCAAGCTGCCTAAAGGCGAGGCGAAGGGCAGAATAGTACCCGTGCGCTTTCGGCAAGAGGATTTGAAGCGTATTGAAGCCACGGCTAAGGCGAGCAACCAAACAGTTTCGGAATGGATTCGAAGCACAATTCACGCCGCGGTTCAGCAATGACAAACCTCAAATTAGGACACTACCGGAAATTGGACAGCCGTCTGCGCTTGGAGCCTAGTTCAATAGTGGTGAGAAGGCGCGAGTTGCTGAAGTTTGTTGCCTCAGGGACGGGCGGACTGAATAGGTTCTGCCGGGAGAACCCGATACTCGCGGAACTCTGGGAGCGCCCAGGTGATTAAGATTGAGCCAAGCACGCAAAGGGCTCCGCCGGTGACGACTGATGTGCTGAGTCCTAGCAGGCGGGCGGCGAACCCTGCCTCGGCGTTACCAAGATAAGGGCCGCTCATATAGCTCACCATCTCGATTGCTGCCGTCCGCCCGCGAAGGCGGGCAGGAATGGTCTGGTTCCACAGTGTCATGCGGAAGATGCCGCTAACCATGTCTGCGGCGCCGGCCAGAGCGAGGAACATCATTGCCAGCCATAAGGTCCTCGATAGGCCGAATCCGATGATGGCGATGCCCCATAAAGCTGCGGCCCACGCGATAACGATTCCGTGGCGCCGTAAGTGGCTGGTCCAGCCCGAAGTAAGGCTGAGCAGCAAGGCTCCCGCTGGGGCGGCCGAGTAAAGCCAGCCGATATTTTGGTTTCCAAAGATGCCCCCGAAGGCCGGAAACAGGGCGTTAGGCACGCCGAAGAACATGGCGTTCATATCGATGAGATACGTTCCCAGCAGGTCTCTTCGCTGCAAGGCGTAGCGCCAACCTTCTGACAATGCGTGCCACGAGAGCCCAACTCCTTCTCCTGCCTTGAATTCCTTCTGCCGCATCGCTATCAGGGCGCCGATTCCAAAGAGATAGGTCGCGGCATCCAGGCCGAACGCCGTGGCGGGACCAAAGGTTACTGCGATCCACCCACCGAAGCCTGGACCGGCGATAAAAGCGGCATTGCCCCGTATGGAATTCAGCGCGCTGACCGCGGTCATTTCCTCCGGACGAACGAGTTGGGGTGTCATAGCTTCGATCGCTGGCCGGTGGACGGAGTTGAGTGCGGCGAGAAGGGCGGCGGCGATAAACAGGAGGCGGACGTAAGGATGGGGCAAGAGTGCATTGACGATGAGCATCACGAGCGCGGTTGTCATCAGGAATTCGCAGCCGAGGATAATCTGCCGCCGGTCGAAATGATCGGCCAAGGCGCCAGCGAAAAAGGCGACCAGAAGCATGGGCGCGAACTCGGCCACGCTGAGCAGGCCCACCATTACAGTGGAGTGCGTTAGCTGGTACATCTGGATTGGCAGGACAACGTAGGTCAGGGCGGATCCGAAACCTGAAATCATCTGGCCGAAGTAAAGCAGGCGGAAGTCTCCAGCGCGTTTGAGGGGTGAGAGGTCGGGGAGGAATTCATTCAGAGCACCCCAGTTCGCACGGTTACGCGACTTCATAAATGCCAATGCGGCAATGACCGTTCAGCCGGAACTACGGCCCCTCTCTGATCGCCCAGTATAGATCTGCCCTGGGTTACCAGGCAGCGTATCGACCCTGAAGAGTTGCAACTTGGAGCGATGGTAATCGTAATAGTGGAAATGAAACGCGCGTTCTGCACGCTCGCTCGCGAGAAAGCATTCGCCGCATTCCAGTCCCTGACTCTGGCGCTGGGAATCGGCGCGGTTACGAGAATATTCTTCGTAGCAGACGGTGGTTGACCGCTGGGAAGGCAACATCGGGCTTTTTTCACCGCGCGCCGGCCGAAGAGGGCTAAATCATCATCAGTTTTGATAATCGCGGTACGCCCGCGCCGAAAGGTCGTGAATGGCGCAAGGTTGTCTACGGCTCGATCGGTCCGCTCGTGAGCGGATACTCTGTCCGTCGCCACCGGTCAGCTGTAACCCGGATTGGCGCGGAAGCAATTTGAACCGTAAGGTGAACCTTCTACAGATCCGCGAACCGGCATCTCTAGTGAGCCGAGTTCATACTGACCCTACTGATGCCAGCCTTATGCTGTTTGCCGTCTTCATCGAGCAGGTAAAGTGTATTCTTCTTAATCGCATACTTCACCTTTTCGCCAACCACGACGCTTGCCGGCTTCGACCACGGAAACAGTAATCGCTCGCGCGCCACGTAGGTCTTGGAATCACCCTGAATTGTATACACCTGGAAATTGTCGTAGTCGTCACTAGTAGTTGAGGTCGTGGTCTGCGAGTAGTCGGTCTTATTCCCTTTATCTTTCGCACTGCCTTCGGTGTGCCTCGTCTTGGTCGTGCCTTGCCGTACCTGCTGCTTCTCGCTCTCGAGAAGCGTACCGGAGTGCCAGTTGTCTGAATTATCCGCGCCAAACGCAGCGGGTGCGATGAGCAATAGCATCGCCACAAAAACTTTAGGTCGCATATATACCTCTTAAGGGAGTTTTCGAAGAGCTTTCAAACTTTTCAGGGCGGCGGAAGCATTTCAAGCCATTCTCACACGGTCATCAGTACATTACGAACGCCCATAATGTATCACCTGTGGCCGCGATCACGTACTGACGACCATCGAGCATATAGGTCTGCGGCGGATTGCTGACATCGCCGATCCGGGTGTTCCAGACAGGCTTGCCCGTCGCTGCGTCATGAGCGACCAGATTTCCCGCACCATCGCCTGCAAAGACGAGCCCACCCGCCGTCGCCAACAGACCGCCACCACCGCCCCCATCGCTGTAATAGGGATGTCTCCAGGCAATTTCTCCTGTTTTGTAATCGATGGCGGTCAGGTAGGTTCCACCTGATCCAATCTCGGCCTCCTCTTTACCGCCGAGCCCCATGGAACCGCGCGGATCCAGGTCAGTGAGGTAGAACTCGGAGAAGGTGTTGTGCTCAGAGACATACAGGAGGCCTGTCTCCGGAGAAAACGCAGGGGGCTCCCAGTTGATCACACCGTCTGAACCGGGTGAAACCAGTGAGCCGCCCACGGTCGCATTCTTCTCGGGGTTGAGCTTCGGTCCGCCGAACTTATTGAGCCCTGTCGCCCAGTTGGTCAACATGCCCCATTTGCTGCTAACAAGCCGTTCGCCGGTCCTGCGATCAACGGTGAAGTAGTATCCGTTGCGTGTCGCTGTTACCGCAAGTTTCCTCATTTTTCCAGCGAACATTGCGTCTATCAATACGGGAGTTTGGGCGGAATCGTAGTCATGCATGTCGTGAGGTGAAGTCTGGAAATACCAGGCCATCTCACCGGTGTCTACATTCAGAGCCACGAGAGAGCAAGTGAAGAGATTGTCGCCGGGTCCGCGCGTCCCGGTGGTAAAGGCGGGAGTTGGATTACCCGTGCCGAAAATGTAGAGTTTCGTTTCCGGATCGTATGCGCCTGGAATCCATGTTTGGGCGCCCCCGTGTCTTGCCGCATCGAGACTTGCCCAGGTATCGAGGCCTGGATCGCCCTTCATCATCGGCACGGTATAGTGCTTCCATTGCAACTCACCCGTCTCGGGGTCGAATGAATCAAGCAAGCCGGGCGAATCGATGTCGTTTCCCGTTCCTACCAAAACATGGTTGCCGACAACGACCGGTGCAGGCGTCGAGAAATAGCCGTCGTCCACGTTAGCGATGATCTTGTGCCAGCGCTCCTTACCTGTTTTCGCGTCCAACGACACGAGGTAATCGTCCGGTGTCTCCATGAAGAGATAGCTGTTCCACATGCCGAGGCCGCGATTTCCAATGTGCGTACCGCCTTTGGTCTTCCAGAAGTAATGCCACAGTTGGTGGCCGTCGCGGGCGTCGAGTGCCCAGGCGTTGTCGGGCATCGTCAAGTAGAGCGTGCCATCAACCTCGAGAGCTGAGGCTTTAATGGTGCCGCCATGAATTTCAATGTCGCCGGGGCCCTCGCCTCCAACAATGACTGGCGGAATTGGCTGATAGTGCCGCCTCCGGTGTTCGTTGCCATCGCCGGTTCCAGGAGTGAGCTGCATCATCCAGGCAAGCGTCAGGTGCTGGACGTTCGAACGATTCACCTGCTTCAGCGCGCTGTAGCGCTTGGCGGAATAGTCGCCATTGTAAGTTGGCCAGGAATCTGAGAGCGGCTTGAGAATATCAGCCGGATTCAGACCGTTGCCTTGCGCGTGAACGATAAGCGGCGCAAAGAGCAGAGAGGCGAGACGAGGAATTTGGTTGGGCTTCATTTCAAGGTCACCAGGTATGCGGTTACGTCGTGAATATCCTTGTCGCTGTACTGCGGTAACAGATCACGATGGACCTTTAAAGGATCGTGAATGAGGACTGTAGGCGTGTCTCCGGTTCGGCGAAACGTTTTCTGAGACCCGTCCGCGAGCATGAGCGTGATTAAGAACTCATCCACCCGAACCAATTTGCCTTGCACGCTTTCTCCGGAACGCAGAGTGATTGTGGCGGTCACTGTTCGAGCAGTTGAGGCTGTTCCTTCTGATTGCAACTCTTCTTCGCGTGTGCCGCCAGCAAGCCAGGCGTCTTGCAGCCGCTTGGGATCGGGGATCCGGCTGGCAATTTTGCTGAGATCGTTTGTAACCGAATGGCAAGCGCTGCACTTCACCGCGAAGTAGGCTTTGCCTTCGTCGGGGTTGCCGATGAGAATGCTTGGCGCTTGCTGGCCGGCAGATGGCGGGGCACCCTGCTTCTGGATGCTTTGGATGACGCTGCGCACATACGCAGCCACCGCGTTTGCGTCCAAATCACTCAACCCTATTGCCGGCATTCCCATCTTCTGACGGCTCCCGTGAATAATCGGAACGATCAACTCGCCGTTGCGATCGCTTAGCGCAACCTGCGAACGCAGAAGATTAGGGCCGCCCAAATCACCGCCGCGCAGATCCGCGCCGTGACAGCCGCGGCAGTTAATGTCAAACAACGTTTTACCTCGCGCGATCTGTGCTGGATCGGCGGGCGGACGCTTCTGCCCGGGCACAAATCCGCCCCTGCGTTGGGGCTCGTTCGGTGGAGGAGCATTTTGCGCACCAGGAGTTTGTGTGCCCGGTGCGGGACTAGCTGACGGCGCCTGCCTGCTTTGTGTTGCTGCAGTTGCCGCGGCAGAGAGTGCGAGGATCAGTAGACAGACACTTACAACTGATACTTTGGGCGGAATGTCTAAGTTCAGTCGGCGGATAGAGGGAACTCGAACGTAGCTCAACTCGTATTGTACGAACAAGCTTAGAAGGCCCTTTCTCACGTCGTGCCTGGTACCGCTGTTCGACGCGTAGTAACGACGTCGGCTGGTGTCCGCCGAACAGCCTCTGCCCATCTATGCCCGGCCTACCCGCTGGACTCTGAGCGATAATCTTCGACAAATGGTCGAATCGAAACGTTAACCGCGACCCATCGCGCAGTGATGCGCAAGTAAATCTCGCTGCAATCCACAGCGGCTAGTGGAGGGTCGGCTTTGCTCTCGCTGGGGAAGCGTCCATTCAACCTCAGCGTCTTCAGGCTGCCCGTAACGGCAGTCAGCTTCCGCAGGTGCGCTTTGGAGCCTGTACACGCAACAAGGGCTACGCCCCAATCTCGTTTGCCGGCAAGCTGGACGCGCAATGAAATTCCCGAAGAGAGGGCAAACACCGCATAATCTTTCGCAGAACTGAGAAGCGTGGTACGGCCGCCGTAGCGCTCCAGCTTTGAGATCACACGCGGGAAATCATCCGCCTCGAT
>JBJMGM010000014.1:0-4900 GCA_045807905.1 Bryobacteraceae bacterium | reverse complement strand
ATCTGCGCGCTGTTCATCCGGCACTCAACATCGAAAACTTGCTCGTAAAATCAAAAGCAACTTTTCCCATTTCATCAGGGCCGCTAAGCCAAGCGCATCAATAGCACGAGCGACATCACCGCCAACACGATTCCGATCACTTCAAAGTAATTCAGTGACTCCTGGAACAACAACACGCCGATCGCGGTAAGGAGCAGGACCAGGGAAACAGAGTAAAGGACGCTGATCGTAGCCAGCTTCAGGTATTTCATCACGAACACCCAGCCGAAGGCGGTGGAGGCGTAGAGTGCGAAGCCAAGATAAAACCAACTGGTCCGTAGCGGCTGCTCTCGCGCGCTTGCGAGCTTGAGGAAGTAGTCGCCCAATACACCAATCACGCTGAACGCAATCGTGATGAGCACGGCGAGCGTCCTTGTTCCCATCGAATACAGCCGGATTATGCACGCGGCGACGCGGTTTGCGAGTAGTCTCCGAATCCGCCGCTTAAAAAAATGCGCGCACGAATGCTGCCGCTTTATCCGAGATGCCAACGATTTTGTTCGTTGCCTGGCGATAGAATTTGAAATTGAGTTCGGTTTCAGGGCGACCGTCGCTCCAGTCGCAAAAACGTTTCAGCTCGCTGCGCCCGAGGCGCCGCTTGGCGAGCGCAGTACGCCTGATAGTAATGCTGACCCGCGGCGTTTGCCGGGCGACCCCGCGTCTCTTCGCGATCGCTTTGGCCGAAGTAACGACGCCGCTCACAATGAGACCTGGCCCGCCTTCGTTCTCACTCGCGAAAACAAAGATTATATCGCCCGTGTCGATGTGCTTCCCACCGTACATCGTCTTCTGAGCGGCGAACGCGAACGTTCTCGCTTGCGGATCGATAACCGCAGCTTTGATCGCAAACGTCATTTTTGTCCGGCGCTCACCAGCTCGCGGTATTCGAGCCAGAACGCGGAGACGTTCTTCACACCAGAATTCCGAAGGACCTCTAAATCCTCAGCCAGGGTGAGTGGTTGATCACGCTCGTTCTTTTCGAGATCAGCGAGGAAACGGCGCGTTGATGCCGAATCGACGAATCGGGTGTCAGAGCCACGCGCGCGTTCCACAATTCCAGTTACACGGATTTCCTGTAAACGGCTCTCCAGTTCCGGTGAACCGGCCACAATCAAATCGGCGTTCACGAACCAACCGCCCGGCACGAGAAGCTCAACCACTTCTCTTAGCACCGTCTCCTTGTCGGCGCGATTAAGGTGGTGAAGCGCGTACGCAGAAAACACGACATCGACGCTGCCGGCACCGGGAGCCAGTTCTTGCAATTGCCGAAAATCGCCGATGACGAATTGGACTCGCGACGCTAACGAGGTGAGGCGTGCCTTCGCCAGCTCAATCATCGCCTGAGCGCCGTCAATGCCGAGAACACGGCTGTTCGGAAAGTTATTGAGAAAGCGCTCAGTGAAATAACCGGTACCGATTCCTAAATCGATTGCTCGAAGACCTGCTGTCCTGGGAAACGGCAACACCTCAAGAGCGATTTGGACCATCTTTGATCGATTCGGGTGCATCAGCTCCATGTCGGCGTCGTACCTCTTGACCCGCGGCGATACGTCGTAAGCCGCGATGCTTCGTTCAGTCATCGCTACGCTGAGTTGCCTGCCCGATGACCATCAGCCGAAACCACAACTAGCTCAAACCGAGCGCCGGGTCGCTCTGATCGTTGCTCATCTCCGGACGCCACTAGTGGCACCCTGATCTCGACCACATCGCCATTTTGCAAGCCGAAATGATTTCTCAGATTGACGGTCGGTAACGATCTCGACGACCCACGGATCTCGTCGATCCCTTGCCCCAGGCGTCGGCGTCCACAAGAACGATCTTCGATGATCGAAGCTCACCAGTTCGCAGGGAAGCAGCAGTATGTCGCGCTCGCTGCCGTACTCTTCTCGGCCGAACCAAATTCTGTGAGCTTCATAGCGGGGTCAAACCAATCAAACACGTGATCGAGCGCGATGTTCAGCGAGCCAGCGAACACGGACATACATAACTTCTCGCTATACGCGGAGTTAAAAGCTTCAACCAGCGAGAGGCATCGCCGAAGCCAGCCCGAACCTTGCCCGCGAGAAGTTCACTCATGCCGTCTAACGGGCCCGTCTCGTTGGGGCGCAGAAAGCTCGCTGATCGTGACGTAGTATCCGTCCGGATCGCGGAGTGAGAACTCCCTTGTTTGAGTGTTCGGGTTCACGTGCGGCTCCTCTTCGAACCGGTCGACGAGAGCGCGTGCCCTCTTCAGCGCCATTTCGTAGTCGTCGACGCGGAAAAACAAGAGGAGCCCGTTGCCAGGTGACGCCTCGTCCGGGCTCATCAAGGTGGGATGTTCATGCGCGCCCCACTGGTGGAGGCAGAGCAAAACGGTTCCATCCGTATCCAGGATCTGACCAAAGTAGTCATGGCCCGGAAGCGTCTCGGGCTGGCCGAAGAGCGACTGGTACCATTTGAAGCTGGCGGGAACGTCGGTTACGCCGATGATGGTCCATGTGCGTTTCATAGCATTTCTGTCGTCGTCCTAACGAGACACAAGATCAGCGACCGCGAAACCTGTAAAGCTCTTCATGAAACAAGACGTGTGGATGGCAAACACGAAAGTCACGGTTGTCGCACTATGTCGCGGTTCGCTGCAATCGCCTAGTTAGACTCCTTTCCACTCGTCAAGAGTGCGTTTGATGCCCTCGTCCAATTCTGCCTGGGTAACTCCCTGTGCGTCGAGCCATGTATCAAAGCTGCGATCCAGTATCTCCCACAATGCACTCGCCTCGATCTTGAAAGCGTGTAGTCGCTGCAGCAGTCCCTCAAACCGAGAGCGGTCAAGTAGGTCCCGGTGATTCTCGCGATAGATGCGGTGGCATAGCCAATCTCGCTCTGTTTAGAAAGCGTCGAGCCTGCGATCCAGTTCCGGCGACAGGTCACGATACTTGCGAAACTCTCGGAGAAGATTGCCGAGCGTGAACGCAAACGCGCGGTCAAGCTCGCGCTCGGCTGCCTCCATGCTGTCAAAGGAGCCACGGAGCACGACAACAATGTAGTAGACAACGTAGTATTCAAATGCGCCGAGCGCCCACAAGGCGCGGCCCAGAACGCAGTAGAACTCGGTAGCTTCTTCCGGCGTAATAGCCAGCGGGTCATGAGGGTTTTGCATGCACTTGTGCGCAAGGAGCCTAACGATAAGGAGCTGAGCCACTGCTGGCGGGAGCCAGCTTTGCTTTCACTTCATCCTTCAATAATTTTTCCTTCAGCCTTTCAGTACTGAGGCCAGCGGTTGGCTCCAGCGATTGGTTAGACCTAAGTGGGCCATGTCAGTAAGGCTTTTTCGGCATGTCCTCGCGAGGATTCCGAAAAGTTCTCCAATGAGTTTCGAGAAGAGCCCCTGCCGCGAAGAATGCAATTAAAAAGTACTCACCATAATGAAAGGGCAAAATGTCGGTGTGCGTGAGGTAAACTCGCGCCGCGCCGGTCGTGCCTTTTACCTGTTCAGGGAATATCCGACCAGATGCCGGGTCTGGCTCGCGCGGCCGAGTGCGATAGTAATAGTCATCAAGCCAGCCGAGAAACAAGATCGAGCCGACAAACAATGCAGCCAGTGTAATTACAATGGATTTGCGCAGGATTCGCTTCATGCGCGTGTTTAGGTCTAACGAGACAAAGATAAGCCACGGCAGGGTGTTGTGGCAAACGCACCAAACTCATTTCGCAATGGGGCCGTTGGCTTCATCGATTGGTTAGATGCGGCGTGTTGTAAACAATGCGCTGACAATCGCCCAGCCAATAAAGCCGAAGAACGCAGCAACTGGAATCACGAAACGAAAGGAACGTGGTGATTTGATGCCGGGGATAGCTGCGACGGTGCGCTTGTCCGCGCGGCGGCATATGTCAGGAACCGACGAACATCAGTGCGAATCCAAACACCACGCAGACAACGCCCACCGTGTGGTAACTTAGGCTCGTGAGCTGCGCAAACCACTCGACATCCAGCAAGCGAATTCCATGATGCTCGACCTTTAAGGAATCGATTCCCTGCGTGAGCAGAAAGAATCCGATAGCAGTGAGTGTCGTCGGAACGACTAGCCGCGGGAACTGCATCTAACGAGACGGAGCTCAGCCACCGCTCTGGGAGCGAGGCTGCGCTACAGTTGAGGATACAGTAATCAAGATCGACTTCGACGCGCAATGCCAAAGAGCGGTTGGCTGGAGCGATTTGTTAGACGGTTGGCTCATCGCGGGAAAAACTTTGCGCGTAACGCTGTGATCTTCGGGAACCGGTGCTGCAACATACGCTCATCGAACGGCGCCAAGACTGCTTTCTGCACTTCGGGATAGTGGCGCTTTAGTTCGGAAATGAATCTATCCTCGCTGAGTGTGTGCAGCAGTGCTTCAAGCTCCCACACATGCAGCTCCTCGTCACTACCCGGCAAGTACGGGCTACGCGCGTCGTAGAGCGTCTGGTAGAAGAATGAGTCAATGGCTGCTCTGTCGCCAGACAGAGCAGCGTGTAACTGGTAGTGGTAGAAAGAAGATGTTGGACGAGCATAGGCATCGCGAACGTGCTGCTGGAACTCAGAGGGGCCGACAAGTGCAGCCTGCGGCGGCTGACCGGCGCACGCGGCCGCTGCGAATGCGACGCAACAGCACAGGGGACCACGCATACCGTCTAACGAGAACAAGCTGAGCGACCGCTGATGAGAGCGCGCTCTGCTTCAGATTTCAGTATTGAAGTCATCCAAAATAAACTTAGGCGTCGGTCAGCGGTTCGCTCCAGCGCTTAGATGACATGTAAGGAGCGCGGGCGAGTGATTAGACTCGCCCGCGCTATGCAATATCTAATTAACACTGAGTTGTCCTCACACGAGGAAACCCGCTTCGAGTT
>JBJMGM010000013.1:0-12351 GCA_045807905.1 Bryobacteraceae bacterium | reverse complement strand
GCGTCCCTTTACACCGCACTCGCGCGCTTAATGGAGGGCGGAAGGCGCTGAGCGATACGTCTGTTTTGTTCAAAGAGCTGCATTGACTCGCTTTCGCGGGCTGCGAGGTAAAAGGAAGAACCTGGAAATCGTCTGGCTTATGGGAATCACAAACGTGGGCGGCACCGACTCTCGCACGACCTTGCCCATCAGCTTCTCCGATCACAGCTCGAAGACGTGCCAGCGTGACCTCAAGCTTTTCCGGCTCGGGGGAGCGCGGTGCAAATAACCCCGCTTGCGTGTGGCGCGGCTTGGCCGGCATGGCTTCAAGTGCCACAGCCTGTACCGGACCGCCGGGATTGTGTGCGGCGAGATCCAGTTGCAGCAGCTTTAGTAAGGCTTTTGAGTCCTTGATGGGAACAGGGTATTTGAGCCTACGTTCGAACACTGCCGAAGCTGGTTGTGCCGTCTCTTGCCGCATATCACGATCCGGATGGACTTCGAGATCCAGCGACAACCGGATTTCATCCGTCGCGAAGCCCCGTGCGCTCAATCTGGCGAATATCTGATTCAGCAGGCGGTTGAGGATAAATGCCAGCGATTCGAGATCGGTGACCGAGTCTTCTAACTCAATACGCTCTTGAAACTTTTTGGGCAGATCGACTGCAATCAAGTTCCTCTGAACTTGACCGCGAGCCAGTATGTGCAGGTGCAGTCCGGCTTGTCCAAGCCGCTCAACGAGCGGCACTGGTGGCAGGGCCGCTAGATCGCCACACGTGCGAATACCCCAGCTGTCGAGAATCTCCGCCTGTTCTAGCCTCGGCGAAAGTACGTCGATGGGCAGCGAGGATAAGCATTTGACTTCTTCACCACACGCAATGATGGTTATGCCGGCCGATCCTTTTGCTGCGACTAAGGCGGCATCTGCATTCTCAGCGAGTGCGACATTCACTTCCAAACCCAGCCGAGCAGCAGCTTCGACGACTCGTCTGGCGAGCCTATGAGGTGGACCGAATACCCGATTGCTACCGGTGATCTCGAACGTAACGGCACCTTCTGTTGTTGATTCAACGAGGGGCGAAAACGCTGACGCACAGTCAATGAGAGCCGCTTGCGCGGATCTCTCCTGAGCTATGACTCGCTTGCGTAACACGAGGCCGGGACATTGCTCGGCCTGAACCTTGGTCATGCCGATTTCGATCCCGGCACGTTGAGCGTTCGGGTTAAAAGCACATACCCGCAACAGAGAATCGGGTCCGTCAAGAAGGGCGACGGGTTGATCGCGTTTGCACTGTTCGCCCGGCTCGCAGCGCAATGCGGCCTGCACGGCAAAATGGGGCACGAAGATGCAGCCGAATCGCATAGTTCTTAAGCCAGTCGTGGGTAGGCCAACAGCCTGTGACTTGCCGGTTGTACTGGCTTTTTGAACGCACGTTTGCGTGCGATATCCGCTTCAAAATCAAATCCTGCGAGCACTCTCGTATGCGCGGCACCTCTGTCGATGGTTTGCGACCATCGCACATGTTCAGCAGAAAGCATAAGCGTCAACTCGGAACAGGTGGAGGTCACGGAGCATGGAGTAGAGACGACCAGAGCTGTTTCCTGCTTCTGAATGACGCCCCGAAAACGAAACCAGGTCGTCAACGGGATTTTGCGTACATAACGCGGAGAGGAGCCCGCGAGATCGAGGATGATTACTCCAAATCCAGCGCTACCCTGAAGCAGCAAGTCTGCACACTTGAATGCCTGCTCCAAAGCTTTCATCTCTCGTCCGCCGCAACGGACCCATAACAGCCGCTGTAAATTGACTCCCATGCTCTGGGCTGACTTCGGATCAAACCAATCGGTGGCATCGACGAGGGCACATACGCGCTCTCGAGTAGCGTGAGCTAACAACTGTGCTTGAAGACTCTTCTGCCCCGAGGAAGTGTATCTTCGAGCGACCGGCTCGGTAATCGCCCCAAGCGGAATTCCACCGATTTGCCGATCGATATCCTCGATTCCTGTAGGAAGCGTCGGCATAGCCGGGCGTACGTGCCCGACAAACGCGGTCGATGTACGACCAGTGAGATGGGCTTCTACCTGGGTACGGACGGCGGCTATGGAGTGCAACCGGCTCATGTTCGCTGTTTATTCGCCTACGCCATTACGCTAACGGCGCGGCCATTCGGGTGTCAATGGTACTCGGCGCGGCTGATCTGGTAAGTTATTGAATCTGCGATGAATATTTTTGTGGGCACGGCAGGCTTCTCCTACAAAGATTGGGCCGGAATCGTCTATCCGATCGACCTGAACACGCCCAACATCCCACCGCTGCAGTACATCCTTTTACGGTCCTCTCCGCCCGTCAACGGGCAAGCAGTGGTGCGCTTGGTGAACGACGCCAATCCAAAGTTCCTATTCACGGCGAAACTCTACAAAGCATTTACCCACTCGCCTCTAGCGACTGTAGAACCGACCTCGGCGTCGACATTGCGATTCAGTTCGGAAGATGAAAAGCTCACACGCGAAGGTCTCGACTCACTTTTCGCAGAAGGCAAACTCGGCGCCGAGCTCGCGCACTTTCCAATTTCTTTTAAGAAGGTCGAGGAGAATCGGGAGTATCTCGAGAAGCTCATCGCGATGTTTGGCGACTACCCTTTGGCCGTTGAGGTTCGACATTCCAGTTGGAGCGATCCGGCCGTGTTGCGCGAGTTTTCAAGACTCGGTGTCGGCTTTGTGAATATCCATCAGCCGCTGTTAGGAAGAGCCATGCGCGGCACGGCGCATGTCACCTGTCCCACGGGTTACGTACGTTTGCACGGCCGCAACTATCAACAGTGGTTTGCGGCAAAAAGGACTGAAGATCGCTACAACTTTCTATACACACCGGATCAGCTCGAACCATGGAAAGAAAGAATCGAAGAAATCAGCGAACAGGCCGAGAGAACCTTTGTCGTTGCCAATAATCACCACCTTGGCAAAGCCGCCGCGAATGCGACGGAACTGAAGAGTATGCTTTCCGGCAAGAAAGTGAAAGCTCCAACAGAATTGGTGAAAACGTATCCGGAATTGGTGGCGTTTGCCGTAACGTAAACGGTCATAAGCGCGAGCCGCGAACCTGAGCGATTTAGTACACGAAGGGAAGTGTCTCTAATCGAGGACCTCGGAACGGACGGCTACTTCGGCGAGGGGAGGGCAGTGTTCGCCGCAGAGAAGTAGCGAAGATGGAAAACGAGCTAGAGCGTCCCGTTGAAGGGACGACACAGAGTTGCGAGTGCCAAAACCCCGGCAACTTTACACTGTCTGCAGTTTCGCTGTCCATTTCGCGAACTCGCCGGAGTCGCCCTTTATTCTCGCGGACGCTCCTCCTTTCGGCTCAGTCCCGTATTTAAGGGGGCACAGCCGACCTTCGACACACTCTAAACCACCCCGATTATGGGTACTCTGAAGGCTCGTGCGTCGCGCTCGAATGGGTATTCGCACGGATGAGTATGCGAGCCCATTGGATCACATTGGCTGAGATCTTGATGTCAACAGCGGGCGCATTCGCTTAGTACTACTGGCCTCAGTTCCTGCTGCTTCCCAAGCCTCAGATGTTACAGCAAATCAGCCACGCGAATGGATGTTCTGTAATCTCTTGGCCCGCCGTTAGCTGATCGGTAAGCTGGCCGGCTTCGATGAGGAGCTCTCGGCGTACTTGATGTCCGACTACTTGCGGTCACGGGAGTCGCTTCGAGGCACAAACGTATTACTGACCAACTGATCACATCTCAAAAGGGTTGTCGTATCGCATATCGGCACACTTGGCGGACGACGTGTCGGCCGGTGTAGAGGAGCTGGCGGAGCTGAGGGCAAATCACCTCACTGCGCCTGTCGAATATTCCTGGATTACACGCCCTGAATTCTCCGAGGATCTGCGCCAAACAAATCTGCTCGCCCAGGCCTACAGCAGCCCCGATTTCCCAAACCTGGAGCAGATACCCTCGGCCGAACTCCAATCGTACGTACGACAATTCATCTGCTTTAAGTCGCTCACTGACCCGAGAACCTGGGACGAAAACCAATTTTCACGGCCTAGCCTCGAACAGGCCGAAGGTTTGGCCGAAGACATCATCGAAGTTGCCCAATTCTACGATCTGCCTATTGATGTCCTGCTTGGGATCGGCGCAATGGAGAACAATTTCCTGAACGCGCCAGGGGACCTGAACAATGCAATTTGGAAAAGGGATATCGGGAGAGACGACATCGTGCTCCAGCATCGAGGTCGCAAGGCATGGGTTCTGAACAGTTCGATGGGCATTTGGCAGATTACACGTCAATCTCTGCGTCATGCACACGAGCTGTTTTTATGCGACACGCGCGATTACTCAAAGCTGCCCGTCCGGCTTCGTCCGACAGACCAGCTTGATATGAATTTCCTCAGTTCGCACCTTCTGACCACCTATGCGGCCTTGCTTCTGCGAGATTTGGTCGACTACTTCAATGGAGATGTGTTTCTGGCCACCGGCGCCTACAACGGAACCAAACTTCATCCAATCTACAATATGCTTCCGGCGTGGAGAACGTTGCCAGCTACGCCCGAAGAGTCTTGGGGAACGGTAGCATTCACGCTGCCAACGCATTACCTGCCGAGTGACAGGTTTGTTCACTTGTCGTGTCCGGAGGGTCGGCAATCCGGACAAAATCCGGAGGACAACAACATTAGTCCCGAAAGAAAGGCATCTCAGCTCCAAGCTCGCTCGTACCGGAGTTCGGGACGCTCAGCCCGCCCGCACTTGCTCCGCCAAGTCGGGCGGATGCCCAGCATCAGGGGACGGGGACCAGAAGAACCTTGCCGGCGAGCGTCGTAAGACCGTCTAGTGTATCCATGAAATTCGAGGAAAGTGGCGCCAAATCCCGCAGATTCCATAAGACTTCGGCATTCTGCCACGCCTGTTCGCGTGCCGCACTTACACTCCAGGCGGCGATAGTGTCTTCGAGATGAGAAACGCGCGGGAGCGGGTCACCAAGAAGACGGACCTGTAACATTTGCTTAGCCGATTCGACCAGCGTATCTAAGGTGCTGTTGAGTGCCGTGTAGTCGTTGTATTGCACCCCTGCGTGTTGCGGAAGTGTGGTAGTGGCCTGACAAGTGGCGACGATGGCCTGGGGAAGATCGTGATTGATGTGGGCGTTGATGCCGGCCAAGGCAAACTGGATACGGGCGATTTTGGCTCGGCTCCGGCACCCGAACAGTGCCTGCCAACAGTCGGGGCTGCCTTGGCCCGAGAGCGCTGATTCAAGCGCCCCAAAGTACAACCGAGCGAATTGAACGTCGAGTGCCGCGAGCCAATCGGTATCCGCAAATCCCCCGGAAGCGACGCGAGTTTCCACCGCTTCGGTCACCTGGAGGTATAGCCAGTTGAACCATTTCAATCCATCGCCGTCGATACACGTGGTCTCGATAACCTGCATAGTTCGGATAACGTCGACGATTGATTGTGGAGGCGTTCGGACGGCGGCTAGAAGGGCTGGATCGTACGCCAACATGGCTGATTATTATAACCTTCCAATGGGTGACCTGCGCTGCGCTTCCGTGAAGGCGTGTCCAGTTTCTTCGAAACAGCGGTTCCCGGATTAGGACCAGTAAGTCCGTTCAGTCCGGAAATAGAATTCGGTCTCGTGTTTACGAACCTTTACCTTCACAAATGCCAATTATCGAAGGTAAAACCGTACCGCTGCGAAGCTGCTGTTCGCCCACCCGGGAACTCCCAGCCTCAATTGAATTGCCGGATTCGGCCCTCAGCAATACTTTCCGGATGGCCGACAGCTCGGAAAGAATGGCAAAGGTTGAGGTCTCAAACCTTATTCATCCACTAATCGGCACGTGCTTTACACCGAGCAATGGCTTAGCTGCCATGCAGGGAGGGATGATATTACCAGAGGCTCTTAGTTGTATCGGCATCCAAGCTCACCGCCAAAAGGAAAGAAGATTATCGATGGTGGCGATTTCAACACTGGGAAGTCTTGCCGTATTGCTGGTCGCCCCAGTAATGCAGTCGCCTAATACGCATTCCGGTGAGACTTCGGTATCAACAGCAACCGACAACACGCAACGGGGGCAGAGGGTCGTCTATACAAGTCGACGGTACGGTTTCGCCGTTATACTGCCTGAAACCTGGAAAGGATACACGGTGCTCAGTGGTACATGGAAAGCGATTGACATTCAAACTGGCAATGTAAAGGAAAGTGGTCCAAGCATCACCATCCGGCATCCCCTCTGGACCGAGGCTATACCTCGGCAGGATATCCCGATCCTCGTTCTCACAACGGCTCAGTGGAACGAACGGGAACAGCTTTCGTTTGGCGCTGCGCTTTTGGACCTGGCGAGATGGCGCACAACGGACAATTCGTATTTGCATTACTAGCTCGCTACAACTATGCTTTTCCACTTGGCTACGAAGAAGTGGAAAAAATCCTACGGCAGAGGCCCTTTCGAACCTTCGCGCCGAAGAGTACGTCCAATTGAGTTGATAACTGTGATCCATTGCATTCTGGTTCACTCGCCCCGCGCGATGAAGCGGACACGCGAGATTCAACGGCGCGATTGACAGAAGTCCTTCTTGGGAAGTTCGAGGCCGCGATTGCGGACAGGTGACGGGCTACTCGGAGAGTATTGGCTGTGGGCTGCGGCGATTGGGCCTGATGGTGCGGAATTAGTTTACCTTCATAGGCCCAAGGACCGGACCGCGTTATCGGTGAACGAGTTTGCCTGGCGGACGTAGCGCAGCACCATCTCGATCGATTTGTGCCCAGTTTGCCTCATTATGCGTCTCTCAGGCTCGCCAGCTCGAGCGGCGCTGGTAACGAAGCCGGCCCGGAGTGAGTGCCCCGAGAACGCTTCCGGCTGAAGTCCAGCTGCCTTTGCGTACTTTTTCACGATATCAGCGACTGCGTGCCCGGTAAGCCGGGACCCAAGCACAGAACCACCCTTGCGTATCGGCCGGAAAATCGGTCCTTCCGTAATTGCCGCCGCACTCAGCCAGTCTTGTATCGCGCGGACAGGACACGTTTCTAAATGCGATCCATAAGGGATGGCCACGGGGCGGCCTCGCCTTCCTGATCTGTTTTAGACCTTCGTAAAATCGCCAGCAATCCTTCGGGCTTCAATTCCAGATCAGCGACTTCCAGTGCCACCAGTTCTGATCGCCGGAAAGCACCGCCGAAACCCATCAGCAAAAGCGCTCGATCGCGGCTTCCTTGCATACTGGTCGGCAGCAGGCGCATCATCCCGCGAAGATCTTCGGTGAGAACCGGGGCTTTCTGTGTCACAGCAGTTCCATGGGTCCTTTTGATGCCTTTTAGTGTCTCCTTCACCAACATGTTGTCTTTCAATGGTGAAGGGAAACCTGCCGCTTGGTGCGCCTTAGCGATTGCCGCCAAGTGGTGTCCGAGAGTCGAAGACTTCAGTCGTCCTGCTTGCGCACTGAGGTACAGGGCGACGGTCGCATCGGTTGCCGGCATACAGTTCAATCGCGCCATCTCACACCACATCTCGAACAACTGGAAGCTGGAACGATAGCCGGTGATGTATTCCTGGCCCGTGCATTCTCTAAATAGGTTTGGACCCGGTCGGTGGCGATCGAAATGGTGCTTGAACTATCGCAAAGCACCAGAAGATCTGTTGGCATAGGACCTCGGTTAACAGTATCTAAAGGGCCTTTAGATGTAGATACGTCCATTGAATTGTTGGTCTATACGGGGTTAAGATGGTCGCAGAAGATGACGAAGAAAGCGGTTCTTTCGGAGGAAGCTTTAGAGTTCTTCCGAAAACAGGGTGCACGCGGCGGCAGAATTGGCGGGAAGCGATCGCTTGAGACGATGACAGCAGAAGAAAGATCGGAGCGCGCTCGGAAGGCTTCTAAAAAAGCTGCCGAAGTCCGTTCCCAGAAAGCGGCTGCGAACAGAACGGCGCCAAGAAAGAAGCCGGCTCGTCAATGATGACCCTGGGCAGGCGGAGTGGAGCCAATCCTGAAGCTTCCCACGGTTCCAAAGGCACGCTACTAACGTGGGCGTTTAACGCGATCTTGGACCCTCAATGTACGTGATGCGCGTTTCTCGTCCAAGTGGCGTCAGACTAACCTCCAGGATTGCTAAACGCTGTGCGACTACATACGAGCGATCAGTCGAAATTCAGTTTTCACCCGAGCGCCGTTCGGAACCTGCGCAAAATACAGCCTGGCACTCTACAGTCCAGTTTCGGCGTGATGGCTCTACGCGCGTAAAACGTCACTGTCAATCGTAAAACGCCAATAATGTACGTTCTACTTGATAAGGTCACGTAGAAGTGGACGTGCACTATGTCCACGGCCCTCCGTTTTAAATTCAGATATCAAATGAGATCGTGCGGCTGACACGTGCCTGTGCTATGCTCCCTGCAAACCGTTGGTCGGCCGTACCGTCTCCCATTACCGAATTGTTTCGCATCTCGGCGGGGGAGGTATGGGCGTGGTCTTCCGAGCGGAAGATGTCCGGCTCGGACGCGACGTAGCAATTAAGTTCCTGCCCAACTCTCTTGCATCCGATCCTCTCGCGCTCGAGCGATTCCGGCGAGAAGCACGCGCAGCCTCGCGCATCAATCACCCTTATATCTGTACGGTCCACGACATCGGCGAAGACGAGCAGGGCCAGCCGTTCCTCGTGATGGAGCTGATGGAGGGCGAGACCCTCAAATACTGTGTGGGACGCGGACCGGTGCCATTGTCCGAGTTGCTGGGATGGAGCAATCAGATCGCCGACGCTCTCGATGCTGCGCATAGCGCGGGCATCATCCATCGCGATATCAAGCCTGCCAACCTGTTCATCACGATGCGCGGGCACGCGAAGATTCTCGACTTCGGTCTGGCACGGCCGGTTCCAGTGCACCGCACATCTCCGCACCCGCACCGTGGAACTACAGAGACGATTGCGGTCGACCTTGAGACCAACCCGGGACACACGGTCGGAACGGTCGCCTACATGTCTCCTGAGCAAGCGCGTGGCGAGGAACTGGATGCCCGAACGGATTTATTCTCCTTCGGCGTGGTGCTTTATGAAATGGCTACAGGCATGCTGCCATTTTGCGGGGAAAGCTCGGCGATGATTTTCGATTCCATTCTGAACCGCGCTCCGGTGCCTCCAGTGCTCCTGAATCCCGACGTGCCAGCAGAACTGGAGCGCATCATCAACAAGGCACTGGAGAAGGAACGCAATCTTCGTCATCAGAGCGCGGCCGATCTGCGCACCGACCTCGCGCGCCTGAAACGGGACCTTGACTCTGGGCGTTCGTCGAGCGCTTCGATAGCCGCGAGCGCAGTGCCATCGGCGAGTTCCTCGTTCATCCGGGCCGGCGGTTCGCGCAAATACCTGATCGCCTGTGTCGCTGCGATTGTGGTGGTTGCGGCAGCGGCGGGGGTGTACTCTCTGCGCGGAAAGGACCAGAAGGGCAAGGTCGACTCAATTGCGGTGCTGCCGTTTGTCAATAGGACTGCCGATGCAAAGAATGAATACCTCAGCGACGGCTTGACTGATAGCCTGATCAGCAGTCTCTCGCAACTGGCTGACCTTAAGGTCATGGCACGGAGCACGGTGTTCCGCTACAAGGGAAATGAGGAGGACCCGCAGAAGATTGGCCAAGCGCTTCAGGTGAGCGCGATTTTGATGGGACGCGTCACGCAGCATGGCGACGAAGTGGGCGTGCAAACCGACTTGGTAAACACCGCCGACGGCACCGAGCTTTGGGGCTCTCACTATGACCGCAAGCTGGCCGACATCACCCAACTCCAGAGTGACATCACTCGCGCCATTTCGAGCCGACTGCGACGTCAGCTCGGCGACCGCGAACAGCAGCGGATGGTTCGAGCGGGGACTGCGAACCCGGAAGCCTACCGGCTGTATCTGGAAGGGCGCCAGCTTTGGCACGGGCGAACCGCGCAGGGCCTCAAGAAAAGCATTGATCTATTCCAGCAGGCAATTGCCGCGGATCCTAAGTATGCCCTCGCTTATACCGGGCTCGCGGACACCTACAACGTCGCTCCCGCCTACGGCATCGGCATCACTTCGCTTCAGGGCAATGTTCTGGCGGACGAAGCGACGCGGAAAGCGCTCGAACTGGACGACTCTCTTTCCGAGGCGCACTCGGCGCGTGCCATGGCCCTGGCCACAGCACGGAGGTGGAGCGAAGCCGAAACAGAATTCCGGCGTGCGATCGAGTTAAGCCCCAGCAATGCTGCCGCTCATTATTTCTATGCCATGGCCTACCTCATTCCTGAAAGCCGCCTCAAGCATGCGGAGAAACAGTTCCAGATCGCCCTGTCGCTCGATCCTCTTTCTTCTATTGTCAACACGAACTACGGCATATTCCTGATGGCGGCCCGCCGGTATTCGGAGTCACTGACCCAGTTCCAAAAAGTGCACGCACGGGACCCCGATTTTCCCCCGTTGCATTACAAGCTCTCGCAGTTGTACGCTACAACCGGCCGTTTCGCAGAGGCAGTGAGAGAGGTCCAGTGGGACTTGCCGAAACCACCCTCCACGAGCGCTGATGCGAACGGCTATCGTGAGGCAATCCTTCGTAATTTCGCACCAGAAGACGCCGACACCTCGTCCGCTGTTGCAGTAGCATGTGCGATCAGCGGACACCGCGACCAAGCGTTCCAGTACCTGGAGAAGGCATATGCCGCCGGCGACCGCGAACTCCTCGCTATCATTCGGTACCCGGCGCTTGACTCGGTTCGTCCCGATCCGCGCTATGCCGACCTGATGCGGCGACTCGGACTGCCGGATTAGCGACGGCTCATCCCCGCTTGCAACTGGACTTTCATTGACCTGGTTGCGGGTGGGATGGATGCTTTGATGCACTCTGTCGCCATCAATCTCGGGATTATGCGCCCTCCGGAAACAATCGGCGTGCACGGCAACTCTGACCAGGGCGGAACAGATCTACCGAACGGCGGGGCGTACAGCAGTCCCCTTGGACGGTTAGTCGGCTAACGTGCCCTCTGCTCAACCGTTCAGGCGTCTATGCCGATCCGATCATTAACGGCTTCCCGTATGCGCTGCTTGCAGCCGAGATATCTTTCCGTGGTTTGAACGGACACATGCCCGAGCAAGAATTGAATTTGTTCCAACTCACCGCCCGCGGCATGACAGAATTTAGCGCAGGATCGTCGGAGGTCGTGCGGCGTAACGTTAGATAAATCGAGCTTGCGCGTGTAGTCCTTCACAACGTGCCAAATTACCTTCTCGGTCATGCCCTCGCCCCAGCACTTGCCGGCCCGGCAGACACATCGGAAGAGTCGCCCGGCGGAAATGTCCGCTGCTGATAGCCAGCGATCGATAGCGCCCTTAACCCAATCTGGTACGGGCACAGTTCGAATGTGACCGCCCTTTCCGATCAAATCCACTATCGCCCAATGATCATCGCAACGCTGCAGATGAGCGATATTCACTTGGGCGAGTTCGCGGCGGCGAAGCCCGCACCCGAGCAGGATCGCGAGAATGGCCTGGTCACGTTTACCTTTTAAAGAATCCTGGCCCGGCGACTGCCACAGTAAGCGGGCTTCGTCGCATGTAAGCCAATGGCCGAAACGGACGCCGAGTTTCTTGGGGCGGGCCTTTCACTCGTCGAATTCCAGCGGCAAGTTCGGGGCTGAGTAGACCAGAATCTGCCGCCTCATAAGCGAGACGGCGGACAGCGGCTAACCGCCCGTTGATTGTGCCCGGTGCAAGATGGCGGTCTTCAAGATGGATTCGATACCGCGTCACAACGGTCTTATTAAGAGACAGCCGGGGCTCAGAGCAGTACCACTGGACAAATTCGTTGATCGCATGCTGATAACCACGTTTTGACTCCGGCGATCTCAGGCTATTCAAGACAGCCGTTCTGGCGTGCTCCAAATCAGGTAAGCCGAGCTTGGCTTTGGGACGCCTCACATTCCGATTGCTTTTGTCGCGCTTCCGCATATCAGCCGCCTCCCCGCGGCTGACAGAAAAACTACGATGGGTAGCGAGCGACTAGCTCGTTTTACGTCAAAGTGCGTGAAACGTGTTGCAAAAAGGGTCCTTTGTGCAACTGCGTTCCTGCTCTAGCGCATCACGAAGCCGCCATCGACCGAGATCGACTGACCAGTGATGTAGCTCGCTGCATCGCTGCACAGGAAGAGTACGGTGTTTGCAATCTCTTCAGGACGCCCTTCGCGCTGCATAGGAACCAGCATCTCGCGCATCATTTTCAACCCCTCGCCTTGGCCGCCAGCTTCCATCTGATCGACCATCTGTGTACGGATGAGACCGGGGCATACGTCGTTCACACGAATCCCGCGAGTTGCATATTCGAGAGCTGCACTCTTCGTGAGACCGATCACGCCATGC
>JBJMGM010000012.1:0-13170 GCA_045807905.1 Bryobacteraceae bacterium | reverse complement strand
TTTGGGCAGCGATCGGCCCTCGATGCAAATGATTTTTTCAGTAACTCCGCGGGGCTGCCAAAACCCAGCCATCGACACGACCAATACGGTTTCATGGTCAGTGGACCGATTAAGAAGGAGAAGACGTTTTTTCTTTTTGATTTCGAGAAGGTGAAAGACTCCTCACCGGTTCAGATCGCGACCACAGTGCCCACACTGGCGGAACGTCAGGGCGATTTTTCGCAAACTTACTATGCCGACGAGAATGGTAATCCGGTTCTCGACGTGATCTACGATCCGAATTCAGGCCCACGCGGCTCGCGCACCGCGTTTCCTGGCAACATCATCCCGAAGAACAGATTAGACCCAATCGGTCTGAACGTTGCGGCACTTTTCCCCGCCCCCAATCTGCCTGGTGATCCTCTTTTACAAACAAATAATTTCCTAACAAACGTGTTGGGCACCGGCGCGGGTTATCAACTCGATGCGAAAGTGGACCAACAGATAAATTCAGATCAGCACCTTTCACTTCGTTACAGCCGGCTTCGAAGCGATAACGACGTGCCTACGGTGCTTGGCAGCGGCGATTTCGGTGACGGCGTCCACTATAGAACCACGGTCCACAATGTCGCGACGGATTACACGTGGACAATTCGCCCGACTCTCCTTTTAGATTTGCGCGCAGGTCTCGACCTCGTCATTGCCCCGGGATTTTCAGACTATCCCGACCTTCGTTCGGTCGGTTTCCCGAGTGTTCTGATTGCAAATGGCCTCGATCGCATGCCCTCCATCACGATGGATGACGGGCCATACACAGGGCTCTTCACTCAATGCTGCGTGGACACTTCCTTCGCTCACACACTCTACACATATTCCGGATCTGTAAACTGGATCCGTGGAGCGCACTCGATCAAGTTCGGGGGTGAGCAGCGTCTCTTTTACAACAATTTCGGCCAACCTGATTCCGCAACCGGCACGTTTCACTTCTCTCAGACGACGACGGCAAACGATCCCCTGAGCGGAGCTATCACGGAGGGCAACCCGATCGCGGGCTTGCTGCTCGGATATGGCGACAATAATTCGGGCATCACTATTCGTCCGCGTGTAGCCGATAAGTCCGCCGAAACAGGATTCTACGTTCAGGACGATTGGAAGGTGTCACGTAAACTGACCCTCAATCTGGGCTTGCGATACGAGTGGAGCGATCCTTACACGGAACGGTACAATCGCACCCAATTCAGCGATTTCACGACCAGCAGTGGAGTCGTGGTTCCCGGTCTTCCTCTCACAGCGGGTCCGCTTCCGGGGATTACACGATTTCCAATACCTAGGCAGCGCAGCATCGGCGTCGACCGTAATAACTTCGCCCCACGTCTCGGTTTTGCCTACGCGTTGACTCCGAATACCGTGATGCGAGGCGGAGGCGGAATCTATTACGGAATGAACGTTGCCACAAACTTCCAGTATGCCGGGCCAGCCTTTTCAAAAAGTGAGCCCATTCGATTTTCACTGAATAACTATGACACGCAGTACGCGACGCTCGACAATCCGTTCCCGACCGGTTTACCCGGACCTCAAGGTACGAAATACGGTCCGCTTGCCCTTTGGGGACTGAGCAACCCCAGCGACCTCAGCTATCAGAAGGCTCGGAATGCGGAGATCTACCAATGGAGCGTCGGCATTCAACGGCTATTTCCCGGCAATATCGTCGTGAGCGCGGACTACTCCGCTAACCGCAGCACGCACCTGCCTTGGGGCAGCTGGGGCTTCACACGTAATCGAAATTTTATCCCCTCCGACATTCGCAGCGGGTACACCAGTGACGAGTTGGGCACACTAGTTGCGAATCCCTTTCAGCCGCTGTTCTCTGGTCCGAAAGCCATCTTTCACGAGCCCGACTCCATTTACAACAATCCGACTATCCCACTGATCAATCTTCTTCGGCCGTATCCCCAGTTCGATGGAGAATTTGACGGCTTGCCTCGACTTGCCGCTACTTCCCGTTATGACTCACTGCAACTGACTTTCGCCAAAACGGCGGGGAAATTTCTTACCTTTGAAGGTAGCTATACGTTTTCACATTTAACGGACGACAGTTCCGTCGGGTCTAATGATTGGCTCGGGTTTTACAGCTACGGTGCGCCGCAAGCGCTCGACCGCTTGCGCGGTGAGTATGGAATCAGCGCTAACGATGCGCCTCACCGGCTTGCGGCTGTCGCCACAGTTGACCTTCCCGTCGGGCGAGGGCTCCGCTTCGGCAGCCATATGAACCCGATTCTCGATGGAGTGATCGGAGGCTGGTCTATCGCTACGACGTTCACCATCCAGAGCGGTCAGCCCATTCCCATCGGGATGAGCCTGCCGCGATTGGCGGATGGAACTCAGCGTCCTAACGTCACTTGCGCTGATCCTGGAACAGGAATCAGCTATCACCACGCCGCGGCTACGGGCCAGCCCCTGTTCAACGTGAACTGCTTCGCCGATCCGGGGGATCAGCAGCTTGGGAATGCGCCGCGTTACTTCGACAATCTCCGTCAGGACGGCATTCGCAACGTTGATGCGGCACTTCGAAAGGAATTTCCGATTCGCGAGCAAGTACGTCTGCAGGTCCGTTTCGAGGCATTCAATGTGTTCAACCGCACGCGATTCGGCTTGCCCGTCAATGCCTACGGCGATTCGCTCTTCGGGACCGTGAATACGTTGGCATCCGGCTTCAGTCCGCGGCGTATTCAGATCGTGGCGCGCGCCGAGTTCTAGAATCCAGGTAACTCGGTTGCGCGCGTATCTCTCGCTCACACTCATCTGCGCCTTTGCCGCTGCGACATGGGCGGCCGAGAACTCGAAGGGTGCAGACAAGTGGCCGCACTATGTACGAATCGCTGGCCACAGTCTAAACCGGGACAGCGTTCCGGCGATCATTTCGGAATCGGAGAAGAGCCATGTTTTTGGAATCGAAGTGGATAACGATATACCCGGACGTTATGAAAGCTTTCTCGATCCCACCGAGAAGCTGAACGCGATCCGGACCGCAGCGAAAGCAGCACATAAGGTAGGCAATAAAGCGTTCGTCTACATTGCAGGTCTCGAATGCATCACGGCAAATGCAGATAAAAACGCCCACTCATTTTTTAAAGACCACCCTTCCTGGGTGCAGCGCCAGATAAACGGGAAGCCTGCCATCTTCGGGGGTGGGACCGCTTTCTGGATCCGTCCCGGTGATGAAGATGTTTGGGTCTCGCCGTTTCCGCCCGAGTGGCGCACACGGTATATGAGCTTGATCCGGCAGATTGCGGCAACGGGAATCGACGGCATCTACGTCGACATTCCCTACTGGATGACGCACTTTGAAGGATGGGAAAAGAGTTGGGCCAGCTTTGATGACTTCACTGTTGCAGCATTCCGGAAACAAACAGGGTTGGACGCTCGCCACGACTTACGTTTAAATGATGTGTCTGATCCGCATTTCCGCCGCTGGATTGATTTTCGTATCAAAGCGCTTACGCAGTTCATGAAGGACATCAATGACAACGCAAAAGCAATGAATCCGCATTGCCTGACTATCGCCGAAATTTATCCCGGAATCGAAGAACCGGCGCCAAGAGTGGGTGCGGACGTTTACCAGCTCTACCAGGTGGTAGATGTAATAGCGCATGAGTATCAAGGCATGGGCGCGGACATGGCTGCATCGAAATCCGCTTTCGACTGGCTCGACCAGATGATTGGAATGTTTGCCTTTCGAGCCTTCGCCGGCGACAAGGCTACTTGGATGCTGAATTACTCCTGGGATGGGGAGAAGGGCGTCAGCATCCCGGAAGCGATGAAGACATTGTTTGCCGTGCAGCTCACAGCAGGAGCAAACTCGTGGGACGCTCAGGGACACGTGATGTCGGGATCGAATGATTTGGCTGTCCGCACGCAAGTCTTCGACTGGATCGCAAAGCACGAGAGGACGTTTTACGGTGAGCGTCAGCCGGTCGATCCAATCGGTGTTTACTTCTCACCACGAACGCGGGATTACTTTCCAGAAGAATTCATCCGATCTTTTAAAGGAGTGATGAGTCTGCTCCTTTTGACTCACCGCGAATTTGAGATCGTGACGCCCCGTACGCTATCTCAGTTCGGCGGGCGAGTTCTTATCCTTCCCGATGTTCGCTGTCTCGACGACCCTGAAGTAGCCAGCTTGCGGCAGTTCATCTCCACGGGTCGCAGACTTATAATGTCCGGGAAAACGGGAAGTCTTCAGCTAGACGGAGCAGAGCGCGCCGTGAACCCGCTACAGCACCTCACACCGCAGCAGGGTGCGCTCTGGATAGAACCAGATCCCGGCCCAGGCTTTCAGCAGGCACTCATGAAGACGTACGCATCTGGCGCGGCACATGCATCTTCGTCGATCCCCGAAATCAACGAACAGCTGACAGCTTTCGAAAGCGACTTACTGAAAGGCACCGATGCTGGGCGCAAGGTAGCCATCACTGCGTCACCCTTCGTTCTCTCTCAGATCGCAAATGTGAATGGGAAGCTGCACGTCTTCTTGAGCAATTTCAAGGGCATTGTTGCAAAACAGAATCCCGCACCCAAGCCCGAGAGCGATACGGTCATTCAGTTTCCGAGAACCGGAGGGTCGCACATCTACGCCCTGCCCTATCTAGGAGAGCGTTCTGAACTCTCGACTGATGTCACGGGAGACAAGCTGGTAGTGCACGTTCCAGCGTTCACGCGGAGCGTTGTGGTCTGGAGTGAATGAGCCCGTCCGGGAGTACTTGAAAGACATCGCTTTCGATATAGCGCATGCCGCTTGCTGCATCCCATTGAGCGACCCACGAAGTTGAACCGGGCCGCGACCGCCTAGCAATTCGACGAGGTCCTATCGTCTATTGCGCCGATCATGTCCGTTATAAAAGTCGAACCAGGCTTTGAGTGCGGCCTTAAGCTGGTCTATCTCGTCCCGGCAGGGTCAGCGACGTAATTGGCTCACCTTGACTCTAGAGATTGATTTTTTTAGCTCCTCAATCTGCTTGGCCAGTCTGTCTAAATCTGCGGCCGCCTTCTGCGGGTCGATGTCTTGCATGTGGCGATTCTAGACCAGTGAGGGCCGGCTCTTTCTCTCGGGCGGGGGTATGCTAGAAACCAATGGCGGACAGGACGGCGCCTCCTTCAGACACAAGAGCTTGGAATTTTGATTTTGGAGTAAGGCATGTCGATACAGCAGGACTCGAAACAGTTAAGCAGACGAATATTCGCAGGTGCGCTTACCGCCGCGGCAGCAACTCGTTCTCTGTTTAGCCAGGGAGCTACGAAGAGAGCACCGCAGAACGCTAACGCGACGCCACAGACTACAAGCCATCCGAAGGCGGGATTGCCCGCGGAGATTCGTCCGTTTGGTGAAACGCTCGTATTCACGCGCAGCGACGTAGTGCCGAACATCCAGGCTTTTCGGATGAATGAGGTGCGACTTTTGCCCAGTACGTTCGAGAATGTTCAATCGGCAAATCGTGGCTATTTGCACCGACTAAATTCTGACCGCCTGCTTCACAATTTTCGAGTGAACGCGGGAATTTCATCATCGGCTCAGCCTTTGGGTGGTTGGGAAAAGCCGGATTGTGAGCTTCGCGGTCATTTCGTCGGGCACTATCTTTCTGCCTGCGCGTTGATGCACTCATCAACCGGTGACCAGGAATTGAAAGCCAAAGGTGATTACATAATCTCGGAGCTTGCGAAGTGCCAGGCAAAGCTGAGCGGAGGCTATCTCAGCGCGTTTCCGACAGAGTTCTTTGATCGGCTGGATGCGCGCAAGAAAGTGTGGGCGCCTTTTTACACGATTCATAAAATCATGGCCGGCATGTACGATATGCACCAGCACTGTGGTAGCAAGCAGGCTCTCGAGGTGCTACAAGGCATGGCGAAGTGGGTGGATGGCTGGACTGCACGCATGGCCGAACCACACATGCAGGACATTCTGAATACCGAATACGGTGGTATGAACGATGTGCTTTACGATCTTGCAACGGTCACTGGGGATAACCATTACGCGGTTGTGGGAGATCGGTTCACGAAGAACAGGTTTTTCAATCCGCTTGCGTTGCGGCGTGATGAGCTTCGCGGGCTGCACGTCAATACGCACATACCCCAAGTGATCGGCGCAGCAAGACGATACGAGATTAGCGGGGACGAGCGCTTCCATGACGTGGCTGATTTCTTTTGGTACGAGGTAACAAGTGCGCGAGCCTATGTGACCGGCGGAACGAGTAACGGCGAGGCTTGGCTGGCGGAGCCGCGGCGTTTGGGTGCAGAGTTGAGAATGAACGCGAGCACGACCGAGTGTTGCTGTGCGTACAACATGCTGAAGCTCACGCGTCATCTCTACCCATGGACGGGGGATCCACGGTATTTCGACTACTACGAACGCACCCTGTTGAATCACCGATTGGGCGCTATCAACCCGGAGACCGGCGCCACACAATACTACCTTTCGATAGTTCCTGCGGCGTGGCGAACCTTCAATACGGAGGACGATTCGTTCTGGTGCTGCACCGGCACGGGGGTGGAAGAATTTTCAAAGCTCAACAACAGCATCTATTTCCATGATGGAAATGGACTCTATGTGAACCTCTTCATTGCTTCAGAGCTGGACTGGAGCGACAAGCAAGTTAAAATTTCGCAGCAAACAAAGTTTCCGGATTCGCCGCAAACAACGTTCGTGATTAGCACTTCGCGACCTATCGAAATACCGATCCATCTCCGGATACCGTACTGGGCGGGTTCTGATGCTTCCGTCAAGATCAACGGAAAGGCGCTCGACGTGACGCCCAGCCCTCGAACTTATCTGACCATCGCGAGAACCTGGAATGATGGCGACCGGGTGGAGTTGCAACTGCCGATGTACCTGCATATCGAAACCATGCCAGACGAACGCACCACTCAGGCAGTTCTCTATGGGCCCCTTGTTCTGGCTGGGAAGCTTGGATCGGAAGGGTTGACAAACGACATGATTATCGGCCCAATGGGTCCCGACGTCGACAAACACCCGATGAAGGTTCCTCAGCTGCATGCTTCGAAGGCAAAAGGTGACGCCTGGCTGAAGCACACGGATGGACAGGGTATCGAGTTTCGGACCAGCGGGCAAGCGACGGACATTACGTTTGTTCCCTTCAACAGATTGAGCGGCGAGCGATATTCCGTCTATTGGACTGTCACGTAGGTTTCTGGAGTTGGCCTGATCACTGGTTGTCGTGGCGCTTCCGCCGCATCTGCTCGATGTCGATTTCGTGTTTCGGCGGCTTCTCGATTGCGAAGTCGAACGCCGAACGTGGCGACGGGAAGCGTGTAAATCTGTTCAACTACCGGGTACTTGCGCGAGGCATCGAGAGGGGAAGGCCTAAGCGCAAAGTCCGCTAGGTGAGGCGTCCTTTAAGCATCGTGAATGAATGTGCGGGGAACGTGTATTTCAAAGTCGTGCCATTCACCGCGACCGATTTTTGGGTCGTTTTTACAGGGGTCGAATTGAAGTTGTTCTCCGCCTTTATATCTGGTCCATTAACCTCAAATACCTGGAACTCGTCGTTGAAGCGCTTGTTTTCGAGCTCGAAAACAGCATCCAGCGAATGATCTCGGTCCCGATTTGTAACATTTAGCACAATACTTCCATCGCTGTTGTAAGCGGCAGATACATCAAGATAAGGCACGCTGCCAACCTTTTTAGAATTGTATGTGGGAGCTTCGACGAGTAGGTCGAGAGCGTTGCCGTGACAATTCGTCGCGAATAACTGAAGCGGATAGTAAATGGTTTGCAGGAACAGACTATCTTTACTTGTAAAAATTGGGGCGATGACATTCACTAGCTGTGCCATGTTAGCGATCTTCACGATATGAGCATGGTTTACAAACGTGTTGAGAAAGCTTGAAACGACGAGCGCATCCTCGAGATTATAGTGCTCCTCGAGAATCCGCCTTCCTCGCTCCTTATCACCGCGCGCACGATACCAGACGTTCCACTCGTCCCACGCTATGTATATTTTCTTATCGCGGGGAGCGTCCCAGAGCGCATCGCGTATCAGTCCCTCCGTGATCTTGATCCGGTTCGCTAAGTCGACTGTGCTCGCCTGGAACTCATAATAGTCATTTTCTGGATTTCCGACATATCTGTGCAATGAAAGATAGTCGACGTGTTCTTTCAAGTAACTGAGAACGGTTCTATTCCAACCTACCCAGTCGATACCGGGATTGAAGTTTGACGACCCGGCTGCGACGAGCTTAATGCTTGGGTCGGTCCAGTGCATCAGCTTGGCTGCTTCCAACGCGAACTTACCGTAATCCTCTGCGGTACGATGCCCCATTTGCCATGGACCATCCATCTCATTTCCCAGGCCCCAGTAAGTGACTTTCCAAGGCTTTTCGCGTCCATTCTTTTTGCGCAGTCTGGTCGTCGCGGTATCGCCGTCAAAATTGACATACTCGACCCATTGCTGCGCTTCATCCCACGTGCCGGTTCCTAGGTTCGCGCAGATGTACGGCTCAGCGCCTATCCGGGCGATGTAATCCAGAAACTCGTGCGTACCAAATCGGTTGTCTTCGATAGTGCCCCAAGCCATCTCGAGGCGCCGCGGGCGGGAGTCGGGAGGTCCAATTCCGTCCCTCCAATTGTAATTAGAGGAAAAATTGCCGCCCGGCCAACGGAGCAAGGTGACGTGAAGACGTTCGACGGCTTTGAGCACATCACGGCGGAAGCCTTCCGAATCAGAAAGAGGTGAACCTTCGTCGAACACGCCACCTTCGATACAGCGGCCTAAATGTTCGAGGAAATTGCCATAGAGCTTGGGGTCGATCTGACCGATCACACGATCAGGATTCACCCTTATGTGCGCGGCCTGCGAGTTTACTGGCCTTCCGTTGAGCAGGAAAGGCGCGCCCACCGCGAACGCAGAAAACTTCCGGCGAGACAAGACGGAATTTGACATAACGCACAGGGCACTTTACGGAGCAGCGCTTACATCAAATCTAGTCACGCAGTTGGAGGTTGTCAACACGAAATCCAAATTGTGCGAACGGAAACCAGGTACACCTTACCAGCTGAGTTGCACCAACGAGATCGCCTGCCGGGGGAGGATCAGGTCGAGTTTCGCTGTGGCTTCCGGACTCTCAATCCAGAGCGGCGACCCGAACTCCTGTAACTGTCCTGCCGCCGCGAGTACGGCACGCTGCTTGGGCGTCGGATCTTGTGGTGAGCCGAAATCCTTCCAAACCGTGTAGGCATTGCTATGCGTCGGGTCAATGCGGTAGTGCCGGACCAGTACGCGTCTGGTGTTCACGGGAATGCCGGCAATATGAAGCTGGACCTTCGCATCTAGTGCTGGTATGTCGTCATCATGATAGTTCCAGGCCAGCACCGATATGGCATGATCCGATCGCGCAGCAAGCGCATCGATATCAGGAGCGTCTCGTACGCCTTCGTTCAGCATGGCGGAGAGTTCTACGCTGCCCGTGCTTTCGACTTTCACGCGCTCTCCTTCGATCAGTCCAGCCATGCGGAATACGTTCAGGACAGGTTTATCGATGCCGTTTGTCGCCAATGTCCGTAAGCCGTCGAAGTAGGGCTGGTCCTCAAATTCGAATGCCCAAGTCAGCATTCCCGTGACATTGGCCTGTGCGCGGTCGGCAAGCTCGAAAATGCTCTTCATCATAACTGCGGTATATACGGCATACAGCGTTCCATTACGGTATGCATTTTGCGGGTACACACGCGCTGAGCAGGCGGCGCAGCCTTCAGGATCGGATTCGCTGAGCACAATCCGCAGGCTGCGGAAATTTGAAAACCCCGCCACGATCTCGAATCCCTTTTGCACGTCTTGCATGTGCTTTGCGATCCCCATTCGCACGTGCCCCTGGACGACTGCCGGCCGGCCTTTAGCGTGGTAGGTGATGAAGTCCAAAGGCGCTCCAGTCGCGCCTGTCGCGAAGTTTTTTCCTGACGAACAGTGGTCCAAAAATTGGCGCAGGAACTTTCCTGCCCGCTCATCCGATGGACCAGTGGAAGCGGGGCCGCCAACCTTCGCCGAAGGCAAGGCGCGTTTCACCGCATCGGCTGAGTAGTCGTATAGCTTGTCGTACTCTTCGGGGGTACCGTGCCAATACCCGATATCGGGCTCATTCCAAACCTCCCAATACCAGGATTCGACCTCGTTACGCCCATACTTCTCAACCGAGTGCCGCACCCATTCATACACGAGTCCTCGCCATTTTGAATAATCTTTTGGCGGATAACTCCAGCCGATGTTGTACTGCTCATTTTTCGCGCCAGGTATCCATGTCGCTTGATAAGGTTGGGGCTTCAATGAAAGAGCTTCTGGCATGAAACCGATCTCGACAAACGGTTTGGCACCTGCGTGTAGATACGTGTCTAAGATGCGATCAACAATCGTCCAGTCGTAAACCGGATTGCCCGATGCATCTTCGGTATACGCATTGGTCGATCCCCATTTCAATCCGGGCGTGCCGTTTCCGGTCGTCAACATGAAGTGTGTGCGGATATAAACGGGGTCGCGGCTCAGCGCAGCAAGTTCACCAACCAGCTTGCGCCCGTTTGCTGTATATGTATAGTTCGGCTCGTCATAACCGAAGTAGCCATAAATAGGTTTATATGGGCCGACCGTCTGCGCGGCGTTCACGCGAACGATGATTGGATTCTGGGCAGTAATCGATCCTGCAAAGAACCCCAGGAACAAAAATGGTGAAAGAATTTGTACGCGAGCCGACGTCAGTACCACAACGCGTATCATAATTCGCCTCAAAACCGGAACGGCTGCAACGATCGCGACATCTGTCCCGAGTGACCTACCTCGAAAGAGAGTCGGGTGGGGCGGAGTAATAGCGAACAACGGGTTTCTGTCCACGATGTGAAGACTGTGAGTAGACATCGGCCCAGAACGCAGCTAAGTCCATCGGATCCAAGCGGCATGACTGACGGATATGGCAGGCTGCTACTTGGGCACTTCCAGCCGGAGAGAAACGAACGTTCAACCACACATATTCCCCATACATGCCCGTCGGCACGGCAACCCGCGTCAAAGCCGTTGCAGGATGTTTTGATTGCCCCAAACATTGACAAACCTGTGACAAGACGACTGTTCATCATTCTTCTCCAGCGTGTTCGTCAGGACCCACCCCGAAACAGGGTGTGGCGAGAATTCGTGCCTCTAGTTAAGGACAGCAGCGATAAATTGGCGCGGTTACAAGCTTATATGGTTGTCCACCAGAATGAACCTGCTCTTACAACTCTCGACCGTCCCTTCATGTCTGACATTGATAGCTGTATCGCTGATCTGCAACAGATGGTCAAAAAGCTAGAATCTCTACGAGAGATCTGCAGAAATCGCGGCTGATTATCGCTTCGGGCGATGGCCGAACGTGTCGGGGAAAAAACCATATTCATCTCGCACTTTGAGTTGCATCAGACGTCCGCAATTGCCGAGGCGTGAATGCAGGATTTTTCATATATACTGGTCTGCCTGATATCGAGGCCGATACCGTTTCGAGGCAGAATTCATGCCAGACAGTTTATTTCAGCCGCTCCAGTTCCGAAATCTGACGATTAAGAATCGGATTCTTCGCTCGAATGTCTCGGGACGATTTGAGAACTATGATGGCTCCTGAAACCAGGTGCGCATCAACTGGGAAGTAAAGTTTGCGCGGCGCGGAGTGGGCGCAATTGTGTCGTCGTTTGTACCGGTGCAGATGCGTGGCCGCATTCTGCCGAATTACGCCACCATAGATCGTGACGAGTGCGTTCCGTTCTGGACCGAGCTTGGGACACGTGTTCACGAACACGATTGCAAATTCATTCTGCAGTTGAGCCACGGTGGCCGCCAGAGAGATCTCCCTGGCCTTGAATTTCCTGTTGGTCTAAGCTCGACAGACCGAGCCGATCCGCTCCACGGCTTCCCAGCAGTGCGGATGACAAAAGAAGATATTGCCGAAACCGTAAATGCTTGCCGAAGGTGCCAGGCGTGCCCGGGAAGCGGGGCTGGACGGTGTAGAGCTTCACTCGGCAAACGGGTACCTAATTACACAATTTCTTTCGTCGGCAATTAACGACCGTCAAGACGAGTACGGAGGGCCACTCGAGAACCGGGCGCGATTTCTGCTCGAGATTGTCAAGGCAATTTGACGGAAGGTCGGGCATGATTTCCATCTGTAGGCAAAGCTCAGCGCAACTGAGGATGCGAACGCGGTGGTTCTCACCGAACCACGTGGAAACACCATAGAAGATTCAATCGTCATTGCAAAGTGGTTGGCCCAGGAGGGAGTGGACGCAATTCACGCCGGAGCTCTGGGGGCTTTGGGTCGGGGCATGCCACCTAGTCCTCCGAAGAACGATTCCTCGATATGGCCGGGCATCAGGTGCTTCTGAGAGCTGAGCGGATCCGCGTCCCAACCCTCCGTTCGCGATATGGCTCCTGCGCCGAACTGTGCAGCACAGCTGGGAGGAGTGGTTTGCCCGGCCATGTCGTAGATAACCACATTCGGTCTCGCCGGTTGGCGCGACAGCAAAAAAACAGGCCGGAGATGCGTCCGTCGTGGTCATGCCTATTTGCAACAGATCCCGACCGATAGCGAATGTCCGACAAACTCAGCGAAGTATCTCGACAGTCGCAATCCACCAAAAGCGGCCACTATGCGCCGGCGATGCCTTTGTTGACTAGGACCTTAACCTCAACCCGGCGGTTCTCGGCCCGTCCGGCTTTAGTCTCGTTCGATGCAGTTGCTCCATATTCGCCCATCGCGCCCGGCGCCACTATATGCCGCACTGGCACGCTCCCCTGCTGCATCAAGTAAGTGACCACCGCTTTCGCGCGGTTCTCACTCAGTTTTGTGTTCATGGCTGCGTTGCCAGTCGTGTCGGTATAGCCCATCACCTCGACGATATATCCTTTGAGGCCGGTTGCGGTCTGCGCGAGCTGTTTGAGTTGGGCCTCGTCCTGTTTCGAGATCCTGGAGCTACCGACTAGGAATTTCACAGTTGCTTGGCCCTTAACGTCATAATCGCTCAACGCGGTAAATCGATCAGTGTTCTCCTGGATGTCCTTCATGTTCTGTTCAATCTTCTGCGTGTGGTTTGCGATACTCTGCTGGTTGGCCGCGATACCCTGCTGGTTGGCCGCGATACCCTGCTGGTTGGCCGCGATGTCCTGCTGGTGT
>JBJMGM010000011.1:0-29674 GCA_045807905.1 Bryobacteraceae bacterium | reverse complement strand
GGCCACTCGGGGTGTAGTAGTGCTGGGTGGTAAGGGCCAGGCCGGTGTTGTCGCTCAACGGGTAAACGGTCTGCACCAAGCCTTTGCCGAAAGTGGTGTCGCCGAGAACCCAGGCTCTATCGTGATCCTGTAACGCGCCCGCAACGATCTCCGCCGCAGAAGCAGAATAGCGGTCGACAAGTACGACAATCGGATAACTCTCGCCATACTGACTGCCTCGCGCGAGATACGGCTTCTCGGAGTAAGCGCGTCCTTTGTGTGAAACAACTACCTGGCCGCGATCCAGCCAATGTCCCGCAACAGCGACGCCCTCTTGCAGCAAACCGCCCGGGTTCTCCCGAAGGTCGAGAATCAATCCCTTAATATTGTTCTCTCCAAGCGCCTTGAGGTTATCGTCCACTTCCTTGCTGGTGGTTTCGGTAAACGATTGAACGCGCATATATGCAATTCCGGGCTTGACCCAGAATGCAGTGTCTACGCTGTTGCGTGGAATCTCATTGCGGACGAGATTGAAGGTGATCGGCTTGGTTGCGCCTTCGCGACTGACTATAACCTGAACCTTCGTGCCTTTAGGTCCGCGCAGCAAGTCCGCAACCTCGGTCGTGCTCAAATTGTCCACACGCTTATCGTTCACTACGAGCAATACGTCACCAGGGCGGATGCCTGCCTTGTAGGCCGGTGATCCACCAAATGGATGGATGACCATGGCCTTGCCAGTGCGGGGTTGTGCGCCGATCAGCATGCCGATGCCATAGTATTTGCCGTGCTGTTCTTCCCGCAGGCCAGCGAAATCCTTCGGATCAAAGAAATTGGAATGAGGATCGAGTGTCCGGAGCATTCCTGGTATTGCGCCCTTGTAGATTGCCTTATCGGCCGAAAGTTTGTCGGCATAATTCTGCTCGACGATGTCGTAGACTTTTGTGAACGAACCGATGCTCGCTTTGACATCTTCGTCTGAAACAGAAACTTTTTGCGGCGCAGCGGAAACGGTCTGGGCACCAGGTCCAAACATGCCGCCCATTACGGCGCAGACTGCCAGGAAAAGAGGAATGAGGAGAAAATAACGCCGCTGGGAAGACAATCGGACCTCCGGGATCTACCTTTTAGTATAGACGCTGAAGGCGCGGTGGGGTCAGTCCGAAGCTAGTTCCCGATTACTCCGAACGGCCGGTGTCGGGGCGGGCCGTTGGTGAACGCGTTTGTCGTTCGTAATGAATCTAACCGTGGGATCATTTTTGAAACGTAAGCGAGAGCTCTGCGTTGGCAACCTCGCCCACGGCATCAACTTTCTGCTTATTCGCTCCTTTGGTAGATTTGGCGTTCTTGTGTCGGCTGGCGTAGCCTCACCTGAAAACGTGGTCTTCAGTGATGCCGAGCACCCGAGCGCCGATCCGAAATCGGAGTTCGCCGGAATCTGCGCCGGGTATCGCCAGATATACCGCTGGCAGTCAGGCCGGCAGCGTTCCCAGCTAATAAATCCCAAAAGCCGGGAGTGTCCCCGACTAGCGCAATGTCAGCTGGCTTCCTGAGCGCCCTCAGGATCAACTCTCTTTTCGGCAAATAGGCGAGGGTCGCGGCTTGGGCTATACAATCGAGTAGCGTCCGGGATGAAGAAGACATACAAGGAAACTGACAAGAAAACTTTTTCGGCTCTCGAGAAGGTTCTAGGGCCTCTCACTATTCCAGGCCGCACTGCAAGCGCCTCGTTCTTAGTTTGGTTTCTGCAGACCGTCTATCGACTCGAGCAAGTAGAAGCCGAAGATGCTGTATGGTGATCAAAAGCTCGACAAGGGCGTCGACGCGATTTTCGTAAACGATGGGGACGAAGAAATCGTGCTCTTCCAGGCGAAGCGTGCTCAAAAGCTCCCCACAACGCTCGGCGACACAGATTTGAAAGAATTCATCGGCTCGTTAGCTCAATTCCGAACCGCTGCGTCGGTTGCTGCGCTCGCAAGTACCACCAAAAATCCGGAATTAAAGCGGTTACTTACAGAAGGAAAAGTTGCCGAGAAGATCGGCATGGGGTATAAACTCAGGCCGGTGTTCGTTGCCAATATTTATTGCAAACTCGGACGCTGAAGAATACATTCAACATGCGGCAAAAGCAGGCGATCAAATTGACCTTTGGGATCTGGACCGAATCACGCCGATTCTGAACCAAGTCACGCAGCAGCAGTGGTTTGTAAGAGAAAAATCCGACTTTAAAGTGGATCCGACTAAGCTCTACAGCCAAGGTGATATTTCTAATCCCGACCTGGTCATGGCTGCAATTTCTGCAAAGGAACTGGTTAAATTGACCGGCATATCGGACACAAGAATTTTTGCTCAGAATGTTCGACTCGGACTCGGCAAGACACGCGTCAACACCGAACTAATCCAGTCAATTAAGGATCAGCAGGAGCATAAAAACTTCCTTGCTTATCATAATGGGCTCACGATTGTCGCGAGAGACATACTGCTAACAAAGGGCAAAATCTCCATTACCGATTACTCGGTTTCGAACGGGTGTCAATCGCTCCAGTCCCTTTACAATAACCAATCTGTTCTAACGAATGCACTCATCCTTCCGGTCCGGATTGTGAAGGTGGGTGAAGACCGCTCCTTAGCGGCATCCATCGCCTATAAGACGAACAATCAGAATCCTATATCACTTCGTGACCTGAGCGCTAATGATTCCACGCAGACTCAAATCAAAGCCGAGTTCGATCAGCTTTATGGCTTCGATAGTTCTTACATGATTAAACAGCGAGCCGTTCCCACTAGCAAGGAATTAAGCAACGAGTACGCGGGCCGGCTACTTCTTTCGCTGTACGTCGAGATGCCGTGGAGCGCCCATCAGAAGTACAAGCTGTTTGGAGAACTTCAGGCACAAATCTTTAAGTATGGGATCAACGCTCCCCATATTCGCTTCGCACAACTAACTATGCAAGCGTGCGAGTCTGCGCTTTTGAAATGCCAGCAGGAAAAAGTCAAACAGTACGGCCTTACGCGATTTTTGCTCCTGTATCTTGTCGGACAGATCCTGAGAAAGAGCGCAAAGGGGCGAAAGCTGCTTGACGATCCACCCGCTTATCTTCGTACAAAGCAGGTGGATCAGGATCGTGGTCCTCTCGAGGCAGATCTGATGCACGAGATCACCAGCGTTGCCTCTTACGTAGTTACGGAGATTAACTATTATATGGAGGATCATGGGGGAGACGCATATGATTACAAGAGCGACTTCAAATCGGAAAAGAGCGTCAAGTTGATCCGATCTGAGGTTCTCAAGTCTTACGATAAGGATAGGTTCCGAGATAAGGTCGATGCTTTTAAGCTGCCCAAAGATGGCAAATCGAAGGCGTCAGCTTCGAAGAAATCGCATAAAGCCTAGCCGGAAGAGGGCCTGAACATTGGTCAATGAAGTAGTCACCGACGGTGAGTCTCAATCATTGGCATTCTTAATTCGGCGTTGGTCTTGAACACAGCATAGAGATGGCAGCACGTTTGCTATCTAATCTGTGCGCCTTCCTGAATCTTTCGCTCGGCTGGGCGCCAGTTGAGATTTCTAGGCCACAGGCTCACAAACCACATCTGAATACGTCGTGTGGCTTCCGCATCCGAGGACCGTAAGCCCAATACGTAACGGGAAGTCGGGCTCTGGGAATTGATCGTGATTGTTCGGCATCGACCGCAGCAAGGAAACAAATCCCGCGGCGAACTGTCGCGATGATTCTTAAACTGCTGCTCGCAGCCGTTTAGGGATGGACGATTCGCTTCGTGTGCCCTTCTTCGGGATATCGTCCAAGCGTTTAGCTTGATCGCTCACGCAAACCAGGAACATGGGTTGGCGAGCATTCTTCAGAAGATCGATGATCCGATCCTGCTGATCTTCGAGGTAAATCGACTTGCCATCGGTCAGAAGATGAAGCTTTGAATCAGTCGACAGCACATCGGCCAGATGACGTCCCATCTCGCGTTGGAGGAATCGCAGAACGCGGCGAATCTTTTGGAGTGAAAATCCCTTCCGGCGAAGCTCAGCGATCACCGTGATCTCCACAACCTCTTCAGGAAGATAAATCCGCTTATGCCCTTCGTGTCGAGGCGAGACTACTTTGCGTTCGTCCCACCACTGCAACTGGCGAAGGCTCACCTGAGCGATCTTCGCAACATCCGTACTTGTGTATGTCCGCTGTCCTGGAGGCAAATCAGGACGGACTTTCCGTGTTTTGAACATAGCGCTCGGGTTCCGTTTTGAGCTTTGGAAGGCTCACCAAATTGTACTAGACCCTGCGGAAGAGTCAAGCAGGATTACAGCTATGAGAATTTAACCGCCGCCAACAAACTCGACAACTTCAATGTGGGAACCGTTTGGAACGGTTGTTTTTTCCCAATCGCGGCTACGAACAATCGATTTGTTTAGCTCAACAGCAACCCGGTCGGACGCGATATTCAAGCCCTTGAGTAGAGCTGAGACCGATTGATTCGGTGGCACGTTTTTAGGCTCCCCGTTGATCCAAACATTGATGACGTCTGATTGCATGCCGCTCACGATCCTTCGATACGTATTCTTTCGGTAATTATACGAATTTTTTGGCTGCTAGTCTGGTATCAGCTTTTCATGCCCAGTTCGTATGCTCAGACGTATTTTCCGGTGCTTGTCCAAATCCTGATTGCAATTGCAGTCGCTGGAGGCATGATCGGGGCGTCGGCGGTGCTTGGGCGCCGCGTGCGAGACGCCGTCAAATACTCACCCTATGAATCCGGCATGAAGCCGGTGGGTAACGCCCGGGAACGATTCAGCGTGAAGTTTTACCTCGTGGCAATGGTCTTCATCCTGTTTGATATTGAGGCGATTTTTCTTTACCCATGGGCGGTTGTTTATCGTGAGCTGAAGCTGTTTGCATTTTTCGAGATGCTGCTGTTCATTCTGATTGTGTTATGCGGCTTCTTCTACATCTGGAAGAAAGGCGTCCTTGATTGGTCGGTGGATCAGCAGAGAGAAGAGCGCCGGGAGGATAGGCGTGCTGCCTGAAGTAGTTGCCGAGAATGCCGATGCGCTGGCGATCCATCAGCAACTTCCCGAAGCCATCGTAGCCGGGACGATGGGGCTCGATGAATTGACGTTAGGCATCGCACCGGCGCAGATCGCAGACGTTTGCCGCGTTCTGAAGAACAGTATGGGTTTCGAGCGGTTGAGCGCGGTGACGGCCGTGGATTGGTGGCCCATTGAGCCCCGCTTCGAAGTGGTTTATCTTCTGCACTCGATTCGGAAGAACAGTCGTTTGCGCATGAGTGTTCGACTTGCCGAGGGCGAAGACATAGAGTCGGTTTGTTCGGTATGGCGAGGCGCAAACTGGTACGAGCGAGAGGTCTTCGATCTTTTTGGTATCCGGTTCCGGAATCATCCTAACCTTGAGCGGATCATGATGCCTGCGGACTGGGAAGGTCATCCGCTCCGGAAAGATTATCCGGTACACGGGCATAAATACTCCTATCAGGACGAATAGATTTTGAAGATGCGCGGCTCCATACTGATGTGGACGTTAAGGATACAGCTGTGATAGAGGGTAAGGCTCGTGTCGCATCACTCGACGCCGAGCACGAACTTAACGTTGAAGATCCCTCCGGGCTGAAGCCGCCGATAGAAGAGCCAAGCACCGGGCGTCGCATGACGCTGAACATGGGTCCGCAGCACCCGTCAACGCACGGTGTGCTCAGGGTGGTGCTTGAGCTGGATGGCGAGACTATTCTCAAGGCTCGGCCGGAAATTGGATATCTTCACACGGGAATTGAGAAGGAGTGCGAAGCAAAGAGATATCAGCAGGTAATTCCGCTCACAGACCGCGTCGACTATCTTTCGAATCTCAATAATAATCTCTGTTATTCGCTTGCTGTCGAGAAACTGCTTGGGCTTGAGATTCCGCCAATGGCGCAATGGATGCGCGTCATGCTTTGCGAACTGCAGCGCATTGCGAGTCATCTGATCTGGCTGGGAACGCACGCGCTCGACATCGGCGCGATGACAGTGTATTTCTACTGCTTCCGGGAACGCGAGGACATTTTGAAAATTTTCGAGATGTTCTCCGGCCAGCGGATGATGACGAGTTACATACGCATCGGCGGCCTTGCTTTGGAGCCTCCGCGCGGCTGGCACAAGGCGGTTTCTAACGTGATCAGCCGTCTTGCGAAGGGCATCGATGAATACCAGAATCTGTTAGCGGCGAATCCGATTTGGGTGAATCGGACGAAGAGCGTCGGTATGATGCCACTCGACGTAATGATCGATCTTGGGGTTACGGGCCCTTTACTTCGAGCTGCCGGCTTGAAAATCGACGCTCGCAAGGATTGCCCGCATTCCAGCTACGAGTTATTTGATTTCGAGATTCCGACGAGGACGGCGAACGACGTATACGCGCGCTTTGAGGTGCGGATGGAGGAAATGCGGCAGAGCGTACGCATCGTAAAACAAGCGCTGGACGGCATGCCTTCCGGGCCCTTTCAGGCCGATGCTCCACATGTCGTATTGCCTGATCGGGAAAAGATGAAAACTCAAATGGAGTCGCTCATCTATCACTTCAAGATCGTTACTGAAGGTTTCCGCGTGCCGGCTGGCTCCGTATATCAAATTGTCGAATCGCCGCGTGGGGAGCTGGGTTATTACGTGGTTAGCGACGGCACGGCCAATCCGCACCGCGTATTCATGCGGACGCCTAGCTTTGGCAACTTGCAAGCATTAGGAGCAATGCTGGAGGGCGTTTTGATCGCCGACTCCATAGCGATCATGGGAAGTCTGGATTTCGTGCTGGGGGACGTCGACCGTTAAGATGACTTTTTCCCCGGCGCTCGAAGAGAGATTTGCAAAACTTCTTACGCGTTATCCTCCCGGGCGGCAACGGTCTGCCGTAGTGCCGATGCTCCTATATGCCCAAGACGAAATAGGTCACGTGTCCCAAGAACTGGTGGAAGAGGTGGCGCGCCGTTGTGAAATTACGCCGCTGCAGGTAGATGAAGTCATCGGATACTACTCGATGCTGCATCGCAAGCCGCTGGGGAAATATCACGTTCAAGTGTGCACGAACATCTCCTGCCAGGCTGTGGGGGGCGAGGAGTTGTATGAGCATGCCAGCCGAATTTTGAAGCTCCGCAATAAGGAAGTGACGCCAGACGGGCTCGTCTCACTCGAAGAAGTGGAATGTATCGGAGCGTGCTCGTGGGCGCCGGCTATCCAGATCAATTACGACTTCCATCATTTCGTCACGCCAGAGCGGCTCGATCAACTCATTGAGGCCCTGCGAGACGGGACATATGAAAGAAAGGCTTCGTAGGCTCCCATCATGCGGTACAACGAACCGAGCCCGCTAGAGACCAGGGTCATTTCTCAACGGTTTGATCTTCCAAACTCGACTTCTATTGACACGTATTTAGCGAACGACGGATACGTCGCCATTCAGAAAGCGATCGGTATGACGCCTGAGGCGATCATCGATGAACTGAAAGCTTCTTCTTTGCGCGGCCGAGGCGGTGCGGGGTTCCCGACCGGCATGAAATGGAGCTTTGTGCCGCGGACTACCGGTAAGCCGACGTACGTCATCTGCAACTCTGACGAGAGCGAACCCGGCACATGCAAGGATCGGCTTTTGATGGAAAACGATCCGCACCAATTAATTGAGGGGACGCTGATTGCCGGTTGGACCATTCGGTCGAACAAAGGATACATTTTCATTCGCGGCGAGTATCGGTATTTGATCGACATCGTGGACCGAGCTATCGCTGAAGCCTATGCGCGTGGTTATTTAGGGAAAAATATTCTGGGAAGTGGCTGGGATTTCGACCTTTATACCCATACGGGCGCTGGTGCATACGAATGCGGCGAAGAATCGGCGCTTCTGGAATCGCTTGAAGGGAAACGCGGTATTCCGCGGCTCAAACCGCCTTTTCCAGCGGTAGTGGGAGCGTTTCAGTCTCCAACAATTCTGAACAATACCGAGACACTCTCTACGGTTCCCGCTGTGTTGCGCATGGGGGGCGCAGCCTATGCCGCGCTCGGCACACCTAAAAATGGTGGTACCCGGTTGATGTGCGTGTCCGGGCATGTGAATAAGCCCGGTGTTTACGAGCTTGCACTCGGCTTTCCCTTGATGCGCCTGATCAGTGAGGTCTGCGGTGGCATGAAGAACGGGAAAAAGCTAAAGGCGGTGATCCCGGGTGGTTCATCATCACCGGTATTGAAAGCAGAAGAATGCGATATCCCGCTCGATTTCGACTCGATTGCAAAAGCGAAGTCGATGGCGGGTTCGGGCGGTATTGTTGTGCTCAACCAAGACACGGACATCGTCGCCGTGGCGCTTCGAACCATCAAGTTCTACGCTCACGAGAGCTGTGGCTGGTGCATTCCTTGCAGAGAAGGCACGGCCTGGCTGAAAAAGATTCTCGCGCGGTATCACGAGGGCGGTGGAAGATCAAGCGACATTGATCTAATCGCTGAACTGTCCAACAACATGCTGGGGCGTACCTTTTGTGCGTTGGGTGATGCGGCTGCGATGCCGACCGCAGCGTTTGTCGCAAAGTTTCGGGACGAATTTGAAGCTTACCTTGAAAAATCTGACGCTGTGCAGGTGCCGGAGCTTGCCGTTGTTTAAAGGAAATCTCAAGAGAAACTGCCATGGCTGATCCTGTCAATCTCACAATCGACGGTCAACCGGTGCAGGCTGCTCCAGGGACGCTGCTGATCAATGCCGCCAAGCAGGCTGGTATCGCGATTCCGGCATTTTGCTATTACGACGGGCTCACTCTTCAAGCTGCCTGCCGCATGTGCCTTGTTGAAGTTGAGAAGACCCCGAAGCTGCAGGTGGCGTGCACATTGCCGGTAACGGAAGGCATGGTCGTGCACACGGATTCTGCGCAAGTGCGCCAGTCACGAAAGGGAATGCTGGAATTCCTGCTGACGAATCATCCGCTCGACTGCCCGGTGTGCGACAAAGGCGGCGAATGCGAGCTGCAGGACATGGTGTTTCGATACGGCGCCGGCCAGAGCCGCTTTGTTGAGCCGAAGGTCCATGTGGATGAAAAGCAATGGTCACCTATCGTGTTCTATGATGCACCGCGTTGCATCCTGTGCTATCGATGCGTGCGGATCTGCGGGGAAGGACTCGGAGTCGGGGCTTTGGGGATCGGCAACAGAGGTGTTGTCTCGGAAATTGTTCCTAACAGAGGCGATCATCTGGAGTGCGACGAATGCGGAGCTTGCATTGACATTTGTCCCGTAGGCGCGCTCACTAGCGGCACTTATCGTTACAAGACGCGGCCCTGGGAAATGGAGCACGTGGGAACGGTCTGCACGCATTGTTCGAACGGGTGCAAGACGACACTCGGTATCCGAAACGGGGAAATCATGCGCGCGAATAACCGGGATCGGTCGGGCGTGAATGGCGAGTTCCTGTGCGTGAAGGGACGCTATGCTTTCGATTTCAACGAACACCCGGAACGCCTCACATCCCCCCTTGTTCGCACGAATGGCTCGCTCCGGCCGGTATCGTGGGCGCAGGCTCTCGCAACCATCGCTCAGAAATTTACGGAGTTGCGATCCAAAAATGGAAAATTTGGGGTGATTGGCTCCAATCACACGACCAACGAAGAAAATTTCCTGCTACAGAAGTTCGCACGTCAGGCATTGCGGACCTCGAATATAGATCATCACAGGACAGGCGATGTAGCTACTTTGGTTCAAGCCTTGCGTGCCAGGCCGAACGGACTCGCGACGACTGCAGACCTTTACACGACGAAGGCAGCGCTGATTGTTTCAAGTGACCTGGCGCAAGAGCAGCCGTTACTCGCATTTCAACTGCGGGCAAACTGGAGGCACCACAACGCTCATATTTACGCGGTTACGGCCGGGCCTGTTCGAGAAGATAATTACGCAGTGACTGCACGCGCCGAACCTGGGCGCGAGTTTGAAATTCTGGATTCCCTTCGGGAGCGACTCGCCCAGGAGCCTGAGCTTGTCATCTTGTTCGGGGATGCCATCCAGGGTGAGGGTATACACAGCCTTCTGAGATTCGGCGACTCGCTGAATATTCCGGTAAAGTATGTCTGCCTCGTAGATTATTCGAACTCGCGCGGAGCTTCTGACATGGGGCTACTTCCCGATTTGCTCCCGGGTTATCAGAGCGTTCGCCATGCGGGACTCGAGCCAGGGCTGAATTATGACCAGATACTAGCGTCCACAGATCTGGATGCACTTTGGATCGTGGGTGCGAATCCGGAGGCGCGTCGATCGTTCACGGCTTCTAAGGCGTTTGTGGTTGTTCAAGATCTCTTTCTTACCGAGACAGGAAAGCGGGCGGATGTCGTGCTTCCGGCCTCGTCTGCATACGAAAAGAACGGAACTGTCACTAACGTGTGCGGCGATGTGCAAAAAGTGAGCCGCGGCGCTAAGACGATGGGCACCAAATCCGATCTCGAGATTATCGCTCTGCTTGCGAAAGAGATGCGGCACGATGTAGGACCAGCCAGGCCTGAGACGGTCTTTCAGGAAATTCGACGGTCTGTTCAAGGGTATGACGTGAGCGCGCCCGTACTCGAGACGGGAGGCGCTGTGCCGAGCGGGCCGTTTAACAGTAACGTGCAGATCGAGCCTGCGAGTAATGTTGTGCGGTCAGCGCGCAATACTCTTTTCACCTCTGGCACTTTGGGTCGATTTTCTAACATGCTGAACTCGGTTATTGAGTCCCCAGGGGCGCTGTATCACGATCCCCGCAAAGAGCCATTCGTTCGAGAAGGTAGCGTTCAGCTCGAAACTGTAAAGCAAGGCACATGAATTTTTTCATTGTCAGCCTGATCAAAATCGTCATAGTGTTCGCCGTTTTCATGACGACGCTTGCCTATTTGCAGTGGGTCGAGCGAAAGGTGCTGGCACATATACAAGCGCGAACCGGGCCGCTGCGTGTGGGTCCGCATGGTTTGATGCAGCCGATGGCGGATGTTTTCAAACTGCTGACGAAAGAAGACCTGCTGCCCCCGTACGTGAATAAGTTCTTCTACGTCCTTGCGCCCTTCATCGCCGTCTGCCTCGCCTTGATCTCGATCTCAATTATTCCCTTTGGACCGGAAATCAATATTTTCGGCGTACGCACGTACATGCAGATCACCGATCTGAACGTGGGCATTTTGTTTGTGCTCGCGATAGGTGCAGTTAGCGTGTACGGGGTAGCGCTTGCAGGCTGGTCATCGAACAACAAATATTCGCTGCTAGGTAGTTTGCGGAGCAGCGCCCAAATGATCAGTTACGAGCTACCTTTGACTCTGGCCATCGTCGCTCCGTTGTTGCTTGCGAATCATCTCAGTTTCCGCGCCATTTCCGACAACCAAGCGGGTTACTATCTCGGCTTTATTCCGCGATGGAATATCTTTCAGATGCCGTTTCCGCAGATCTTCGGATTCATCATCTTTATGGTTGCGGCTTTTGCGGAGACCAACCGGCTGCCCTTCGATCTGCCCGAGGCGGAGAACGAGTTGGTTGCGGGATTCCACACGGAATACAGCAGCATGAAGTTCGCGTGTTTCTTTATGGCGGAGTACGCAAATATGGTGACTATCACTTGCGTTGCGACGCTGCTGTTTCTGGGGGGCTGGCATCCATTGTTCCCGGCGCCCTATTCCAGCTACGTTGCTTCCATACTATTTGTACTCGCCGCGGTATTAGCCTTCTATTATGCCGCTCACCCTGCTAGAAGGCGAGATCGACTGACCTTCCCGATCTTTGGCATAGCAGCGCTAATTTTCGCAGTGTTGTTTGCAATTCCGTCGCTTCAATTTGTGCTGGTACCTGCATTTTGGTTCGCGAGCAAGGTGGGCTTATTGCTGTTTGTATACATCTGGGTTCGCGGTACGCTGCCTCGCTTCCGGTACGACCAGCTGATGCATTTTGCGTGGACATTCCTATTTCCATGCGCCCTGCTCAACCTCCTGCTTACAGCGCTATTTGTGGCCGTATTTTGAGGAACGGACGCTAGTTCCATGGACTCAGTTCTCTTCATTGTGTTTGCCGTGGTTGCAGTTGTCTGCGCGTTTAATCTGGTGCTGCAGAAGCATCCGATTTCGAGCGCCCTATCGCTAATCGGCGTTATGGGTTCGCTTGCCGTGCTGTACCTATTGCTCGGAGCGGAGTTCATTGCCATGGCGCAAATGATTGTGTATGGCGGTGCGGTCATGGTGTTGTTCGTTTTCGTCATCATGCTGCTGAATGCGGGCGCTGAAAAGACGAGCGGGAAATCATGGTTTGCCCAAATCGCGGGATTACCGCTGCTGCTCGCCTTTGTTGCCCTGATCGGTTTTTTGATTCGTGATGTTTTGCCGTCGATGGGAACGGTCACATTCGGAAGCTGGGTGGGAGGCACAGCGCAGAACGTCGGGCGGATGCTTTTTACTCAATATCTGCTCCCGTTCGAGGTTATTTCGGTTCTGATTCTCATTGCGATTCTCGGAGCGGTAGTGCTAGCGCGAAAGGAGATTGATTAGGATGCCTCACATTCCACCCGTTCCGCTCTCTTGGTATCTGTTGCTGAGTGCCGTTCTGTTCGCGTTGGGTGTGGCTGGATTCCTCTATCGAAAGAGCATCATAACCGTCTTCATGTCCATCGAGTTGATGCTCAATGCGGTCAATTTGAGCTTCGTATCGTTCTCTTATCATCTACACCGAATCGACGGTCACATCTATTCGTTCTTCGTGATGGTGGTTGCGGCGGCGGAAGCGGCTGTCGGGTTCGCAATCATTCTCACCATCTACAAAAATCGGGGCACTCTTCAGATCGACGAAGTCGACTCGATGAAGCTGTAAAGAACCGGTCATGCATCTCTGGCTCATCCCGTTTTTTCCGCTCGTCGGCTTTCTTCTGAATGGCCTGTTCGGCAGACGCCTATCGAAGGCGGTGATAAGCGCGATTGCCGTGGGCTCGATTGCCGTTTCGTTTGGTTACGTGCTGCTCATCCTGAGCAAACTGTACCCCTTAGAGACTGCGTATTCCGAGCATTACTTTACGTGGATCCAGAGTGGTTTCCTAAACGTAGGCTTCGATCTATTTGTTGATCGGCTGAGCGCCGTGATGCTGCTGGTTGTCACAGGTGTAGGATTGCTGATCCATATCTACGCAATCGGCTACATGGCGGGTGAGGACGGTTATTACAGGTTCTTCAGCTATTTCAACCTGTTCGTATTTTTCATGCTGATTTTGGTGCTTGCGTCGAATCTGCTCCTGATGTTTGTCGGCTGGGAGGGCGTAGGCCTATGCAGCTATCTGCTGGTTGGATTTTACTTCTTAGAGGAATTTGCTGGAAGAGCAGCTAACAAGGCGTTTATCGTTAATCGGATTGGCGATTTCGGCTTTTTGCTCGGCATCTTTCTAACGGTTGTCGTTTTTAGGACACTCGATTTCGGCAAGCTTGCCGCGGGTGTTTCAGGCATGCCGGTAGAGGCGAGGGTGGGTGCGTTGAGTGCAATCACTCTGCTGCTTTTCATGGGTGCGACCGGGAAATCGGCCCAATTTCCCTTGTATGTCTGGTTGCCGGACGCAATGGCTGGTCCTACGCCGGTATCGGCTCTCATACACGCCGCGACTATGGTCACAGCAGGGGTTTACATGATTGCCCGCGTATCGTTCCTCTATGACCATACGCCACGGGCAATGAACGTTGTCGCGCTTATCGGGTTATTCACTGCCGTATTTGCTGCCACAATCGCGATTACCCAGAACGATATCAAGCGAGTATTCGCGTATTCGACGGTATCGCAGTTGGGTTATATGTTTCTGGGGTTGGGAGTCGGAGCATATTCGGCGGGTGTGTTTCATCTGATGACACATGCTTTTTTCAAAGCGCTGCTCTTTCTTGGAGCCGGTTCTGTGATTCACGGCCTGGGTGGAGAACAGGATCTTCGCCACATGGGTGGTTTGAGGAAACATATGCCGATCACATTCGTCACGCTCGGCCTTGCGAGCTTGGCGATTTCTGGATTCCCTGGGTTTTCCGGTTTCTTTAGTAAAGACGCTATTTTGTCGGCGGCTTACACGCATAGACCGTGGATGTTTTGGATCGGCGCGATCACTGCGGGCATCACCGCATTTTACGTATTTCGAGCCTACTTCATGGCGTTCTTTGGCAACTATCGCGGGCACCATCATCCGCATGAGTCGCCAGCCGTGATGACGGTTCCGCTTATCATCTTGGCCGTACTTTCGGTTTTTGGTGGTTTGCTCAATGTTCCGGTTTGGCTTTCGCCCGCATTCCCGTTGGCGGAACACGAGAACGTCATGGCGATGGTGATCTCTGCGAGTTTTGGAATTCTCGGGATCATCGTCGCAATTTTTTTGTATGTGATCAGGCCCGCTGTTGCAGAGTCGTTGAAGATCGCTGCGGGTCCCCAGCATACGTTGGTCGCCAACAAATACTACATAGATGAACTTTATTCCCGGTCCATAACGAGGCCTGTCGACGCCATTTCCCGTTTCGTTCTTTGGAGAGGTGTAGATGAAGCCGTTATCGACAGCTCTTTTGTGAATGGTCTGGCTGGCCTAGTACGAGGCTGGGGCGGTCTATTTCGCCAACTGCAGTCCGGCAGCATTCGTAACTACGCCACCTGGGTTTTCGCTGGATCGCTGTTGATCATTATCATTTTCGGTCTCGCCGGAGGTGGCCGTTGAACGTGCTTGCGATCACTTTGGCGCTTCCGCTCGTCGGCTTTTTCGTTATTTTGTTTCTGCCTCGGAATTCAAAAGCGTCAAGCCCAGTTGCGCTCGTCATTACCATTCTTACGTTCGTTGTATCTCTGGGATTAATCGCTCCCGCGGTCGCCAACCCGGCGCAGTTCACGTCCATTCTCGATTCGCGCTGGGTAGACAACCCTGGCGTTCAGATCCACCTGCACCTCGGAATCGATGGAATTAACTTGTGGCTAGTTTTGCTCACTACGCTGCTTTTGCCGATCGGCGTCTGGATATCGGAGACGATGATCAAGGAGCGGCAAAGGAACTTTTTCGCACTGCTCCTCCTTTTTGAATTTGGCCTTATCGGCGTTTTCTCTGCGCTCGATCTGTTCGCATTTTATGTTTTCTGGGAAGTTGCGCTCGTACCGATGTACCTGATGGTTGGCGGTTGGGGCGGAGCAAGGCGCGGCCCGGCTGCCGTCAAGTTCTTCGTTTACACCATGCTTGGCTCAGTTCTGATGCTCGGGTCGATTATCTTCCTGCACAGCCGAACTGGCAGCTTCGATTACGTCGAAACAGTGAGCGCACTCGCCTCCGGCCGGGCCATCCTCTCGCCAGCGGAACAGGTTTTTCTGTTCCTAGGCTTTTTTGCCGCATTCGCGGTCAAAGTGCCCATATTCCCACTGCATACCTGGTTACCGAACGCCTACGCGGAAGCGCCCATGCCCGCCACGTTTCTGCTCGCAGCGGTAATGTCCAAAATGGGCACGTACGGTCTGATCCGATACTGTCTTCCGCTATTTCCAGTCGGTTCTCACCGGTGCGCCGGTTGGATTGTCATTCTAGCCATCATCGGCATTATCTATGGGGCGCTGCTTGCGCTGGTGCAACCCAACATCAAGAGACTAATTGCATATTCCTCTGTGAGCCATCTGGGTTTCATCGTATTGGGTATCTTCACGTTCAGCCAGCAGGGCGCTGATGGCGCCGTTTATCAGATGATCGCCCACGGCATCTCTACTGGCGCTCTCTTCCTGATTGCCGGATATTTGGAGCAGCGCCGCGGCTCGCTCGAGATCTCAGACTTCGGAGGTGTGGCTGTGCGCGCGCCTGGTTTGGCGACCGCATTCATGATCGCGATGCTTGCGAGCATCGGCCTGCCCGCCTTATGCAACTTCGTAGGTGAATATCTCGTGCTGCAAGGCGCTGCGCTCAGCAAATTCTCCTGGGCAGCCTGGGCGGCCGTAGGCGTCATCCTTTCGGCCGCTTACATGTTGTGGATGTATCAGCGTACGTTCTGGGGCAAGGTCAATGAACGAGGTACTCCACCATCCGACCTCACACTACGCGATTGGGCTCCTTTACTGCCCTTGATCGTCCTTATGGTATGGCTCGGAAGTTATACGCAATCGTTTATGCCGCCGATCACATCGGCCACGATGCGGGTACTCGATCAGACCAGAATGAACGATGAGTACAGGGTAAAGCTGATACTGCCGTCTATAGCTCACGGTTCAGTTCAGATCGAGAAGGTCGCGCATGCTCGGTAATTTCATGCCGCACGCCTCCGAGTATCTGCGGTTTTTGCCTGAACTCGTTCTTATTGTGTTCGGCATCATCATCATGGTGCTTGAGGCGATCACGTCCGAACGGCAGAAGACTTCACTTGGCATGCTTTCGTTGGTTGGAATCGCCATTGCATTCGCAGCAAATGCATATGCGTATGCGAATCCCGGGCGGGCATTTCAGAACATGATCACCGTTGATGCCTACGGCACGTTTTTCCGTGGTCTTGTTTTGGTGGTCGGCTTTCTCTGCATTCTGATGTCGTTTAGTTATCTAAAACGCGAGAGGGCCCAGACGGGCGAATACTACGCCCTGATTTTGTTTTCCTTAGTCGGCCAATGCGTTCTGGCGACCGCGAACGATCTCATCATGGTCTTTATCGGACTAGAGATTTCATCTATTGCGACCTACATCCTGGCGGGATTTCTACGCGACGATCGACGCAACAATGAAGCCGCACTAAAATATTTTCTGCTCGGTTCGTTTGCCACGGCGTTTCTGCTGTACGGCATCGCGTGGATCTATGGAATCGCCGGTTCTACCAATCTCGATGAAATTCAAACCCGTTTAGGGGATCGATCGATCTCAGCCGCACTGATCGGCTTAGCTGCTGCTTTGATGTTCGTCGGGTTCGCCTTCAAAGTATCGGTGGCTCCGTTTCAGATATGGGCTCCAGACGTGTACCAGGGCGCGGCTGCTCCCGTCAGCGCTTTCATGTCGGCTGGCCCAAAGGCCGCCGCATTCGCAGTGTTCTTTCGGGTATTCATGACCTCGTTTGGTCCTATGAACGAACGCTGGGTATATCTGGTATGGGCCTGCGCCTTGCTGAGCATGGTTATCGGTAATTTTGCGGCTCTGCTGCAGACCAACGTGAAACGGCTGCTAGGATACAGCTCCATCGCGCATGCCGGCTATGTGCTCATTGCTTTCACAGCGCATTCTCAGATTGGAATCGCCGCTGCGATGTTCTATCTTGCTTCTTATGCGCTGATGAATATTGGTGCCTTCGCGGTTGTTAGCCACGTGGCGTCCCGCAATGAGAAGTATGTGAAAATCGAGGATCTTTCGGGACTCGGCCGGCGTGAGCCTGCAACTGCGGCACTGCTTGCAATTTGCGTGTTTTCATTGATTGGCGTGCCGCTAACGGGAGGCTTCTTTGCGAAATTCTACATCTTCAAGGCGGCTCTTGATTCGCACCTGGTTTGGCTGACGATCCTCGGCCTGATCAACAGCGCGATCGCGGCTTACTACTACTTGAAGATAATAGTCGCGATTTATATGAACGAGCCCGGCCCCGCTACTATGGAGCTCGCGGCACCGTCGCCGGGTGAACGGGCTGCAATTTGGGGAAGCGCCGTTGGCACGCTGTTGTTAGGAATCTTCCCGTCAGCCTTACTGTCTTTCGCTTCGGTGTCTGCCGCCGGGCTGCGCTGATGACACCCGTACGCAGGTTTCACTCTCAAAAGTAGTTCTTCAGTTCTTCAATGCTCTCTAGCCGCAATAGTCTTGGATGACCGTCCGGAACAGGTTCCCGCTCCAGCGACCAGGTGCGGGGGTGTGGAACATAGACAGCCCTTAATCCGGCAGCGAGGGCGGGATTGATGTCGGACTTTGGAGAGTTACCGATCATCCAGGTCTTATCTGCGCGGAATGCTCGTTCTTGCGCCAATCGGCCGTAAGCCGATGCATCCTTCTCCTTAACGATGGCAATATGGTGCAAATAACGGGCGAGTCCTGAGCGATCAATTTTGCGCTGCTGTTCCTCGGGATCACCTTTCGTGAAGAGTGTCAGCTCATGTCTCTGTGAAAGCTCTGCGAGCGTTTCGTCTACTCCAGGCAGCAGCTTGAGTGGGCTCTCGAGAATCGTGTTGCCGAACTCCATAACCGCGTCCACGTCGCCTTGTGAAATCTCACGTTCTGCCAAGTGCTGAAAACATGTGGTCAAGTTGCGGGCAAAGCTCCGGCAACCATAGCCGTTGATTCCGGCGTTCACCGTTTCGATCTCGTCGAGGACAGCTCGAATTTGCTCCGATTTCATCGAGGAGTGGGCCAAGTACGCGCAAAACCGGTCGAAAGCATCATCGAAATAGATGTTGTTTTCCCAAAGCGTATCGTCTGCGTCGAAAATTAAGTGCTGGCGTGTCGACCCGTACATCACAGGCCGGCGACATGCTTTGGATGGCCGTTCAAAGGAGCCACACGCTTTGCGAGCATGACCCGCTCTCGTTGTAAGGTGTATTCGGGAAGAGTGTTGACGAGAAATTCCAATCTTTCGATTTCTGAGCGAAGCGATAAGACGGTTTGCCTTTTGTCCACGTCCGCAATGAATTGCGCAAGCTGGAAGCTGAGCTGGGCACCTTCGAGCTTTGGCTCGATTATCACCTCGGGTTTCTCTACTTCACGCAACCGTTCGTAAGCGGCAATGGCCTTTTTGCGTAACGCGGCGGGAACCTCAGACGCCTCGTCGTCGTTGAAATACTCGACCGCAGCGCGTAGGTATGACTTCTGTTCATCGAGCGATACGACCTGGAATCGACGTTGCCCGACCGCAAGCAACTCGAGCCTGCCGTCCGGATATCGCCGGAAAACGCGGTCTACCGTCGCCGTACATCCCACGTTTACGATACCGTCATCTTTAGCCAGAACAATGCCGAATTCGCCACTAACAGGAATGACATCATTCATCATCTCCTTGTATCTGTCTTCGAAAATATGCAATGGGAGCGGCGTCGCAGGCAGCAGAACAACCGAGAGTGGAAACAAGGGCAGGAGCTGCGTGCTCATGTCCCTATTATGTGCTCGACGCACGGCGATATACTGTTGCCGATGAAGTATGACCCTTAAGCTAAAGCGCACTCCCGGGCTTTACCTGGTCGGCTTTATGGGTTGCGGGAAGACGACCATCGGTAGCTCACTGTCGGAGGAACTGGGCTGGTTTTTTGTTGATATTGACCGCGAAATCGAAAGTCGGGAAGGAAAAGCGATCAGCCAGATCTTTGTCGAGCGTGGTGAAGCGGTCTTTCGTGAGCTCGAAAGCGAGATGATTCGCGCACGAGTGTCGCAGGTAGAGTCGGGAGTACCTTGCGTTTTTGCACTGGGTGGAGGCGCCTTCGTGCAGCCCGCGAACTGGGACCTGATCGAAAATAACGGGGTAACAGTTTGGCTCGACTGCCCCTTTGAGACCGTGCGCAAGCGTTTGGGCGAGGACACAACTCGGCCGTTGGCCGCGGATCGAAATGGTCTCGCGAAGCTATTCGAGGATCGCCGTCCCCTTTATAGCCGGGCTGATTTCCGAGTCGAGATCGATACGGACGATATCTCTGAAACTGTCCGGAAGATTCTGCGACTCCCGATTTTCTGAGCGACGTGCGGTCTTCGAGCAGTAGACTTCGCCGGCATGCCGTCGAGATCTTTCGCGCCGCGCTCGAAGCGGCGGATGCCGGCAATGCTGTTCGCAGGCACTTCTCACTGCAATCCCGTTCTATTAACGCCGGAACTGCTCGTCTGCCGCTTAAGAACATCGACCGCATCTTTCTCATCGGTGCTGGAAAGGCGGTTGTTCAAATGGCCGCTACAGTGGAGGAAATCATCGGCGCGCGGTTGACCCGTGGACTTGTCGTTACCAAGCAGGGGCATGCAACATCGCGGCTTGATCGCGTTGAGATTATTGAAGCGCGGCATCCGATACCGGACCAGGCGGGTGTAAGAGCGTCTGCGGCAATTCAAGCTTTACTTCGGCAACTAAACGCACGGGATCTGGTGGTGGTCGCGATTTCCGGCGGAGCCTCGGCTCTGTTGTCAGCTCCAGTGGAGCCGATCACGCTTCACGCAAAACAAAAGACGACTGACCTTCTGCTGCGTGCTGGCGCGACGATCCACGAGTTGAATGCGGTCCGAAAGCACATATCCGCTTTGAAGGGCGGACGACTCGCCTCGCTTGCGTATCCAGCTACTATCGTGAGCCTCATACTTTCGGACGTGATCGGTGATCGACCAGATGTAATCGGGTCGGGGCCGACTGCTCCGGATCCGTCTACTTTCGGCGATGCGATTAGTGTCTTGCGGAAATTTGGCCTTCTGAAGCAGGTACCGCCGGCAGTGCGAGAGCGCCTTGAGCGAGGTGCGCGGGGAGAAATTGAAGAAACGCCTAAGCCGGGCGACTCGGTATTCAAACGCGTTCACAATATCGTGATTGGCAGCAATCGCATTGCGCTCGAAGCCGCCGCTCAGGAAGCCAAAGCGCGAGGCTTTCATGCACTGATACTTTCGAGCGCTATCGAAGGCGAGACGTGCGAAGTGGCGCGTACACACGCACAGATTCTTCGTGAAGTGGCATTGTCAGATCATCCCGTGTCTTCACCCGCTTGCATCCTGTCAGGCGGCGAGACTACAGTGACGATACAGGGCAAAGGGAAAGGCGGGCGCAACCAGGAATTCGCACTCGCGGCAGCATTCGAGATAGATGGGTTGCCGAACCTCGTCGTGTTGAGCGCTGGAACTGATGGGACCGACGGGCCAACTGACGCGGCGGGCGCTATTGCTACCGGCGAAACGCTGCGGCGCGCGCGGCAACGCGGACTCAAGCCGGAAGAACATCTTGCCGAGAACAACTCTTATCCCTTCTTCGATGCTCTTGGCAATTTGATGAAAACGGGACCAACCGGCACCAATGTAATGGATATACACGTACTACTCAGCGGCTGACGCGCTGGCAGGCTGTTCATAGAAGCTGAGTGAATTGTCGCCTTGCTTAAGAATACGCGTCCGTTTCATCGCGCCGTACACGTCCTCCGGCACAGCCCGCGACGCATGTTGTGCGACGACAAGAGGACAAGCAGTTTCGGATAGGGCCAGCAATGATTTCGGGTATTCTTTTGTTTGTTCGTAAGGCGGATCAATGAACGCAATATCGGCCCTATAATTTCGGAGCAAGGTCGCTGCGTTGCCCCTTACCAGAGTTGCTTCTGCGTCTATCCCTAAAGATCGCAAATTCTCTCGAATGATCGCGAGCGCGTGCGCATTCCGCTCGATGAGAATCACGTGCTGAGCTCCGCGACTCAGCGCTTCGATGCCGACTGCTCCGCTGCCAGCGTATCCATCCAGAAAAACAGCGCGTTCGAGTCGAGAGGCTAACACATTAAACAGCGCCTCTCGCAGCCGGTCGGGAGTGGGACGAACGCCGAGGCCGGGAACGCTCTTCAGCTTTCGGCTTCGAAACCGTCCGCCAATAACTCTCAACCTTCAACCCACTTGGACCAACCCGTATCGGCGCTGCCAGTGCTCTTGAATGTAGCGTATGGCCGCAGGCAGCTCTTTATTCCCCTCACTGCCTTCGACAATGCTCGCTTCGATGAGCTTCTGAGCTTCGCCGCGGGCCATCTCCAAAACGTCTCCGTCGCGCAGCAAGTCAGCCAATCGCAATCCCGGAATGCCGGACTGCTTTGTACCAAAGAATTCACCTGGACCGCGTAGCCGCATGTCCATCTCGGCAATGTAGAATCCATCGTTCGAGTCAACTAGTGCTCGAATTCGCTCCTTCGCCACATCGCTTAACTTGCCTGTGACAAGGATGCAGTAACTCTGGTGAGCTCCTCTTCCAACGCGCCCGCGTAGCTGGTGAATCTGTGCGAGTCCGAAGCGTTCCGCCTGTTCAATCACGATCACTGACGCATTCGGCACGTCCACACCGACTTCAATGACGGTAGTTGCAACCAAAATCTTCGTCTGCCCCGATTGGAACCCCCGCATGGCGCTTTCTTTATCGTCGGGCGGCATCTTGCCATGCAGGAGGCCCACCTGTACTTCCGGGAAAACCTCCCGTGACAAATGGTCGTACATCTTCTCCGCTGCCTTTACAGCGGTGGTGTCCGTCTCGTCCACTACCGGATAGACCACGTATGCTTGTCGTCCTGCCTTTACCTGTTGTTCAAGAAAACTGTAAACGCCGTGAACTGCCGATTCCTGCACGTGTTTCGTTACAATCGGCTTCCGCCCCGGAGGCAGCTCATCGATTGTGGAGACATCCAGGTCTCCATAGATGGTCAGCGCAAGGGTGCGCGGAATCGGCGTAGCGGTCATTACGAGGACGTCGGGCTGCTCTTTCTCACCTTTTTTGAAGAGCTCCAAGCGTTGCCGCACGCCGAACCGGTGCTGCTCATCGATGACGGCCAATCCGAGTTTCGCGAACTCCACATCGTGTTGGATCAAGGCGTGTGTGCCGATCACGACGTGGATCAATCCTTCTTCGATCATTTGCTTGATTTTTTGTTTCTCACGCGCGGTATTGGACCCAGTTAGCTGCGCGGTCACGTAGCCTAGCTTTTCAAGCAATCGTTTGAAATACGAATAGTGTTGGCTGGCCAAGATTTCGGTTGGCGCGAGCACGGCCACCTGATAGCCGTTTTCAATCGCAATGATAGCGGCTTGCGCTGCCACAATGGTTTTGCCGCTCCCTACGTCGCCGTGCAGCAGACGGTTCATGGGATGTGGCTGCTTCATGTCGTCAGCTATCTCCTGCATTACCCGGCGCTGTGCCTGAGTTGGCTTGAACGGCAACATGTTTCGGATCTGCTCTCTCGCGCGCTCGGTTACAGTGAACGCAAGCCCAGCAGCTTTTCGCGCTTTGGTCTTCTTTAGTCGAAGCCCACACTCTAACCAGAAGAATTCCTCGAAGATCAGACGCATTTGCGCCGGTGTTCGAAATTCATTCAGAAGCCGCAGATCCGTGTTGGCAGGCGGTACGTGCGTGTCGCGGATGGCGGACGCCAAATCGGGTAAACCAATCCGCTTACGGACACTCTGCGGAAGAGTGTCTTCCGGCATCGTTACTTGCTTCAGAATGCGGTAGATCAATCCGCGGATTCTACGCGTCGAGAATTCACCGATTCCTTCGTAGACGGCGATAATGCGCCCACTGTGCAGCATGTCATCGTCTTCCTCCTCAGAGTGAAGCACTTCGATTTCTGGCTGCACCATCAGCGGGTATCCATTCGCCCGATCCAGCTCGACTTTACCGAATAGGCCGATGCGGGTGTCTGGAACCACGCTGTCGACGTACCGTTCTCCGTGGAACCATTTCGCGTGAAGCTTTGCACCGCTTCCGTCTTCAAATATGGCCTCGAGAACCCGAGGCCCCCGCCGGAAGCCGGAAAGTTTGGCGGCACTCACCTGCGCCAACACGGCAGCCTTCTCGCCGGGCGCGAGTTGCGCCACGACTTTTATGTTCGTGCGATCCTCATACCGGAAGGGTGCGTAATACAAGAGATCCGATACCGTTAGCAGGCCCTTGCCTGCCAACAACTCGCCGCGTATCGGCCCGATTCCCTTTACATATTGGAGAGGAGTGGAAAGATCCAACCTTCTAGCGTAACGTTGACAGAAAAACTTGCTTAGGAGCCTTAGAAGCAAATGCGATTTGTGCTTCTTGCCCGTGGTTCAGCGCATCGGGCTGTTTCACGGGCGTTGCGTCCCTACTTGACTTGCGAACCGTTATCGTGCCGCGATCGGTGGTAAGCGTCAAATCCGGGCCGCTTCCGATCGCTCCCTCCAGCCGCGCCCCCCGGCCCTGTGTTCGTTGCTTGAGAGCTTCTCCAAATTCGTTCTCGATTTCGCCTCGATCAGTGCTCGCTGTAAGCGCAAATGCAGCGCTTGGCGGCAGTGCCAGCCCGATATTTCCCGATCGCGTGTGCACTACCATTCTTCCCAACGGTATCCGAGAGGGCTTCAAATCGATGTCGCCTTTATCGACTGTCAGCTCCAGGCCGTCGCTGAATCCATCCACGTTGACGTCCTTTGCATGCGTCGTCAATCTTAAAGGTCCCACCACATTTTGAACGTTCAGACTTCCCCGGTCGAGCCTAACTTCGCCGGCTATCTGCTGCACGTCCATCTCGGTACGCATGTTCTCGACTCGAACTGGCTTCGCCACATCTCGCAGTGAGACCGTGCCGTTGTACTCCCCGTTAACGGTTACCTGGCCGGCGATTTTTTCTAGATCGACGTCGCTACCATGGCCTCGCAACGTCACCGCCCCTCGGATAGCGCTGCACCTGACGAGATCGCTGTGCCGCGTGTCAACCTTCACGTTGCCGTCGATATCCTGGAGACGTATTCCGCCGTTGCCGCTGCTGATGTCGACATCGCCGGAAAGAGACGACACGTCGAAATCCCCGGCCGTACCGGTCGCTTCAATACTCGCTCCCTTCGGAACAGAAATATCGAGGTTCGTGCTCACAGGCGCGCGGGCGCCGCTCTTGGTTTGATTGCAGCGGACCGTCACTGTATTGCCGTCGACCACAACGTCAAGCGGTGTCTCCTGGTTTGCGCGATCTGCTTCATGCGGCTCCAGCGCGCGAATCACCTTGCGGCCGTTTACTGTCAGCTCTGTTCCGTCGTTACCTTCGATTTTCGCGTCGCCGCGGAACGTTTCGATTACAAGATGAGGCGTTTTGCCAACAGTCTTCCGTACGGAATCGACTGGATAATCGTGTTCTTCCCCGAAGACCTGAACTCCGTGCTCAAACCCAACACGCCGCCACCAGTTATCGCTTCGCCGCACTTCGTATGTCGCGAGCCCAACAAAGCAGATAAGAACGACCAGTGCCCAACCCCCGCCAGAGATCCCGCTTACAGGGAGTGGGCGGCCGCTCAGTGCGCGAATGGAGATCTCAATTAGCTGAATCACTCCCCACGCGATCAGCAGGTAAGGCCAGTACTGCGCGACAACATCCGCGATCGGGAAGTTCGGCGAGATAGCGTGAAGCAGAAACAGAACGCCGATTGCGATCAGGATCAGCGGTGCCGCGATAGACCCCCTGGATCTCATCGCGGCGGCTCCCCAAGCTGGGCAGTAGGAGCCTGCGGGATCGCCAACCGCTCGACCAACTTCAATACGCCAATCACGATGATGATGAGCGGCCATGTCCGCGAGAAATGCAGTACCCCTGCTTGGTGCATTGCAAACAGCGCGCCGATAGTAATCAACAGAATGGGTCCGCGGATCGCTTGCGCAAACAAGGCTCGTCTATTGTTCATTGCCGGCCTCCACGACTCCGTTGTGACGGGCAGCTCCCGACAGACCCGAAGGACGCGAGGTAGGCGGCATCTCGGCACGCCCGCTCACTCGGGAGTAAAGCATATAAGCGCCAACCACGATCAGAATTACCGGCCAAAACCGGCCGATCTGACGGAATTCAATGAGGTGCAACGAATCCAACAGAAACACGACTCCGATCAAGATCAGGACAACCGGCCCCACGGGAGCGCGTCCGGTATATCTGCTCTGCGATAGGAGACTCGACCACTCCTCAACGCGCACACCCATCTGACGTTTTTTGGCCGTGTGGTAAGCCTCGAAAGGCATGTAGAAAACAAATCCGACCAGCATCATCACAAGCAGCGGCTGGCCGGAGCTGTTTTCAGTGCTACTGATCAAGCTGATCAGCAAACCGAAGATGACCGCATGCACCAAGCCCTTTAGGTACTGGCCGTTGTAAATGGCGCCCACACCTGGAATCCACCCCAGCAGGAACGCCAAGCCGGGGGAAGTTTTGATAGGCGCGACGGGGCTGAGCCCGGCAACTGGCTGCTCGTAAGGATTCGCGGTCGCCGACGCATCGGCCGTTGGAGCAGCACCGGGCGTGTACGGGTCGGCCGGGTTCGCATAAGCAGTTGTGGGGAAATGCTCCTGACAGAACACCGTACCTTCGGCAGGCCGCTGGCAGACACTGCACAACGCCCTCCCGCACGTGCGGCAGTACGCCACCGCTGGTGTATCTGGATGTAAATAGCAGTTCATGGCTTTTTGTCCCCCTGATGGTTATCCATCTGATTCGGCGTTTTGCGCCCCTCTTCCCGCTTAGTGCTGGGGCTGGGAGAAGTCTCCCGCCCACTTCGATTGCGCACGATCTCTTGTTGCTCCTGCAAGTCCTTCAGCCGAGTCTGGATTTCATATACCAGTCGGATGTTCTCGTAATACTTCACTGCGCGATCCTTTACGCGGAGGACTTTGTCCTCTACGCCGTCCCAAATCCTGATAGGGCTCAGATCTGCCGGCTGGATGTGCTGCACCTGCACCCCCGTGCAACGCTGCAGCATCGCAAACGACAAGATGGTCATTGCCATCCCCATGGCGAAGCGTGGCCGTAACAAGGGTTGCAGCCACGCGGCGGATACTTTGCTCCAGATTCCCTGTGTCTCGAAGGGCTCCCTGCTTCGTCCGATCGGCGCCTGGTAAGCAATTCGCGTGACCAGTTCCGGAGGAGGCTGCACCTGGTCTGCTCGCTTCACAAACGCGAGCGCGCCGGTTACGTCGGCCATGAACTCTCGACAGGCCGTACACGATGCTGCGTGTTCTTCGATAGCCCGGTGCTGTGTGTCCGAGACGCTGCCGTCGATATAGTCGGCTAAGAGATTTTCGAATTCCGCGCAGTTCATCGCATAACCCCTACACGGTTACCTTATTCCGCCGTAAGACGCGAGCCAATTCCGCCCGGCCGCGATTCAGCCGCGATTTTACGGTCCCTTCGGGCACACTCAAGACCTTGGCGATCTCTCGATATTCCAGCTCTTCTAAATCCCTTAAGATGACGGCTTCACGAAGCTCTGGCGATAGTTTCTGTAAAGCAGCCTGCAGCAGTTCCCCTGCTTCACGTCCTGCCAACAACCCGTCCGTCCTAGAATGCTGGGCGGTTTTCTCCTCTAGGATCCCTAGTTTTTCGTCTATAGCGTCGGTCACCCGGTCCTGCTTCGTACGCCGATAATGATCTACAAGCAAGTTTCGAGTCAAGCGGGTCAGCCATACCGTGAACGATCCTTCTCCGGCCCGGAAGCTGCCCAGAGTCTTGAATATGCGCAGGAACACTTCCTGCGTCAGATCCTGCGCCTCGCTCTCCTTGTTCGTGAAGCGGTAGCAAATAGCGTATACACGCCGCGTATGGGTCCGCACCAACTCTTCCCAGCCGGCCTGCTCGCCCCGCAAGCACCGCTCAACCAAAGCCGTATCTGCGTCCACGCGTTGTACGGCCGCCGCGGCGTTGGCACCCACCCATTTCCAAGGTGCACCCATCGCCTTCGAGCTTAACGAAGTTCTCGAGCTGAGCGAAATTTCTGCAATTGCAGCGGCTGACATCTGGCTTTCCCCGCTAGCGCTTGAGGGCAATTCCCGGAGTCCGAAGGTTCCAAGCGCGCCCACATTGGCCTTACATCTTGTTAAACGATGGAATGTGCTTAGAAGTTCAATGCGCTTCGCGTCGGTCGGGGCTGCGCGACCGCTACGTATGGGGGCGGGGCCGGAGGCATGCCGTGGTCGGATTTGCGTAGAATCCAGTCAGGAGGGGCTCAGGTGGTATGTCCATTTTGTGGCTATCGCGAAGACAAGGTCATTGATTCCAGGGAGAGCAAAGAAGGGGACTCCATTCGCCGCCGTCGCCAATGCCTGAGCTGTGAACGCCGTTTTACCACCTACGAACGTTGCGACGAAGTGCCCTATATGGTCATCAAAAAAGACGGGCGACGGGAGAAGTTCGACCGCCAAAAAGTTCTGAACGGCCTGCTTCGCGCCTGTGAGAAGCGCCCGGTGAGCATGGGGACTCTCGCCGAGCTTGTCAACGACGTCGAAGCGCATCTGCTCGAGACCGCGGACCGGGAGCTCCCGACAACTCTAATCGGGGAACGGCTTATGAACCGGCTCCGCGCCCTAGACAAAATCGCATATGTAAGATTTGCATCAGTTTACAGAGATTTCCAGGATCTCGAAGAATTCTTACGCGAGCTGAAAACCTAATCCTCCAATCGGAAGTCTAAATAAGTAGCGGGAATCGAAGCGTGGGAGAGGCCGGTCACAGCGCCAAAGAGCACTTTGTAAATCCTTCAGCCAGTACTTATCTTTTGTGTAACCAATCACTTCGGCGAACATCTTCCATAATAGGGGCTTACATTGCGTCAGCAAACCGAGTATAATAATTCCGCACAAAGACATTCCAAGTTGGCGTTTGCAATTCCGGCTTTCCTACGGACCCGGCAAAAGACAATTCAATTCCCCAAGAGAGGTGTATCGGTATTTTTTGCAATGTGATGTTGCTGACGTGTCAGGTTTTGGAAGCAGAGGTGAACAGGTAGGGTGGATCAATTCGAAGATCAATTTTTAGCCGATGGACATGAGCCGTTAGGGCTCCCCTTCGATGAAGACGCGAACTTCTTTCATCCGGAAGAAGTTCAGGAGGGGGAAGATTTCCACGGCGCTCAGCCGGTAGAAGAGTCGATATACACCGACGATCCGGTACGGGTGTACCTGCGCGAAATGGGTTCAGTGCCGCTCCTGACGCGGGAGGGCGAGGTGACTCTGGCGCGCAAAATGGAGCGCGGCAAGCTGCGAATGCAGAAAGCGATCAGCCGGTCTCCGCTGATCCAAACGGTCGTGCTTGAGTTTGCCGAGCTTATTCGCAAGGGCGCGGAAGATCTGGATAGCTACGTAGACCTGGGTCCAAGCGATATCGAAGAGGGCAGCGCGGCCGATCTAAAGAGGCGCGGTGAGATCAACGAGCTGTTTGTGGGCTATCTTGCAGCTTATAAGAAGGTGCTGCAAACCGTTGACAAGCATGCTGCGATCCCCACGGCCAACAAGAAGCTCCGCAAGAAATGGGCCGGTAAGGTGGTGCGCGCCAGGATCGAGCTTTCGCGAGCGCTCCGTGCGATCCCCTTCAACATTGCCCGATGGAAAGAGTTTGTCAGGGCGATCGAGAAGACGGCGGACGAGATGTCCATCCTGGAAGCGGAAATCAGGAAGCTCGAGCCAAGGAATTCAGCTTCCGCCCAGCTGCGAGTAAAAGAGCTGCGGCGCGACCTCAAAAAGAAGGAGAGCGAGGCAGGCGCATCGCTCCCTGATCTCCGGCACAGCTTGGCGGTGATCCGCCATGGCGAGATCGAGGCTGAGCGCGCGAAGAAAGATTTGGTAGAAGCGAATCTGCGCCTGGTGGTTTCCGTCGCCAAGAAGTACGTGAATCGCGGCTTGCACCTGCTCGATTTGATCCAGGAAGGGAACATCGGATTGATGCGCGCCGCGGATAAGTTTGAGTATCGCCGCGGGTATAAATTTTCGACCTACGCCACGTGGTGGATTCGGCAGGCCATCACCCGCGCTATTGCGGACCAGTCGCGCACGATACGTATTCCCGTTCACATGAACGAGAGTATGAACAAGTTCCTCCGCGCCACCCGTGAGCTCGAGAAGGAATTAGGCCGTGTCCCCACCAACGAAGAGATCAGCAGGCGGATGGATATTCCGGTCGAGAAGGTTCAAAAGTTAAAAACCATCTCGCGAGATCCGGTGTCGCTCGAAACGCCGGTAGGCCGGGACGGCGAATCCGCTCTCGGCGATTTGATCGAGGACCGGTGGGTCGGTTCGCCCGTGGACGCGGTGATTGACTCCAATGTCC
>JBJMGM010000010.1:0-13516 GCA_045807905.1 Bryobacteraceae bacterium | reverse complement strand
CAACATCAAGCTTCGGGTTCGACCGAAATGTTTCCGCAGCCGCTTTCACCGCCTTTTGATTGCGAGGAGTAAACGCCCTCAATGCATGCTGCACGCGATTACCCAGTTGCCCGAGCACAGTCTCAGGAACGTCCACTGGATTCTGAGTCACAAAGTAAACGCCGACGGCTTTTGAGCGAATCAAACGCACCACCTGTTCGATTTTCGCGAGAACAGGTGCCGGCTGGTCGGTGAAGAGCAGGTGTGCCTCGTCAAAGAAGAACACCAGCTTTGGCTTTTCCAGATCTTCCACTTCGGGCAATCGTTCAAACAGCTCGGATAGGAGCCATAGCAAGAACGTCGCGTACAGGTCTGGGGACCTAAACAGCTTATCCGCCGCGAGCACGTTTATAACGCCATGGCCGTGGCTGTCCGTCTGAAGCAGGTCATCAATGTTCAGAGCCGGCTCCCCTAGAAAAACGTTCCCCCCCTCGTTCCCGAGTGTCACAAGTCCGCGCTGTATCGCGCCGATGCTAGCTGCTGAGATGTTGCCGTACTCTGTCTGATACTGTTTTGCCTGGTTGCCCACAAATTGCAGCATCGCTTGCAGATCCTTAAGATCAAGCAGCAACAGACCGTTATCATCGGCGATCTTGAAAATCAGCGAAAGCACACCCGATTGCGTGTCATTCAGGTTTAGGATGCGGCTCAATAAAAGCGGTCCAATCTCGGACACGGTAGCGCGTACCGGATGGCCTTGCTCACCAAATACGTCCCAGAAAGTTACGGGACAACCCTCAAAACGGAAGTTCTCGAGTTTCAATTGCTCGACTCTGGCCTTTAACTTCGGCGTCTCCTTTCCAGGTTTGCTGATGCCGGAAAGATCGCCCTTCACATCAGCCGCGAATACGGGAACACCGATTCGGCTAAGATTCTCAGCCATCACTTGCAACGTCACCGTTTTGCCTGTCCCTGTAGCGCCAGCTACTAGTCCGTGCCGGTTCGCCATGCCAGGAAGCGGCAACAGGTCAGTTGTTCCCCTTGCAATCAGCAATGGTTCAGCCAATCTTCACTCCTGTCGGCGTTGGCGCTATTTCTTCTTCTTCGGGAATTGCTTCAACAGCGAATCCACGGGGTTCTGCTGCTTTTGCGGTTGTTGGGTTTGCGGACCTTTTTGTTGTTGTTGCTGCCCCGATCCGCCGAGCACGCCGTTCAAAATACCTCCAGCGCCCTTGCCCCCGAGAAGTCCACCCGCAGTGGGTAGGGCATTGTTCAACTTCATCTTCGCTATCGCCTGCGCATCGGGAGTAAATGTCGGGTGAGGCAAACTGCCTGTCACCAACACCGGGATCACGAGCTCCCCTTTGTTGTTTGCAAGCGCAGTGTTTAGGTAGCCGCCGACCTGCGTACCACCCACCGTTTGGGTAGCACTTTTGGCGAGTACCGCAGACATGTGCATATCAATTGCCTGATTGACTAGATTCAGCGAACCGTTCGCAGACAACGATCCCGCATCGAGCGCTGCGACCAAGTTGTTCGTCGAAGCGACGCCATTCACGATGTTCATAGTGCCCGAGAGGCGCTGGAGCACAGTTCCGGAGCCGGGTTGCGCAGGCGCGTTGCCCATAAATTTACCAATGCGCGACAGCTCGCTCATGATATTCACATTTTTCAGGTGGCCTTTTGTGACATTGAAGCCCACAGTGCCGTTCAAACTTCGCGCAAGATTACTCCCGGACGCGAGCGTGAAGCGGAGGTCCGCATCCGCGGCCAGACTGCCGTAAATCGTATCCTTCAGCGAACTCACCGCCGACAGCAAAGCGTTCGTATCGACTCCCGAGAGTTTCGCCTTCGCCGAAAGCTGCGGATCTGCGGGCCTCACATCCGCTGAGAAGTTACCGCTCTCCTTCCCACCGTAAAGGTCCGCAGTAAGAGGCGAAAGAGTAATCAGTCCACGGTTCAGCTTGCAGTTGGCACGAACGTTACTTAGCACCAAGTCTTGTGCCTTGATGCTATTTGCTGCAAGCGTGCCGGATCCTGTCATGGTCTCGATGAGGCTTGGCTTATTTGCCGCGTGTGCTTTGGGCGTAGATGGCCTAGATGAGGAGGGCGACTTCGCGGTGATCGTTTGTAGTTCTGCCGTGTCGATCTTATCCGCAGTGAGGGCGAACTGCACGTCTGGTGCGGCGAAGTTTTTCGCCGCTAGATTGCCGCGTACCGTTGTGCTGCCGAGCGACGCCGCCATCCCGGTAATTGAAGCGCTATTTTGCGAAAACTGCGCGTTTGCCGAGGTAATCGTCAATGGCTTCGTAAGTTCCGGTGTGCTTATCGTTGCGTTCGATATGCTCGCTGTTCCGGAATAGACCAGCTTCGAGGGATCCGAAGTGGGACCCTGCACGTGCAAATTTGCTGCGAGTTTGCCCGTGCCGGAAACTCCCTGCGCTGCTCCATATGCCTTCGCCATGTTCAGTAGTTCAGTGACGTTTGCCCCATCCGTCTTCAACGTGGCATCTAGGTTCATGTTCCGGGACGTATATTGCGAAATTGCGAAAGCCAATGTAAGTGCCGTTGATCCGCTTTGGGCAGTGAACGGATTGGATTTCACCACCTCGGGAGACAGGGAGAGATCGATAGCGGGAACGGAGACCGGCTGCTTGATTTCACCCCCGCTTACACTTACATTCCTGACGTTAAGCGATCCGTTCAATTGCGGTGCGGTCGTCTGTCCTCTGGCTGTAAGGTCCGCAGTCACGAGTCCCTTTACCTGGTAAGCGGGATGGAACGCGACCCCAAAAGATCCAGCCAAGCGTGCGAGCTCCGTAATTGAAGAATTCTTCGTCGTAACATGCACGTTAAGATTCGCCGGCTTGGTCCCGGCATCCACATCGCCCTCGATAGTAAAGGAGGTCGATCCCAGCTCGAGTCTTCCCGACCGCACCTGAATCTTGTCTTGCCTGCGATCGGCGCTGACGTCATACTGGGCTTTGATCGGAAAATCCAGCTTCGAACCACGCACAACGGTGTTTTGAAGCGTCAAATTGCCCTTTGCAGACAACCTTTCGTTCTGCGATCCGATATCCGTATCGCCGGAGGCCACTGCATCCGTTTGGGGCGGCATCGTACCTGGAGCGAAGCGGTTTAGTCCGGAGAGACCCACCTGCTGGAGCGTAAGATGGCCGCTCAGCGGTGCAGCCGCAGCATTTGCAGGGCCCAGCGGGCCCACTTTACCGTTGAAAGCCAGTAATTGCTTTCCCTGTCCCGGGAAGTGCAGCGCCAGTTCGATCCCAAACTGCTTACCAGGCGCAAAATCGGTTAGCTTCACGTCGATGTGATCGTATACCGACCGCGGCTCTCTGGCAGCTTCATTCGTGATCGCCACCTGCCCATCGTTGATCTTCAACTCGTCGAGAGTTAGCTGATCGGACCGCCCGCCGCCCTGAGCCGTGCTACTTTGCCCGGCGCCCCCCAAGGTGGAAAAATTCCACACCCCAGAGGCATTCTTGATGAACTCAATCTGAGGCTGATCCAAGGCAAGATTCTTCACCTCGGGGTTGCCACTTATCAGCGATAGAAGTGCCACGCTGACGTACACTTCTTTGGCCGTGGCAAACGGCCGCGTAGATGAAAACGAAGGAGATTCGCCGATGTTCAAACCGTCCACACGGATCGAGAGCGGGAAAAGCCGCAGGCCCAAATGGCCGATCGTCACGGGACGATTGAGTTTCTTCTGCAACTCGGCCTGAACGCGCGGCCGGTACTTGTCTACGTTTGCGCTAAGCACAGCCACTACGGCAATGCCTGCAACTACTAGAACAGCTAACGAGATGATTATGATGGAGCGGACTTTCATAGCTGTCCTGTTAGACGCAGAAACCAAGGAAACACTTACAGAACAGGGGAGCGTCTATGTACAACGGCAAGAAAAGCGCCACCTAACCCGCGCCGGCCTGCTATTCGACCTTTAGGCGGCCTGTTCCGCGAACTCCACTGTCGGTTCTAAGTTGTTGGATTCCGCTTCACCATGCGATAGATCAGGAGGAGAACCATTGCGCCGATCACTGACATGATGAAACCGGCCGAAGATCCTTCCCGATAAAGCCCCGCAGCGCGGCCCAAAAAAGTAGCGACAAATGAGCCCGCTACGCCTAGCAGCATTGTCACAATGAACCCGCCGGGATCTCTTCCGGGCATCAATAATTTAGCTACTGCCCCAATAATCAGACCAATAATCAGCGTCCAAAGTAGATGCATAGCCGACTCCTCCGCAAGCGCACTTGCGGCGCTCTTCGGGTTAGACGTTTTTTGATCCGTTAGATAACACTTTGTTCTCGTGCACGCCAACCACCCGACAGGTAGCTAGGCGGGGCAGGCGTAATCTAAGGAATCGACAGATCTCTTGAAACGAATCGATAATGAGCAACTTCTCCGTTGGCATTATTCCCGGCGATGGAATCGGACGTGAAGTGACGCCTGCCGCGTTTGAAGTAGCTAGTCGCGCAGCTTCGTATTGCGAAGCCACGCTGCATGCCGCTTATTATGACTGGTCCAGCGAATACTATCTTAAGCATGGCGAGATGATGCCCGGTAATGCATTGGACCTGCTATGCCGTCATAATGCCATTCTTCTCGGTGCCGTTGGACATCCTGAACTCCCGGATCATGTCACATTGAACGGCTTGCTGTTGCCGATTCGCCGCAAATTCGATCAATTTGCAAACGTTCGTCCAGCGATTCTTTATCGAGGCGTAAATTCGCCATTAAAAGGGCTTGAACCGGGCGACGTGGACATGGTTGTCGTCCGAGAGAACACCGAAGGGGAGTACTCGCAAGTCGGAGGATTTGTTCATCAGGGCCATGCCCTAGAGGTGGCAGTCCAGACCTCTATATTCACCAAGTACGGCGTAGAGCGCATAATTCAGTTCGCCTTCGACCTGGCGCGCCGTCGCAACAAGAAGCGAAAAGTCACATCGATCACAAAATCAAACGCGCAGAGCTTCACCATGGTTCTATGGGACCGTGTATTTGAAGAAGTTGCTGAAGCTAATAGCGATATAGAAACAGAATCTTTGCTCGTCGACGCCGCAGCTATGAACTTTGTGCGTCGGCCTCAAACATTCGATGTGGTTGTGGCGTCAAATCTGTTCGGCGACATTCTCAGTGATCTTTCCGCCATCATCACCGGCAGCATCGGGCTTGCCGCTAGTGCGAATCTCGACCCAACACAAAGATTCCCGTCAATGTTTGAGCCTGTTCACGGTTCCGCTCCAGACATTGCTGGCAAAGGAGTCGCAAATCCGCTCGCCGCAATCTTCTCAGCCGCAATGATGCTTGACCATTTAGGTCTGGACAAGGCCGCAAAGCGAGTTGACGATGCCGCGCGCTCCGCGCTTGCTGAAGGACGCATTCGAACCCCTGACCTGGGCGGAGGTAATTCGACCGACGAGGTGCTTGAGGCGGTTCTCAACCAGCTCAATAGCAATTGAATGTGCGAATTTAAGAGGCGATGGCTGCTTACGAGGGACGAGTTTCGATAACCGGCGAAAAGCCCACGCACGCTCGCTATTGGGTTGTGGTGTTCGCGGTTGCGCTCGCCATTTTGTCCTACATCGACCGCGTACTCATGTCGCAGGCTATGCCAGGACCGAAGGGAGTTGCTGCTGAATTAGGCCTGCAATCCTGGCAGAGAGGCTATATTTTCGGTGCCTTTGCAATTGCGTACGCCGTTTTTGAAATGCCCGGCGGCTGGATGGGCGATTGGCTGGGGCCGCGGAGAGTGCTGCTGCGCGTGGTCATCTGGTGGTCGTGTTTCACCGCACTGACCGGGACAGCCTGGAGCTTTTACTCCCTGGTGATCATTCAGTTTCTGTTCGGAGCAGGTGAAGCAGGTTGTTTTCCCAACCTGACAAAAGCATTTAGCACCTGGTTACAAACTCACGAGCGCGTCAAAATGCAAAGCATCATGTGGACCGCAGCGCGTTGGGCGGGCGCAATCACGCCACTCCTCGCTGTACAGGTCCTGAAGGTAGTGAGTTGGCGGCTTGCCTTCCCTCTGTTCGGTTCCCTTGGCGTGATTTGGGCAGTTCTGTTCTTCCGTTGGTTCAGGGATAAGCCTAGAGAACACGAATCTGTAAATGCGGCAGAGCTGGCCCTGCTCGCCGGAAACGAAGACCTGGGCGGCGGGCATGCAGATGTGCCGTGGAGAAAGCTCATCTCATCTAGGACCGTCTGGCTGCTTTGGGCGCAGTATTTCTGTCTGAGTTATCCCTGGTATTTTTACATCACCTGGCTGCCTCAGTTCCTTCGCACCCGGTATCCTGAGCTCTCCGACGATCAGCGAGCAACCCTCGCGTTTGTCCCTCTGTTTTGTGGTGGAGTAGGGTCGCTGTTTTGCGGATTACTGACGCCCCGCGTAGTTCAGTGGCTCGGCAGTATCACACAGGCTCGCCGCGTACTGGCGATGACGGGCTTCTTCGGCGCAGCCCTCAGTTTATGTATTTCTATTCAGATGAAACATCCGCTCCCCATGATTGCCTTCCTTGGCCTCACGAGTTTTTGCAACGATCTGGTCATGCCGGGCGCCTGGGCCACCCGCATGGATGTCGGAGGAAAATACGCGGGCACGCTATCCGGCTCCATGAACATGATGGGTAATCTCGCTGGGTTTGCGGGACCCGTAGTCGGAGGTTACGTTCTCCAAGCAACGGGTGGGAAATACGAGGTGTTCCTATATTCGATGGCCGCTATGTATTTGGTCGGTACTCTTTGCTGGCCATTCATCAATCCCACGAAACCGCTGGAACACCTTTACGAAACTCCCATGCCTGCGCGGAGTTAATTACAGGCAGTCACTTGTTTATACCTCTAGTCGCCGGCTTTATCGTTATGTCACTTCCTCCAGCGCCCCCGATTCACTTCGACAAACGCACACTCGCAGACAATCTGACCGGCGGTTATCAGGTAATCGCTTGCGATGTCAACGGCGACGGAAAGCAAGATCTTATTGCTTTGGCAAGCGGCATGCCGGACCTGGTTTGGTTCGAGAATCCCACCTGGGAACGGCATGTAATGGCTACGAATCTTCCGCGCATGATCAATGTAGCTTGCTGGGCTAGGGATTCACATTCCATCCCCACCGTTGCGGTTGCGTACGAATTTTCGATGCACCCGCAAGAAAGCCTGGGGATTGTTTCCGTATTGACGCCCCAACGGGATCCACGCCAGCCATGGAGAGTGACCGAGATCGATAGGCTTCCCACCTCGCATCGCCTGCGTTGGGCGAATATTGACGGGAGCAACAATAAGGTTCTAATTAATGCACCGCTCGCGAGCGCTAACGCTGAGGCGCCTGATTATCGCGGCCATGTGCCGCTCGTTTATTACCGACCCGGCGAATGGAAACGGCGGCTCATCAGTGACGCCGAGCAGGGGGTCGTACACGGCATCTTCGTGACGGATTGGCACCATAGTGGGCGTGAAGGCATTTTGATCGGTAGCTTCCTCGGCATCCATCTATACGAGTTTCGTTCAGACGGCAAATGGTCGCGAACGCCGATCGCAGAAGGCAGTCCGGAGCCGTGGCCCAAAAGCGGAACGAGTGATATCAGCGTCGGTAGGCTCGGCAACGAGCGTTTCCTGGCGGCGATTGAACCCTGGCATGGAAATGCAGTCGTTGTTTATCGGGCTCAGGGGAATTAGTGGCATCGCGAGGTCGTCGATGATACCCTGCTCGATGCGCACACCAGTAGAAGCCGCAGATTTGAATCAAGACATGAACGATGAGATCGTGGTTGGGTTCCGAGGTAAGCCGTACGGGGTCCATATCTATAGCTGGAACGGGACGAAGTGGGAGCGGCAGGTGCTCGAGCACGGTGGGATGTCGGCGGCCAGCTGTGTCGTCTCTGAACTCGATGGAAAGGGACGTCCCGAGATTGCCTGCATTGGATCCGCGACGCACAATCTCGTCCTGTATCGCAATCAGGGTCCTTGACCCCGATGACTACCCTCCAGCATTTCTAACACGGGCTACTTCGCCATGGGTCCGGGCGCAGTTGAAAATGCAGAACCTTGCTCGTCGCGCCTTTACCGCCTTCTATGTGCGCCACGGCGCGTGTGGCATAGGTCGACCAAATCCCCTTGCCTTTCCAGCGCGCTGCCCGATTCGCTCACTATGCTTTGGACTGCGGCGCCGGGAAAGGATAAAGCGTCCAGCCTTCGGCGCAGTGTTGCCCTGTGGCAGTCGCGTAAGCCCGCCGTACGTCAGAATTGGACTTATGAACCGCCGAATTCTCCTCGCCACCTTCGGTGCTTTGATGGCGGAGTTCAAGGCCCTTAACGCGCAACCCGCAACTCCTGACCGCAGTCCTATATTCCAGCAAGATCTGCCCAACGTCAGCGTACGTGATTGGTCCGTGACCGCGGTTGAGGTCCATTACGCTCCCGGCGAAAGTTCAACCGCTCATAGGCATCCTGGAATAACCTTCGCCTATGTGCTTGAGGGCGAGATTACTTCAAAACTCGACAACGAACCCGAGAAGAGGTACGCACCCGGCGAGATGTGGATGGAAACCCCCGGCCAACTTCACGCCGTTTCGCGCAACGCAAGTTCGGTAAAGCCGGCGAGACTTCTTGCCATACTGCTGGCGGAGAAAGGCAAACCGCTGACGATGCCCGCCTGAGACACAGGTTACAAGATCGCCCGGCTTCGCATGTTGCTTGCGTAGAAATCCCCAATGAACGTCAGCCTGGACGATCTTAACGGAAGCAACCCGCCCACGAGCCAGTTCGTTGGGCAAAACGAGCGTAACAGAAAGTTCGATTTGAAGGCAGGGCCGTTTAAAAGAGAGCAAGCGCACAAAGCGCTCCGCCAAAATAGAGCAAGACATCTATTGATAAACCATGCGTGATGTCAGGGAGAATCTATGAAAGCAAATCCATCTGCAGTTGAGCTTTGGCCGGCTCTGCCCTGGGAAGAATGGAAGGACACCGCAAACACGCTTCATATGTGGATGCAGATTGTGGGTAAGACACGTCTGACGCTCACTCCCTTGGAAAATCACTGGTGGAATGTGCCCCTGTATGTGACTCCGCGGGGTTTGTCTACGTGGTCGATTCCCCATCACAACGATCTCTTCGATATTGAGTTCGACTTCATTGATGATCGTCTGTATGTTCGGGTCAGTTCCGGTGAGAGCAAGTCCATGGCCCTTCGACCGCAATCCGTCGCAGCTTTCTATGAGGAATATCTCGATCTTCTTCGATCGTTTGGTATCGAACCGAGCATCACCGCGAGGCCCGATGAGGTGGCCGAGCCGATTCCTTTTGCAGAAGATCAGCAGCATGCTTCCTATGACAACGAGTTTGTCCATCGGTTCTGGTCTATCTTGCGACGCTGCGATATGCTCTTCAAGCGTTTTCGCTCGCGCTTTATCGGCAAATCGAGCCCGGTGCATTTCTTTTGGGGCAGCTTCGATTTGGCCGTCACCCGATTCTCAGGACGACCCGCCCCTCCCCGACCTGGCGCCGACGCAATTACTCGTGAAGCGTACTCGCATGAAGTAATTAGCGCTGGGTTCTGGCCAGGGAATGGGGGCTTCGGAACTCCGGCATTCTATTGCTATGCCGTGCCGCAACCTGCCGGGCTTGAGGGCGAACAGGTTCGCCCTGTGGGAGCTTTTTACAGCACTGACCTAAACGAATTCATCTTGAAGTACGACGATGCACGCCAAGCGATTTCGCCGGACGATGCCGTGCTTGGATTCCTGCAAAGCACGTACGAAGCTGCAGCCAAACTCGCCGTCTGGGATCGCGCCAGTCTAGAGCGCCCGCTCGAGCAAACGCGCGCAGCTAAATGATAATCATCACCTTTCATCCATGCTCGAAGGAAGAGCTGAAGAATCACATTGGCTAAATTAGGAGTTCATGAAACTCCAAAGCTATACGATTACGCAAGGCAAGGAACGTTCTCCGGCTCGCTCCTACTTTAAAGCGATTGGATTCACCGACGCCGATCTGAAGAAGCCGATTATTGGCATTGCAAATACTTGGATTGGGACGATGCCGTGTAACTTCTACCTTCGCGAGCTGGCACTGGATGTGGCAGCTGGGATTCGCGAGGCGGGCGGCACGCCAATGGAATTCAACACCATCGCAATCAGTGATGGGATCACGATGGGCACGGAGGGGATGAAGACGTCCCTCGTTAGCCGTGAAGTGATCGCCGATTCGATCGAACTCGTGGCGCGCGGCTACATGTTCGATGGGATTGTTGCGCTCGTCGCTTGTGACAAGACGATTCCTGGCGCGGCGATGGCATTGCTCCGGCTGAATGTTCCAAGCGTGGTCCTTTATGGCGGAACAATCTTGCCCGGCAAGTACAAAGGCCGGGATATCACGATTCAGGATGTCTTTGAGGCGGTAGGTGCGAATGCAGCAGGCCGGTTGAGCGATGAAGAGCTGCTCGAGATTGAAAATTCAGCTTGTCCCGGAGCCGGCGCCTGTGGCGGGCAGTTTACAGCGAACACGATGTCGACAGTTATGGAGATCATTGGGATGTCGCCCATGGGACTGAACGCAATCCCTCAACTCGATGCCCGCAAGCACGACGCTGCGCGAAGATGCGGAGAAGTGATTTTGAACGCGGTGCGTAAGAATCTGCGGCCTCGTGACATCGTCACGCGTGCTGCAATTGAAAACGCGATTGCAAGTGTTGCGGCCTCGGGCGGATCGACCAATGCGGTGCTTCATTTGTTGGCGATGGCTCGCGAGGCCGGTATACCGCTGGACATCGATGATTTCCAAGAGCTGAGCAGCAAGACGCCTCTATTAGCGGATCTAAAGCCCGCCGGACGATATACAGCGGCGGACGTCGACAAAGCGGGTGGCATTCCGGTCATTGCGAAACGGCTTCAGGAGGGCGGCTATATTCATTCCGACGTGATGACCATAACAGGGAAGACGTTTCGGGAACAAATTCAGTCCGCAACCGAAACGCCGGGACAAGACGTAATCAGGCCGCTGAGCAATCCAATTAAGAAATCCGGTGGGATCGTCATACTGAAAGGTTCGCTTGCGCCGGATGGATGCGTCATCAAGGTGACCGGTCTTGATCGCAAATCACAAACTGGTCCGGCACGTGTCTTCGATAGTGAAGAGGCTGCGATGAACGCAGTCATGCAAGGAAAGATCAAGGCTGGCGATATCGTTGTGATTCGCTACGAGGGACCACGGGGCGGACCTGGGATGCGCGAAATGCTCGGGGTTACAGGCGCGATTGTGGGAGCAGGCCTTTCTGAGAGCGTAGCCCTGGTTACCGACGGCCGATTCAGCGGTGCGACCCGCGGCTTTATGGTGGGTCATGTTGCGCCAGAAGCAGCCGTAGGCGGCCCCATCGCAGCGGTTCGCGACGGCGACTCGATCTCCATCAATATAGACACACGAAAGATCAGCCTGGACATTCCGCTTCAAGAGATTCACGATCGCCTTTCAAGGTTCGAGCGGCCGGCGCCGAAGTACACCACGGGCGTCATGGCGAAATACGTGGCGCTGGTTGGCTCGGCTTCCGACGGAGCTGTTACGTCACAGCCAACGTTCTAGTACGGCAAAGAACTGGTCAGAAGATAGTAGGGGCGACGGGAAACGAACCTGTGAACCTCAGCTTAGAAGGCTGATTTAGGAGTGTCGCAAGCAACGTAAACCGTTGGTCTCTGACGCCACCGTGAAGCAGCCCAGGCACATAAAATCGCGTCGTCAAGCGTTTTTTGCTGGAGCAATTGGGGTAATAAGTGCCGTGCTCCAGCCAAAGCGAGCCTCAAGTTGCCCCCGAGCCGCTTAAGATTCAAATCCGAACCCGGGCAGAACGGTGTCACCACTTGAGGTTCAGCGCAACCTGTCCGGGTTGGCTCGGGACATCGGTGCCAATCTGCACACTGGCAATCATTCGTTTTTCGAGGACGATGTTTTGGTCTTCCACGGGACGCCGCCCGGTTCCGTCGATAATTCGCTCGTTTTCGAGGACGATGCGGGCGGCGTCAACCGCTACATACTTCTTGACCGTCGGTTCGAGATTCTGTGGGCGCTGGCCGAAAAGCGGTAGGGAGAAGAGAACCGAAACAGAGATCACATACATTCGCATGCAAGCCGCTAGTAAAACGGCCTATCTTATCTCACGGTCGACCGTCGTTCTACGTTCGGCATGCCGTTGCTCCTCACGCATATGCTCTGGCGTCCGGTTCGGAGATCCTCCCCGAGGGTCTGACCTTTCACTCCCAAAGACCGGCGATGAAATCCGCGACTGTCAATGTTAGTGATTCATCTACGTGAAGACTTTTTTTGTCCTGCGAGATCACGGGCCAAGCGCTTTCCCCACAAGCTTGAAAGGAGCCCAGTGATAAGGGTGGGGATAACGAGTGCGCAGTTCTAACATGGCGCCTTGAAGGGCTTCCGCCTTCGTACGCTGATTCGAGAGGCGGCGATAAAACAATTTCATAAACTCCGCTGTCGTTTGATCATCCACGTCCCAGAGAGATAGCAGCAGAGAACGCGCACCCGCGAACAGAAGCCCTCGAGCCAATCCAAGCAGCTCATCTCCTTCCGCTATGACGTTCAGGCCTGTGACGCAGCCGCTGAGAGTAAGCAGTTCGACGGGAAGATTCATATGATACAGATCGTACAGGCTGACGTAAGAATCGGCCAATCGAATTGCGGAGAACATAGGGCTGTCTTTTCGGAAGTAACCATGAGACGCAATATGAATGAGGCGGCTGCGACGCCCGGTTTCTCTGAGTGCCCGTTCGGTTGCATCGCACCCCAAGAGAAGTTCCGGTTCCGGCACGACGTCTGCTACCGCCTGAGCCTCTTCACGAATGAAGGGTGTTTTGGCATCTTCAACTCCCAAAATCAACGATGGCCCTCGCCTCTTGTCTGATTCGCGATTGCAGAGGGCGTAGATGCTGGCACTGGGAGCGTAACACACGCTATATGTCTCGATCAGGTATTTCTGCCCGTCAAAGAGCGCGTGAAACGGCAACGAGTGCAACGGACCGTAAGGCACGACGACGATGTGGCGAACGTCCATGAGGTGGCGCACCGGCGCAAAAACCTCTTCATAGAGCTCACGAAGGTGAGCCTGCACGGTCCGCAGAAGAGCTTCTTGAAAGTGCGTGACGTAGTCACTGCTTAGGCGAAATTTCGAGATCTGAAACTGAAGCATACGCAACCGAGTTGTGATACATGGAGCTAGAGTCACTGGAACAATCGCTAGGCTCTCCTGCGTCACTATCGCAGCGAGGATTCGCTCTTCAATGCAGAAATACTCTACAAGTCCTGTATCTGAACCGAGCGCTTTCCGGATCTCGGCAAGGGTAGCCGTTCGCGAAGTGCCAACACCCGCGTCCACGGGTCCAGAACAAGGCAGTTCGCGCAATAAGCGCAGCAGCCCGTGCTCGCAAGCTCGCGCCTGACTTTTGAGCGATTCAATCAGTTCCGGAGATGCTGCCCCATTGGAAAGTTCTTCGCGTTCGATTCGGTGGTAATACCAGTT
>JBJMGM010000009.1:0-7861 GCA_045807905.1 Bryobacteraceae bacterium | reverse complement strand
GACATCCTTCGGCGCGAGCAGTAGTCCGGGATTCGATGCAAGATGTGGCACGGGCGTTTTGCCATCACCCACCACGACGGTCCCGCCCTTCGACGTCTCATTGAAAAGCAACTGCGAGAAATCGAACGGCAGGCGTATGCAACCATGGCTGGCCGGGTAACCGGGCAGATTGCCCGAGTGCATAGCAATGCCGGTCCAGGTCAGCCGCTGCATATTGGGCATCGGCGCGTTGTCGTATTTCTTGGAGTAATGCTCCTGTTTTTTCTCTAGGATGCTGAACACTCCGCCCGGTGTGGCGTTACCCTTTGAGCCGGTGCTCACGCTCGAGCGACCGATGAGGATGCCGTTGCAATAAACGTGCATGGTCTGTTCTGGCACGCTCACGAGCACCATGAGCGGACCGCTCGGCGACAGCTGGGGTTTCCACCAATACTCGCCCGGCTTGAGTGGGCCGGTCGGTTTTCCAGTGGACGTGCCTTTGGTATGAAACGACGGTTGTTGCACAGCCTGCACGGTGGTGAGGAGGGCGACGGAGAGGGCGAGGATTTTCAGGAATTTCATGAGATGATTGTAGATGTTAATTGTGATAAGAGCAGAAAGCCTGCGCATCTGGTATAAGACTTTCGTGCTATATCGGCCGGCGCAGAAAGTATTGAAGAATAATCGCTGATAGACCCCGGAACCTCCGGTCCAGCTAACGTGCACGTGCAATCGTGCAGATGTGAGCGAGTACGACGAAAGTCCAATAGATTTTTGCTGGAGATCACTGCGATAATTGCACGCGTTGAACTACGATGGGGTGGGATCTTGATACTGCGCAGCGAAGCGGCGCGGAAAGCAATTACAATGACCTTCGTTCGCGACGAATTTCTAGACAAACCTACAGCTGAAAACGTTAATTGATAAACCATGAAAACCAAAGAGTCACTCATCCGCTCCCACGGCAACTCGCGCCGGCCTTGTTGCAGACATTTCGTTCTGTTCATTACTTTGACGTTCCTGGCACTGCCGTCGCGTGCCCACGCCTCGTTTCTCCACGGTGAGACACTCGATACCGTCGCGGACGTAATTGCGTGGTTCGCGTTCATCATCGTGCCGCCAGTCTTAATCGTGGCCTTCCTGGCGGTTCATATCATCCCCGAAAAGATTGCCGAAAAGCGGCACCATCCGCAGCTCGGGGCTATCAAGTGCCTCTGTTTTCTCTCTCTTGTTTTCGGCGGACTGCTCTGGCCGATTGCATGGCTCTGGGCCTACTCGAAGCCAGTCTTTCACAAGATGGCCTACGGCACCGATGTCGATCACTCGCACGCACAGGCGCGCGGGGAAGAATCCGCCACAAGTGAACTCGAACAACTCCGCGCCCGCGTCGCCGAACTCGAAGCGGACATTAAAGGACGGAAGGCGTAATGGAAGTCATCCTGCTTGGCATCTACGGCTTCTTCGTCTGGCTGATTTTCTTTAAATTCAAGTGGCTGCCCTGGAATTTTACCAGCCAGTTCATCACCATCACGCTACCCATCGTGGGAATGATGGTTCTTTTCCTCCTTCTGAACATCGCCGCGCCCGCAACTGATGATGTGCGCGCCATGAACTACGTGATCCCGATCGTTCCGCGCATAACCGGTCAGGTTACCGAGGTGCCGATTCAACCAAACCGGCCGATCAAGAAAGGCGACGTGCTTTTCAAGATCGACCCGGTGCCCTTCGAGGCGGCGGTGAAAGCCGCCGAAGCCACGCTGCGTGGATTGCAGGATCAACTCAAAAACACCGCGGCCAAAAAAGCGGCGCTCACTCCGCGGATTGATCTGGCGAAAAAGCGCGTCGAGCAATTCTCCGCGCTCGCCGCGACTGGGGCCGGCAAGCGAGCCGACCTCGAGCAGGCGCAAAGCGACCTCGGCAATCTTGAAAGCGAATTCCTTGCCGCCGACGCGACGGAAGCGCAGGCCGGGGCGCAGATCATCAAGGCCGAAGCTGACCTGCGCAACGCAAAATTCGACCTCGAGGGCTGCGTCCACGTTGCTCCTTCGAACGGGCGCGTGGCCAACCTTTCCCTGCAACCCGGCGTACGCGCGACCCAGTTCGCGACAATGCCCGTGATGAGCTTCATCCAGGAGGACGACCCGTGGCTGCTAGCATTCTACCGACAAAACGAACTGCGCTACGTCGAACCCGGCGATGAAGCGGAAATCTTTATGAAGGTGTATCCGGGCCGCATCATCAAGTGCAAGGTCGATTCCATCCTTTGGGCGACGGCACAAGGCCAGCTGCCAATCAACGGCAACCTCCCGAACACCGCGCCCATATCGGCACCCGAACAACGCATCGCAGTGCGACTCCTCACAGATGAGAAGGATAAAGACGTCTTCCTCGCTGCTGGCGCCCGCGGTCAGGGAGCGATCTACACGAACGATATGACGGCGATCCAGATCCTCCGTCGCGTGATCGTCCGCATCGCAGCGAAGTTCGACTGGTTCGTCATCAAACATCTCTCCGCTCTGTTCGGCGCTCACTAGGATCAAACGATGAACGCTCGGCGCTGCACCCTGCTTCTTGTTACCGCCAGCAGCCTCGTGCTTGCCAGCTGCGCGACTAAGCAGCCGCCCTTTGGCGCGGACATCATGCCTGAGTCTGCCCGCGCGAAAATCCCGGGAAGCTGGGCCGGCCCGCATCGCAGCGGCGCTGTGGTGCCAAACTGGATCCACAATTTCGGCGACCCTGAGCTTAACGCGCTCGTTGCGGACGCCGTGGAGCGGAATCCCGATCTCAAGGCCGCCGCCGCCAGAGTGGAAGCATCGCGCGCTGCTGTGCGCATTGCCGCATCGTCGCTCTACCCGCGGATCGCGATGAAGGGCCTGGGCGAACGCCAGGGACAGCACCTTAGTGGCGACCTCGGTCGCGGCATTAATCCGCCGGATTTCGGAAGTCCAGGAACGGAGAACAGCGGTGGCGCTGGACTCGACACCAGCACGGATGAAACATCACAGCGTTGGGTGTATGGCCTCGCAGCCGGCGCCGCATGGGAGGCCGATGTGTGGGGGCGCATTCGCTCGAAAAAAGCTGCGGCGAAAGCTGAAAGCGCTGCCCTCGAAGCCGATTACGAATTTGCCCGGCTATCCCTCGCAGCTGCGGTCGCGCGCGCGTACTTCACTACCATCGAAGCGGCGCAACAGGAAGCCAACGCGCACGAGACACTCGATATTTACCAGGAGTACACAAAACTCACTGATGTGCGAAAACAGCAGGGCTTCGCCAGCGACTTTGATGTGTCGCAGATCAGGTCGCGCACCGCCGCCGCCGAGGATGCGCTTTACACCGCACAAGCAGTCCGAGCACAGACGATTCGTGCCATCGAAGTCGTGACCAGCCGCTATCCTGCCGGTAGATTTGACGTGCGACGTTCGTTTCCCGGGCAACCGAGAGCCGTGCCCGCCGGTTTGCCTGCGCAAATCCTTGAACGCCGTCCGGACCTCATCGCCAGCGAGCGCCGCTTTGCTGCGGCCTTTCATCGGGTAGACGAGGCTCGCACGGCTAGACTGCCGCGCTTTGTGCTAAGCGCGAACAGTGGGCTCGGAACCGCGGCACTCGATTCAGTCGGCGCGCTCGATGCCCTCGTCTGGAGTTTTGCTGGTGGCGTTACTCAGCCGATTTTCTTTGGCGGTGAACTCAAGGCGGCGCAAGATCTTCGCACCGCCGAACAAAAAGCCGCTGCCGCGAGTTACGTGGGCTCCGCCTTGCGCGCCTTTGAAGACGTCGAAGACGCCCTCGCTAACGATTACTACCTTCGCAGACGCGAAGGCGCGCTAGGCGAGGCGGTTTCGAGCAGTGCTGAATCGGTGAAGTACGGCAGGGAACAGTTCGAGCAAGGCCAGATCGACATGTTCAACGTCCTGCGACTCACCGGGGAAAATCTTGCCGCGAAAGTGCAACTCACTCAAATCCGCGCTTCCCGCCTCCGCGAACGCGTGAACCTATATCTGGCTCTCGGCGGTGATTTCGAGGGAACCGGCGCGCCGGCAAAATGATTGGGAGTTTTTCGGGAGAAGTGCCCCGGCAGATTTAGCAACAAGGAAGAAGTGATGAGGACCAGCTGATGCACACGATTACTAATAACTATCGAGATGCTCACATCCTAAACCTTGGCTCCAGTGGCAAACGCGGTCCTTATTTGGTCACTCAAACGGGCGTGTCGCCAAAAGATCCGTTGCCAAAGGAACGGATGTTCGTGCTGCGTCCCGATGGACGCTGGGTCGATTTCAATGCCTACGCTTCGCAGGGCAAGCCTGAAGCCATGGACGAGATTGTCTTCGCAACCACAACACAAATAATGGAGACGTTTGGGAAATTGTTCGGTGCGCCACAAGTTCTCGATCTGCCCGTTGATGAAGCGGGGCTCAAAGCCTGGTTAGAACGTCAGAAAGATGGCAACCCCTTGGAAGCAGCTCGGGCGTGGGCGGCCGGATACCAGGAGCGCCACCGCAAAAAGCGTCGTGGCTAAACTTACTCGATAGCATGGGCAACGAAACGGCCGCGACGAAGGAGACTGCCACCGAGTTGCAACCGACCGAGTCTGAGTCGCAACCTGCGGCTCGTCGTAGGTGGAATAACATAATCCCTGCTCTAACGTGGTTGCGTGCTTACCAACCTCAGTGGCTGCGCGCAGATTTAATCGCAGGTATTACCCTCGCGGCATACCTCATGCCCGCCGGGCTTGCAGATGCTTCGCTTGCTAATGTGCCCCCTGAAGCAGGGCTCTATGCGTGTCTCTTTTCCGGACTTGTTTTCTGGTTGTTTTGTAGCTCGCGACACACAGCTGTTACGGTCACATCAGCTATCTCGGTGCTGGTCGGAGCGTCGCTCGGCGATCTGGCTGGAGGCGACGGTTCACGATTTTGGGCGCTGGCCTCATGCACGGCGCTGATTGTCGGCGCGCTGGCTCTCATTGCGTGGCTGGCCAAGGCAGGCGTGATCGTGAACTTCATTTCCGAAAGCGTCCTCGTCGGATTCAAGTGCGGTATCGCCTTGTTTATAGCCAGCACGCAGTTGCCGAAGCTCTTTGGGTTCAAAGGATCGCACGGCGATTTTTGGGAACGCTCCGGTTACTTCTTTTCGCACCTCCGGGAAACAAACGAGGCGTCGCTCCTGCTCGGTCTCTGCGCGCTGGCGGTATTACTGTTAGGGAAACGATTTCTGAAGAACAAACCCGTGGCTCTGTTCGTGGTGATCGCCGGGATTCTGGCGGCTGCGAGCATGGATCTCGGGAAGCTCGGCGTGAAACTGCTGGGGGAAGTACCACAGGGTATGCCACCATTCGGCCTTCCAGCAATACATGCGTCCGATCTCAACGACTTGCTGCCCCTAGCGCTGGCTTGTTTTCTTCTTGGCGCCGTCGAAAGCGCCGCGATTGGTCGCATGTTTGCGGTAAAGCACGGCTATCGTTTCGATGCGAACCAGGAACTACTCGGTATCGCGGGCGCAAACGTCATGGCCGGGCTGGGCCACGGCTTTCCCGTTAGCGGCGGGATGTCGCAATCGCTTGTGAACGAAAGCGGCGGTGCGCGGACGCCGTTGTCGGGATTTATCGCTGCGCTACTGATGCTGCTTATCGTGTTATTCGTGTCCGGCGCATTGCGTTACCTCCCGCAGCCGGTGCTCGCAGCTGTCGTGCTTATGGCTGTAACAGGCCTTTTTAAAGTGACAGCGCTTAAACACTTCTGGCGTGCGGACCGTGAGGAGTTCGTCGTGGCTATCGCAGCTCTGCTTGGAGTGCTCAGCTCGGGCCTGTTACGCGGTGTCCTTATCGGCGCGATCATTTCGCTGGTGCAACTGCTGCGTCGCGCTTCGCGGCCACACGTTGCTTTCCTGGGACGCATCCCCGGAACGCGCCGTTTCTCCGATCGCGCCCGCCATCCGGACAACGAATTGATTCATAGCGTGTTGATTTTCCGGCCCGAATCGGGCCTCGTCTATTTCAACGTGGACAATGTTTGCGATTCGATCCTGAGCCGTGTTCGTGCCGAGCCGACGCCGCCGAAGCTCGTAGTACTCGATCTTTCCGCTGCGCCGCGCGTGGACTTGCAAAGTGCGCACGCCTTGGGCGGCATGGCCGACGAACTGACCGCTAAAGGCATCCAATTCCAAGCGGTTGAACCACGTTCCTCGGTTCGCGACCGGTTGCGCAATGAAGGGGTGGACGGAAAACTGGGCGGAGTAAACCGTTTCACTACGGTCGCCGACGCGATCGAACACTTTCAGGAAAATGCCGATCAACGACGATGAGAAATTAGCGCTGCTATGATTGCGAAGCTCTTAATGGCCTCGTGCCTCGTAGCAACGACCGTGGCAATTCACGCAGCGGGTCTCGGCATGGTATTAAGCCATGTGTCGCACTCCACGGTGCGGCCGGAGGATACACGCTTCTGGCCAATTACATGGCTGCTCATTCGCATCGCATGGTTCCTGATTGTCTTTCACGTGCTTGAGATCGCCGTCTGGGCGTTGTTTTTTTGGTGGGAGAACTGTATGCCGGACGTCGAGTCGTCATTCTATTTTTCGGGCATTACCTACCTTACGATCGGTTACGGGGATTTGGTATTGCCAAAAGAATGGCGAGAGTTCGGGCCGATCGAAGGATTGACTGGCATTCTAATGTGCGGCTTGTCCACGGCGCTTTTCTTCGCTGTGGTGAGCAAAAGAATTTTGCAGCGCATGGGCGGGAAGGAGCCAGGTCTCACGGCATGAACATGCGATCTGATCCGGCGGGTTCGCCAACTCGAGAGCCACAGGAAAAAAAGAGATGGGTTGAGCCCGTCACGGCTGTTATTGATGGCGCGCGGGACACTCAGCACGGCGTGGTGCTCATATTACAGCGGCAACGCGGCGAAGGTCTGAGCTTTCTTTGGTTAGATTCGTGCTTGCTGCCGTGCTAACGACTCGTTTGTCAGTGCATCAATGCTGGACCAACCAATGTCGCAGGAAACCTTTGGATGGAGGAACGGGGTGAGGAGGCGCTCCGTCGGGCTGCGAACCGTTTGTCGCTCCCGCTCGTTTTGTGCGCACCACCCGGATCGCGGTCGCCACCGGCAGGTCAAATGGTTCCCTGACCTGTCCCGGCGTCTCGTGCAGATAAAGCCAGTCAGCCGGTGCGGATGAACAATTCTGTGTCGGACACGTCGCGCGCAACGGCCCGTGGGGACGTGTCCCTCCGACGATCTCAACCTCGCGGCCGGTAAACGATTTTCCGCAGCATCTGCAAAAGCGGCGGTCGTTGAGGAATTGCCAATGACGCGTCCCGTCGAGCCTTCGCAACCACCGTAGCTTTTCGTCCGGTTCCATTTCGATAGCAGGTTCGTGTTGCATAGCGCAAGTTTCATCGTGCGTGCGCACAGGCACAATCAGAAGGTAGCCGCGCCGATCTATCCGAAAAAGTCGTATACCACGCGTTACTAATCTGCTGCCTATCGGCGGCCGTTTGAAGTCAGCAATGGCGGCGCTGAGTAACATCCCTTGGGTGTGTTACGGTCGCCGTTATGCTGTTTAGAGCGCACTAGAACCGGTGGCTGTGTTGTTGAAGCCCGTCGTGTTGTCGTGCAGTGCAGAGAACCGAGGGCCGTGTTTTGAAGGCCGATCGTGTTGCTATAGACCATTGATAACCAGTAGCCGTCGAGACGGAACGGCCACGCGTAAAGTTGTAATCAACAGAAGTGTTGATGGTTCCGCTCACCACGTCGTCTATGAAGCGGCATCGTACGATTGCATGTAATGAGGTACATCATAATGTGCCAATGCGGTGGCGAACGTTGTCGGCTAACGACTAAATCCGAATGGATCACCACCGGTGAACATTATGCCAGTTCATCACTTC
>JBJMGM010000008.1:0-6477 GCA_045807905.1 Bryobacteraceae bacterium | reverse complement strand
ATGTCCAAGTCGCCATCGTTGTCAAAATCTCCAATTGCGCATCCGCGGCCGGCAACGGTCTCGAGGATTCCCGGTCCTGCATCGAGCGAAACGTCTTCAAACTTGCCGTTTCCAGTGTTGTGATACAGCACTTTGCGTTCACGATAGCCGGATTCGCTCTCTTTTTCCCTCACTTCGGGATAGACGTGACCGTTGCAAGTGAAAATGTCCGGTCGTCCGTCGTTATCGAAATCCAGAAAGCATGCACCCCAACCAAGGAAGCGCGTATTCCGGCCCAGGCCTGCTTGAAAAGTCATGTCCTCGAAGTTGCCGTTGCCGAGATTCCGATACAAAGTCGAAGTATCGCCGGCGAAATTCGTTTTGAAAATGGAGAGCTTGCCATCTCCATAAATATCCGCTGCTGCGACGCCCATTCCTGCTTGCGTTTTGCCATCCGGCCCGAACGCCACGCCGGATTCCAGGCCAATGTCAGTGAAGGTGCCGTCGTGATTGTTTTTGAATAATGCCGAGGGGCTCGAATCATCAGCCACGTAAACGTCCGGCCAGCCATCGTTGTCAAAGTCGCCCACCAACACGCCCAAGCCGTACGTCCCCTGCTTTTTCAATATCCCTGCTTTTTCAGACACATCGGTGAACGTGCCGTTTCCATTGTTGCGGAAAAGAATGTCCTTGCCGCCTTGTAGTCCGGGCGGTCCGCATGCCACCACGAGTCCTTCATACAGACAGGGCCCACTTTCGGGCAGCGGAGCTGTTTTCGGATCAAAGTCGATGTAATTGGCGACGTACAGATCCAGGTGTCCGTCCCGATCGTAGTCGAGAAACGCGCATCCTGTATTCCAGCGCTTCAGACCGGATGCGGTTCGAGTCGTTACGCCGGCTTTTTGCGCAACGTCGGTAAACGTACCGTTTCCGTTGTTGTGATAGAGCGCGCAGTCCCCCCAGTACGTCACAAAAAGATCATCATGGCCATCGTTGTCGTAATCCCCGACACACACGCCCTGGCCCCATCCCGTACGCGCCAACCCGGCTTTTGTCGTGATATCGGTGAACGTGCCGTCCCGGTTGTTTCTGTAAAGCCGGCTGCTCGGCTCGGAGCCTTTGGGATAGGTGGTATTGAAACGCGTTCCATTCACGAAAAATATGTCGAGCCACCCGTCGTGATCGTAGTCGAAGAACGCAACGCCACAGCCGGTCGTCTCGAGTAGATACTTGTTACTCCGCTCAGCCCCGAAGATTGTCTTGGAAACCAAACCGGCTTCTCGCGCGACGTTCACAAATTGGACGTCAAGCGGTACTCCGGCCAACAAGTGATCCAGCGAGAATACCGGCGCCGTTGCACACAATGACTTAACGAAAGATCTGCGCGAGAGCATATAGCGAGAAGGGAAGGGTTGCCTACTTTTTCGAGTTTAACGTGGGGCAGTTGTGATCGGCTTCGGCACGGTTCCTCCCCGCATGCCCTGCTCGAGAGTGTTCGAGAGCTGCGATTCCTTCTCACGCTTCAGGCGGGCTCCCGTGGCAAACGCTTCTTCGCTGCCCTGCTTGTCGCCCTTAATCCGAAGAATTTGGCCCAACGTGTTGAAGGGTCCCGGCGTATTGGGATTCAGCCGGATCGCTTCCCTGAGCTCGGGAATAGCAGCATCGAGATCACCGCTTTGCTTGAGGGCTATGCCGAGCATGTAATGGGCTTCGGCGTAATCGGGTCGAATCGCGACAGCTGCCCGCATCTGCTCCACAGTGCCGGCAAAATCGCCCAACTGCCAGTCCGTAATTCCGAGCGTATAATGCGCTTCCGCCATGGACGGATCGAGCTGGATCACCTCTTTGAACTCGTTTCGAGCGGCTTCGAGCTGATCCTTCATTTTCAAAGCAATCCCGAGATCGTAGTGAGCTGGAATTGATTTCGGATCCCGGGCCAACAGCTCTCGAAAGGCCCTCTCCGCAGCCGCGAACTCACCCTTTTTTAAGTTCGCGTAGCCTATGTTCATCAGTGCTGAGGCGTTTGACGGGTCATGAGACAAGATCTTCTTGCACTCCTCGATGCCGCGGTCTGGCTGCCTTGCTTCGATAAGCGCGAACCCGTAATCGTTGCGTATTCCGTCATTACTCGGGTCGAGTTTGGACGCCCGTTGATAAGCATAGACCGCCCCTGCCAAATCGCCGCTGTTTTGCATGGCATGGCCGAGGCTCTCCCAGGCAGCGGATTTCGAGCCATCAAGCGTAACCGCCTGCTTTAATTCAGATACGGCTTGCGCGTAATCACGACTGTCGAGGTAGGCGGAGCCGAGTCGATAACGATAATCAAACACGGTTGGCGAAAGTCTGGCGGCTTGCTGAAGTTCCGGCATTGCGCGATCGGGAGCCTTCGCGAGCCAGAAAGCTACACCAAGATGATAATGTGCAGCGGCGAAACGAGAATCGAGCGAAATTGATTTCTGAAAATGCTCGACGGCATCACTCTGCCGGCCGAGAACGGCGAACAGAAACCCGATCTTGTCCTCGGATTCCGCAGAAGCGGGTTCCGTTGCGGCAGCCTTCGAAAGCGCGGCAAGAGCACCCTGTGCGTCTCCGGTCCGAATGAGTTGTTCAGCCCGGGTTGCCAGATCCGCCTGTGTATCGGCGTGCAGTAATGCCGGTCCCAAGCATGCCAGTATGCCGATGCAAACAGCCTTCAATCTCAGCCATTATAAAATTATCAATGCTTCCCGACGTTTGGATCAATTTTGAGCGCGAGTGCCATCTCGTCGTTGGCTTCCTGCATCTTATTCTGTTGTTCCAGCGCCGTACTCAGGCTGTAATGCAGTGATGCGTTCAGCGGGTTGACGTTTATGCCTTGCCTATATAGCTGGATTGCTTCTTCGTATTGACCCTTTGCGTATAGCGCGCCACCCCAGTTCAGGTATGCAGGCACATAATCCGGGTCGATGTCGATGGTCCGCTTGTACTCTGCGAGTTCATCGTCCTTTTTTAGGGCGCCATACGCGATGGCGAGATTGAAATGCGCGCCTGCATCTTGCGGGTAGAGCTGCGTTGCAATGGTCAGAATTCCGGCGCTAACAGTCGGATTGCCGCCTTCCCCGTACGCCGCGCCGAGCCAGGTCAGAGCGCGCAGAAGACGTGGGTAGATCTTCAACGCCTCGAGCATTTGGTTGATCGATTCCTGCTGCTTGCCCTGCTTCCGTAGCTCCATCGCCTTGTCGAATAGCGCCTGAGCATCCTCGCGGAAATTCCGCGACATTCGCTGAACGATGAAGTACTTATCGTTTGCTTCGAGGACATGGGAGATCTCTCCGGGCTGGAGCTTCAGCGCCGCCGCGGACCAACCCGGATCGAGCTTGCTTGCCTCAAGATCCCCTAGGTAGCCCCCGTTCACTGCCGTGCTTTGGTCAATCGAATTGGACCGGGCAAGTTCGAAGAAAGATCCTCCAGATAGAAGCTGGTTCCGGATGAGCGACGCCTTTGCCCGGTCGTCCAAAACAATCATGCGCAGATACAGATGTTTGGGAGCGATCGTGCTTCGCCATGCCGGATTATGCGCCGCCGCTTTGACATTTTGCCCGGGGTGCACGCGAATCCAGTGTTCCGCTATGGCGAATGCCCCGCGTATCTGGTTCGGCATATGACATCCGACGCAACCGGTGATCCGATTTACCGGGCATAACGCCGCATGATTCGCTACTGGTGCGCGATGACATCCCAAACACGTTTTTTCAGCTCTGGCGACCAGTACATGCCGGGACGCATCCTTATGCGGATCGTGGCAGTTTGTGCATGTGATCCCACCCGCGCTTTCACGCCAGCACTCGCTGTTCTTCAATGCCGTCACCTGATCGGAAATCAGCAAGTCGTCTGGCAAGGGATCCGCAACCAGACTGGAGCCTGCATGACATTGCGAGCATGGCCGCATCCGCTCGGCAACGGGCAGCTTTTTCGGGTTCAATATGCCGAGGTCTCGCGAGTGCTTGCTAATCGCGACCAAATGCGGTTGGCCTGGGCCGTGACAGTTCTCGCAAGATACGCCGGTCTCGATTTGCGTTCCGCGACTTCGCGGCTGGACGTGGCAACTGAGGCACCTTCTTTCTAAATAAGGAGTTAATACTCGCCCAAACGCCGTTTCATACGTCGAGGGCTTGTCTTCAGGAAACCCGAGTGAGAACGCAAGCCGGTTCTGCGCTGCAGAGTGGAAGTAGCGCGCCTCGACTAGCCGCGCAAGCGGCAGAGGAGAGCCTTCCAGAGCGGGAACGCGTAACAGAAAACTGAGGCCGTGTCGTTCTCCGCCGATGACGGTTTCCACCGGAAGCTCCTGCGCTGGGTGCCCCGGCATTTGCACTCGATATTGCAGTTTCTGCCCGGTTCTCTTCAGCGCGTACTCAATGGCAGGCGGCGGTCCCTCCGCGTGTATCTCGGAATACTCCGCTGGGAGCTCCTTTGTCTCGACTCCCTGCCAGGTCCGTGCCATATTTGTCTGAACTTGCGTTGCGGCGATCTGTTTGTGACACCCGGCACAGACTTCCCGCCCGATGTAGCCATTTTCAGCAGCAGCACAAACCAGCGGCAAAACAAACAGTAACCGCAGAACTGAGGTCATTACCGCTCCGGCAGGGAAATCGCAATATTCCGGTACTTCATCCCGCCAGTGAATTCCATCCAGGATGGATAGGTGTCGGTTGACGCTTTGATGGTCAGGTCCCATCGGCCGGCAAACGGCTGATGCGTATTACTTCGGGCGAGGGCCGGCATGCCCGTAACTGCGACGATAACCCAGACGCAGACTTGTCTCATCAGCGTTTAGTTTATCTACTTCGCTTGAAATTCGAGTCATCGAAGCAGTCGGGCTCGCAAATAGGCACCTCAGCCCGCACGTAGAATGGACCCGTGCTGAGCAAAACAGTTCTCGCATTGTTCTTTGCACTTGTTGGGCTGGCAGAGCCGAATCAGTTCGGCAACTCGTTTCTCCAGATCGCGGTGACCGGCACCGCGGCCACTCTTTGGACGCTAACCTCGCCTCAATCGCATCGCACATACAATTTTTCTGCGCCTATGTTTGAGATCGATGCTGTCAGTCATACCGCCGCACTCACGCGTGTTCAGGAGACTTCGCCGACGCATAGCGTCTCCAATGAAGTAACTGAGCATCATTTCACTGGCACTTTTGCTGATGACCCAGGTCTGTCATTGGAGCTCATCTATCGTGTTGCAAATGACTCCCCTGTCGTTCGGTTCCACTACGTTCTGCATTGCTCGCCTCCGCGAGCCCTGACGAAAGCACGCCAAAATGACAGCCTTCGCTATTTCGGTACGTCTTTTCGCTCGATGCGACACATCACGGAAATCCGTCTATCCGAATTCAACGAAATGGTCCATAGCTACACTGCGTCCGAGCGTTCGGTTCCTGACACCTCGCTCGCGGATGCAGGGCGGGCCATCGGCCCTATCCTGGTCGGCGAACAATCTGATGACAAGACACTCCTGCTTGCGTATGAGCATGGCTCGACGGTGCCTGATGCCTTCCTTGAATTCAATTTCGCTCATTCCCGCGACATCTCTCTCGACGCCGTCAAGGGCAACTATGTACCAGGTGAGAAGCTTACGTTCTACCAAACGGTTTGGATGGAGGCAGCACTTTCGTCCGGTGGTCTTGAGGGGGCCGCAAACACATTCCGTAGGTTCATTCTCAAGTACATGAATCCCCAAAGTGCCACCCGCAAACCCAATATCTTCTACAACACTTGGAACTATCAGGAACGCAACAAGTGGTGGAACGGGAAGTCCTATCTCGCATCGATGACCCCGCAACGCATGTTGGCCGAGATCGACACCGCACACCGCATGGGCATCGACGTTTTCGTAATCGATACCGGTTGGTATGAAAAAACGGGTGACTGGCAGGTGAGCCGTCAACGCTTCCCCGACGGACTGCGACCGATCCGCGAACGCCTCGACACTTACGGCATGAAACTGGGGCTCTGGTTCAACCCCACTGCTGCGGCGGTCTCGAGTCGCATGTACCGTAACCATAAGAATTGTGTCCGTACATGGAATGGCCAGGAAGGTAAGCCTACGCCGGTGTGGGAGACCGAAGAGAGCTATCCGATGTGCCTGGTCAGCCGCTATGGCGATGCCTTCGCGGACGAATTGGTTCGCATCGCGCGCGATTACGGGGTCAGGTACTTCAAATGGGATGCAATCGATCAGTATGGCTGCGATTCGCCCGCTCACCTCCACGGCGCCGAAGCGAACAGCCCCCAAGAGCGCGCCGATTCCTACGCTTTTCATTTGCCGCTTGCCATGACGCATGTCGTTCAGAAACTCACTGCCGCATATCCGGACGCCATTGTCGATTTCGACGTCACAGAACCGGGGCGCGCCTTTGGGCTGAGCTTCATTTCCGCCGGCAAATATTTTCTGATCAATAACGGTCCGTATCTGTTTAACTACGACCTGCCCATCGATCGCGAACATCAAAATTGGAATCTT
>JBJMGM010000007.1:0-30324 GCA_045807905.1 Bryobacteraceae bacterium | reverse complement strand
TTTCCGCCGAAACGTTGAACACTGCATTCGATTACTCCGATCGCGCGTCGCTGGATCGCAAGGATTCGCCTGCAGATGCTACGCGTCTCGCACCAAACTTCGATCCAAATGCGGCCCGCCCGCAGCTCGAGCGCGTATTGACCGGGCGTAAGGCGTGTGATCTCCTCGCCATACTCGATCATCGCTGGACTACTGCAGGTAGTCAGAAACGCTTCAAGGGTCGCAAGGAGGGCATCTGGATCTGTCGCCTGAGCGAGTTTGGCTGAGCCCTTATCATGGAGTTTTGTCACGTAATGAATCCAGTTTCGAAACCCGATTAGAGGCCGTGGAAGACCGCATCCAACGCGCCGTCGAACGAAGTCGCCGGTCGCGCTCGGATATAACCCTAGTGGCGGTCTCGAAGAAATTTTCTGCCGCTGCCATTCGCGAAGCCTACGGGGTCGGCCTCCGCGAGTTCGGCGAAAATTACGTTCAGGAGTTCGCAGAAAAGCACCCTGAATTACAGGACCTGAATGATGGGCGCTTCCACCTGATCGGGCACTTGCAATCGAATAAAGCGCGAGTGGCATGCGAACTTTTCAAAGTGATCCAAACGGCCGATTCAGTGAAACTTCTGCGTCGTCTGGACACGGCCGCTGCTGAAGCCAAGGCTCAACCTGAAGTGCTGATCGAAGTAAAGCTCTCTGACGAAGAGAATAAGAGTGGCGCGCGTCCTGAAGAACTACCGAGCTTGATGGAGGCCAGCGCTACCTGCACACATCTAAACGTATCGGGGCTGATGACCATGCCTCCGTGGTCAACCGATGCCGAGCAGTCCAGACCTTATTTCCAGGAACTGGCCCGACTGGCGCGGCAGTATAAGTTGCCGCAACTTTCGATGGGGATGTCCGGGGATTTCGAGGTCGCAATCGAGGAGGGGGCAACCATCATTCGCGTTGGCACCGCATTATTTGGTCCAAGGCCCAAGCCTTCCAAAGTTCCGGCCCCGCTCGCCTCATGAGACGGGGCATTCTGGCCATCGCCCTGCTCTTTTCGAACACGCTTTTGGCGCAGGTCGTCACGCCGAGCCCGCACTCGCCGAATCTGCAAGAGCAACTGGGCCTCGCAATCCCCATGCGTGACGGCGTTCGGTTGGTCGCCGATGTTTTCCTTCCACCGGGAACGGGGCGTTGGCCCACGCTGCTTCTTCGTACTCCCTACAGCAGGAAAGGACCGGGTGTGAGAAGCTACCGCTTTTTTGCCCAGCGTGGTTACGCCGTGCTCATCGAGGACGTGCGGGGCCGGTATGCGTCACAGGGGGTGTTTGGCCCGACACAGCAGCAAGGACCGGATGCGAACGACACCATCAACTGGATTTCGGAGCAAGCCTGGTCGAACGGCCGAGTCGTGATGGCCGGCGGCTCCTATGTGGGTATTGTCCAGTGGTGGGCAGCGATTGAAGACAATCCTCACCTATTCGCGATATCGCCCGCGTTCTCCGGAGATGACGAATATGTGGACCGGTTCTACTCGACGGGCGGAGCGTTCAAAATTGGACACCGGCTATTATGGGTCGCAGAAAACTTCAAGCCGCCAGGGCAACCCCGGCCTGTTTTCACGAGCTACATTCATCACTTGCCTCTGCGGACGGCGGACGTTGCGGCGCTTGGCGCCCCGGTGCCATTGTGGAGAACCGCGGTCGAGCATCCCGCGTACGATGCTTACTGGAAGAGCTGCAGTATCCGCGAGCGACTGGATCGGGTCAAATTGCCTGTCTTGTCGTTTGGGGGCTGGTTTGACAACTATGTCGAGAGCGATTTCGATGCGTTCTCGCGCTTGTCGAGCCAACGCCGCCCCATCGAAATGTGGGTCGGACCTTGGGCGCATAATCCGGGCCTGAAGTTTCCAACGCTAGACTTCGGGCCTGCAGCGCGGATCGGCATACGGTTGCGGCAACTTGATTGGTTTGATCGGCTCGCCAAAAGGACGTCACAGCCGGAAGGAATCGAAAAGCCTGCACCGCTACTGCACATCTTTGTCATGGGATCGAATGTTTGGCGCGAAGAACATGAGTGGCCGTTGGCACGAACTCAGTACACCGCGCTTTTTTTGAACAGCAAAGGAAATGCGAACTCTGCCGCCGGAGATGGAATGTTGCAATGGCGCCCCGTTCACGAGGCGCAAGCCGATTCTTTTATTTACGATCCCAAGAACCCAGTCCCCACCATTGGCGGCGCGCTCTGTTGCAATGCGAAAGTGCTGCCGCCCGGGCCCCTCAATCAAACCCCGGTTGAAGGCAGGCGAGACATTCTCGTCTATACCTCGCCTCTGCTTAAACGAGATATCGAAATAACCGGCCCCGTCCGTGTCGTGCTTTATGTTGCGACTTCAGCCAATGACACGGATTTCACTGCGAAGCTCGTTGATGTGCAGGCAGATGGGTCGCCCTTGCTGGTAACCGACGGCATCCAGCGCTTGCGATACCGGATAGCGGTAACCAGATCGGTGTTCGTAAAGCGAAACACGGACTACCAAATCAATATCGACGCCGGCGTGACAAGTTATCTGTTTGCCGCGGGGCACAGGATCAGGTTAGAGGTTTCGAGCAGTAACTTCCCACGCTTTGATCGAAACCTCAACTCGACCCGCCCGAATGCTTTTGAGACAAAAATCGTGACAGCGCGCCAGACCGTCTTTCACGAGCAACGACACGCATCCGCGATAATCCTGCCGATCATTCCGCACCGCGTATCCTCATTAGCCCGGAGGTAGTCGACAGATGATGGATTCCGTTCCCGATGTGTGAAGGACGGAGCCTTTACGCCAATTTAGGAACGACGAAGGGCGGCCGATAGTTCCTCGAGAACATCTGGTTTGCTTCTGGATCTCCCGTACAGGTCATCGTGCTCGAATCGAAATGCAATGTTCGTCCGAGACGATAGGAGATATTCGCAAGATGGATCAGAATAACGGATGGGACCGCCTCTTCGAGTGGCGCGTTTAAATCCGACTGCTTTCGGGTACGCACAGCCTGGATGAAATTCGCCCAGTTATCAACGCGCTCATCGCCGCGCTCCTCAGGGTTTGCACGTGGACCCGGCTGCTGTTCCTTTCCGAGAAACGTTTCAAATCCCTTGGCCGTGCTCAGATATCCATTCGAGCCGTAAATGATGTTTCCCACTGTGGCGTGCGTGCCGGCCGCGGGACCAGACATCTTGTCGGCGATAGACAGGATGTCAGCCTCGCTATTTGTAATCCAATGCCGTACTTCAAAAACGAGAATTTTCCGCGTCCCCTCATCGAACTCGAAGGTTGCCACCATCGTATTGGGCGTTTCTTGATCGTCATCGAAGATGAAGTGCCCACCGGTTGCCGTAATCTTGGTTGGATACTTGACGCCGAGTAGCCAACGAGCGACATCCATTTGATGAACACCCTGATTTCCGATGTCTCCATTCCCGTAATCCCAAAACCAGTGGAAGTTGTAATGGAATCTGTTACGGGTGAAGGCGTGCTCAGGAGCTGGTCCCAGCCAAAGGTCATAGTGAACACCGGCCGGCACGGGCTCGACCGGAGTGTGACCGATAGTGTCGCGCCATTTATAGCAAAGGCCGCGTGACATATAGGGAGTGCCGATCAAGCCATCACGGACTTTTTGAGCGGCCTCCTGCATCGTGGGCGAGGAACGCGCGTTTGTGCCATGCTGCACCATGCGGTTATATTTTTTCGCAGCCGCAAGGAGTTGTTGAGCTTCGAAAATGTTGTACGCGCAAGGTTTCTCAACGTAAACGTCTTTGCCGGCCTGGCATCCCCAGATCGCCTGCAAAGCGTGGGAGTGATTTGGCGTGGCGATGGAGATGGCGTCTATAGACTTGTCCTCCAGGAGCTTACGAAGATCCGTAAATGCCGCCGGGCGCTTGCCCGTCAGCTTTTCAGCATCTTTCAAACGTTGCTCAAGGATGGAATCGTCGACGTCGCACAGAGCCGCGAGTTCGACATTCGGCATTTTGGCGTAGGCGCGCATATGACTTTGGCCTTGGCCTCGAACGCCGACGCACGCGACGCGAACGGTATCGTTTGGGCTCCCTTGCGCAGTCTTATACGCCGTGACCGCTGCGGCCGAACCCATTAAGAAATGCCTGCGATTCATAGTGCCTCCTTCATCGTTGGGTGACCGGGCGAAGCAATAGAGCGCTCAGCGATTCAAAATACGCCAGAGTGTTCCGCTAAAGATGTTGGCCTGTGCTGCACCAGAAACACCGCAGGTATCGAGCATGCGGTGATAACGCTCAAGCTCGCGATCGAATTCGCCGAGGTCGCCTTCGAAAACGTCCGACCCAAATACTAGCTTCTCAAACGCTGTGGCATTCGATTTCGGAGTATGAGGACTAGCAATGCTGGTCCACCAAAAGATCGATTTGAAAAATGAGTAATCTTCTTGCTTTTTGATCAGTGTCGAGCCAGACACGTCGAAATACAGGTTGGGATTCCAACGACCGATTTCGCCCGCCCAAGCGTAGTCAGGATTTCCGAGATGCGCGCCGATAACCGTCAAGCTCGGGAACCGTCGCGCAATCAGGTCGAGCGTCGACACCCGCATTCGGTCCGAACTGGCGTCCTCCGGAATCTGCGGAGTTGGTCGATTTACGATGCCGGTGTGAAATAGGATAATCATTCGATACTTCTCGGCGCGTTCGTAGATGGGCCAATACCGCCGGTCATCGTACGAGTATTGCGGCTTCGATATTTCGCCTAACCCACGAAATCCGGCGCTATGAAATCGATCGACCGTCTCGAGAACATCGGGAGCATCCAACTGGATCTCTCCCAGCCCTACTAGCCGGTCGGGATGAGTCTTCATGAAGTCGCTCACCTGCTGCAAATCTTTGGGCATGGTAAGCAGCATCGCCATTCCTTGCACGCTTTCAAGCTTCGTGACCAGCTTTTCCAAAAACTGGGTACTGCCGTTATGGTGTAGGTGGCAATCGATAAGTTTGGGTTGTACACGTTGCGGCCAGCACACGCAGAAGCTGGCCGTCAGCAGCAACACAGATCGGCAGATGCAAGAAGTCATGAGGAAGTCCCTACGGCTCCGAAGCATACTTCTTATATGCATTCTCAATCTGGTCTGGCGACAGTTTCCCTTCGTAAATCAAGACACGATATCGAAACTTGAGGGAGTTGCCTTCGGGAATCGCCCAACTCCCGTCCTGCTGCGGATCATTCGTAAACTCACGAAATCCGAACGGATTTGCCGCGAACAGGCCATAAGCTCGCGCATGCCAGGTAGTCGGATGCCGAAAGCTTTTCGGGTGATCAAAGACGGCAATTCCGACGTCTCGGCCGGACACGGTTCCAAAATAGTCGACCCAATCGGCGCGTTGTCCCCATATTTCCTTTTCGCCCTGACCGCCATGAGAATTGATCATATGTCCAAGCGGCGCGCTTAGCTCGGGGCCCAGGCGAATGCCGAAAGTTCCCTCTTTTGAGTCGCCGATTGCAATCGGGCCGTCAGTGGCTTGCAACGTGAATTCGCAGTCAATGGTGCGCGTGTGATCGTCGCCTAGAAACGTGAATTCCTGGGTTTCGTGGCCGATCACCCGACCGTTCGGATCTTGAAGCGCAAAAGCTGCCCGTAACGTGCCTGAATCCGCTCCGCCGCTAGCCTTTTCTATGTTTGCGTCGGCCATATGGCCGAATGCCTGACGAGAATGTTCGTGGTAGTACTTTCCGAAAACTGCCTCAGCCCAGAAATCCAATCCATCAATATTGCCGTGTCCGAAATACAGGGGCCGCTGATGAGGCTCGAAAGAGGAAGCTTTCGGATCGCCCATTGAGGCATCATTGCCAACCGGAAATGGGCGGCTTATCACTATGCCGTTGGCTGTCTGTAGAGGCATGAGGTACGCTTTGGCGGCATCCGGGCCGAAGTAGTAGGTCGTGAACGATTTGCCTCCGATGAGAATCTCGATCCGATCCTTGTTCTGCTTCAGTTCGACAGGAGCCGCCACTAGGACGGCGGACATGATACACCCCAAGAGCATGGCTCGGTGACATCTTCCAAATTGGCTCAGCATCGCTATACATTCTAGAAGAACCGATAGTCGGCGCGATAGACTGCCCCAGGAAAGGCTGCATCTATGAATTCCAGGCGTGAATTTCTTCAGGCAAGCTCGATGGCTCTGACAGCACATGTTTCTACAGCCGCCCAGCTTCGACAAAAAGCAAAGAGCGAGGCTGCTTCCCAAACCGCCGTACAGCGTGACTACTGGAACGACCTGCCGAACTATTTGACTGCGAAGGTGGGAGCGGCGCGCGTCCGGCGTAAAGCCGATTTGGCCAAGGTGACGTCAGCCGCAGAGGCCGACAACCGAAGCTCGCTCATTCGGGCCAGCGTTTGGGAGCTCATTGGGGGAGAACTTCCGAGGACAGCGCTGAATCCAAAAGTCACCGGCGTAGTCGAGCGCCAGAGTTACCGAATCGAGAAAATCATTTTCGAAAGCCAACCGGAGTTTTTCGTTACAGCAAATTTGTACGTCCCAAAATCCGCGAATAGGCCGTTTCCTGGAATCCTCGCTCCGGTTGGCCACGCACCTGAAGGTAAGGCCTACAAAAGCTATCAAACGGTGTTTCAGAACCTGGCGCGCAAAGGCTTCGCGGTACTCACGTGGGATCCGCCCGGCCAAGGCGAACGCCTGCAATATATCGATCCTGCTACAAAGCGCTCTCTATATGGGCCAACTGGCGAGCATGATCGATTCGGATGGCCGGCGCTGCTGGTCGGGTCTACAACCACGCAATTCGAGGTGTGGGACGGTATCCGAGCGCTCGACTATCTTATCGGCCGACCGGAAATCGACGCAAAAAGGATCGGCTGCTGCGGGCATTCAGGTGGCGGCACACAGACCATGTATTTTTGCGCGCTAGAACCGCGCATCAATGCGGCGGTCGTGGTGGAAGGCAACACAGAAAACCTGGCTGGCGCGAATTACCAGCCGCCCGGCGCATATGCAGACGCCGAACAAAATCTTATCGGAGGATTGAAGATACCTCTAGACCGCGGTGATCTCTTGTGCGCGTTTGCACCCAAACCGCTGCTCATCTGTTACACGCCGCTCGATACAGGAACCACGTACTCTCCACATTATGTCGAAGGCACCGAAGAGACTTTCGACGAATTACGAAACGTGTATGGCGCGTACGGCGCGGGCGACAAAGTGACTCTTTCCAACTCGCCGCTTCCTCACGATTACGATTACTTTCAACGCCGTTCCACGTATCAATGGTTCGGCAAATGGTTTCTGCAGGGGCAGGTAGACGTCCGTGAGGTGGATCTCGAGGATGCGCCCGAATCGACTCTGTGGTGCACCTCCACGGGGCAGGTCCTTACATCGATAGGTGCGCGCGCGGCATTCCAGGTGAACATGGACCGGCACCAAGCGACGAAGACCTATTCAGATTCGAAGCTACCCAAAACAGAGCAGGTCCAGACAGATCTTCGGCAACTGCTCGCGCTACCGGTCAAATCAAGCTCAATGGACTCGTCCGTGCTCTCCAGCAATACGTATCGCGATGTCGTCATCGAGGAGTTCGAATATCGATCGGAGCCGGAGATCCGTGTACCGGGCTGGTTTATCAAGCCTGCAACGGGCGATCGTAATTTTCCAGTTGTCGTGGTCCTCTATGACGAAGGAAGAGACGGGCTGTTCGACGAGTGGCCATTAGTTGCGCGAATAGCTCACAAAGGCGCCGCGATTTGCGCTATCGATCTTCGTACGCGGGGCGCTACAAGACCACGTCTGCCTTCGGCGGGCCCGCTGTTCTATGGAGACGAGCTACAGATTGCCTATTCATTAGTCAACCTAAGTCTCGGTGTACCGAATATTGGCCAAGAAACGTGGGACCTTCTCAGATGCCTTGACTATCTCGGGAACCGCAAGGACGTCGATAACACGCGGATCGGATTGTTGGGAACCGGATGGACTGGCACAGTAGGTCTGTTCGCGGCTTCTCTCGACCAGCGTGTCCGTTCGGTGCTGCTGAATCGCACGCTCATCGACTTTGAATCGATCGTCGCATCAAAGGAATACGAACTGCCGCTTTCCTGTGTCGCCTTTGGGATTTTGAAGAAATTCGATCTGCCGGAGATCTGTGCGACCGTCGCACCCCGTCCAGTCTGGTTCGTGAACACGGTCGGGCCTAACCGGGAACAACTTCCACTGCGTGACGTACAGCGAAGGTACCAAATCGTTACCCGTGCTTACGAAAACGCAAACCGGCCGGGCCAGCTTTCATTTCGCGTGGAGCCCGTTCCCATAGACAATGTGATGGTGGAATGGCTCGAAAACGCGTTAATTCAGGGGTAGTGAAGTTGTTCTGGCCATTGCGCCGGCCAAATGTCTTATAATCCGAGTAGCCACGGTCTCATGCTCATCCTTTCAAGAGGCGGCATTATTATCATCGCGGGTATTAGAGGCCCGGCCTGAGACCTGGTGATAAACCGAGTTTTTAAGGCCACTGGGCGAAAGCCGGTGGCCTTTTGCCTTTAGGTCAGTGTCAACCTCTTTTAACAGGTATTTAGGAACACAAACACGGGCAGGTATGAAGATTTTCAGCTTAGATACGACGCTTCGCGACGGCACTCAGGGCGAGTCCGTCTCATTCTCTGTAGATGACAAATTGATGATTGCGGAGAAGCTCGATGAGCTCGGTATCGACTACATCGAGGGCGGTTGGCCGGGATCGAACCCCAAAGATAAGGAGTTTTTCGCGCGCGCTAAGGACCTGAAGCTCAAGCACGCCAAGCTGACGGCGTTCGGCGCAACTCGGTTCGCCAAGAATTCAGTCGAGAACGATGCGAATGTGGCGGAGTTGCTGGCGAGTGGGACTCCGGTAGTCTCAATCTTCGGCAAGACGTGGAATTTCCATGTGCATCGTGTGTTGGGCATTTCGGAAGAAGAGAATCTGCGCCTGATCACCGATACGGTGTCGTACTTAAAAAGCCACGGTCGCGAGGTGATTTATGACGCCGAGCATTTCTTTGACGGCTATGATGCCGATCCAAGTTTTGCCTTGCGAACGTTGGAAGCCGCTCAGAAAGCTGGCGCGGACGTGCTTTGCTTGTGCGACACCAATGGCGGCACGTTGCCTATGCGGTTGCTCGAAACTGTACAAGAAGTTCGCAAGCGTTTTGACGGAGTGCTCGGGATCCACTGCCACAATGATTCGGAAGTGGCCGTGGCGAACACGATCCTGGCGGTCGAGGCGGGCATAACACACGTCCAAGGATGCATCAACGGCTATGGCGAGCGCTGTGGCAATGCGAACCTTTGCTCGATCCTGCCCGATCTTGAGCTGAAGCTGGGACATACTACCGTCGGTCGCGACAATCTGCAGACTTTGACCAGCGTGGCGCGTTTCGTCGCTGAATTGGCAAATCTGCCGCTACGCCGCGAGCAAGCTTTTGTGGGCGGCAGCGCTTTCGCACATAAAGGCGGGATGCACGTGAGTGCGGTTCTAAAGGACTCTGCGAGCTACGAACACATCAATCCCGAGATGGTTGGCAACGAGCAGCGCGTTTTGCTCAGCGATCTCTCGGGCCGTGGCAACATCAGCTACAAACTAAAGCAGCACGGATTGGGAGAACATCTCAGCGATACAGCGCGCCGGGAAGTTTTACAGCGCATGAAACTGATGGAGCATCAGGGCTACGACTTCGAAACGGCCGAGGGCACGTTTGAACTGCTGGTGCGTCAAGCGGCATATCCCGAATTTCATCCTTTTGACATCGTCAGTTATGAAGTATCGACAAAGCTGCAGAGCGGCGCTTCGAAGCTGCAAGGCAGCGATGAGACTGTAACCACCGCAAGCGTGATGCTGAGAGTAGGCGATGACGTGCATTCGGCAACCGCCATCGGGCATGGTCCCGTGCATGCGCTCGATATGTGTTTACGGCAGTGTCTCGCATCAATCTACCCTGCCATAGCCAATGTTCATCTCACCGACTACAAAGTTCGGGTACTCGATCGGCGAGGCGGCACTGAGTCCAAAGTGAGAGTCTTAGTTGAATGGACCGATCACCGCCGCAGCTGGACTACGGTTGGAATTTCTGACAACGTTATTGACGCGAGTTGGAGGGCGCTTGTGGATGCTCTGCGACTCGAATTGATGCGCCTGCTCGAGAAAGACGAAGCAACTGGGTCGATGATCCGCGATTACAGTTGGGGGGTGTAGAGCGTCGACAACTAGAACAGAACCATTCGCGGCGAAAACTATTCGATTGTCATAAGCAAATCGCGCGCCTCGACGGTATCTCGAAGGTTCACGATAATGTCTTTGATCGTCCCGGCCACGGGTGCGTAGACCGTGGTCTGCATTTTCATGGCATCCATCACGAGCAGCCGGTCTCCCTTCTTGACTTCTTGACCGGCCTTTACGTGCAGCATCGTAACTGCACCGGGCATGGGCGCGCCGACCTCGCCAGTCTTCGCCGGGTCCGCTTTCCGGCGAGCACTCGCAATCTCCTTAAGAGATTTGTCCCGGACTTCGACTTCTCGCGGCTGTCCGTTCAGTTCAAAGAAGACGGTCCGCATGCCGTCGGGCCTTGGCTCTCCTACGGTCAAAAGACGAATGATCAGCGTTTTGCCTGGCTCTAGCTCGACGGTCACTTCTTCCGTCTCCTGCAAACCATACAAGAATTGTGGTGTCGGCAAAACGTCCAGTTCGCCGTATTGGGCGCGTGCGGCGGCAAATTTTTCGAAGACGTCCGGGTACATCAAGTAGCTCATCAGGTCGGTGCGGCTCGAACACCCGGTTTTTTCGGCCATTTCGGCAGCAGCTCCCTCAAGGTCTGCCGGTTGCAGTCGCTCACCTGGCCGCCCCTCGTTCGGCTTTCGTCCTCGCAAAATAATTTGCTGCAACTTGGGCGGCCAGCCACCCTCCGGTTGCCCCAGCGAGCCCATCAACATGTCGACAACGGAATTCGGAAATGTATGTTGATGATCGGGAGGCAGATTCTCCAAATCCTTCACCCTCATATCACGACTGATCAGATAAAGTGCAAGGTCTCCGACTGCTTTGCTGGAAGGCGTGACCTTGATGATGTCTCCGAGCGCTCTGTTTACGTCGGCATACATGCGCGCTATCTCGGGCCATCGATTGCCAACGCCCATGGCTTCCGCTTGCTCTTTCAAATTCGTGTACTGGCCGCCCGGCATTTCATGGATGTAAACATCAGCAGTGCCCGATTTAGGCCCGTTGTCGAATGGCGCATAGTACGTGCGGACAACCTCCCAATAGTCCGAGCAGCGGTTCAGGGCCTCAAAATTCAGTCCCGTATCGCGCTCCGTGTGGGCCAATGCCGCGACGATTGAATTTAAATTGGGCTGACTTGTCGTGCCGCTCATCGCAGAGATTGCAGCATCCGCCGCGTCAACGTTCGCCTCGGCTGCCTTTAAAATCGTTGCGGCATTGATTCCGCTGGTGTCATGCGTGTGAAGATGAATCGGCAGCCCAACTTCTTCGCGGAGAGTCTTGACGAGCTTATATGCCGCATAGGGCCGAAGAAGCCCTGCCATATCCTTGATACCGAGGATATGGGTGCCCATGCGCTGCAATTCCTTCGCAAGTCGCAAATAATAGTTCAGCGAGTACTTCTCTCTTGAAGGGTCCAGGATATCGCCGCTATAGCAGATCGCAGCTTCGCAAAGCGTGCCCGTTTTCAAGGTCGCTTCAACAGCTACTTGCATATTCGGCATCCAGTTGAGCGAATCGAAGATGCGAAAAATATCAATTCCCTGGGCGGCCGCCTGTTCGATAAAATTCTTGACGACGTTATCTGGATAGGCTGTGTAGCCGACCGCGTTTGAAGCTCGCAACAGCATCTGAAAACAGATGTTGGGAATCTTCTCACGTAGGTCCTGCAGGCGTTTCCACGGATCCTCCAGCAGGAACCGCATTGTAACGTCAAACGTCGCGCCGCCCCACATTTCAATGCTGTACAGTTGCGGCAATTCCTTCGCCACGAAATCAGCGATACGCGACAAATCATAGGAACGAACGCGTGTGGCCATCAACGATTGGTGTGCATCGCGAAACGTCGTATCCGTTATGAGCAGTCGGGATTGGGTTCGTGTCCACTCGGCAAACTTTTGTGGCCCCACTTGTTTCAGCAGTTGTCGGGTACCGGGGCTTGGTTTACTGGCACTCGACTGCGGTATGGGCGCGTCGCGAATTATTGCTGGTCTGGGCTTGTCGGCCACTTCCGGGTTGCCGTTCACAACGATATCTGCGAGGTACGTGAGCAGCTTGGTTGCCCGATCGCGCCTCGACTCAAACTCAAACAGCTGCGGAGTATCGTCTAGAAACGAAGTGGTCGCGTCACCCGACTGGAAGGTGGGGTCATTCACCACGTTTTCCAAAAACGGGATGTTGGTCTTTACGCCGCGTATACGGAACTCGCGCAACGCTCGGTCCATCCGTTGGCAAGCTTGTTCGAAATTCGCTCCCCAGGCCGTTACCTTTACGAGCAGCGAGTCATAGTATGGCGAAATCACGGCGCCGTTATATGCCGAGCCGCCATCGAGACGAATACCGAAACCGGCGGGCGAGCGATACGTGCGGATCTTCCCGTAATCCGGGACGAAATTGTTCGCGGGGTCTTCAGTGGTCACGCGGCACTGCAATGCTGTACCGTGTAGCGGGATCTCGGACTGCGGAGGCACTGCAAGCTCTGGATCGCGCAGACTACATCCCTGTGCGACCTGAATCTGCGTACGAACGATGTCGACCCCAGTAACCATTTCCGTGACGGTGTGCTCCACCTGCAGACGTGGATTCACCTCAATAAAAAACCACTCGTGAGTGTCGGCGTCGACCAGAAATTCCACAGTCCCGGCGTTGTAGTACTTTACGGTTCGTGCCAGGGCAACCGCCGCTTCGGCCAACTCGCTACGCACTTTCGGAGGCAGGCCGATGGCCGGCGCGACCTCTACCACTTTCTGGTGGCGCCGCTGCACCGAGCAGTCACGTTCGTAAAGATGCAGAATATTGCCGTGCGTGTCCCCGACAATCTGAATCTCTACATGTTTCGCGCGGCGTATATAGCGCTCCAGAAATACAGCATTGTTGCCAAAGGCCGCGGCTGATTCCTGGCTTGCCTCGCGCAGCTTGGAAGTGAAATCGGCAGCGGACTGGACCACGCGCATGCCTCTTCCGCCGCCGCCGAAGGCAGCCTTGACGATAAGCGGGAATCCGATCTCGGCTGCCATCGATTGAGCGTGACTACTGTCCGGATCGACTGGATCTTCCGTGCCGGGGACGACCGGTATTCCCGCACTTTGCGCTAGTCGCCGTGCAGCCGTCTTGTCTCCCAGCGCTTCTAATATCTCAGCGCTGGGCCCGACAAATGTGATACCGGCACCGCTGCAGGCCCGCGGAAGAGCGGGATTTTCAGCAAGGAAGCCGTACCCAGGATGGATTGCGTCGACTTCTTTTTCGACCGCCAGCGCCACCACGCCTTCCACGTCCAAGTACGCTTGAACCGGACCTTTTCCTTTACCGATGAGATATGCCTCGTCGGCTTTGAAGCGATGCAGGCTCAACCGGTCTTCTTGCGAATACACGGCGACAGTTCGAAGGCTAAGCTCGTTCGCAGCCCTCAAGATGCGAATTGCGATTTCTCCGCGATTCAAAGCGAGGAGTTTTTTCATGGGAAATAGGTCTAGAAGACTCGCCGGCGCAAGCGTTCGATCCTGAACTGCGCCGTATCGGCAACGGCCATTACCGCCATCACTCCTGCTTGAACCGGATCAGTGACAACCAAATCGCAGGCGTTCGGCACGCTTCCTGCCATATTGAGGCTGATCACGAGCAGCCCCTGGCTTCGCACCTCACGTACCGCGGCTTCGATATCGCCGCCCATAAGAGCACCCGCCAAAACCAGAGCTCGCACGCGAGGCAGGCGAAGAACAGCGCGAACTGCTGCAGCCAACATCTGTTCACCGACTAGCGGAATCGTGTCGACCGAGATATGTTCTCCGCGTATGTTGTGCCGGTCGGCCTCTGAGATCGCTCCGAGTGCCACTTGCCCGACCTGCGCTCCGCCCCCCACAATGATGATCCGCTTCCCGTAGATTTTCTGGAGAGATTGCACGGGAGTCACCGAACGAACTACGTCTAGCTGCTGAAGATCCGCCAGGAGAGACTCTGAGGCACCCGGCAAGTCAAGCTCGAAGTAGATGCGCGCATCAGGTACCTGTTCCTCAATGATAGAAACGGAACGGATATCACCATTGTGCCTGGCGATGACGCCCGTCAATTGGTGCAGGACGCCAGGCGCGCTGGCTGTCACAAGAACTAAACCGAGCTTACCGGTGCTAGGCTCGTTCAGAGTGCCACCTCCTGTCAAAGCTCCATGCCATACGTAATAAAGAGACCGTGAAACATGATTGTACCCGCGAGAAGGACCGTTAGTAGTTGAATAGCTTACTGGTGATGAAATTCGGCGGCACCAGCATGGGAAGTGCTGAGCGCATGCGAGCGGCCGCCGCGATCATCGTGGAGCAACAAAAACGACGGGCTCTGATTGTTGTCGTCTCCGCCATGTCCACGGTCACCGACCTGCTGTTCGAAACGCTGCGCCACGCGGAATTGAGCGATAGAGCCGCTGTCGACGCCAGTCTGAGCCGCCTCATAAATCATCACCTTGAAACTTGTGAAAATCTGTTTCAAGAGAGTGCGGGTACGCCTCAGTTTCGTGAGCGAGCGTACGCGGACGTGCGTTCGCTTGTTTCGGAATTTCATCGGATCGCGAACGGAATTCTGATGTTGGGCGAACGCCCGCCTCGTTCCGTTGATGAGGCGCTTGCAATCGGGGAACGGCTTTCCTCTGCGCTCTTGGCCCATTATTTGGAGGCGATTGGAGTAAACGCTCGCGCCATTAACGGAAGCGATGTAATTGTCACTGACGCTGTCTTCAACAATGCGTCGCCGCAGATGGACCTGACCAGGACGAAGTGCGTCGAGCGTTTACAACCGCTAATCGAACAAGGCACTGTTCCGGTGGTAACGGGCTTCAATGGCGCAACACCCGACGGACGCCTCACTACTCTCGGACGAGGCGGTTCCGATTTCTCAGCATCGATTGTTGCTGCAGCTCTCGATGCCGAGGAGCTCTGGATCTGGACCGACGTCGACGGCATTATGACGGCTGACCCGCGTCTGGTTACAGATGTGGCCGTTCTCGACCAACTAAGTTATGCCGAAGCAGCAGAGCTCGCTTATAACGGCGCTAAAATCCTGCATCCCAGGACTCTTGCTCCGTTAGTTGAGAAGCGTATTCCGGTGTGGAGCAAGAACAGCTTCGCGCCCCAAAAGGCCGGCACCAAAATCGTTTCCCATTTCGACGAGCCTAGAGGGGTGCGGGCAGTTACATCCATGCAGAACGTAGCGCTGGTTTCCATGGAGCCTGCTAATGCCGTGCTGAGTGGTACAAAGCTGATGGCACGAGCCCTGGACGCACTTGCTCTAGCGAATGTCGAGATTTTAGTTTTTAGCAGCTCGAGCTACCGCCAAACGTTTTGTTTCCTAATCCGCAAAGACGACGTTCTCGCAGCATTGAAGGCCTTGGAAGCAAATCTTTCCATTGAGCTGGCTCATGGCTATTTGAAACCTATCGAAGTAGATGAAAAGGTCGGCTTACTAGCGGTCGTGGGCGAAGGAATGCGTGGGACGCCAGGGTTGGCGGGGCGCGTGTTTACCGCGATTTCCAAGGAAGACATCAATATCATTGCCATCGCTCAAGGTTCGAGCGAACTGACGATCGGGATCATCGTACGGTTAGATGGGCTGGAGCGGGCAGTGCGCGCGGTACATGAGGAGTGTCATTTAGGGAAACCTCGCGCGGTATCTGTGAGTTGAAGGTGCGCCTTGATGTTGCGAATTGTGAACGTGAGTCCCAGAGGGCGAAAACTCTCGCGCAGCAACTCTTCAATCGCTTCGAAATTCCGCTCCGCGAAAGCAACAATAGAAGGACCCGCGCCGCTGAGGCATACCCCGAGAAGGTCCGGGTGCTTCAGAGACAAAGCTGTTTCCAATCCGGGTACGAGGCTCAGGCGAGAGGGCTGATGAATGCGGTCGCGCAGGGCTTCTCGAAGGAACGAAAAATCACCACTCTGGAGTGTTTGAACCAGAAGCGCGAGCCGCTGGAGGTTAAACACTGCGTCATCACGAGAAATCTTGTCGGGTAAGGCATCCCTAGAGGCAGAGGTGGACAACGGCGCTTCTGGGGTCAAAACAACGAAGCCCAACGATTCCGGCCATTGCAACCGTAGAGCGACGACAGACGCGTCAGCCAATTGGCAACTGGCTGTAAGGCCACCGAGCAGAGCAGCCGCAACATTATCGGGATGACATTCGAGCGCGCATGCCGCATTCAGTAGTTCTGGCTGCGGTATCGGGTTAGTGATCGCCTCGTAAAGACGCAGACCGGCTACGGTTGCCGCCGCACTGCTGCCCAAGCCAGCCCTGGTCGGGATATCGCTGTCTACTTCGACCGAGAGAGATGGAAAGGATTGACCCCGCTGCCGGGCAAGAAAACGAAACGCGCGCTCGATGTAATTTTCGCCATCGAGTTTGCAGCGGGTGAAATTGAAGTGCAGTTCGTTCGCACCTGGTGCGACCCGGACATAGAGCCGTAAGTAGAGTTGTACTGCAACTGCCAGCGTGTCAAACCCCGGCCCAAGATTTGCAATGGAGCCGGGCACCGCGATTTCCAGGTCTGAAGACGATTCACGTCTGCGAAGAAGCATCGAGTTCGTCAAGAAACATGAACTCCCGCCACCTCTCTGGATTCGAGGTTTTGCTGAGACTTGATAATGTACTCGGTATCTTTCAGCGCATGACCCGTCAGAACGGCTGCCACGGTGGCCTCAGGGTCAAGTTTTCCAGCTACGGTGAGTTTTCGAAGTCCCGCGAGCGTTGTGGCAGAGGCAGGCTCACAGCCGATGCCGTCGCGGCCGATGATCGACTTAGCCTCACCGATCTCGTGATCAGTCACATCAATCACCACACCGTTTGTGAACTCTATGGCCCGTAGAGCCTTTCTCCATGAACGAGGATTACCAATGCGAATGGCGGTTGCGACAGTCTCGGGATGTTCAGTGGCCTGCAATCGCCTGGACCCGGAATTCCACAGGCGCGCGAACGGATTCGCGCCTTCGGCTTGGACGATAATCATCCGCGGGACCTTGTCCACGAGGCCGTAACGTTTGAGTTCCTCGAAGGCTTTGCCGAATGCGGATGAGTTGCCGAGATTACCTCCTGGGACGACGAGGTAATCCGGAACCTCCCAATCGAACTGTTCCAGCAATTCGAACGTGGCAGTTTTCTGGCCTTCGATCCGGAACGGGTTAATCGAGTTTAGAAAGTAGAGGTCCGGATTGGCACTGCGAACAAGGGCATCGAGCGCATCATCGAAACTACCATCAATTTCGACGACTTCGGCGCCGAAATCCAAGGCCTGAGCCAACTTGTTGAGGGACACTTGACCGGCAGGCAGATAGACACGTGCCTTCAATCCAGCACGCGCAGCATATGCGGCCAGAGATGCAGCTGTGTTTCCAGTGGATGCGCAGCCCACCGCCTTCGCGCCCACGAACTTCGCTTCGGTAATCCCGACGGTCATGCCTAAATCTTTGAAGCATCCGGTTGGATTCCAGCCCAGATGTTTGAACCACAAGTTTCGAAGTCCTGCCCACTGTGCTGTTTTTTGCCCGCGTACCAGGGGCACATTGCCCTCAGAAAGTGTCACAATTTCGCCGACACCATAACACTCCGGCAAGAACTCGCGAAAGCGCCAGACCCCGCTCGTGTCGCGCGGATCATTTGAGCCGCGCCGCTCAAGCCAGGTTCGCTTCAATACGGCCGCCTCGCGCAGGCTCCCGTCGACTACGATTTCAAGCAAGTCCCCACACTTGGGGCAAGCGAGGGAACGATCATGCAACTCTAGGGTCGTACTGCACTCGCTCGCGCTACAGCGGAGATGCATGGCGGATCCTCGGGCCAGAAAATCTCATAAGCTAGTTGCATTCAAATTTAACATCCGGAAGCGGCAATTTGCGCTTGCGAGCTTAGCAGGCTTTCAAGACACGCCAGAGAAAATGCGTTGACAATCCGCACTGACAAGCTAAGGTCCTGTGATCGGAGCAGGGGAGTGTAGTGCGTATTCAGGGAGAGATATGTCCTACGGGTCTGCTCCACTGCCAACCATGCTGATGGCCCGGGAACTTGGCCCGGGCGGAACAGAGCGGCAATTGACGGAACTCGCACGTTCGCTGGACCCGTCCCGTTTTGAAGTGCACGTAGGTTGTTTCCGAGAGGGCATCCGAGCCGACGAGTTACGTCGCCATGGCATTCCTATTCTTCGCCTGCAAATTACCTCGTTCAAAAATCCGAGAACGTTGAGCGGTGTCCGACAGCTTATCTCGTACTTGCGGCGGCATAAGATCCGGCTGGTTCATACGTTCGACTATCCCTTAAACTGTTTTGGCGTTCCTGTCGCGCGCCTTGCTCGAGTACCGGTTGTACTTTCGAGCCAGCGCGCAGACCGGCATCTTGTACCGCATTCCTATCTCAAAGTGCTTCGTATGACAGACCGTCTCGTAAGCGGTATGGTCGTCAACTCGGAAGCGGTCCGGAGTGAAATAGTCCGTACCGAGCACGTTCCAGCCTCGTTGCTGCACCTCTGTTACAACGGCATCGATACACGTCTCTTCCATTCCGACGGCAGACGGCGCGTTCCTGCCCTCATTGACGCTTCGCTGGTCATAGGCCTAGTTTGCGTTCTGCGACCCGAAAAAGATGTAGCCACACTAATCGAGGCATTCGCACACGTTTTAGTTCAACACCCAAACCTTCGCCTCGTCATCGTGGGGAGTGGGCCTGAATTGGCGCGCTTGAAAACCTTTGCGCAAGAGGCGCGCATTCTCGACCACTGCATATTTCAGCCCGCAGTGTCCGATGTCCCTACCTGGCTCAGGTCCATCGATATCTTTGTCCTACCGTCCACCTCTGAAGCATTCTCCAATTCTCTGATGGAGGCAATGGCATGCGGATGTGCGTGCATCGCCTCTCGAACGGGCGGGAATCCTGAGCTGATTCGGGACGACGAGACGGGGCTCCTTTTCGAACCCGCAGATTCCCGAGACCTTGCCGAAAAACTCTGCCGCGTGGTTGATGATGCTGGCCTACGTACGCGACTCGCCCACGCAGGCGCACGCGCAGTCCGCGACCGCTTTTCACTCGCCGCTTCAGTGACACGTATGCAGGAGATCTACGCCGGTTGCTTCCGTAAAGAGCTGATCCCTTCAGCCGAGGACGTACTATGCCGAACACAATGAATCCTGAGACGCCCACGCCACGAATCGTGGTGCTCGGCCTTGGCTACGTCGGCTGCGTCTCTGCCGCATGCTTCGCAAAGCTCGGTTATCAGGTCACCGGTATTGACCGTGATGAGATTAAAGTCATCAACGTATCAAACGGGATTGCGCCGTTCTATGAGCCTGGCCTCGAATCTTTGATTCGCGATAGCGTCACCGCCGGCCGACTCACCGCTAGTACATCGATTGAGCCGGTCGTGGATGCGGATATCGCGTTCGTATGCGTCGGGACACCGTCCGAAAGAAATGGCAATATTAGCCTCGAACAGCTTCGCCGCGTGGTGAACGAGATCGGCGCTACTCTTTCGGAACGTAGAAAGCCTCTGGTTCTGGCCATACGCAGCACCATGTTCCCGGGAACGTGCGAGGACGTCGTGATTCCTCTGATGAGAGGTCATCCGCTCGTCTCCGTTGTTTCGAATCCTGAGTTTCTCCGGGAGGGCGTTGCTGTCAAGGATTTCTTTGAGCCTTCGCTGATCGTCATTGGCGGCGACGATCCCGAGGCCGTAAAACGCATCGCGGCACTTTATTCATCGCTCAAGATGTCACCTTGCCTGGTTGGGCTCCGCACAGCCGAGATGATTAAGTACGCCTGCAACGCGTTCCACGCTGTGAAAATTTCATTTGCGAACGAAATCGGATGGTTGAGTGGCCGCCTGAACGTTGATGCCGCCGAGGTCATGACCACCCTTTGCGAAGACACGAAGCTGAACATCTCTCCCGCTTACCTTACACCCGGGTTTGCGTTTGGCGGGTCATGCCTTCCGAAAGATCTGCGCGCGCTCAATTATCGGGCCAACCGTCTCGATCTCCGCCTTCCACTGCTAGAATCCACCCTGCCAAGTAATCAGCAGCATCTTCAACGAGCGATCGACGCCATCCTTGAGATACCCGGGCGTCGCCTCGGTGTAGTCGGGCTCGCGTTCAAAGAAAATACGGATGATCTCCGTGAGAGCCCGGTCGTTACTCTTCTCGAGCAACTCATTGGCAAAGGGCGTCAAGTTCGCGTTTTCGATCCGCACATTCAGCTGGATACGATTTACGGCAGCAACCGGCAGTTTATTCTGCAGCAGATTCCGCACATCGGCCGCTTACTTGATGATTCGCTCGATCGAACGCTTTCGTGGTGCGATCATGTTGTGATCGCTCAGAAGCTCAGCGCGGATCTTGCTGTCCAGATAAAGCAGGCCGGATTGCCCGTTAGCGATCTTGTAGATTCGTCTCTTGCTTATAGTGCAGCGCCGGTTCTAAGTTGTTAGCTTGGAGATGTTATGCTCGCCCGGCTCCTCTTCTTATCTGCTCTTGTCGTTTGCTCTATCCCAGCGCAGGATGGCTCCAAGTTGTCGCATATGGTTCGCGCTTCGGGCGAGGCAACCGTAACCGCTAAGCCCGATCGAGCTGAGGTTACGATTGGCGTGCTGACTCAGGCCCCGACGGCACAAGCCGCATCGGCCCAGAATGCAACTCAAACTACCTCAGTGCTTAACGCACTCAAGCGGGCGCTGGGGGGAAACGGGCAGATAAAAACAACCGGCTACTCCATTTCACCTGATTATCAATATTCAAAAGACGGGAGCGCTTCGAAGGTGATCGGGTATCACGCGAGCAATACTGTTCTCGCGACCGTTGATGATCTCTCGTTAGTGGGAAAAATTATCGACACTGCTACAAAAGCCGGAGCAAACAATATCAACGGCATTGCTTTCACGTTGCGGAACGATGAAGCTGTGCGGGCTCAGGCGCTGGCGGAAGCTGCGGGAAAGGCGCGCGCGAGTGGTGAAGCCATCGCAAAAGCGTTGAACCTCCAGGTCATCGGCGTACTTCAAGCGGAAGCTACCGAAGCGCCCGTCGTTCGACCTCTATTTGCGCAGGCAAAATCAAGGGCCGAGCTAAACGGGGCACCCACACCTATCGAAGCGGGTAATTTAGACGTTCGAGCCAGCGTCGTCGTAAGTCTGCAAGTGCAGTAAAGACTCGCGATTGGCCCTTGCGAACCAATCAGAAATCGGCTCAGTGCGCTACGGCAGCGCATACCAAATCGTTCAGCCGCTCGACGCCCTTCATCAAGTCCTTACCCAAGTGAACGCGCAAAGCACGCCGATGCCGCTCGGCTAAAACCTGGAAATCTCCTCGAGCCTGAGCGGCTTTCACAACCCCGAACGTATACTTCTGCTGCGGCACGGGTAAGTCCTGCGCGTCGTCACATGTTATTTGCAGGAACACACCCGAATTTGGCCCGCCCTTATAAGCCTGTCCCGTACTGTGCAGGAATCTCGGTCCGAAGCCCAACACAGTAGCGACACGCTTGGATTCGACGATTTCTTTGCGAATCGCTTCCAATTTGGTTTCGTATTCCCGAAACATAGGTATGTAAGCGAGCAAGCCAAAGTAATCTCCCGGTTCCAGCCGATCCAGATGCTCGCGAATCACTGCGCCCAGCGTGTTGCCATGCTTTAGCAAAGCCGCGGCATTCGCCTCATCAGTGAACAGCTTCATCCCGTCCTGCTCGAGCACAGGCTTTTCGGGAGGGAGCGAACCGCTTGCTTCGAATGCCGAGGTCAGATCTCGCGTCACGATCTTACTCGCTTCTACGTCGGGCTGATTGAAGGCGTTAATCCCAATCACTGATCCTGCTACTGCCGTTGCGATCTCCCATTGAAAGAATGCCTGACCGAGATCGTAAAGATCATTGATAACGATGCGTATCACAGGCTCGCCCGCCTGTTCGAGCGCTGCAACGGACGCCTCCAATTCTGAATCGTTGTCCGATGCATATTTGATGTAAGCGAAAACACGATCTTTTCCGTATTTGTCAGCCGGGAACAACGGCTCGCGATCGACCGGAATCAGACCATGGCCCTCTTTCCCGGTTGACTCAGCAAGCAACTGCTCGAGCCACGCGCCCAAATCGTGTATCGATTGCGAGCAAACGAGCGTCACCTTGTCTCGTCCGAACTGGGTCGCCGCCGTTCCCAGGACCAGCCCCAGGGATACCCCCGGATTCTGCGCTGCATTAGGAATTTTGCATTTCTCGACCATAACTGCCGCGCGTCTCAGTAGTCGCTCCGTGTCGAGCCCGATCGCCGCGTGCGGCACAAGCCCGAAATCGGAGAGAGCCGAGTAACGGCCGCCGATACTCGGCACACCGTGATAGACGCGGCGGAACGCCAGCTTCTCTGCAACACCTTCCAGCTTTGAACCCGGATCGGTGATGGCAATGAAATGATGACCAGCGCGATCCCCGACCGACTTCTTCGTTTCATCGAAAAAGTACTGCATGTAAATGTTCGGCTCGAGCGTCGTGCCTGACTTGCTCGAAACGCAAAACAATGTTCGCGCCGGGTCGATTCGCGCCCTCATGCTCCGGATGTAAACCGGATCTGTCGAATCCAGCACGAGTAGCTCTGGGGAGCCTGCCTGCTTGCCAAACGTGAGAGCAAACACCTCCGGGCACAGGCTCGATCCGCCCATGCCGAGCAGCAGCATGTGAGTAAAGCCGTCCTCGCTCACCTCAGCCGCCAAAGCTTTGAACCTCGAAACGTTTGATAGCTCCTGGTCAACGATATCGAGCCAACCAAGCCACTTTCCTTCGTCCGTGTTCGTCCAGAGCGAAGCATCTTTGTTCCAAAGGCGCTCCGTGTTTCGGCTACTATCCCACTTTTTGCGTGCTTCCGTGACCGCCTTTTCTAAATCGCTCGGCAGCGAAGAAGAAAAAATGGCAGCATCGGATGCGCTACGTGCGTTAGCGGAACTCATTGTCCTCGATTCCTTTCACCTTGTTTAAGCGGCGCACATGACGTTCCTCGCCGGTAAAGCTCGCTTTCAAAAAAGCTTCGACGGCATCCTGAGCAAGCATCGGGCCGATGATGCGCGAACCCAGAACGAGAACGTTCATGTTGTCGTGTTCTACGCCCTGATGCGCCGAATAGTGGTCGTGACAGAGCCCCGCGCGAATGCCTTTGAATTTATTTGCCGCAACTGAGACGCCGACGCCGCTGCCGCACACTAAAATCCCCCGCTCGGCCTGCCCAGACCTAATATCCTCCGCAACCAAGATTGCGTAATCGGGATAATCGTCTGGTTTTCCAGGTTCGAATGTGCCGACATCGTGAACGCTGTGGCCAAGCTTTTCAACAAATTCGACCAGCTCCCGCTTCATTTCATACCCGGCGTGATCTGCTCCCATAGATAGTTTCATTTGGATGGTTTCATTGCCGAACGGTTAGATCCGCTCATCACCGTAACATGCTTCGCAGTTTAGTACGGTCGTGAATTGGACCTTCCGGTCAAGCGCGCTTCATGACCACTGTTGCGTTCAGCCCGCCGAACGCGAAGGTGTTCGATATGGCAGTCTCCAGGTGGGCAAGACGCGCGGTATTTGGAACCACGTCCAGCGCACATGCCGGATCGGCGCTCGTAAAGTTAGCCGTAGGCGGAACCACACCGTGCTTAAGCGCCAGAAGTGTGGCTATTGCCTCAATAGCGCCTGCTGCGCCCAAAGTATGGCCGTGCATGGACTTGGTTGAGCTGACCAGGAGCGAATCGGCTTTGCGGGAGAAGACAGAGCGAATTGCTTCGGTCTCGGTCACATCGTTTGCCACCGTGCCCGTGCCGTGGGCGTTGATGTAGTCTACCTGCTCCGGTCGAATGGAGGCATCTTGAAGGGCCCAGCGCATCGCCTTCGCCGGCCCGTCGACACATGGCTGAGTGATATGAAAGGCATCCGAACTCATCCCAAACCCTACGATTTCGCCTAAAATCTCTGCCCCCCGAGCTTTGGCATGTTCCCAGCTCTCCAGGACGAGCATGGCGCCACCCTCGCCCAATGTGAGCCCTTTCCGGTCTGCCGAGAAGGGCCGGCACACCTCGGGTGAAACCACTCGCATCGCCTCCCAGGCGCGCAGCAGTCCTTCCGCGAAGACGGCCTCGCTGCCGCCCGCGATCGCCGCAGTCACCTGCCCCGCACGTACCATCCAAAACGCCTGCCCCAGCGCGTGGTTCGACGAGGAACACGCTGTGGCGATAGTGTACGCCGGTCCAGTAATGCCAAACTCGAGCGAGATGCGACTGGCGCCCGCGTTTGCCATCGTCCGCGGGATAGTCAACGGCGCAACGCGTGGATTTCGTTCCCTATAGAGTCGCTGATATCCTTCTTCCTCGGAAAATTGACCGCCGACGCTACTTCCCGTGATCACTGCAGAACGGTCGGCGAGTTCTCCCTTGAACGATAGACCGCTCTGAGCTACTGCTTCCCGGGCAGCAACGGCGGCGAACTGGGCAAAGCGCTCCAACATCACCAAATCTTTGTCGCTGAAGTGATCGGCGGGGTCAAAACCGCGAGCTTCCGCGCCATTCTGAACTTTGTATGGAGGATTGCCGGTCTCTCTCAAACGAGCAATGCAGCTTTGCCCGGCGGCTAAGCAACCCCAGCATTCCGGTACGGTATTTCCCAGCGCGCAAACGAGCCCCAAGCCCGTTACCGCGACCCGGTTCATGCCGCACCTGGCGGTACAGTTTGGTTCTTTTCCTCCAGCAGCTTCCGGACACCTTCGACAACTTCCTGAACTGAGCGCATATTTTGCACTCCTTCATCGGGAATGCTGACGTCGAACGCATTTTCCAAGGCAAAAATAATATTGATCCCGTCGAGCGAGTCGATTTTCAGTTGCTCAAAAGTGCTGTCGCGGGAGATAGAGTCAGTGGGAATGCGCTGTGTCTCGGCGATCACCTGGATCACCTTGGCGCCCAAGTCATCTATTTCCGAGTGTTCGGGCATATGATGAAACTCATCATAACTCCCGTCCAGTTCCGCTTCTGCCGCAACGGTCCGCGCGAAAGGGTGCCGGGCGCATGACCAACGCCCGGCACGAGAGCACCCCGAGCAGCTCAGAGTTCAGCTGTGGAGTGTGGTGGAAGGCAATTTCAGGAAAGTAGGCCGCCGTGCCCGAGGCAGGCGATCTCCCAGCCCGAAACACGGTATCTGGCCAATATCGGGGGAAGAATCATGTCCAAGACATTGGGCTTCGCAGATCGGAAACAGCACGGCGCAGACACGATTGGCACGTTGTCCTTGTAAGCCAGCAACATCAAATTGCCCGGCTCTACGGGCGCCAGAAATCTTTCAATGTGTGCTCCCAAACGCACGAACGCTCTGCCGAGCACGTCTTCGGGCCCGGCGGGCGCCGTCGTCGATGCAACCAGAAGGGTTGCGGGCTTTGTCCGCAATAGATGCTGAAGCGCTCGCGTCACCTGCTCTTCATCCTCTACTGCCGAAAGGGCATAGCGGACCGTCGCACTCATGCGCTCCAGTCGCGTGCGAACGACGTTCTCAAATAACACGCGCGCCCGGTCACCATGTACAGGGTCCGTGTAAAGAACGGCAACGCCCGCGTCGCGAATAGGACGGGCCTGCAAAATTGGTCCCCGCTCTTCAAGGATGGATAGAATCGTTTCGAGTTGCGATTTCGCAATTGCAAAGGGTGCGCTTTTGATTGTCGCCAGCTTCTCGCCTGCCGGGACGTGCCGGAAATTACCAACCGTCGCAATCACAACGCTGCTGGTGCAGTTAATCTGTTTCAGCAGCTCATCATCCACCAGCGAACAACAATCCTCGGTGGCGATTAGATTGGCCCGTCCTCCCGCAGCTAGCCGAATCTCAACCGAGCCGCAGCACATGGCCCCGCCAACCGCCATTACCGCCTCATCTTCGCCGACCTCGCCTTCCTCAAGTTCGGTCACCCAAACCTGGCTCATGCCTTCCGTTTTGAGCAATCGCACGTCCTCGTCGCTCAAAATATGGCCCTTCGCCAGCAGCTTTCTGCCACCCGGACGGAAAATGGTACAGCAAAGAATGTGGCCAGCCGATTCTTGAACGTCCATGGTTAATGCACGCATTTTCCCCTCCTATCGAGGCACACCGTAGTACTAAGAAACGTGTGTGGTACTGAGTATACTAGTACTAATGCGGATTAATCCAGAGAAAAGTACCGATTTATTTGTGCGCTGACCTCACTTAATCGCGACTTTAGGGAAAATCCTAGGGATTCTTCAGAATTGTGTTGCTCACGTAACGCACAAGGACGATATCGGAAAGTGGTTGTTTTGAAGTCCATCTCTGTCGCGCGCTTACCGGTTACACGCCCTGCTTGATCAGCTCGAATGCTTTCATCAGTGCGGAAGTAAACGCAGCTCTGGTTTCCGGGTCCGTTGGATCGGGACTTTCCCAGTTCAGCATTAAAGCAAAATAGACCCAACGATCTGAAACGTACATACCGCCTGCAAGACACAGAGCATGGAATGATCCCACATCTGCACTCCCGCCTTTCAGGAAGGCGCTCGCTCCGAGCGGAATCGACTGAGCAATGGCATCTGATCGCGACAGGATGGCCCTGTACTCGTTTAATGTTTCGATGTGTTTGAAGAACTCGCCTTGGAGTGAACGGGAGTAGAAGGAGACAAAGTCATCCGGTGATGAGGCCATGGTCTGTACATCGTTCAAAGCCGGAATCGGGAACGGCGCGTTGCTGTCCAGAATGTCAAGCATCTGTTGCCACGTGATGGTGCGCCAGTAGGGAACCCCGGCTAGATAGCCGAGAAACTGACGCGTGCTATTTGGAATACGGGTTTGTGCCAAGCCGGCGTCGGCAATGAATTGCCGGACATGATCCGCCCCGACGTGCTTCAGGATCATGTCCGCTCCGGTATTGTCGCTATGGATAATCATGGCCTCAAGCGCCGTCAGCTCAGAAACCTTTCCCGACAGGTATGGCGGATTGAAGCTTTCGCTATCCGATGACCAGACAGACTCATCCAAGACGAGTTGCTCGGTGCGGAGCGATTGGTCCACAGTTGGAGAATCTTTCTGACGCAAGGCTTCGCACAAAACAAAACCCTTGAAAGCACTTGCACAAAACCGCATCCGGTGCGGATGCCGCGTGGCTAGGAACTCTGCTCTCGAAGCCGTCGCTGGCGCCCAGATCTTAATGCCCTTTCGACCGGTAACGGGTTCGAATAGGTCAAGAATTTCATCGGCCCGCAGGGAACCGCGACAGGAAGCTTCAGGTTCGTTCGTTGCCAGGGCAGTTGACGCTCCTGCGCTAAGTGCGGCTGCTCCCGTGCTGATTCCTCTTAAAAAATTGCGTCGTGACGATGTCATTTGAGCTCTCCTTATCTGCCTTCAAACTTGCCTCTTCGCGATTGTGACAATGCGTTTCTCAGAAGCGTCGCATACGTAATGTCGGCCGCCACACTTTGAGAGGCAGTTCTCCGCGTTCTACGTCGCTTAACCCGAGCTTCGCAAAGAATTGCGGGATACCGTAGACCTCGTGTGCGTCAACCTGTCACGCTCCCGGCGGGTTCACGTTCACTCCGCAGCCGCGTCCCTACTGGCTCGCCAGCGAGTAGTCGAACGCAGATGTCATGTTCATGGCCCGGCGCAATCGTGACTTCGGAAAGGCCTTGCTCCAAAGCCGCGACTGCGGCTTCAAGTTTCGCCCGCATGCCGCCGTGAGCACTACCCGACCGAAACAATTCGGTGACGCCCTTGCGGGTGAGAGTGGAGATGACCTCGCCGTGTTCATTTTTCACGCCCGGAACATCGGTTAGGAATACGAGCCGATCGGCCCGCCACCCAATGGCGCACGAAACCGCCATTTCGTCCGCATTTACGTTGTAAATGGTCCCGTGCGAATCGGCGGCGATGCACGCGACAACGGGAACATGGCCAGCGTCTCTCAATAGAGTGAGCAACCCTCCGTCGGTACCAATCGGCTTTCCCACGAACCCGAGGTCAGGATTGAGTTGAACCACGCTGGTCAGCCGCCCATCGACGCCGGATAGGCCCAGGGCCGGAACGCCCGCTCCCAATAGTGCCGATACCAAACGTTTGTTCACTTCGCCTGCGATCACTTTCGTAACGGCGTCGATTACTGCTTGATCGGAAACCCTCAACCCGTTCACAAACCGGCTCGCCGTGCCTTGCTCTTCCAGAACTCGCGTCACCTGCTTGCCGCCGCCATGCACCACAACCAGCTCATGATTTCGCGCCACTGCCGCAATTTGCCCGGCAATTGCCGCCCGGCCCGCTTCGTTCTCCAAGAGCGTACCGCCCAGTTTGAGGACCAGTCTCACAACAGCGCCTGTGTTTCCGGAAATCCGAGCATTAGGTTCATGTTCTGAACCGCCTGGCCGGCGGCGCCCTTCACGAGGTTGTCTTCGGCGGCAACGACAACGGCTCGTTGACTTTCAGCATCGAGAACAAATCCGATATCGCAGAAATTCGTTCTCTGTACGGCGCGTATGTCCGGCACTTTGCCTGGCACGTAAAGCCGCACAAATGGCTCATCGGCGTAATGCTCTTCGTAAATCGCCAGCAGATCTACAGGTTTTTCGACCCGCTGCGTGCGCACATAAATCGTTTCTAAAATGCCACGGTCAATCGGCAATAGGTGAGCAGTAAATGTAAATTCGCGTTCGCCAAGCCCGGAGCTCTGCAAGATTTCGGGGACGTGCCGGTGATCCATTAACCCGTAAGCGCTGAAATTCGCCGTCACTTCACAAAAGCTCGTTTGTAATGACGCCTTCCTGCCGGCGCCGCTGACGCCGGATTTCGCATCACAAATGATCCCTCGGCTCCGATCGGCAACCTGGGAAATGATCAATGGTCGAATGGCTAAACTGGCTGCAGTTGCATAACAGCCGGGATTCGCGACCAGCCTGGCACCTCGAATCTCGTTGCGGCAATACTCAGGCGCTCCGTACACCGCTTCTTGCAGGAGAGATACAGCCCTATGGCGTTCTTTGTACCACTTCGAATAGGTTTCCGCATCTCGCAGCCGGAACGCTCCGCTGAGATCGATCACCTTGGCGCCAGTCTCCAATATTCCGGGGACCAGCTCCATCGACACTTCTGCCGGTGTGGCAAAAAAAACGAGCTCTAAACTTTCCTGCCGAACGGCGTCAACGGTTGCCGCGATGCTCTTGGGCGGCTTTCGACCGAGCAGCCGCGCAGGTTCCTCGAAATCAGATCGGTGTTCAAGCAGGACGACATCGACTTCCGGATGCCGAGAGAGAATCCGGACCAGTTCGGCCCCGCTGTAGCCCCGAAAGCCCACAATACCAACCGAAACCCTATGAGTAATTATTCACCCCAAAGAATACGTTTACTATAGCTGCTCGCTTGTGGATCGAGCCGCTAAATCGCCAATTATCGGGAGCTTCACCTGCTCCTGGTTTGCCGCTTTGATGAGCAGATAGATCCAGCAGATAAACAGGGCCAATTTCAAGACGCCGAAAATGGCGTGTTCGACCCCCCAACCTGGAACGCCTGTGATGAGGAACGCTGGGATGGCAGACGATACGATTAACCACGCAACGAAAAGGTACAGCGCTTGGAACGCGTTGAAACGCACCCGGTGGTTCGATCGGTATTTCTGAGAGGCTAGAAAGACGATGGCGGGGATTACTCCGAAAACCGGTATGTAGCACAGGATGGATGCAGTCCGGTCACTCATGCCTTCCAGGAAGTCCGTAAACTGGGGCTGGGGACGGGGTTGCCCTGCTCCACAGTTGTGGCAAAAGGACGCGTATGGATCAACGCCAGTCCCACAATTTGTACAAAACGGCAACGCTCCCGTCCTCCATCTCTTGACTTCTAAATCAACTAGCTCTATATCAACTTACGTTTCCAAGCACAGCGTTGTTCCCATTTTGCACAATCGACTCTTTACCGAGGCGTTCCTCAATCGCTTTCATGACGAGAGCGGCAGATTCCGAAAGGCTTTCCAAATCGGTCCGGCATTCCACATCCGGCCTCAACGGGGGCTCATACGGGTCCGTAACGCCGGTGAAATGGGCCAGTTCGCCCGTTCTAGCCTTCCGATAATGTCCTTTCGGGTCTCGCTGTTCGCAT
>JBJMGM010000006.1:0-87258 GCA_045807905.1 Bryobacteraceae bacterium | reverse complement strand
CGAAGGGATACACCGACCTGTGGACCACCGGCCGCCGGGAGCTGTTTCGAGTCGCCTGAACCAAACTGTCGTGTCGAGCTTTCCGCCGTGCACGGCAGTTCCTGGCATGGCCTCTTCCAATCCGGGCTGTAGCGCTGAACTGCTACTGTGTTGATCGCGGCTGAAGCATATCACGGGATTGCAAGCTTGTTGATGAATGCAGGTCCCCGCAGAACGGTTCGGCTTCACGTTGACGGGAAACGCGCTAGTCGGATATACGAAGAGAATTCTAGATCATGTGTGACGGCGAAGGGATAGATCTACGCTGAGCGACTACTCCGGACGAATCGATCACGCGTGACCGTTTCCGGTTTCCGACGAGTCTGACACTCCTCCTAAACGCACACGGTTCCAGACGAAACTTTAGCTCGCTTTAGCTCGATTTCGCCCGATTCTGCCAGCCGTCTCGCCTGCTCAACTCTGGCCGAGGGTGAAAATCGCGCTCGTCCAATAGACCTCAACGCTTCGCGGGATGCTTTTGTTCCTGGCGTGATTCTTTTAAGCAGGCGCTCCGGAAGGTTCAGACTGTAGCTGATCGGCAATGTCTCCGCGATAAACGATACACTCCTGGGCAAGATTGGAAGCGCTGCTCACCATGTCGAATTGTTTGGATGCGTTTACCAGGCGAGCGAGGCGGCCTGCGATCTCGGGTCGGCGCCGGCGTTCACCGTGCCCGTCGCGTAGTCAATCATGATTCCGCAGCTGTCGTTCATTGACCAGGGCGGCCGCATCTGGACTTTGTGCCCGCGCCGGGCGAGATCCTGAGCGACAGAGTCGGGCATCCGGCTCTCAAGCCACAAGTCCCCGGGATACATGGTGTGCGGGAACGGAGAGGCCGGGAAGCTTCGTGTGCTCCAGCGCGGCGATTCGATGGCCTGCTGAATATTCACCCCGAACTCCACTATGTTGAGCAATGTTTGCATCGTGCGCATGCATTGGTCGTCGCCGCCTTCGCTCCCGGTGACCAGCACAGGTCTTCCGTCTTTGGTGACCAGCGTGCCTTGCAGCGTGCTACGCGGGCGCTTGCCCGGTTCGAGCGCATTCGCGTGTCCCGGCACCAGGGAGAAGTAATCGCCGCGGCAGTTAAAGACAAATCCAAGATCTCCCATCACCACCTTAGTACCGAAGGTGTCATGCAGGCTGGGAGTGAACGAGATCATGTTGTGATCGTGGTCCATCACGGCAATGTAAGTGGTATCGCCGGTATGGTTGGCGTTCCCGGCAACAGTTACGTCACGAGGGCGAGGTACGGGTTTGTAGTCAGGGCCGGCAAAGGGCGTCACATCGCCCGGCCGGAATTCGAGTGACGCCTTTGCGGGTTCGATCAGCTTACGACGTTCGGACGCGTAATCTTTCGAAAGCAGCCCTCGATAGGGGATCTGGATGAAATCGGCGTCGCCCAGGTACGTGTCGCGGTCTGCCATGGCTAACTTCATGGCCTCCGCCGACGTGTGAATATAATCGGGCGAGTTCAAGCCCATTTTCTTAAGGTCGTATGCTTCCAGGATGTTCAGGGCGATGAGTTCGGCCGGTCCCTGGGTGGCGGACGGGTTTTTATAGATCGTGTAGCCGCGGTAGTTGATCGAAACGGGGACCTCCACCTCAGCGCTGTAACTGGCAAAGTCCTCATAGCGGAACAACCCGCCGTTCTCCTCCGAGAATTTCGCCATCTCACGGGCGATGTCGCCTTTATAGAAGCGCTCGCGCGCGGCCTTTAGGGCCGCTAAACGTCCTTCAGGCATTGCGTTCTTTTCGGCTTCGACAAGACGCCGCAAGGTGCGGCCCAGGTCTGGGTTCCTCCATAGCTGTCCATCGATCCAAGTCTTGCCGTCCGGAGGGCTGAAAAGACGCTTCGTAGTTGGATAGCGCTGTAAAGCCGGGGAATTCAAGTTGCCGCCGATGGGCACTCCACGCTCAGCCAGCTCAATCGCAGGAGTTAAGACGTCGGCAAAGCTCTTGGTGCCCCAACGCGACAACAGGATGTACCACGCGTCCACAACACCGGGCACCGTCCCCGCGAGAAGGCTGTTGTCCACCGGCAGTTTCCCACCGTTATGGATCTTGTACCACTCGATGGTCGCGAGTTTTGGGGCCGTACCTTCCGCATTGATCGAGTAAACCTTAGCTGTTTTGGCATCGTAGACCAGCAGTTCGGCGTCGCTGCCCAAGCCGTTCGCAGCCGGTTGCACTACGCCCAGAACAGCTTCACCCGCAACGATAGCATCGAAGGCATTGCCTCCCGCTCGGATCATGTGTTCGGCAGCCAGGGTCGCTTGCGGCATCAGCGACGACACGGCATAATCGGTGCCGCGGGAGATTGTCTTCATGGTGCGGCCGGACTTACCCTCTACCGCTGTTCGCCGAACACTTCCTTGGCTTTTGCCGGTCTTCTGGGCGTAAACTCCCCATGCTGCGAGCGCGACGATGACGATGGAACCTGTTCTCGAACGCATGCACTCCTCTCTAAAACTGCATCCATGCAATTCTGCCAGAGTAGTGTATCGCGACACATAGTGATGCTGCGGTGGCCCGTCGGCCGTTGTGCAAAACCGGTCGAAACTGCATGTCGAAAACGGATGCTGTGTCTGCCGGACCGTATGGAGGTGGTCTAATGACCGGAAAGCATAGCCGAACTCAGCCAGCCGTTACTGCCATAGCTCTGCTCCGTCAGCTCCGCGGTATCAGGTCAGAAACGGTCGCGCAGATCTGGGGTTCCCCGGCGACGCGCTGCGGTCCGGGCGCGTGCTCAGGTGGTGGACTACACGATCACGAGTAGTGCTCGGCAGAATGGCCTAAACGAGAGCCCGCAAAATCAGAGTCATTCGCGGCCCACAAGTGAAGAAACGACATCGAATTAGTGGGCCCGCTTTAGACATTCGCATCGTAGTCTAGATGTCATAGCGCGGAATCAGCTTCGTAGGGGCGTGTGTTTTCAATGGCGCGGGCGGGTACTCCCCAACGGATCTCGTGTTTTCCACTGCAATTCCACTCTTGCCTGGGTTGCACGACTGGGTGAACGATCAATCGCCTGTCCGGCTCCGAACACCCGAGCCTGCATTCACCGCCGGTCCGGTCTCTGCGGCCCAATCGTCCGGCCCCTGCTCGCCGATGTTCGTGAGCCCGAGACTGGGATCATCTGTCGCCAGCACAGTCAAGCTGTCGATCCCCCTGAGCCGTCCTCCGCGATGCCATCGACCTGCTCGTCTGCCAGGTACCGCCAGCTCGGCCCCATGTCCCCCGCCGTCGCATCCCCCGTCGGCTGTCCCGTGGGACCACCATCCACAGATCGAGTTCCCGAACCACCATTCCGCACGTCGCGGGAAAAGTCAACCTCATCCGGCGCTTTGGCCGTGCTGTCACCCAGGTTCGTACCTATCGCATCTTCCGGATCGACGCTGGTTTCCTCGATCACGGAAAACTCCATTACCGTTTCGGAGTTGCGCATGGCGTCGACAAAGTCCTGTTCGCAGCCGTCGACGATATCGTAATCCCAGAGTTCTGCAGCTGCAAGTCCGAGCCAGGCATCGTCCTCGTCAAGAACTTCTTGGTTGTGCTTCGACGCAGGCTCGAAGCGGCCCACAAACACCTTATCTGCCACTACCCCGTCAGGGACATCCAAGTCCACCTCTGCCGTGGCGTTTAGTGCGGACTCGGCACCGTTAGTGCGGACTCGGCACCGTCCGATTGGAACCGTTTGGCGAAGGCTACGCGATACTTCATGTCTCGTCGATGCGAAAACATACTTCCACATTTCAGTCTTCAAGATCAGGAGATTTCCCAATGCACCCAATATTCGGGACAGTGCGCCGCAAGAACGTACGACATCGGAGAGCCGCGCGAGCAGTGCACGTGAGCCGTCGCGACCATAAAAGAAAGCCCGAGTCCCGTCGATGGGTGCAATCCTTCCGAGACTCGGGTTCGCGTTTACTACTGCGGCGGCGTGCTGGACCCAGAGCTGCCGCTGCCTTGTGAGCCAGATCCGGAGCTGCCGTTGCCTTGTGAGCCAGATCCGGAGCTGCCGCTGCCTTGTGAGCCAGATCCGGAGCTGCCGCTGCCTTGCGAGCCAGATCCGGAACTGCCGCTGCCTTGTGAGCCAGATCCGGAACTGCCGCTGCGTTGTGAGCCAGATCCGGAGCTGCCCGATTGTCCAGATTGGTCAGAACTGCCCGATTGCCCGGAGCTGCCGGATTGGCCGGAGCTGCCGGATTGGCCGGAGCTGCCGGAAGAACCAGACGATCCCGACTGCCCGGATCCGGATGACCCGCCAGACGATTGCGCGCTTGGTGCCCCACACGCAATTAGTGGAAGCGCGACAGCTGTCAAAAGACATGAACGGACTATTTTTCGCATAAAAGGAATACCTGCTTTCTAAATTGAGGAGGCGATTCCTCCTCGGCAGTTGGACGGCAAGCCCGCGCTTGCATTACTCGACAGCCGCCTCTGAGTTTTTCCCTGGTGTTGCCCCGTACGTAAATACGCACAAGCATACCTACTGCTAACCGAAAATTTTATGGCGCGAACCGAACTTCGAGAATCTGCGCCCGGCGGAGAATTCGGTGAGCCTCATCGTTGCTTGCCTTTGTTTCTCAAGCAGGACCAAGCCGATGCGGACAGACGCCGGTACTTGCCTGCTCCAATTGAGTTGAACCCAAATTCGCTATTGTGTTCCAGGCAACATCGATACGCGGCACGGCCCTGAAACCAGCGGGATTTACTACTCACAACTCATCTTTCGTCCCTTGATCGCAGACAAGGCTTATATCGCCGAAATGATGCGCTGGTGTATCGTGGTGCGGTTTGGAAACGAACTGGAGGAGAAGTGCTATTGAGAGGACTGATTCTGGGTTCGATAATACGAGTTATCGTAAGCAGTTCTCGTCGCCGCTGGCCAAATCGTGCGCGCGTTTTCCTACCCCTATCGGACCTTAGGGCAGCATGCAAATGTTTCCGCGCACCCATCCCTCGAATGAATCCCAAAAGTCACACGTCGTTGATATAGCGACGGCCCATCGATTGCTTCTGATGTAAGTGAACGTTCCTTCTACTTGGGGCTGCGCGGCGCAACTGCGACCTTTTTTTATGACTAACGTACACATGTCCTCGGCAAATGGGCCCACGTCCGTCGACAACCAGCACTGGGCGTGGATCGTGCACTTCCCTGATTGCCTTTCAACTAAGATTGTCGGCCATGCAGACTTCGATGGGGACGCAACCATTGTTCTCAAATGCAGCACCTGTGGCACGAGAAGGAACTCGAAAATCCTGACTAGCCTTCCGATGTTGTTACCAAACCCGCCGCAGTCGTGCCGCCAAGCCAGAAGCTGTAGAACGGAAGAGCGGTAACAATTTAAAAAACGGCGGCTCTCTAAGTGGCTGAGCCGCCTTTCAAATTCGGGCCGTGTTTGCTATCGCGGCCCACACTCCAGAGTCGGCCTTCACTATTTTTCGAGCGGTAAGCAGCGTCGAACTGCCCTTCTCGGCTGAAGCCGGGCTGTACCCCCGTGCTTTCCCGCGGAAGAGCTTCTAAGTCGTTAGAGGCGTTCGGGTCGTTACTCGTGTCTGGCACCGATGTAAAAGGATTCTGAAATCCGGGCCCTCGCTTGGCGCGCCTTTTTCTCGTAGCGCGGTGAAGCGTGAGTGCCGATCACGTTCTCTGACCTCCACTCCGCGAACTCAAACTGCGTACAGAGCTGGGACTTTAACCAGCGGCACTCTTTCATCTTTGCGGCGGTGAGCCCAAATCCCCAGCGGCCGCTCTTCGTCTCGGGTAAATTGGCAAACGGGCACTCTGGCGTCTCAAGTTGACGGAACTGCACGAAACAGCTTCTCTCGTCTTGCCGGTGTGAATCCGCTGCGCGTGCGAACGACATGGATCAGCTTGTCGCACGGTCATCCGTTCCGCGGTGCTAATGACAAAGTGCTTGAACAGCTTGTTTGTATTCGGGCAGTTATTGGCTGCTAAGAATTGATCACCGAATCACGCCAGTTATAGGAGCATCCAACGACTTTAGACACACCGAGAAGTTCGCCTGGACCGCGCCGAACGCCTCGCTCTGCGGTCCTGTCAACCCCCCCGGCGACAGTCAAGTGTCGGCTTTCGGCTGGGTCTCTCGCTGCCTGCAGCATTGTCAAGCTGCACGCGCTGAACTGCTTGCGATCGCTTCTCTAACACGGGGCGAATGTTCCGAACCAGGAGCGAAGAGGGCCCGCCACAGCTTTGTTTACGCGCTGGCACCCCCTACGAGCGGTGGATTGCGAAATGCGGTGAGGCGCTGATGCCAGTAGGGGTAGGCCAATGTCGTTGTGCTCGCAGCATCGAGTTTCGCCACCTGATCAGCAGTCAGATTCCAACCTGTTGCGCCGAGATTGTCCCGAAGCTGTTGTTCATTCCGCGCACCGATGATAACCGACGCAACCGTTGGGCGTTGAAGTAACCAGTTCAACGCGATTTGCGGCACCGTTTTTCCAGTTTCCTTCGCGATCGACTCGATGGCGTCCACAACCCGATACAGCAGTTCGTCGGGAACGGGCGGTCCCGTTTCAGAAGTGGTATGCAGCCGGCTCTGCTCAGGGAGGGGCTGCCCACGACGTATTTTCCCTGTCAAGCGGCTCCACCCGAGCGGGCTCCAAATCAACGCGCCCACCCCTTCCATGGCGCCGAGCGGCATCAATTCCCATTCATAATCGCGACCCACCAACGAATAATACACCTGATGCGCAACATATCGGGTCCAGCCATACCGTTCAGAAATGGACAGCGATTTCATGAGTTGCCAACCTGAAAAGTTGGAGGATCCTATGTAGCGAATTTTCCCGCTGGTTACCAAATCATCAAGTGCACGCAGTGTTTCTTCAATGGGTGTGAATGCGTCAAAGGCGTGAATCTGATACAGATCTATGTAATCCGTTCCTAGCCTGCGCAGGCTCGCATCACACGCTTTCATCAGGTGATAGCGTGAGGTCCCTACGTCATTTGCTCCAGGTCCCATCGGGAAAAACGCTTTGGTCGCGATCAGGACGTCATGACGACGTCCCTTGATTGCTTCCCCAAGGACTTCCTCCGACCGCCCTGCCGAGTATCCGTCAGCCGTATCGAACAGATTGGCACCCAGTTCAAGACTGATCTCAATCAGACGGCGTGCTTCGTCGACCTCGGTTGAGCCCCAGGCCTTGAAGAATTCACCGCGGCCGCCGAAGGTCGCAGTACCGAACGACAGAACGGGCACGCGAAGTCCAGACTTGCCAAGTTGTCGAAATTCCATGCTCGATAGATGAAAACACAAGCATCTCGTTGCAGGAAGAAGGGGTCGTCACCCGCGCCATCATGCGGCCAACCATATCCGTATGCCAACGACCTGGACAAGTCAGTCGCTGCGCTAGTACCGGTAACGAAATATGCAGGCCCGTCAAGTATTGCTGTGCTTCTTCACTAAGGGCTGCTGTGCTTCCGATCCTGCTTCGGTCTTTGGCGTTGGACGTCAGATTCCAAACCGCTCTGCCACGCGGCACCGGTCACAAGAGTCCCGTTCGAAATGTAATGATCGCAAGACGGGCGATTCCTCAGGTTCTTAATTGGACGATCACCTCGCGGCAGCGGCTTTCGCCCGAGACCTGCTTCAAGAGCTTCGGGACCATTATTTCTGCTGGCGAGCGGATCGGGGTCAGGCGAGACGCAATACGAACCGTCGGATCTTTGGCGGCCGCCCAAGGCGTCTTTTCAATTCGGAGCGGTAGGTCTCTCGTATGTCGCCCGAAATGGTTCCGGTATTTACCTCGGTCGATCACATTAATTCGAGAATGTCGGAACTCGAGGCTAAAGAAGGAGTGTTCCAATTACATACCTCGAGTAACTTAGTCGAGAGAATGAAAACCTCCGCACGAGCGGCCGCGGCATTCCCCACCGGTTCGGTAATTACACGAACCCCCGGACGGGACAATCTGTCGCGACCGACTTAACTCTGAGCCGGATGCCTATCGACATCGGCTCCGTGACCCTCGCTTGGTCTCTGAGCCCCATCGGGGCTCTCGACGGATCTCTCGAAGAGAGACCGCCACTTACTTTAGTTTGTTTTTGGCGCGTTCCATTGATTCGGAGTCGATTGCCCAGACCTTTGATATCAGCGTGCGGGCGGCAAAACGCTGGTATGACGAGACTCTTCTTTCCGGCGCGCCTTCGGTTCAGCGCTCCGGTCGCAGGCTACAGTGCCCAGGTTTAATCGCCGGCCAGCTTGGAAAAGAGAATCGACCTTTGGCCCGGCGCTCGGAACGGCGTTCACCGTAGTTTTTGTATTATGTGCCGGCGCCCCCGCGATTGTCCGCGCGGTCAGCAGGATCGTGCTGCTGCTGGCGATTTCTCAATGTACGCAGAGCCGATACCCAAGCAAATGGGTAGCAACCGCGTTGCCGCTGCGCGATCTGCCGGGACCAAGCTTCACATGTACCGTTTGCGCGTTTACGGCAACTTGAAACTGAGTGGGATAGATCTACCCTTCGCGACTAGGCGCGGTTAATCTTCACAAGAGGACCGCGAATTGTCTGTTTCCGATCACGCCACTTCAAACGCCCGCCACTAGCAGGATTGTTTCCGGTGAGGACTTCAGGAACACTTGAGCTTCAGCGCGCTAGGCCCGGGATTGCCGCATCAGCGACAGCTAGGTACGACCGCCGGCCTAGTTGCTGCTCACTCAACTGGCGGATAATAGCAGCGATCGCTTTCGGCCGTTCATTAACACTGCGCTCGCGAGCGCCCGCAGACCGCTGTCTATCAGTCTCATCGCGGCCACATGGCATCGCCGAGAAAGCGTGTACGTCGCCCATGCTATTTATACCGAAGCCGATGATCTCCCCGCGGGAATTGATGCTGTGCGCGACTAGCATGTACAACGGAGAATCGGGAGCCAGCTGGTTCAGATCGACCATTCGGCCAAAGCGCCAAAGGAATGCGCGGGGGTTGAACTCTGCGTCGACCGATACACCAACTACTTCGCTTCTGTCGTTAATGCCGAGTGCGGCGCTGGCGAAATCGCCAGGGAGCATTTTCAGATCCAGAATACGCGTGTTCTCCCCCCATAGGACGGCATGATAAGTTTTGTCTGCAGATAGATCCGAAACCCCAACTACCTGGCCTCGGTTGTTGATCTGATTGGCAACGTTACCTGGGCCGAACGCTCCTGTTCCACCGAGAGTAGGTAGGTAGACTGTTCCACCGTTATCCCAAAGCAAGGGGTGACGAGAGAGAATGTAGACTCCGTTTTGTGGGTTGAGCGGTGCGCAAACGCCCGATGCACCAACAATCTGGCCTGTATCATTAATCCCGAACGCCCAACCGTCCGGATCGCCAGGGAACGTATCCAGTTCTCTGATGTTGCCGTGGTGCCAAACGACAGGCTTTTCCTCGAAGATTTGAGCGATGCCAGACGGGCAGGTCGAATCCGGTGTCGTATTCTCCACGTTGCCGGCCACGACACCGCTACTGTTGATTTCGCCCGCCTCTCCATTTTGGCCTCCAAGCGTTGGCAATGGCATCATCGCGCCGTTTTGCCAGACGAAGGGCTGACAGACGAGAAAGGTGCCGTAACCGCAAAAGTCTTCACCGCTGGGATCTTTGATAAACGTTTCGGCTAAACCCGCAGCTTGCCCTCTCTCGTTGACGCCGAACGCGGCACTGTTTGGTCCTCCAAGCCCGGGCGCACCGATGTCCATTGTCGATTCGTTGTGCCAGAGGACAGCGTGTTCTGTGCCGTCGGCGTTTGTGGCCAAGCCGCCGAGCAGACCGTTATTTGCGATAGCAGTCGCCTGGCTGAAGGTGCCGCCCGGCAGTGCGCCGAGATCCCTAACGCTGTAGTGCGGGTAATACTTGCTGTTTTGTTGTTCCTGTTCCTGCGCAATCAGTGCACCGGGACTTGCCAGTGCAGCGATTAGAACTGCGCCGCCGATACGCATCCAGAATGTGGATTTCATAGCATCTCCTTTGTGGTTCGCCACCGCACTAGCGCGAACTGAACCACCGCAGCTTGCCAGGAAAGTGCGGGAAAGTCCTTCCAGACCCAATGAAAACTTCTGATAATTTCTCGCAGCGGGCAAGCTATAGAAACGAGCGCGCTTCACAACGCTTGCTGGAACGCGGTTGAAATTTGTATGTGCTAAGATTGGGTGGCTTAAGCGGAGGGTGAGGCGGAGTGACTGGCATGTCTACTACCGGGCAGGGACATTCTCGCAGCCAGACCGGTAAAGAACTGTACGAGTTTGGACCTTTTCGTGTAGATGCTGAACGCGGGATCTTGCTTCGGGCTGGCGAACCTGTCCAACTGACACCAAAAACGTTTCAGATCCTCCTCGTTCTGATCCGTCACAGGCAAGAGGTCGTCACGAAAGATGACCTAATGAAGGCGGTCTGGCCGGACACTTTTGTGGAGGAGGCCAATCTCAGCCGCAACATTTTCATGCTGCGGAAAGCCTTGGGCGAGACTCCCCAGGATCACCGGTACGTCGTTACTGTGCCCGGCCGGGGATACCGGCTCGCCGAAAGCGTGCGACTGATCGCGGAGGAGGAAATCAGCATCGTTGCCGCGAATCACTCCAATGTGCAAGTGCAAATCAGGGAAACGAAGCCTTGGCCATGGATGGCTGTAATCGTGGCACTCCTGCTTGCCGCCGGTACCCTGGGACTCAGAGTTTCATGGCAGCGCTCACCGGTTCTCAGCGGAAAAGACACGCTGGTCCTTGCCGATTTCGCCAATTCCACTGCAGATCCTGTATTTAATGGAACGCTGCGTCAAGGTTTGGCGGTACAGCTCGAGCAATCACCCTTTCTCAGTCTCATTTCCGAACACCGGATTCAGCAGACGCTCCGGCTAATGGGACAAGCGGCGAATACGCCACTCAGCGCGGAACTCGCTCGGGGCATCTGTGAACGAACAATGAGCGCAGCCGTCCTCGAGGGGTCGATTGCCCAGCTTGGAAGCCAGTATGTGTTGGGTCTGCGCGCCAAAAACTGCCGGACCGGAAAAATCCTTGACGAGGAGCAGGCGCAGGCCGCCAGAAAGGAGGATATCCTCCAGGCGCTGAGCCAAATAGCGCGCAAATTCAGAACCAGAATCGGCGAATCGCTCGCGACAATTGAAAAGCACGAGACTTCACTCGCTGAGGCAACCACGCCATCACTCGAAGCGCTGAAAGCATATAGCGCGGCTTGGCAGGTGTCCTTCTCGACGGGGTTTGCCGCCGCCGTGCCTCTTCTGCAGCGCGCCATTGAGATCGACCCAGACTTCGCGATGGCATATGCAGTCCTGGGGAGCAGTTACGGCTCGATTGGAGAGTCTGCGCTCGCCGCACAGAGTATGACCAAAGCCTATCAATTGCGAAGTCGCGCCAGCGATCACGAGCGTTTCTTCATCATGCTTTCTTACGATCTGCTGGCAACTGGAAATCTGGAAAGAGCGCAACAGACCGGCGACTTGTGGGCGCAAACCTATCCGCGTGATGCTGTCCCCCATGGCTTTTTGGCCTGGATTAATCAGCTACTCGGGAATTACCAAAGGGCGATGGAAGAAGGCAAAAAGGCTATTGATCGCGATTTGGACTTCGCTTTCGGGTATAACAATCTTGCCTGGAGTTATGTTTTCCTGAACCGCCTAGATGAGGCAAAGAGGACGCTTCAACGAGCATCTGACCGCAAACTTCAAGCGCCTGACTTGCTGATCATTGAATACTACATCGCTTTTTTAAGGAATGACAAGCCGGGGATGGCGCATGCTGCGCTGCTGGGGAAGGAAAAGGCCGGTACAGAAGACTGGATCTCCTACGAGCAGGCATTGGTTCTTGCCTGCTCCGGTCATTTGCGAGAAGCGATACGTATGTCACAACGGGCGGTCGATCTAGCGCGGCAAGCGGGTCAGCCGGAGAGGGCGGCTTTATATCAAGTCGGAGCAGCGCTGTTCCAGGCGTTTGTTGGAGAGGTGTTTGAAGCCAGGCGAAGCGCAATGACGGGCGTCCTGCTATCAAAGGCGCGCGACGTGGAATACGGCGCTGCCTTTGCACTGGCCATTTCGGGGAATTCTTTGCAATCGGAAGCGCTCAGTAACGATCTCGCACAGCGCTTCCCGGACGATACGTTCGTCAGAGTTAACTACCTACCCACGCTTCGCGCACTGTTGGCAATGAAGCAGAGAAAACCGTCTTACGCCATCAAACAGCTCGAAAGCACTAACCGTTATGACCTAGCAACACCCGGCTACTGGTTCGCCTTTTTCGGGAATCTGTATCCGACATATGTCCGTGAATCTGCGTATCTGGACAAGTATCAACCGGCGGAAGCCGCAGCGGAATTTCAAAAGATCCTCGACCATCCCACGATCGTTTTCAGCGACGCGGTGGCTCCGCTGGCGCGCTTACAGCTTGGCAGGGCGTTCGTGTTAGCACGAGATAAACCGAAGGCAAGGAGTGCCTACGAAAATTTCCTCAGGATTTGGAAAGATGCTGACGCCGACATTCCGATCCTGAAGCAAGCCAAGGCGGAATACAGAAACCTGCACTAATCTGTCATTCGCCTTCGCGATCGATCCTCCAGATGCAAAGGGGCTCGGAATCTTTCCGCTGGTACCGCTCGGGACGGTACTTGTACCCGACTAGTGGTCTTGAAACAAGGGTAATCGGAAACTGGGCAACTTTGGGATAGGTCCGCCCTTACGGCGAAGTGTTTACCTGACGCTTTTCACATGTCCGCTTAGTCGGCGAGTCGTAGAAGTTCACCACAGTGCAGGGTTGCCTCGCGACTGCGGGCCGGTCGAGCCCCAAGAGCTAATGGATGTTTGGGATCCCGAAGCCAGCCATGAATGTCGCGAGCAAGAAGATGAGCTGCAAAATCGTCCTCACGGACAGGCTTGGAACTTCCGAACCTCCAATGGTAAGCGCATGACGAGCCGCATGGACGTTCGCAGGAAAAACTGCAATCAGCAAGAGTAGTAATCCGCCGGATGCAAATGGGGCCGTTCTATCCCAGAGAAGCCCGATCGCTCCGGCTATCTCTGCCACGCCTGTGAATGCGATTATGGCGCCTGGGCCGGGAAAGGCGGGAGGAATCATGCGCACAAGGTCAATGCGCTTTCGGCCCCAGTGCGCCGAGGCGGTAAGCAGAAACATGATCGCCAACGCGGCGCGAAGGCTGTGTTGCCAATTGGCAAAGAAGGCCACACCAAGGGCGCCAAGCGCTCGGAAAAGTAAACAACCGAAAACGAGCAGCAAAAACGGAATCACATCGTCTACTCTATCGGCTGTGATCAGTACCGTAAACGCGGTAGGCTTGACCCGGCCGGTCGCCAAATCTCACAGTAAATAGCGAATCCGCGAATTCACTTGGCCGGGTAGTCGGGCTACGGGGAGACTGAGACCCATATTCGCTAGCGCTCGCGCGACGCTTCAGCCATGAGCATCGCGGATTGCGTCCGGTTTGAAGTTGAATTTGGATCACTGGCGAGATCTGGACTTCGAGTGCTCCGTTTCAATGGAAGATCTACGCTATCGTGAGTGTCTGTGGGCCTTAGGGAAGATCTCACCATCATTCTCAAGCAGGAACAGCGGCTACAGTTTCCGACGTTCGATGAAGAATCGGCATGGAAGATGGGTTGCCGACTTCGCGATATGGCGATCGCCCGAAGTGCGCCGGTGGTGATCGATATACGGCGATTTGGGCAGCTACTCTTCTTCTGCGCAATGGCGGGCAGCACGCCCGATAATGCCGAGTGGGCGAGGCGGAAATCGAATGTGGTCGCCCGGTTTCATCGGAGCTCATATGGACTGGGGCTCGAACTTCAGCAGACGAACACGAGCTTGACTGACCGTTTCGGGCTGGTTCTGACGGAATTTGCGGCGCATGGAGGATCGTTTCCTATTGCAATAGCAGGATCGGGCGTGATTGGATCGGTAGCAGTTTCGGGATTGCCGCAGCGCGCGGATCATGAGCTCGTGGTGCAAGCCCTGTGCCACGAACTCGGATGTGAGTACGCAGAATTCAGGCTGCCCCCTGAGTGAAAAGGCCAGCGCGCCAAACCTCAACAGGGTTTGGCACACTGCTTTAGATCTGTACAGCTTGGCGCGTCTGAGCGCCCCCAATTTCGGTCGATCATGGCAGCAGTCCCTTCAGTAGCACGACATCCGAGTCACTTTCGGCTACCGCGGCATAAAGATATTGCTGTCCGGTGACCAGGAGACCCGGCGTGTGATAACGATAGGCCGCTTCCGGACGTTTGTGAGCTGCCGCAGACGCCCTCCACGTCTCGAAAGAATCCATAGATTACTCGTATCCTCGTCGGTCAGCGGCATGCTTAGCGAGTGGCCCTCGGGTGACAAGATCGCGTGAAAGTTCATCTCCCTCACCGGAATGCGCTGACCCGCAATCCGCACCAAAACCTCCGAGGGATCGTTGCCCAGGGGCGCCTTGCGAACTTCAAAATCCCACACACCGCTGCCGTGTTTCAGTATGTTGGCGAAACAAGAGGTTGAATCGGGAGCGAGAGCCGGGCTAATGGCGCCGGTACGCACAAGGAACCGCTGCGCCTTCAGGCCATTCATATGCTGGAAGCGCCGTTCCGGATTTTCGGCAGACACTGGGAATGATCCTTCGCAACTCTCGAGGGAGGCCCGGGCACCACACTGCTCAACGGTTTCGGATCCTCCTTGAGAATGGCTGATAAAGTTGAGAGTCTCGACTCCCGTGAAACGCGCGCCTCCATGGCGCTCGGGCGTTCGGATGCCAAGTCGCTCAATGAAATCACGTTCACGTCTGCCGGCGGACCTGCAGCATTTTTATTGCAGAAGCACGGGAATATCAAAGACATCCAGGCGCATTTGCGACACGTGCAAGCCTCGACAACGCTCAGATTGTATATGCAGATTCCCGAGAGCTTTCAAATGCCGTCCATTCGCTCTATCAACAGCTCTTCCGGGTAGGGCAGGGAAGCGAGCAAATACAGTGATTTGGCGGTCAATTGACATGCATCGCTAGGCTTGCATGGCCACCAAACCTTGCACGAATTGATCACAATTGATCACGATTTTGATCACTACTGCCCTCGCTGCATTCGAGTGGCCTGTAAGTCTCTGTATGAATACGAATGGTGGGCACTGCAGGACTCGAACCTGCGACCTCGTGCGTGTGAAGCACGCGCTCTAACCAACTGAGCTAAGCGCCCCGAGCGAAACTTGCAGCTTTGATTCTAAACTACAGAATGTCTGTGCAGCACCGAGCGCACGATTGTGTAACCCTAAGGCTTCATGAGTTCTTCAAAATTCCATGTCCTCTATTCCGATGTGGGCGGCGTTTTGGGTACTAATGGCTGGGATACAAGGCTGCGGCAGAAGATTGCCGCGCACTTCGACGTTGACCTCGATCGGATTGAGAGCCGGCACCACTTAGTGTTCGACAGCTATGAGCGCGGGCACATGAGTTTCGAAGACTATTTGCGCTCCGTTTTCTTCGATGTGCCTCGACCGTTCACGGTTGAACAAGTTCGCGATTACACTTACAACGAATCCGTCGTGTGGCGGGAAAATGTTGACTTCTTGAAGCAGATTAAATTACTCAATGGACTCAAAATCGCGCTCATCAGCAATGAAGGTCGTGGTCTTACCGAGCACCGCGTCCGCAAATTCCGATTACGGGAAGTTGCGGAGTTTATGATCTTTTCGAACTGCGTGGGCTACCGCAAGCCGGATCGTGAAATTTGGCGCCTAGCGCTCGATTTAGCGCAGGCTCAGCCGCACGAATCGATATATGTCGACGATCGGAAAATGTTTGTCGACATTGCAGCGGACATGGGGTTCACAGCCATTCATTACGTTTCGCTTGAAGACTCGAGTAAGCGGCTGCGGGAGTCCGGACTGGTCGTATAATGACCTGCGTCACTTCAATTGTTGGTTTACTTCGTCCCAGTTGACCACGTTCCACCAAGCGGAAATGTACTCAGGGCGCCGGTTTTGATATTTCAGATAATACGCGTGTTCCCAAACATCCAAGCCGAGGATCGGCTTCTTGCCTTCCATTAAAGGACTGTCTTGGTTGGCAGTCGAGGTGATTTCAAACTGGCCCGAGCTGTTCTTGAGAAGCCAAGCCCAACCTGAGCCGAAACGGCCGGTTGCCGCTGCGTTGAATTTTTCTTTGAATGCTTCGAAGCTGCTGAAGTTGGACGTAATCAGGTTTTGGATCTCACCTTTTGGGGCGCCACCTCCGTTCTTTGACATAAGCTTCCAAAAAAGTGAGTGATTAGCATGTCCGCCGCCATTGTTTCGAACAGCGGTCTTGATGGCTTCCGGAACCGCTGCACAATTATTGGCAAGCAACTCCTCTATGGATTTACTCGCAAGATCCGGCGTTGATTCCAGAGCCTTGTTCAAATTCGTGACATAGGCTGCGTGATGTTTGTCGTGATGAATCTCCATTGTCGTCTTGTCGATGTGCGGCTCCAGGGAGTCTGCAGGGTAGGGAAGCGGTGGAAGTGTAAATGCCATTATTGTTCTCCGAGTCTTTGATTATGCTCCTAAGAAATTAGTTTCCCTCAACAGCGCAGAAGCCTAGGCCTGATAAACACTGTCACCCCCAGCAATAGTTTCGATCACAGTCAATGATCGCGCTCGATCATCCCAGCGAAAGCGAACAAAATCAGCCTTGTCGCCCGGAGATAAGCCACGCTGCCGTCCAGCTATTCGCGCCGCGCGTGCGGGATTGATAGTCGCCATCGCAAGCGCCTCACGTAATGACACGCTTCCTAGGCGAATGGCATTGCCGATGGCATGATCCATGCGTAGACTCGAGCCAGCAAGCCGCGCACCTCCGCGTAGAACAACCCGGCCATCCTGGCGAAGCTCTACCTCAACTTGCCCCAACCTGTAGAATCCCGGATCACACATAGCCGGCATAACTGCATCGGTGACCAGAACTGATCGCTCGACTCCTTTCGCGCGGATGGCGGCGATGAGAAACGCGCTCGGAATATGGATACCGTCCGCGATGAAACTGGGGGTCAGACCGTCTGCCGCGAGCTGATCCCAGATATAGTTTTCTGTTTTGGGTAGCATTGAATGTGCCCCGTTACCGAGGTGAGTCGACATTGTTGCTCCCGCGCTGATCGCGTCCATGATTTGAACGCAGGTGGCTTTGGTGTGACCTATACTCACGACGACCCCAGAGCGGACGAGCTCATTTACGTATGACGGCGCTTGTTCCCACTCTGGAGACAGAGTCACCAGGCGAACGTGGCCTTTTGCAGCGTCCTGCCATCGCTTGAACTCTTCGATATCAGGGGGTCTCACGTGCTTCACCGGATGCGCACCGCGCGGCCCATCTTCCGGCGAGATATGCGGGCCTTCGACGTGAAAAGCTTCGATCGCCTTTGACTCTGGCATTCCGTTTCGGCCAAGCTCTTCCTTCGTAGAGGTGAGGTTTCGAAGAGCGCCGATCATGTACTCTTCAGATCCGGTGATTACCGTAGGAAGAAATCGGGTCACTCCGGTCATGAATATCCTACGGATGGATTGCGCAATCGCCTCATGCGAGGCGAACGGATCGTTGTAGTCGACACCGGCGAATCCATTCACTTGCAAGTCAATGAACCCCGGAGCAACAAACTGGTCAACGTCCGGCGGGTGAATGAGTTCGTCAACGGCCTGAATCGCGGTGTCGTACTCGATCTGTACAATTGACGGCGTACCAGCGACTCTTCCCGGTAGAAGTGTTTTCAGTGAATCGTTACTGACAGCACCCGACATAACATGCCATCCTTGTTTTTTTCACAACTTAACCACAGCACTTGCCGCATAACTTCGCAACACGCAGCGAAATAAAAGGTGTTGAAAAGGCCACGTCTGTCGCGCAATGACACTGGCGTTTAAAACGCGCCTGAGGTAAAAAATTGATAGATCCGGCGCGGGTGTCGGACCGGCAGGTAATCTCGGGGGAGGTGGCTGCAGGTTCGGTGCTCGCGGCTGGACCGCGAATCAACATTGGACCAATCCATACCATCGGTCCAAAACTCAGGGTAGAAATCGAATCCAACGAGCCGGTGCTGTTCGGAAGTGAACGGTTTCTGCCCTGTAGGTCTGTTTGCGCCCCTAAGCTAGGCAAGCCTGAGCCTATGCGCTAACGGGCTCCTCCTCGGGAACGCCTGAGACGGGCAGTAACCAACCGAATTCATCGGCAATTGCGCCCTTGACGATTTCGAAGAAGCGCCGCTGAATTCTTTGAGTAATGGACCCACAGCGACCGTCGCCCACAACAATCCGATCCACCGAGCGGATAGGCGTCACTTCGGCGGCAGTTCCTGAAAAAAAGGCTTCGTCCGCAATGTAGAGCAGTTCACGGGGAATAATCGTCTCGATAACCGGTATTCCCAGTTGTTCGGCGATTTTGACGATCGTGTCGCGAGTGATGCCGGGCAAAACGGAAGCTCCTAACGGTGGGGTAAGCACCTTGCCATCCCGAATTACGAAGATGTTTTCGCCCGAACCCTCGCTCACATAGCCGGCCTCATCCAGCGCAATCCCTTCGTCGTATCCATTGACGTCGGCTTCCATACGAATGAGTTGCGAATTCATATAATTCGCGCCCGCTTTCGCCAGTGCCGGCAACGTGTTCGGCGCAATGCGCGTCCATGACGAGACGCACACATCCACCCCATTCGCCAGGCAGTCTTCGCCTAAATAGCTGCCCCACTCATAGCAGGCCATATAGGTGTCAATGGGATTACTTTTCGCCAAAACACCCACGTCGCCATATCCGCGCAAAGTGATTGGCCGGATATAACAGGATCGAAGCTTGTTGGCTCGGATCACCTCAATCATGCCAGCCGTAAGTTGATCGACCGAATATGGCACATCCATGCGGTAGATTTTGGCGGAATCCAAAAGACGCCGCGCGTGGTCTGCTGCCCGGAAAATTGCCGAACCCTGCTCCGTGTCGTAGCAGCGGATGCCCTCGAAGACCGAACTGCCATAGCTCACAACATGCGCAAGAACGTGAATGGTGGCGTCGTCCCATGGGATCAGCCGACCGTTGTGCCAGATCTTCTCAGTAGGCTGTAACATGCTGAAATTATAGCGGAACCGAAGCTGCTATGTGTTTTGGTGTGGCCGAGCTATAGTGCAGGTGTATTGTGTGGACCGAAAGAATTGCCGCCGACCAAATGAACTGGCGGCCGTAGGGGATCGTTGTAAACGAGATATGAAAGACGACAAACGACAAGAGAGTGATCTACGAGATGAGGGCGAAGCTGCAGAAGAGCGGCCAATCCCTTCGCAGGCGGAAGGGGACCTCGAGACGATAGAAGAGGATTTGAAGCAAAAGGGGAAACAGCAATGGCAAGGACGCGCTTCTTCCGGTAAGGAAGAAGGGAAACGCTGAACATCTCGGAGGGGGGTCACGTGCCGGACTGATGTTAGAGGTTTCAGGCCAGCCACTCACGCTCGAGCAGATCGTCTCTGTCTCGCTTGGCAACACGCAAACGTCTCTGGCAGCTGGCGCGCGTCAACGTATTCAAGCATCTCGCGACGTAATCGAAGACGTCCTTCGTCAGAGCCGAGTGGTATACGGCGTAAACACGGGTTTCGGGAAGTTATGCGACGTCCGGATTCCGTCATCAGAGATCGAAGCTCTCCAACTCAATCTCGTTCGCAGTCATGCTTGCGGAGTCGGGAACCCACTCTCAGAAGCAGAGACGCGAGCGGTCATGCTGCTGCGCGCCAATGTCCTTGCTCTTGGAAATAGTGGTTGCCGACTTGATCTGCCGGAAACATTACTAACAATGCTGGAGCGGCGAGTTCACCCCGTGATCCCTGAAAAAGGTTCGGTGGGCGCTAGCGGAGATCTCGCGCCCTTAGCCCATCTGGCATTGTCGATGATCGGCGAAGGAAAGTCTTGGTTTCGAGGAGAACAGGTGCCGGGCGGAGAGGCTTTACGCGGTGCCGAGATTGCTCCGGTCCGTCTGCTCGCTAAAGAGGGCCTGGCTGTGCTGAATGGAACACAGGCGATGTGCGGAGTCGGAGGACTCGCTTTGTATCGTGCGCAGAGAATGGCCGCAGTCGCTGATCTCTCAGGCGCGATGACTCTTGAAGCTCTGCGCGGAACGCCCGTGCCCTTTGATGATCGGATTCAAAAAACCCGGCCTCATCCAGGGCAGGCGGCTGCGGCGGCCCACTTGAGAGATCTACTCGCCGACAGTGAAATTCGCCGCTCACATCTAACGAATGATCCGCGGGTGCAGGATGCCTACAGCTTGCGCTGTATGCCTCAGGTGCATGGGGCGGTTCGCACGGCTCTCCAACATGCCCGAGAAGTGACCGAGATCGAGAGTGGCTCTGCAACTGACAATCCACTGGTCTTCGCCGATACGGCAGAGGTGTTGAGCGGGGGGAATTTTCACGGAGCACCCCTTGGAATGGTCTACGATTACGCAGCTCTCGCCCTTACGGATTTAATTAGCATGAGCGAGCGCCGCATTGACCGACTGGTCAACCCAGATTTGAATGAAGGGTTACCTCCATTTTTGAGCTCTCATCCCGGTACTTCATCGGGCTACATGATCGCTCAGGTATGTGCTGCTTCATTATTAAATGAAGCCAGAATACTCGCGCACCCAGCGAGCATCGACAATGTTCCCACCTCCGGCGGGAAAGAAGACCATGTATCCATGGGAATGACTTCGGCGCTTAAACTGCGCCAGATCACGTGGAACGCCGAACGAGCAATTGCTATCGAACTGCTCACAGCCGCTGAAGGTCTGGATTACAGAGCGCCCCTCCGCTCGTCACGCCGGATTGAGCAAGCGCGTGAAAAGATTCGTTCGTTGGCGCCGAGAATGACTGAAGACCGTTCGCTAGCGCCTGACATTGAATGCCTGGGGGCAGCGATTCAGGCCGGCGGTTTTGATGAATTCATTTCCTAGAACGAATAGAGGGTCCGTCCATGATTGACACAGCTGCGGAAGTTACCGCGCCACGTGGAACAGCGCTGAACTGCAAGGGGTGGCACCAGGAAGCCGCGATGCGGATGTTGATGAACAACCTGGACCCGGCAGTAGCCGAAAACCCGGAGCATCTAATCGTGTATGGCGGAACGGGCCGCGCCGCGCGGAATTGGGAATGTTTCCACGCCATCGTGCGGTCGCTGCGCACGCTTGAAAACGACGAGACCTTGCTGGTGCAGTCGGGAAAACCGGTAGGCGTGTTTCGAACCCATCCAGAGGCCCCGCGTGTCCTCATAGCAAACGCGAACCTGGTCGGCCGGTGGTCAAATTGGGACGAGTTTCAGCGGCTCGAGAAGCTCGGATTAACGATGTACGGCCAGATGACCGCGGGCTCCTGGATCTACATCGGAAGCCAGGGAATCGTACAGGGCACTTACGAAACTTTTGCGGCTGCCGGTCGAAAACACTTTGGAAGTGGATTGGCGGGAAAGCTCATCGTATCCGGCGGGATGGGAGGCATGGGAGGAGCGCAGCCTCTCGCGGCCACCATGAATGGCGCTTGTTTTTTGGGAATCGACGTCGACGCGGCGCGAATTGAGAAACGTGTTGCGACGAGATATTGTGATCTTTTGGCGCCCGGCTTGGACGAGGCACTCTCTCTTCTGGACACCGCGCGTAGCCAAAAACGTGCGATCTCCGTTGGACTGGTGGGAAACTGTGCGGATGTCTTGCCCGAACTCGTCCGGCGAGGCATTGTCCCTGACATAGTGACCGACCAAACTAGCGCGCATGATCCCCTGAACGGTTATGTGCCGAACGGGATGACACTTGAGGCGGCTGTAGCGCTTCGTGAGCGTGATCCAGACGAATACACACGAAAATCCATGCAGGCAATGGCAAAGCACGTTGAAGCCATGCTTGCTCTGCAACGCGCCGGATCGGTGACTTTCGACTACGGCAACAATCTTCGAACTCAGGCGAAAAATGCCGGCGTGAATGACGCGTTCGATATTCCCGGTTTTGTGCCGGAATACATCCGGCCGATGTTTTGCGAGGGAAGGGGGCCATTTCGCTGGGTTGCTTTGTCGGGAGATCCCGAGGATATCCGCAGGACGGATCGTCTCGTGCTTGAGATGTTCCCTCACAATGACGACCTGCATCGATGGATTCGTTTAGCAGGAGAACGAATTGCTTTTCAAGGTTTGCCTGCCCGAATCTGCTGGCTTGGCTATGGGGAGCGGGCGCAGTTTGGGCTTGGTATAAACGATTTGGTCCGTTCCGGGGAAATAAAAGCTCCGATTGTGATCGGCCGCGACCATCTTGATACAGGTTCCGTCGCTTCTCCGTACAGGGAGACGGAAGCAATGCGCGATGGATCAGACGCGATAGCGGACTGGCCTTTGCTTAATGCGCTGATCAACACCGCGGCTGGAGCTTCGTGGGTATCCATTCATAACGGCGGCGGAGTAGGTATCGGTTACTCACAACACGCAGGCATGGTGATTGTGGCGGATGGCTCGGTCGAGTGCGCCCGGCGTCTTGAGCGCGTGCTCACATCTGACCCTGGCAGCGGCATCATAAGGCACGCAGACGCGGGTTATGAGAAGGCCATCGAAGTCGCAGAACGGAACCGTCTCAAGATTCCGATGGCCCATTGAATGGGACGTGAGTCGCGGCCCGTTGCCATCGTAAATTGCGGTCAAATTGTGACGCTCGCCGGACCCGCGCGGCCCCGAGTGCGCGGGGAGTTAAACGAGCTCTCGATGATTAGAGATGGAACCATGCTCGTGCGCGATGGCCGGATCGAAGCCGTCGGGCGGCGTGAAGAAGTTAAAGAGACTACCGCGTTTGAGGTCATTGATGCCGAAGGCAAGGTTGTTCTTCCAGGATTTGTCGATGCGCACACGCACCCGGTCTTTGCCGGGACGCGTGTCGATGAATATGAGCTTCGAGCGAGTGGCGCGACATATAAAGACATAGCCGAAGCTGGAGGCGGCATTCGCTCAACGGTTCGAAAAACCCGGGCAGCGTCGGAAGATGAGTTACTGAGCAAGGCTAAACGCTATTCAAATTGGTTCCTTCGTACCGGCACGACCACCATAGAAGCGAAATCGGGCTATGGATTATCGCTCGAGCAAGAACTTAAGATTCTGCGAGTAATTCGAAGGCTGGGTGACACGACCGCTCTTGGCTGCGTGCCGACGTTCCTGGGAGCGCATGAGATACCGGACGAGTACCGCGGAAGAGCAAAAGAATATGCCGATCTCGTGATACATGAGATGCTTCCGAAACTCGCGGAGCTGCAATTGGCAAAGTATTGCGACGTCTTCTGTGAGCCGAGCGTATTTGATGTGCCTATATCAAGAAGAATTCTCGGCGCTGCCCGTAAGCTTGGTTTTGGGCTGCGGGTTCATGCCGATCAACTTTCCAATTCCGGTGCGGCAGAAATGGCCGCGGAGCTTGGCACTGCAACGGCCGATCACCTAGAGCAAATTGAGGGGCAGGGAATCGAGGCCTTGGCGGAAGCCGGTGTGCAACCGGTGTTACTTCCTGCGTCGGCCTACACCTTGGGCTCGCGGCGATTTGCGCCAGCGCGAACAATGATCGACGCGGGACTTGCGGTTGTTCTGGCCACCGATTTCAATCCTGGATCGTCTCCCACGCCATCGATTCCGTTTGTACTTTCTCTCGCATGCACGCAGATGCAAATGACTCCCGCTGAAGCAATCATTGCAACAACGATCAATGCCGCGTATAGCCTCGGGTACGGCCATGTCATTGGCTCGCTTGAGGTAGGGAAGCGCGCGAACCTTGTGATCCACGATTGCAAAGACTATCGCGAGATTCCGTACTTTGCAGGTATTGAATCGGCACAAACCGTCTTCGTCGGCGGTAAACAGACGAGCCTCAGCCGATGAACGATGCGCGCGAGACGGGCTGGCTGGCCGATCTGATTTATTTCGAAGACACGTTTCAGACCGGTTACGCAATGTTTGTTGATAACACCGGACGGATCACGCGCTTTTCGAATGCGCCCGATGATCTGGACATTTCACGAAGGCTCCCGAATCGCGCAATTGTTCCGGGACTTGTCAACTGCCACTCACATTCTTTTCAACGCGTGATCCGTGGCCGCACTGAACATCGAACAACAGCGAGTCGAGATACGTTCTGGACCTGGCGCGAGGCGATGTATCACGCTGCGAATCTACTCTCGCCGGAGGATGTTTATTGTGTAGCGCGGATGGCATTCCTCGAGATGCTCATGTCCGGAATTACAAGCGTAGGCGAATTTCATTATCTGCATAATTTGCCTGACGGGTCGCGGTACGAGAATCACAATCTGCTGGCCGTAGAGGTACTACGGGCTGCTAACGACATTGGTCTTCGGATTGGATTATTGCGAACTGCGTACGTGCGCGCTGGGTGGCAAAAGTCGGTACACCCGGGGCAAGCAAGATTCATTACGGATCAGCCCGAAACGTTTTTGGAAGATACCGAAGCACTTCGCGAGACAATTCCGAAGCACTCAAAGCCCGGCTTTGCTTGGCTGGGCATGGCCCCCCACAGCGTTCGGGCAGTACCGATCGACTATTTGACGCAAATCACAGACTACGCCCATGAAAACGGCCTGGCGGTGCATATGCATGTTGCGGAACAGCCGGCGGAAATCGATGAATGCCTAGCCGAATACGGAGTTCGCCCGGTAGAGTTGCTTCAGCAGCGCAGCGTACTCGATTCATCTTTTACTGCTATCCACGCCATTTACATCACCGATGACGAAATCAGGTGTCTCGGCAATGCAAAAGCCCATGTGTGCGCCTGTCCCACAAGCGAGCGCAACCTGGGCGATGGCGCAATTCCGGCGGATCGCCTCACGCAAGCTGGCGTCACTATCTGCTTCGGCTCCGATAGCAACGTGCAGATAGACCTTCTCGAAGACGCCCGGCTATTGGAGTATCACCTTCGGATGAAGAAGCTGGAGCGAGCCATTCTCGTTTCTGGTTCAGGCGAAGATCAGCTGGCGCAGCTCTTATTTCGAAGCGCGACGAAGACAGGCGCAGCTGCGCTGAAAGCACCGGGAGGCAGTCTGGAGGTTGGACGTCCTGCCGATTTCTTTACGGTCAACCTCAATGATGTTTCTATCGCCGGGGCAGGGCACAAATCTCTGTTGAACAACATCGTCTTCTCGCTAGAGCGCACGGCCGTAGGGGAAGTTTTCGTGAACGGCGAAGCGGTGATTCAGGACGGGCGGCACGTACTTCAGGATGCAGTTCTCAGCGACTTCGAAGCGATTCAGCGCCGCATTTGGAAATAGCAGATGAAAACGGCGGCTGAAATCCTCATTGATCTTGTCTCCATCCCGTCAGTCTCATCGATGAGTAATTGGCCCGTTATCGAGCATGTGTTGCAGTATCTCGACGGAAGCAATTGGCGGACAGATGTTCATTCTTACCGCGATGAGAAGGGAACTGAAAAGGTCAACTTAGTAGCTCACACGAAGAGCGACTTTGGCGAGTCGGAACTGGCTTTGGTTTGTCACACCGATACCGTCCCGTTCGATGCAGCATGGAACGAAGCAGTGCGCCCTGTCTGTCGCGACGGCCGAGTATACGGACGAGGCAGCTGCGACGTGAAAGGCTTTCTCGCATGTGTGTTACGGGTCGTAAGCCAAGTCGATTTGGCAGGGCTATCGCGACCTCTTGCAGTGGTTTTCACAGCGGATGAAGAAGTGGGCTGCATTGGCGCGAAGTATCTTGCAAGTCAGAATGCATTCAAATCCCGATATATGATCATCGGCGAGCCAACCGGACTCGCGCCAGTCCGGGCCGGGAAAGGGTACGCAATGGCAGAAATTACGGTTCGCGGCAAGGCGGCTCACAGTGCTTTCCCGGCCAAGGGCCGTTCCGCTATTCGCGACGCGGCGCGCGTTTTAGAACGATTGGATAACGTCGCAGTGAAACTCGCTTCCCGCACGAATTCAGATTTCGACCCGCCGTTTACCACGTTGAATGCCGGATTGATCCGGGGCGGCAGTGCCAAGAATATAGTCCCTGCAGAATGCCGCATCACTGTCGAGTGGAGGCCGATTCCGGGTCAGGACGCGGCCTGGGCGGGCACGCTGATTGGCGAAGAGCTTGAAGGTCTCGGCCGTGAGCTTCCCGGCTTCGATGCGGAGCTACAGGTCACGCGCTTAGACCCGGCATTCACTCCGAGCGAGACGTGCCATCTTGCAAACCTTTTTGAATCGCTCACCCAGCGTCCTTCGATAACGGTTCCGTTCGGAACAGAAGCCACCCACCTGGGGTCGCTTACGTCGGAAGCGATTGTCTTTGGCCCTGGCGACATGACGGTTGCACACAGGTCCGGAGAATTCGTTCCGGTAGAAGAGCTGCGCCGATGCGTGGCTTACCTGGGCGCCGCAATAGAACAACTCTGCGGCACGCGCTGTAATTGAGCCGTGTCGCACATCAGTGAATTCCCACCACGTCCCGTGCAACGACCGCTCATGTTCCAGAGTTGGAGATGGCTGACGTTTCTTCATTGGCGATATCACCCGGACGAAATTCGACGCTTGTTGCCGAAACAACTTGCGTTAGATACTTTTGACGGCTCCGCCTGGGTGGGATTGACGCCGTTTTTGCTGACAGGCCTTCGCCCGCCGTTCGTGCCACCGCTGCCGTGGGTCTCACATTTTCCAGAGATGAACGTTCGGACCTATGTACGCGGGCCCGATGGCGAGCCGGGTGTATGGTTCTTCACCCTCGAAGCAGGGCAGTTGACGGCCGTGGCAGGCGCTCGCTTAGCGTATAGGCTTCCTTACCGCTGGGCTGCTATGCGGGTGAGAAAAGGAACTGGAAGCGTCGAATACTCCAGTTCAAGAAAATGGCCGTTTGGATCGGGCGAGGCCAGGATCGGCGTGGAGATCGGCGAGCCGATTCAACCCGCAGAACTTGATCTGTTTCTCACAGCGCGCTTCAGGCTGTATACGATTCTGCTCGGACGGCTCGGCTTCGCGCAGATCGAGCATGAGCCGTGGCCTTTGAGGACAGCTCATCTCGTCGGGCTCATGCAGAACGTTATCGAAGCCTCCGGAGTGCCTCAGCCGCAGGGAGATCCGATGCTTCATTACTCGCCCGGTGTGGATGTGCGGGTGGGGAGGGTAAAGGCGTTGCGCTAAGCCACGGCGACCGTGGGGTATACGGGTTGTAAAGTGCTGTAGGACCCGGTGCAGTTGTCCGATAACAGATATTATGTAAACTTGCACGGTACAAATATACTTGACTGACAGACCGATTGCTGTACAGTTGATACATGACCGAGGCACCTAAAACTCTTCAGGAAGCAATGGTTTACTTCGCCAATCCTGAGCATTGCCATGAGTTCATGGTCCGATATTGTGCTCTTGCAACACCCTGACAGTTTTATGAATGCCATGGTCAATCTGACCCGGTACGGGAGAAGCCAAATCTTTAATGCGCTCCAGTATCCGCCATCTCTTGTCTGATGTTCTGGTACTGCGTGTCAGCTTCTTGAAGATGCATTAAGCGTGTCTGCCACGTCCTGTAGTCTGCTATGTGGCCAGAGTTCAGCCAGGCATCGCATGCTTCAGTTGCGCGCTCGCTTTCGTCAACCAGGGCCTTGAGTATAGCTAGGCACTGGCCGTTAAACTCTTTAAACCGCGCCTCACTTATTGAAGGGCTTTGCATAGGTGAAATGTTCTCCCTCACTGAAGCCTAGCGCGCGGTGCAAAACGCTCAAAAGTCTTATCCCCCTCAACCATTTCCTTCTTTGAGAGTTCGTCCATGCTGTTATGACGTCACGAAATCCAGCCAGGGACTATGGGCCATAGGCATAGACAAGATCAGAGCAATGAAGCCGCTCGCCGCAAACGTGAAAACCAAAAGATCAAACGTGCGGCACAGCAAATTGAATCACAAACACCCACAAAAGGTAAAGAACCAGCAGCGCCGAAACTGTCGCGCAAACTGCTGGTATCACTTCGCAAGCGATTTTTACCATTATTTCTTGGAGCAATGACGATAATCGGTGGCGCGTCCGTTCTCTATGGACTACGCCCAAAAATTCAAATAGCCCAGTACGGCTCATTGGATAGCTCAGATCCTTTTGAGGCACAATTCACCGTCACCAACTCTGGAATCTTCGATATCAAGGACGTTGACACCGTTTGCGTGATAAATCACGTCCAAACTGCGAATTACACCGACATAAGCGGACTCGGCGCTCGCGATGCGAACACCGGACATTTTGCTGTGATTGCTGCTCAAGACGTTGCTACCATCCCATGCTCTTTCAAGAATGCCTTTCACTTTCCCGGCGTTACTCACGCAGATATCACCATCAATGTCTATGCTCTCCCGCTGTGGTGGAGGCGACTCCGGCGTCACGCACGTTTTGTCGCGCACTGGGGGAAAAATGGTACTGTCCTTTGGACCCAGGAACCAGTGCGGCATACATAGCTCTCCGTAAAGAGCAATTCAAAGCTACACAGGCACTGCTTGGGTCAGTCGTAGCAAGCCGCTCAAGCTACTGAGCATAAGCCGCATACCTTCTGGAGCCCATCTGTGACTTCACAATCTGACAGACGCGCGTGGATTAGTCAGCGCTATTTATACCACTTCTTCGACATAAAAATCGCTGGCTACGTCCATTGTCTGGCGTCGTGGTTGAGGCCTGACAGGCTGGCTATTCGCTTAGCGATGGCAATCATCACAATCGTTTCCTGTTGGACAAGGGATGAATGCGACACTCGCGATACCTCTGTGCTCATAACAGAACGTTGTCCAGTGAGTTCGGCTATCGAAGATGGTCTCGTACCAAATCTTCCCGTAAAGGTAAAGCGGCCTGTCACGAAGTTGAGCCAATATACGACCCGCAATCGGCTGGGTCGAGATATTCATAACTTGATTGGGTGCCATCAAACCGGGGTTCCCTGTATCGTCAGGAAGGGATCTTTTAGAAAGATCCTCGTGAACGCCCGGCCGCTTCTTTTTCCGGGTGAGACTGAACCCTTAGAGCTACCTCTAAGCGTTCTAAGACTGCAGTGATCTCCTTTAAAAGCCCAATCGCGAACGTCGTCAAACCCGTGACTCATATCAGCATGGCCGCGCCTCAGCCCGTTAAGCCAGAAAAGGTCCTGAATGCACCAGAGGCGTATCTGTCAGGAAAAGGCGATTCGGACTGCCGTCAGGCGGCGTTTCCTACCGATCGATAGGGTTTCATGCCGCCTTTCATGAGGTCACGGGTGGCCTGGGCGGCTCGGATGCCGTCCAGATATTCCTCTATAGCATCGGTTGAAAATTCGAACCCATATTGGCCCGGATCAAAGGGCTTCCCGTCTCTTTTCGACGCCGCGTAGAGCCCGGCTGCCATCTGAAGATCCTGTCGTTCCCTGCTCTGGCGATCCTGCTGAAGCTGGCGGAGCTCGGCGGCATCTTTCTCACGCTGACGACGCAGCCGGCCTTCCTGGATCTGAAGATTGCGCAATTGCTTTTCATAATGCAGGAAGGTGTGCATCTCGATCAGGCTGGGTTGGAGCGCGTGATCGTGGTCTGCGAACTGGTCAGCGAATTGGATGCGACCGTGAGCAAAGATAGCCATTTCGAGAGCGGGAATGCGAGCGACGCGCCAGGAGGTGTCGGCGAGAGAGCGCACGATCTCGGTTTCGCGCGGACCGACGGGCTGGAGTTCGGCGAAGAAATCGCAGACGTGCTGTTGGTAACGGGCGGCGTCTTCGGCGGGGAGCAGGACGGTGCGGCCGGTGAGACCGGTTTTGACGGCGTTCAAGCAGGACTTGGCTTTCCCTTCGGGAGTTTGGGGGCCGCTAGAGAGTTGGGCGTTGGCGCGGTTAGCGGCGAGTTGGGAGGCGGAGATGGCGGGGGTAGGATCTGACCCGTCGCTTGATTCCGGGCTCGGAACAGGTGTTTCGGAGGGGAGGGATGGTGGGGCTTTTCGTTCCTGTTTTACGATGTTGCGCTCGGCGGCGCGGCGGAGCTGGCGAGGTGTCATGGTTGGGGATGCTCTCCTGGGCGGCTACAACGTAGCATGCGGAGGGGCGAAAACGTACTATGTACGTTTCAGTTTCGGCGCAAGCCTATACGAGTGTTGGAGAAAAAAGTTGAGGGAGATTTGTGATCGAAAAAAATAAAAAGCAGTGGACCGCGGCTTTGGAGAATCACGGCCCACTGGCAAGGAAAGGAGTTGGTCCGTTCCTTCGCTGATTCCATGCTGCGCTGAATTGTCACAAGTCGCTACTGTCCCCACCGGAATAGCAGTACTGGCCCAAACACAAAAAAAAGCCGCTCCAGTTCTAACAAGTGAGCTGGAGCGGCCGAGGGAAGATGGTGACCCGTCAGCGACTGCGACGGCTGTCTGAAGAAGGATGCCCACCGCCACGCGATCCGCCATCACCTCCCCTCGGCGATGGCGCGCTGTAATGCGGCGCTGAGGGAGCACTGTAGTGAGGAGTCGACGGCGCACTATAACGCGGAGCAGAAGGTGCGCTGTAGTGTGGCGTGGACGGCGCGCTGTAGCGCGGCATCGATGGTGCACTATAACGTGGAGCGGACGGCGCAGTATAACGCGGAGCAGAAGGTGCGCTGTAACGCGGAGCGGACGGCGCATTGTAGCCCGACCCGCCGCGGTATCCAAACGAATTCTGAGGCGGCGCTGCTGCCGGCTGATCCCCCAGCGGTCGGGATTGATAACTGCCGCCGTAGTTACGCATGGTATTCGGCGTGGCGCCAGGCATGTTCAAGGAGCGGCTGTAACGGGGCTGCGCCTGAGCGCCGCTTGGCCGCACCGTTGGGTAGCTTCCGTGGGCGGTACTTTGAGACTGGCCGAAACTGTGCCACCCACTCTGCTCACGTGTCTGACCCGCGTTGCGGGGTGCGGGGGAGGTTCCAGCGTCTCCGAAGCGGTGCCATCCCGCAGCCGAACTTTGCGTCGAAGAACCGAAACGTGTTGGAGAACCGAAACTGCTCCGCCCTGCGGCCTGGGATCGCATGTTCGGCGGCATACCGTGCACGCTCTGCTGCGGTGCGGCACCCATATTCGTGCGATTGCCCGAATTCTGGGGCATTCTCACCGCATTATCTCTGGACATAGGGGGCGTCTGTCCCCTTTGAGCGCCAGTCTCCCCGAACCGGTGCCAGCCCGAACCTGATGCTTGGGCTGAAGGACCGACTCTGCCCGCAGCATTCCGCGAATTCTGCAGGCCCGTCGGCGCACTGCCTCGCGATATCGCGGCCATCTGCCCTCGCTGAGCTCCTCCCTGAAGCCCTCTTGGGGCCGCTCCCGCACGATCGTTGAGCGCTGGCTGCCCTGCTCTTGCGAAACCACCCGTGCGAGCAAGCGGAGCCGAATTGCCAGCCGCCTTCGAGCCTGGCTGCATACGCATTTGTTGCTGTGCAGAAGACGCTCGTGCCGACTGCGCAGCGCGCGGGGACTGGTAGAACCGGCGATTAGCCACCGCCGCCAAACGTGGATTCGGTGTCGCTTGCCGATTTGTGAACTGACGGCTAGCCTGGGTAGGCGTCACCGGCATCCGCCCGCGAAATAGGCTTGCGTTTCGAAGTTGAGCCTGGTTTGCGCGACTGAACCTGGCCGATCCGCCGCGGCCAAAGTCGCTGCCATGTGCGGTCATAACAGCTCCTTTTTTGGAGGCGTTCCGGTAGATATTGGTGATGTTGGTGTTCCGTACAATCTTTACGTTGTTGATATTGATGTTGGTGTAATTTCCGTAGCCGCCACCAAAGCCTCCGCCATAAAACCCATGTCCCCACCACGGATGGAAAGATTCAAAGGGAGCCAGCGCTACCCAGCCGATACTGCCCCAACCAACTCCGATTCCGACACTGAAACCACCGCCGCCCCAGCCAAAGAAGCCAACCAGTGCGGGGCTCCAAAAGTAGGATGAGGTGACGGAACCAGGCCACCAGCACCAGCCATAGCCGGGGTTGTCAAACCAGCGGCCGTAATGATAGGGCGCCCAGCCCCACGGGGCATCATCCACCCAAGTCCACCCGTAATAGCCCTCCCAGACCCAGTGTCCGGTGCTGTAGGGAGCCCAATCCGCACCGACCGATCGCGGTGCCCAAACGTTGCCATATTGAGAGGGGACCCAATTTCCATAAGCGTCGAGATCATCCGCGCCATAAACGTCACGGCTGACGTGCTGATAGCTCTGAGAAGCCAGGAGTGTGCGGTCTCGATTGGCGCTCCATTCATCGAACTGGTCGGGCGCCGGTTGGTCCGCCATTTGAAATTCAGGATCGGAGGAATCACCGCGTACGAGCATGGTTTGACCGGCCTGAAGGCGCTCCGTTCCCTTCGGGCTATACACCTCCAACTCGCCCGACCGGACATTGATTTCGGTTGAGCCGTCATCCAGAACTGAAACTCGGTAGTCTCCCTGCTGAGTGGGCCGCACTGCAACGCTTGGCGTATCTATTTCGGCTTGCGCATCGGAGTCTCGCAAGACCCGGTAGATGATGCTTCCTGCGCCGAGTTGAACCTGGTAGCGATGGTATGCTAAATCCGCAAAACCGATGTCGGTGTTCGGAGCAAGCCGGATCATGTTTGCATAATCGAGCTGTACTTCAGCCCGTGAACCGGTCGAAGTCTGCACGTGATCCTGCGCCAGGAGCGGAGCGTTGATTACTGCCGCCACCAGGTCACCGGAATCACCACGCTTCACGTTTACATCGCCCTGGGCAATGCTCAGCCGGGCGACGGCCCGCTGTTGATCAGTGGCCTCGTCCTGTCCAGGCGTTCCCTGCTCCGGATATTGCTGTGATTGAGGCGGGTACTGTTGATCCTGAGCCTCCTGCCCTGGATCCTGGTCTGTGTACTGGGCACTCAAACTCGCAGCGCTTCCAAAAAGGCTGGCGAGAGTCAGAATAGCTGTGATGAACCTCATGTGCGTATCCCTTACGACATGTCGTTATACACGTGACGTTCCAAACTGTAAGCGATTGATTACACGACAGCGCCGTAGGTAATGCCATGCCGGAAGAATGGCCGAAAACCACCAGCTTGCACGGGTTCGGCCACATCCGCGATCCCGAAGAGCATTCACTCCGGTTCTGAATCAAATCGGCAGAGTGAACCTGAACACTGACCCATGCACGCCGTCGCTCTCTACCCAAATCCGGCCTCCGTGCCCCTCAACGATCTTCCGACACAAAGCGAGCCCAAGTCCGGTCCCTGCTAGTTCCCTTCCATGCAACCGCTTAAAGGCCGTAAAGATCTGCTGCTGATATCTGGGCTCGATGCCGATTCCGTTATCGCGCACGGAGATGGTGTAAGCGTCGGGCCCTTGTTCGGAATAAATGTGGATGACGGGAACATCACCACTTCGATACCTGAGGGAATTGAGGAGCAGGTTCTGAAAAACCAGAACGATCTGACTCTCATCAACGATGGCGACTGGCAAGTCGGCGAAAGTGATTTGCGCCCCGGATTCCTTGACAGAGTGTTCGAGGTTGAGCAGAGCCCATTGAACGGCCGAGTTCAAGTTCACGTGAGTACGCCTGGTCGGCGCACCCGTCATGGAATAAGTTAGAAGGTTATCGATGAGGGCGTTCGCTCTCTTGACGCCATCGGTGATAAAGGCCGTAAACTCGGCCGCCTGTTGATCCTCGTTGTAATGCCGCCGTAAGAGATCCGCATACGCCGATAGCGAACGAAGCGGCTCTTTAAGATCGTGACTCATCGCATAAGAGAACACGTGCAACTCTTGGTTCGCTTTTTGGGCAAGCTCCAAATTTCGCACGCATTCGTCCTCGGCTTCCCTTCGAGCAGCGAGGCAACTTTCGAGAGATTCCCGCAAAGTAGTGTTTTCGCGCAACGCTTCAGCCAGTTGTTGCTCGACCGACTTCGGTGTGGAATTCATCAGCGGTTAGCGATTGAGCTTTGGGTGTACGTCTCCTAGCCGATCCTATGCGGCCGTCAGCAAACCGGAACGTTCGAGCAGGGCGTTGGTATCCGGGTCGCGCCCCATAAAGGCGCGGTAGAGCTGAGACGGATCTTCGCTGTCGCCGCGCTCGAGAATGTGCCTCCGATACTCAGTGCCGGTTTCGGTGTTGAAGATACCTTCGCGCTGGAAGCGGGTAAAGGCGTCCGCATCCAGGACCTCGGCCCATTTATATGAGTAGTATCCAGCACCGTAAGCCACCGGGCTCGAAAACAGATGAGTAAAGCTCGTAAGCATCGCATAATAGGACGGCAGAGGCGCGGAAGAAAACTTCGCCAGAATATCGCGACTGTAAGCGATCACATCCCCGTCACGATTAGAATCGTATTCTCGATGGAGCTTTAGATCCGTTATTCCAAGTCCGAGTTGTCGCATCTGATCGTTGGCGCTCCGGAATGTTCGTGCACGTTTCATTTTCTGGAAAAGCTCATCGGGTATTGTTTCGCCTGTCTTGTAGTGCCGGGCAAATAAGTGGAGAGCTTCACGTTCCATGCACCAGTTCTCCATGATCTGTGAGGGTAGCTCAACGAAGTCCCATGGGACATTTGTGCCGGCGAGAGTTCGAACAGGCACACGGCTTAAGGCGTGATGAAGCAGATGACCGAATTCGTGGAAAATGGTTTCCACCTCGCGATGCGTGAGAAGCGAAGGGATATCGCCGACGGGGGGAGTAAGATTCCCGCAGATGAGTCCGAGATGAGGTTCGCCTGCATCCGGATTACCGGTCATCAAGGAGTCCATCCAGGCACCGCCACGTTTGTTTTCGCGCGGGAACCAGTCGGTGTAAAAGCCGCCGAGAAGTTTACCTGAAGATGCGTCCTCAATCCGGTAGTATTTAACCGCAGGATTCCACCCCGGGACACCCGGCTCCTCGATAACCTTGATACTTAGGATGCGACTGAAGATGTCAAACATTCCAGCCGCGACTCTGTCCAACTGGAAGTAAGGCCGCAGTTCCTCTTCGTCGAAGTCATAGAGTGCCACGCGTTGCTTTTCGGCTACGTAAGTCACATCCCACGGCGCGATGGCGTCATAGCCGAGATTCTTCGCCACCTCTGCAAGGCTTTGATTCTCCCGGTCAAAAAAGGGAGTTGTCTTGCGACGCAGGTCTTCCAGAAAGTGTTGCGCCTGTTCTCCTGTATGCGCCATTCGTTCTTCGAGCACAAGATCGGCGAAATCTTGAAATCCGAGCAGATGGGCTTTCTCCCGGCGCAAATTAAGAATCTTTGAAATTAGGGCCCGGTTGTCGTATGGTCCGGAGGTGGCGCGCGTGTTTGAGGCTTGCCAGAGCTGCTGTCTGATAAGCCGGTCGTCCAGGTAGGTCATCGCCGCCACGTAGCTTGGAGCCTGCAACGTGAGACGCCAGCCTTCCCTGCCCTTTGCCCTCGCGCTTTCCCGAGCAGCTCTTCGGGGCGCTTCGGGCAATCCGGCGAGCTTTCGTTCGTCGGTGATCAACAGTTCATAGGCGTTCGTTGCATCCAACACATTTTCAGAAAACTTCGTTGTGGCTTGTGTCAGGGCTACATCCAAAGCCTCTAGCTTCCTCTTACCTTCTTCATCCAGGTCGGCACCTGCACGCCGGAATCCGGATACCGTTTTCTTCAGGAAGCGTTTGTGCACCGGGGCAAGAGTAGCGGACTCAGAACTCTCGCTGACTGCCTTCACCGCAGCCCAAACCTTCGTGTCCAGCGGGATCGAAGTGTAGAACATGCTGACCGGACCTTGCACCCCATTGTGCGCCGCACGCATTTCCGGAGTTGTGGCGACCGCCTCCAAATGACGAACAACCGCCATTGCGAAGTCGAGAGGCTCGGTCAATTTGTCCAATGCAAGCAAAATGCTTTCATAGGTTCGCGCGACGTCGGGATTGCCCAACTCTGCCAGACGTCGTCTCATCTCATCGAGCAGGATGTCGATAGCAGGTTCGACGTGTTCGGCTTTCACCGCATCAAATTGGATCGGAAACCGGTCGACAAACAGTGGATTGTCGGCAGCGCGATCTGACATCGTCGGCAAAGTTGAGTTCGTATTTACCACACCCGGCATCCCTTTGCCGCGTACATGTTATCCCCGGCTTTGCATCCGAACGCTTCACTGAACTCAGCTGTATTCGAGACAACTCCGTTGGTGCGAAACTTGCCCGGAGAGTGCGGGTCCACCTGAGCGCGGAGACGTGCAAGCTCGGGTGTGTCGTGCTGGCACCACACTTGCGCGAAGCCCAAAAAGAACTGCTGCGGCGCCGTATAACCATCGACTTGTTTTGCGGAAGGAACCCTTTTTTTGGAGAGATCGTCCATCAGCGCGAGATATGCAAGATGAAGACCGCCATTGTCAGCCGTGTTCTCGCCGAGCGTGAGCTTGCCATTCAGATTCACGCCCGACACAGGACTGAAGGCGCCATACTCCTTAACGAAGCAATCGGAAAGCTTCTCAAACTTTTCCGCGTCACTCTTCTGCCACCAATCTTTGAGGTTCCCGTCGCCATCAAATTGCCGACCCTCGTCATCGAATCCATGCGTCAACTCATGTCCGATCACGACGCCAACGGCTCCGTAATTTACAGCGTCGTCCGCTTTATTTGAATAGAACGGGGGCTGCAGAATACCCGCGGGGAAATTTATGTTGTTTTCAGTGGGGTCGTAATAGGCATTGACTGTCGGCGGCGTCATACCCCACTCCGTGCGATCGACTGGCTTGCCAATCTTATTCAACTCTCGCTTGCTTTCAAACTCGTTGGCTCGATACCAGTTTCCGAAGTAATCGTTGTCCACTATATTCACGGTCGAGTAGTCCCTCCATTTATCCGGGTACCCGATTTTGTTGGCGACCGCATGCAATTTGGCCAAGGCTTGCTTTTTGGTCTCCGGGCCCATCCAGGTGAGGGATTCAATGTCATTCGCCATCTCGTGTTCAATCTCGTGAACCATTTCGAGGGTGTGCTGCTTGCCTTGTTCACCGAACGTCTTCTCTACGAACTTTTGCCCGAGCGCTTCGCCTAGCTCGTCATCCGTAGCCGCCACGCACCGTTTCCAGCGAGGCTTCAGCTCCTTTGCGCCGGTCAGGGTTCGCCGATAAAAATTGAAGTTTTCGTCCATGAACGCTTTCGTCAACAATCGCGCGCTGGCATTCAGATAATGCCATGTCATGTAATCCTTTAACCCATCCAAACTGTTCTCATTTATGAGGCTGCCCAGTGCTTTGAAGAAATCGGGAACCTTGACGTTAAGCTTCGAAAAGCTGGGTGCATTGACTTCTGTGAAGAACTGTTGAAAGTTGAAATTCGGGCTAAGGTCCGTCAACTTCTCAGCCGTCATTTCGTGAACCAGCAGTTGAGGATTACGCCTCGAGGTAACGTCGAGCGACGCTTTAGCTAGATCCGTCTCGATGGACATGATCTTTGCAGCTTTTTTCGATGCTATTGCTTCCGGAACTCCGATGAGCTGAAACATTTTTGCAATGTGCGCGACGTATTTCTGCCGGATCTCTGCTGACTTCGTATCGCTGCGAAGGTAATAGTCTCTTTCCGGCAGTCCCAGGCCACCCTGATCGATGTCCGCGATCATCATTTGCGCATTTTTAGGATCCGGGGTGGAATTGAAATTAAAAAACACGTTAACCTGTCGCGCATGCAGCCGCGCTATCGCATCTGTCAGCTCGTGAACATTGCTGATATCGGAAATCCGCTTGAGCTCGGGTTCAAGAGGTGATGTACCTCTCTGTGCTATCAGACCTTCATCCATGCACGATTGATAGAAGCCTCCGATCTTCTGATCTATTGATGAACGGCTTTGATGCTTCTGTGAATCTTGCAGAATGTCTCGGAGGATTGTCTGGTTTCGCTCAAATAACTCATCAAAGCGGCCCCACCTGCTCTCATCGGGCGGAATGGGATTGTTCTTTATCCAAGTCCCGCAAGCGTATTGAAAGAAGTCGTTGCAAGGATCGGCGGACTTGTCAATTGCGTTCAAGTCCAAGCCAGTCTCCGATTGCGCCGAGTTATTCGATTGTGCACCGGACGTGCCCGTCAGCGCGAAACAACATACGATAACTGCGACGAAAGCGTGAATTTTCATGTAAACCTTTAGTGTAGTTGGGCCATGCAGCGAAACAAGGCTGGCCACGCTTAGTTTTACGAATTCAGACCCGCCGTTCGCGGCTGACCGGACCCAACCTATAATCGTAGTCATGAATCGCACTGAGTGGATTACGCCGCGCCTCGGGTACCCCGTCCGTACGCAAATTCATTACGCACGCAGGAACATGATGACCGAGGAGATGGAATACGTCGCGCGCCGCGAAAACCTCTCTCCGGAATTGATTCGGGATGAAGTCGCGCGGGGCCGTATGATCATTCCGGCCAACATTCACCATCGCAGTTTGGAGCCGATGTGTATTGGGGTTGCCTCCAGTTGCAAGATCAATGCGAACATCGGCAATTCCTCCACCACTTCGAACATTCAGCAAGAGATCGAAAAGCTTAACTACGCAGTTAAGTACGGCGCCGATACTGTTATGGATTTGTCGACAGGCGGCGACATCCCCCGTATCCGGCAGGCAATAATTGACGCGTCGCCCGTGCCGATTGGCACCGTCCCGATCTATGAAGCGCTCAGCCGGGTCCGCCGCGTCCAAGATCTCAACCTGAACGTGATGCTCGAGGTCATCGAGGAACAAGCCGAGCAAGGCGTCGATTATATGACTATTCACGCCGGCGTGCTCGTGCAATATGTCCCGTTAACGACGAAGCGCATCACCGGAATTGTTAGTCGGGGCGGCGCCATTCTCGCTGAATGGATGGTCAAGAATCACAAGCAAAATTTTCTGTACGAGTACTTTGACGAGATTTGCAAAATATTTCAGAAGCACGATGTCAGTTTCTCTCTGGGTGATGGTCTGCGCCCCGGTTGTCTAGCGGATGCGAGCGATGCAGCGCAGTTTGCAGAACTTAAGACCTTGGGCGAACTGACCCGGAAAGCATGGCAGTATGACGTTCAGGTAATGATTGAAGGTCCAGGGCACATCCCGCTAGATCAGATAGCATTACAGGTCGAGAAAGAACGCGAAATCTGCGACGAAGCGCCTTTTTATACCTTGGGACCTCTCGTGACGGATATCGCGCCCGGGTACGACCATATCACCTCCGCCATCGGGGCGGCAATGATCGGATGGCACGGCGCATCGATGCTCTGCTATGTCACGCCGAAGGAGCACCTCGGCCTGCCCAATCTCGAAGACGTCAAGCAAGGCATCATCGCCTATAAGATCGCCGCGCACGCTGCCGATGTCGCGCGGCATCGCAACGGTGCACGCGACCGGGATGACGAGCTGTCCCGTGCTCGTTTCAACTTTGATTGGAAACGGCAATTTGAGCTCTCGCTCGATCCTGAGACCGCACGCGCATATCACGACGAGACATTGCCTGAAGAAGGTTTCAAGGATGCCGCATTCTGTTCCATGTGTGGTCCGAAATTTTGTTCCATGAATCACTCGGCGAAAACTCAAGAATTTACCGAAGCCGATGCAGCCGCTGTTTTGGGAACCGCTGAAGTGGTCGATCTCATCGATATCAGGCAATGATTCAGCTGCGTGCTGATGATCGCGTCTTATTGTTGGGTATTCCACCCGCAAGCGAGATCACCAGCATTGCCCGCGAGCTCATGGATGGTGTCGTCGTAGCACTCGGCGATCGCGAAGAGGTTCGTGCCGCATGCGTGGCTATGGCGGAGTTCAAAAACGTGATGTTCCTTGAGGCAGTGCCTGATCAGATCCCGTGGCGTGCAGCTTATTTCACGAAGATTATTGTGCCTCCGCATCTGGAAAGTCTGTTACCGCACGCGGCTGCCGAGCTGCACCGCCTGCTGGCACCGGGCGGTCAGATTGTGAAGACTGCGACCAGCGCCTAACGTAGTTCGCCGGTGAACGAGTCCTCGGCCCGACCTGAGGCGGCCTTGCTGGGAGTTGCGCGAGCGATCATGGGCGTCAGAATGTCATTGAGGAATGCTCGACCGCTGGTCACGCGACTCAGGTGGGGATACCGTTCACCGTCGTGGTAATCGATCTTGAACACTTTGAAAAACCCGTCGTGATCTACGATCAGCTCGAGTGCTTGCGTGCTGCCCTTTGACTCGCGGATTGCTTGACGCACCAAGTCGTCGCTAGCGCGGCGACCATTTATCGCTACGAGCTTCATGCCGGGACCCAACCCCGCCTTGTATGCGGGAGAACCTACCAGTACGTCCGCGATTGTGCTCTCAGCACCGACTACCATTCCCAGCGAATACCAAGCGTTCACGCCCCGCTCCTTCGATTCCGCGGCTCGAATGAACTCGTTGGTCTGATCAGTGTATTCGATCCGGTAACCTCCGTTCGAAATGCCTCCCAACGGAGCATGTGGGCCTTTCGAGATAACGCGCTCATTCAAAAAATGCGCCCAGTCGTATGGCTGAATTGCATTCAGATTACTGACGACGTCGTCGAAAACATACGGGGTAACTTTCGGCGAGGTGTTGCCGCCGCCGAAAAACCGGGCGCAGAATTCATTCAGCGACTTTTTTCCTCCAGACAGTTTGCGCATCGTAACGTCGACGTCCAGCCATATCAACTCACCCTCAGAGTAATAATCGACCGAGCGGCGCCAATTATCCCATTGGGAGCTGGCCGAGTAGAGAATCTGGGCGGCAATTGCGGTGTCCTGGAGATTGCGCCAGGTACGCCCCGGGCGATGATCCAGTTCCGCCCCGGACTCCGCCAAATACGAGCGATATTGCTCGGGGCTCCAAATGCCGCTGCGCACAGCAAGCACATCCCCTAAATACTCGGTTAGTCCCTCATAGACCCACAGCAGCTCGCCTTTCATGGGCTGTTGATAATCGGATGTGACCAAGCCTGCGGGACGGCGATATTTGCCATTCCAGGAGTGCGTGAACTCGTGCGGAAGCAGACTGCCTGCGAGCAAATTGAGATCGTCATCCAGAAACGTTCGCGCGTCGACCCGATCATCGCTCGACTCGTGGTGTTCCAGGCCGAAGTGAGCAACTTGATCGCTCAGGGTTACGAGGAAGTGGTAGCTGTCGTAATGCCGCGACCGATAGAGAGCACCTGTCTCGCGGATCAGGTTGCTGAACGCCGCGAGCCTCGCATCGCCGATGTTCAGATCTTCCGGAGCATCGGCTGCAAGGTCCAGATAGTGCCTGGGTGTCACATCCGGCTCAAGCGGAATCTGTTTCAAGAACTTTCCTGCCAAGACCGGCGAATCGACCAAGGTATTCAGCGCTACCGGGTGGAAGCGCGTGGTTGTGCCTTCATTGGAAGCCTGCTTTAACGCCGTTGCGAGTTTCCATTCTCCGGGAATCTTTATAGAAGCTTCAAACCGTATGTCGGAGGCAGGCTTCCCTATTGGATACAACAGCACCTCATTCCAGCTGAGGATGGCAAGGTTGACGCTTGTTGAAGCTCCAGCAGAAAATCCGGCAGGCTGCGCAGTGGCGAGAAAGTCCAGGTTGCAATCTAGCATCGTCGCTCCGGGCGGTACGGTCAAATGGAGCGCGAACATATCGACATCATCGCGGCGCCACGGCAAAGTTTGGCCATTTGCGGTGAAGATAATCCCGGCCAGATCGTCAATGGGCCCCGTCGGCCCATGCTCGCCTGGAATCCACTTCGGATAAAGAAGTGTCAACCGGCCTGGCTGAACCGGAATAACGAGCCGAGCGTGCAGAATTTTGCGCGGTGCATCGGTTAAGTCGACAAATAGCGTGATCGGTCCATCCGCCTGAGCGAGTGCGGAAACTGCACAAAGTACGAGGAGTAATAACGAATGAAAAGTTCTGTGCGGCAACTATCCATCATAGGTGAAACGATGAACCCGTCATGATTTGTTGGGCGGAGCAAAAGGTGCTTTACTGTCACAATATGAGGTTCGCCTCGCATTCCGATACTATATGAGGGTGTCCTCACATTTCATGACGGCCCAGCGGCGCATCCCGAGGCAATACCGCGGTGAACGCCGCGTGGCCGGGTTGCTGCAAGCGGCCGCGCTGGTCATTTCAGACAAAGGCTATGAAGCAGCTACGATGAGCGGGGTCGCAGAACGCGCAGGCGCCTCCATCGGCTCGCTGTATCAATTTTTTCCAAATAAAGAAGCGGTGGCGCAAGCACTTCGTTCACAGTATTCGCATCAACTAGAGGAGCTTTGGGTACCACTAGGCGAACACTCAAAACTTTTAGAAATTGAAAGATTCCTGGATCGCCTGATCGACGTGACAATCAATTTCGCGGACGAACACCCGGCGTTTCTGACCTTATTGGATGCACCGTTGGCAGCCAAACGGTCGGGGGCTATCCGCAAGCGTTTCTGCGAATTGATAGCCAGGTTCTTCGTACTACGGAAACCGCATATGTCGAAAGTGAAGGCGCTGCGTATGGCTGCGGTGACATTGAAGGTCATCCACGGAATGATGGTTCTCTACAAAGATGCCAAGCGCCGTGAGAAGCCGTATATCGTGCGGGAATTCAAGCTCGTTTTGAGTTGCTATCTGAACAGAGGGATGTCTTGAAAAACGTTGTTACAGGGCTTTTATCGTTGAGCTGTTTGTTGCTAACCGGATGTGCTGGTAAGTCTACGTCGGCGCCAAGTCCCGCGCCCCCCGCGGTCGGCGATTCTGCCGTAACGCAAGAAAACGTCCCGATATACGGCAACTGGGTCGCCAGTCTCGATGGCTACGTAAACGCGAACATTCAGCCACAAGTCACGGGCTATCTAATCAAACAAGATTACCGGGAAGGCTCGTTTGTTCGCAAAGGCGACGTCCTGTTTGAGATCGATCCGCGTCCGTTCCAAGCCTTGCTGGATCAAGCGAAAGGCCAACTGGCCCAAGCGAAAGGCCAACTCGGACAGGCCGAGGCGCAACTCGGCTTGGCCGAAATCAATGTGAGACGCGATAGGCCACTAGCGGCCGCGCACGCCATCGCGCAGAGCCAGCTTGATAACGATATCCAGAGCGAAAAGCAGAATGAAGCACTGATCAAATCCAATCAGGCCTCGATTGAAGCGGCGGAAGCGAACGTGGAGCAGGCTCAGTTGAATATCGGCTACACCCAGGTCCGATCACTGGTCAATGGTATCGCTGGCATCGCCATGACGCAGGTCGGGAATCTCGTCTCGCCAACTACGGTCCTCACCACCGTGTCGCAAGTCGATCCCATCAAGGTTTACTTCGCCATCAGTGAACAGGAGTATTTGAGCCTGGCAAACAGAATCAGAACTAAAACGCAAGGCTCCGCCACAGTCGATTTGCTCAGTGCCAAAAATTCCGTTCCTATCCAACTAAGATTGGCCAACAACAAGGTATACGGGCAGGAAGGCAGGATTCTGTTTGCCGATCGCAGCGTCAACAATCAAACCGGAACCATCCGGATTATAGGCGCTTTCCCGAACCCAGGAAATATACTTCGACCCGGCCAATTCGGACGCATTCGAGCCTTAACGGCAGTAAATGAAAAGGCATTACTGGTCCCGCAGGAGGCGGTGACAGAAGTTCAGGGACGCTACCAAGTTGCGGTCGTTCAACCCGATAACACCATTAAGATCGTGAGCGTCGAGGCCGGTGATAGATATCAAGACTTCTGGGTTATACAGGGCGACCTGAAACCGGGAGAGCGCGTCGTCTCCGAAGGAACATCCAAGGTTCGAGATGGCCAGCGGGTTAACCCGCAGGCAAACCAGACAACGCCCGTATCTCCGTATGGATCGCAAGGCGAGCAGCAATAGATATGTCGAAATTTTTCATCAATCGTCCCATCGTCGCGATGGTAATCGCCATTCTGATGGTCCTCGTCGGTCTGATTTCCATGTTGCGGCTGCCCATCTCGCAATTTCCCAGCATTGTTCCCCCGGAGATTCTGGTCACGGCAATTTATCCCGGCGCAAATGCGCAGACGCTCGAACAATCGGTCGCGACTCCGCTCGAGGCGCAAATCAGCGGCGTCGACAACATGAACTACATGTATTCGATCAATGCGAACAACGGGCAGTCCCAGATCACCGTCGATTTCGATGTAAACACTGACCCGAATATCGATCAGGTACTCACACAAATGCGTACTGCGCAAGCTCAGTCGCAGCTTCCTGCACAGGTCAACACGGCCGGGTTGACTATTCAGAAGTCCCTTTCTTCCCCGCTGCTGCTGATGGCGCTGTATTCCCCTCACGGTAGTTATGACAGCATCTTCCTGGCGAACTACGGATATCTCAACCTGGTCGATCAGCTCACGCGCGTTCCGGGGATCGCACGCGTACAGGTGTTCGGCGCCGGGCAGTACGCGATGCGCTGCTGGGTCAACCCCGACCGCCTGGCATCGACTGGAATAACAGTGCCCCAGATCATTTCGGCGCTTAACGCCCAGAACACGGTGAACCCCGCGGGACAACTCGGCGCCGAACCCGCACCCAATGGTCAGCAGTTTACCTACACTGTGCAGGCGCAAGGCCGCCTGACCTCGACTGAGCAGTTCGGAAATATCATCCTGCGCTCGAATCCCGACGGATCCACGCTCCGGCTCAAGGACGTCGCCCGGCTGGAGTTGGGATCGCAGACTTATAATTTGACCGGGCGCTACAACGGCAAGCCCTCCGCGATTTTGGCCGTCTATCAGTTGCCGGGTTCGAACGCCGTCGACGCCGCGAAAGCCGTGCGCGCCCAAATGGCGCAACTTGCCAAACGCTTCCCCCCAGATCTTTCGTATCAGGTCAGTCTCGACACAACGCGGGCCGTAACGGCAGGAATGCAGGAGATCCTTAGCACGCTGTTGCAGGCTCTGGCTCTGGTGATTCTGGTCGTATATATTTTTTTGCAGGGCTGGCGAGCGACGCTGATTCCGCTTGCGGCCGTACCGGTTTCTCTTATCGGTACGTTCGTCGTGTTTCCGATACTTGGTTTTTCTATCAACACACTGTCGCTCTTCGGGCTCGTACTCGCAATCGGCCTCGTGGTCGATGACGCAATCGTTGTGGTCGAAGCGGTCGAGCGGCATATCGATGAAGGCATGTCACCGCGCGATTCCGCATTCCGCGCCATGGAAGAAGTTTCAGGGCCGGTCATTGCGACAGCCCTAATCTTGACCGCGGTGTTTGTCCCCACCATCTTCATTCCAGGCATCACGGGCCGCTTGTACCAGCAGTTTGCGGTTACCATCGCGATCTCTGTAATTTTTTCTGCCTTCAATGCGCTTTCGCTTAGCCCTGCATTGGCCGCGCTTCTGCTAAAGCCGAAAAAGGAATCCCGCGGCTGGCTTAGGCGATTTTTCGGCTGGTTCAACCGAATGTTCGGACATACGACTGAAGGCTACGTTCGCTTCTCCCAGACACTCATACATAAAGCTGGGTTCGCGCTGTTGTTCCTCGCCGCGATTGCCGGTGTCACCTTTCTTATAAACCGGAGACTGCCGTCCTCATTTCTTCCCGAAGAAGACCAGGGATATGTATTCGTAGCGTTGCAACTGCCGAACGCTGCCTCGTTGCAGCGCACAGCAGCAGCGGCACAACACGTCGAAAAAATTATTATGAACACTCCCGGCGTTGCCGGATGCACTTCTGTCATAGGATTCAGCCTTTTGAGTAGGGTGCAGGATACCTACAGTGCCTTCTTCTTCGTCACGGAAAAGGCTTGGAGTGAGCGCCACAGCGATAACCAAAGCTACACGGCCATTCGGAACCATATCGCGGGTGAACTGTCCAAGGTCCAGGACGGTATCGGATTTTCGTTCTCTCCGCCGTCTATACCAGGCGTCGGTACCTCGGGAGGCGTGACGTTTGTGTTGGAAGATCGTGCGGGCGGCTCGCTGCAGTTCCTCGCTGGGAACGTAGATAAATTCATGGCTGCAGCGCGGAAACGCAAAGAGTTGGTCGGACTGAGTACAACGTTCCTGCCTAGCGTGCCGCAAAGCTTTGTTGATGTCGATCGGGCTAAAGTCGAGCGGCAAGGCATCAACATCGCGAACGTATATCAAACCCTGCAGACTTTCTTGGGGGGCTACCTGGTTAATTATTTCAATCGCTTCGGCCGCCAATGGCAGGTCTACGTCGAAGCCGAAGGGAATTATCGAACGCGGGCCGACGATATACGCCAGTTCTACGTTTCGAATAATCAGGGGCAGATGCTGCCGCTCAGCTCCGTAGCTTCAATACGACCCGTGAACGGGCCGGAGTTCGCGATGCGCTACAACGAATACGAGGCTGCGCAGATTAACGCCGCGGCAGCGCCGGGGTACAGCTCCGGACAGGCCATGCAGGCGCTAGAAGAAGTGTTCGCGCAAACCATGCCGTCCCAGATGGGCTTCGACTACACAGGAATGTCTTTTCAGGAGCATAAAGCCGCGCAGGGTCTGCCCGCCAGTGTTGTGTTTGGACTGTCATTCATTTTTGTGTTCTTGATCTTGGCAGCTCAATACGAGAGCTGGTCGCTTCCCTTCAGTGTTCTCCTCGGTACACCCATTGCGCTTCTCGGGGCGTACCTGTTCCTCTGGTTCCGGCGCTTCGATAACGACGTGTACGCGCAGATTGGCGTTGTGATGCTCATTGGGCTCGCTGCGAAGAACGCCATCCTAATTGTTGAGTTCGCAAAAAGGCAATACGAGCAACGAGGAAAAAGTATCGAGGAGGCGGCGCTCACCGGCGCTCGCATCCGGCTGCGCCCGATTCTTATGACCGCCTTCGCGTTTATTCTCGGATGCGTACCGCTATGGACAGCTTCCGGTTCCGGCGCGGTGTCGCGGCGGATCTTAGGCACGGCAGTCATCGGCGGCATGCTGGCGGCAACGCTGATTGAAGTGTTCATCATTCCGGTTTCGTTCTATGTGGTCGAGAAGCTATCTCACCGCGTTAAAGGCCGAAGCGGAAGCCAGGAAAAGCAGCTCACCGGTGAGGAGGGAGCGCCGGCGTGAGATCGGCCATCGTTGTAGCGGCGGCGGCCGCTGGCTTGCTGCTTTCAAGCTGCATGGTCGGGCCGAATTACAAGCGACCGACGCTTGATGTGCCGGTCACTTATCGCGCTCCGGCGCAAAACCAGCCCGTGCCCGCGGAATCCCTGGGTGATGAAAAATGGTGGTCCGTATTTCACGATCAGGAGCTGCAGAAACTGATTCGGACGGCGCTGCAGCGAAACTATAACGCGCAAATCGCAGCCAATCGAATTTTGCAAGGCCGGGCCCAGCTCACAATTACTCGCTCAGAAGAGTTCCCTACCGTTAGCGGCGCGCTTGGAATAACAGGGGTGCGCTCGACGTCCATTCCAAATGTATTTTCCGGGTACCAGTATGTGGCACCCCAAGTGACACTCTCGGCATCTTGGGCTCCCGATTTCTGGGGCCGGTATCGAAGAGCGACTGAGGCCGCGCGAGCCAACCTGGTCGCCGCGGAATGGAATCAGCGCGCAGTTCTAAGCACGGTCGTATCGAACGTTGCCGCTGCATACTTTCAATTGCGGGAGCTTGACCTTGCACTCGAGATCGCACACCGAACTCTTGGATCACGCCAACAGTCTTTGCGCATCACTGAAACGCTTGAACAGGGCGGCGCGACCTCTATGGAAGACGTGCGCCAAGCCCAACAGCTTGTTGAGACCGCGGCGGCCATAATTGCCGATACTGAGCGTCAGATACAGGAACAGGAAAATCAGATCAGCATTTTGCTGGGCGAGAATCCCACCGAAGTCGCGCGCGGTAAAACGCTCACCGGACAGGAGCCGCTGCCGCCAAGTGTGCCGGCCGGGCTTCCTTCGTCGCTGCTTGAGGGCCGTCCAGACATTCGAGAAGCCGAGCAGCAGCTCGTCGCGGCCAACGCGCAAATCGGGGTCGCCAAGGCGCAGCTGTTCCCGCAGATCTCATTGACCGGCACCGGCGGATTCGAGAGCATTGGACTGCACAATCTGTTTGCTCTATCGGATGGCATATGGAGTTTCAGTGCTGGGGCCGTTCAGCCCATCTTTGAAGGAGGCCGGTTACGTGCAAATGTCCGTTTGGCGGAGGCCCAACAGCAGCAAATGGTGCTGAGCTATAAGCAAACTATTCAGCAAGCGTTCGCCGACGTATCAAACGCGCTGATTGCATATCAGAAATATCGCGAATATCGCGAGCATCAGGAACTGTTGACGCATTACGCCGAAGACGCCGCAAATCTGTCGGATGTCCGTTACAGGGGTGGAGTGACCAGTTATCTGGAGGTCCTTACAAGCCAGACCAATTTTTTTTCGGCAGAGCTGACGTTGGCGCAAGCCCGGTTGAATGAGCGCCTTTCTCTGGTCCAGCTTTATAACGCCCTCGGCGGGGGATGGCAGCAGTAGCGGGCCGCTCGCGGGTCATACGCGCAGTTGGGGTACAACGGTGAGATGACGCGAATTATTTTGCTCCTCGCCCTGGGCGCATTTTCCAGCTCAGCACAAGACTGGGCTCGCCAACGACTCGAGAAATCACCGCGGCACCGTGAGTGGATCACAATCAAGCACGACAGCCGTTCGGTCGAGACATTCGTCGTCTATCCCGAATCCAAAGAAAAGACTCCGGTCGTCCTCGTCATACATGAAATCTTCGGCTTAAGCGATTGGGCCAAGGAGGTTGCCGACGAAGTTGCCGAGGCGGGTTACATCGCAGTCGCTCCCGATCTGCTGTCGGGCATGGGACCGCATGGAGGCCGAACGCCTGATTTTCCAGAGGATGGGGCCACGGAAGCGGTCAGCCATCTCAATCCTGACCAGGTCACCGCCGATCTCAATGCAGTCGCAGATTACGTGTCGAAAATGCCTGCCTCAGCGGGCAAGCTGTTTGTTGCTGGATTCTGTTGGGGCGGTGGCCAGAGCTTCCGGTTTGCCACGAACCGATCCGATCTTTCTGCTGCTTTCGTCTTTTACGGACCTCCGCAGGCGAAGGAGGCGATGGTCCGCATCAAGGCTCCTGTATACGGCTTCTACGGAGGAAATGATGCACGCATCGACGCCACCATTCCTGCTACTAAAGATCAGATGAAGGAAGCCGAAAAGACATATGAGCCGGTGATCTACGAAGGAGCGGGCCACGGTTTCATGCGGGCGGGCGAAGCTCCGGATGCAACCGAGGCTAACCGCAAAGCGCGAACGGACGCATGGGCGCGCTGGAAAAAACTTCTGAGTGGAGCTTCTTAGGGCCATTCGCTCCCTTCGACTGTGAAGGACCTATACTCACATCGATCAACGGTCATTCCCGCGCAGCTCTCGAAGCGCTGCATTCGATTCCGGGACCGCGAATGGAAGCACCGCAAATGAAGCCGTTGTGGTCAAGAGACACCAGAAGCAGAATGCACGGTGTTTAGTCCACTGATCGGCGGTGAGTTTCCCGGCAATCGCGGCATCCAGCAGGATCTTCCCGAGCATGCTCAAAGGAATCCAAGGATGTGTTTTCCATCGGCTCTGTGCCCCAGTACCCGCCAGACAGGCAGTGGCTCCGTAACTCACCAAACCCAGGAGAGCATCGGGCATAGCGAGATGAGAATACGCTTCGGCGGAACCGTTCACCTTTTCGGCATCAAAGCTCGGCCAGCGTGGCTCGGGAATTTTTTTCAGAATGCCCATCTGAAAGAGCGCAATGCCGCCCATCACGCCCGCTGAGAACAAAGACAGACCAACAATGGCACGGCGGCCGTTCAGAAACGGGCCCGAACCGTCGCGCAGATCAGCGCTGAGTTCTTCGGAGCTTATCGCCTTCTGCATTTAGCTCCACCTCCTAAACGCTGCGACAAGCAAGCCAGTCAATGCCACTCCCGTGAGCGCGACAATTCCGCGATGGGCTGTTAAATTGATCAGATTCAGGTTCATCGAGCTCTGGACGCTGAAGTCTTTGGCTCGATTGTCGAAGATCCCATGAGCAGAATACTCGCCCTGCACGGGCTCGAACAAATTGTCTGGGCGATGGGGTGAAACAGTTTCCGACGTCTGCTGACCGTCATAAGCATGCTTGGCCAAATACTGGTCAGCGAAAGACGGTACGACCTCCTGGCCGTAGATCGCCTTTACGGTAGGCCAAGCGACATAGACTTCCCGCCGTTTTTGGCTCGACGCCCAAACAATGGCGCGTGCCGCCACCTCGGGTTGGAAAATTGGGGGTACAGGCTGAGGATGGCGCGGGAGACGCGTGCGGCACCAACTGAACTGCGGAGTGTTCATAGCGGGCAGCATCACTGCCGTGATATGCACATCACTGTGGTCGTGGATGAGCTCTGAGCGAATGGAGTCCGTAAAGCCTACGATCGCGTGTTTGGCGCCACAGTATGGCGATTGCAGGGGAATGGAGCGGTACGCGAGTGCGGAACCTACCTGAACGATGCAGCCGCGATTCCGTGAGCGCATGCGCTTCAGCGCCGCCATAGTTCCGTAGACTTGCCCCAGGTAGGTGACCTCGGTCGCGCGCTTGAATTCGTCGGGTGTGATCTCGAGAAACGGTGCGAAAATGGTGGTCATCGCATTGTTCACCCAGATTTCGATCGGCCCTAACTGCTGTTCGACGTCTCGGGCCGCCGCCTCCACCTGTTGAGGATCGGCCACATCGGTGGGCAAGACGAGCGCCTTTCCGCCCAGCTCCTCGACCTCGCGCTTAGTTGCTTCCAAGCGCTCTCGACCGCGTGCGATCAGCCCTATATGGGCTTTTTGTCGTGCGAATTCAGCAGCTACAGCGCGTCCTACGCCGGCAGATGCCCCAGTGACGACAACCACTTTCCCTTGTTTCGAGTTTTCCATTTGGCTTTTTACTGCGGGCGGAATATTAGTTGGCGCGAAGCTCTTACAACAATGTTTCGGAATCAGGCTGCCGTTCTCTTACCTTTTCCGGAACCGCCGGCAGGCGCGGACTGAGTTCCTTTCTTAGCAGCCTGCCTCTCCTCCTGTTGCTCATGCTTCATGCTATCTGGCTGGTGCTGCCAGGCGTCCCACAACTTTCCGATATTCTTCGTGAACTGGCGCGGCTTTTCCTCATAAACTCGGTGGCCGAGCGACATCGCCTTTTCGCGTAGCTCCTTCTGATATTCGCCTGCAAGTGCCAGAAATACGTGGATGTCTTTCTTATCACCATAATCTTCGGGCTTGCTCTCTAGCTTTTCCCGAAGCACAACCAGATTGTGATCGTCTCCCAACCAAGTTTCGAGATTCTTGAGGCTCGCTTCATGAGCCTGCATTACTTCTGTCCACACATTTTCGAGCAACCGCACGTGATACCAGTGATCCTTCACGCGCTTCCGCCACTCATGATAGTTTTCCGGCCGTGGATCCTTTTGGGCGGTGCTCATGAGTTTCCGGCCTCGCCGAAATCTTGCTCTTAGCCCTGGCGCGATCGCTCGAAAGCCGTCGCGTTTCAGTGGCCACGTCTTCACTCGCTTTTTTGCCGCACGAAGAGCTGCTGTCGCACCCTTCAGGACGTTGTCTATCTGCAAAGCGTGCTCAGTTTCCTGTTTGCTTTTGTCGAGAGCTTGTCGAACTGAGCTCAATGTGTTTTCTTGCAAAGTCTCTTTGTTTTTTTGGACGACATTGTCGAAGGTTTCGATGATTGCGGCGGCATCACGCAACTCGGACAGCTTGCGCCCCAGTTCGCGAAACCTTCTATTCTCTTTCCGATATGTCGGGCCGAGTTCGGATTGCACGAGTCTCAACACGCCGCGAATCTTCTTAACGCTCTTGCGGGCTTCATGAATGGTCTCGTCTCGGCGCTTGCCGTCATTGCGGCTCAGTTGCTCTGTAGCTGAGTCGAGCTCTTCGACCACGATTCGTTTGATTCCTTCAGGAACCGATTCCCCCGGCTTAAAGCGGTACGACATTGACGGATGATAACAAAAGGGTTGCCGCCCCATCCTGGTTAGTTTTACGAGTGACCTTCGTGCGGCGCAGTCGCAGCAAAGGACGTTTCACCGCCGAACTCTTTGTCCGCTTCTTCGTTCCTGCCCAATAAGCGTAATGCAGCCGAGGTGACATGCTCAGCCGTGAAGCCGAAGTTCTTCATAACTTCTTCGCCGGGCGCAGAAGCTCCGTAATGATCGATACCAATGATTGTGCCTTCGTCGCCTGCCCACCTGTGCCAGCCCAGTGTGGACCCGGCTTCAACGGTGACGCGTTTCTTCATCGCCTTCGGGAGTATGATCTCCCGGTACGCTTCGTCTTGGGCTTCGAAAAGATTCCACCCGGGCATGCTCACCACCCGCGCCCGGATGCCGTAGGCGCTGAGCTTCTCCTGCGCTCTAACACAGAGCGCAACTTCCGAACCGGTTCCGATCAGAATCACTTCTGGATCACCGCCCTCCGCCTCGGAAAGGATGTAAGCGCCCTTTGACACATCTGGATTCTTCGCCTTGCTCCGGTCCAGGTGAGGAGTGTTCTGGCGGGTCAGCGCGAAAAGGGTTGGCCCATCACGCTGAATTGCCACGGACCAAGCTTCCGCGGTCTCAGTCGCATCGGCCGGGCGCATCACGTTCAAACCGGGAATCGCACGCAAACCCACAAGCTGCTCGATTGGCTCGTGCGTAGGCCCATCCTCTCCCACACCGATGCTGTCATGAGTAAAAACGTAAAAGGTCTTCAGCTTACTTAGCGCACCCAGGCGAATAGCAGGCTTCATGTAATCGGAGAACACAAGGAACGTTGCGCTGAAAGGCAGCACGCCGCCGTGGGCCGCCATGCCATTCACAGCTGCACCCATCGCATGCTCACGCACACCGAACGCGATGTTTCGCCCAGAGTAGCCCCAATCGCCTCCGACTGCGCCCAAAGTTGCTGGACCGGCATATTCGCGAGGCTGAAAGTCGCCCATGCCTTTCAGCGCCGTGTTCGTAGAAGGATTCAAATCGGCTGATCCACCGATGATATTCGGGATGTGCTTGGCTAACGCGTTCAGGGCTTCCCCGCCCGCCACCCGTGTAGCGATCGGTTTGTCGGTAGGCTTCCATTTCGGGAGATCCGCGCCCCAATTGTCCGGAAGTTTACCGCTTACTATTTGCTCAAATTCCGCAGCTTCGCTCGGGAAAGCTTTTCTATACGCTTCAAACAACTTTTGCCACTCCTGCTGAGCCTTAGCGCCCTTTTGAATCGCTTGGCGAAATTGATTGACGGCGTGTTCCGGAAGATAAAACTTGTCCATTGTGGGCCAGCCAAGCGCCCTTTTGGCGGCCTGCAGTTCCTCCTCGCCGAGAGGATTACCATGCGCTGAGAAGTTGTCCTGTTTCTTTGGGCTACCGTAGCCGATATGGGTATGCACCAGGATCATTGAGGGGCGAGTAACTTCGGCCCGTGCTTCGGCGATGGCCTTCGCGACATCCTCGGTATCGTTACCCTCCGGTACGGTTCGTGTATGCCAGCCGTATGACTCGAACCGTGCCGCGACGTCTTCCGTGAAGGTTAGATTAGTGCCGCCCGCAAGAGAAATATAGTTTTGATCGTACAGGAAAATCAGCTTGCCCAGCCGCAGGTGGCCGGCAAGGGACGCGGCCTCCTGTGTGACGCCCTCCATCAAATCTCCATCGCTACAAATGGAGTACGTGTAGTGATCGACGATCCTATGTCCCGGGCGGTTGTAGCGAGCGGCCAGCCAATCTTCGGCAATCGCCATGCCTACGGCGTTTCCAAACCCCTGTCCGAGTGGACCAGTGGACACGTCGACGCCCACCGTATGCCCGCGCTCGGGATGCCCAGGGGTTTTGCTGCCAAATTTGCGGAAGTGCTTCAGTTCTTCGAGCGGCAGATCATAGCCGGTGAGGTACAACAGGCTGTACAACAGCATCGATCCATGGCCGGCCGAGAGCACGAATCGATCACGATCGAACCAACTCGGATCCTTTGGGTTGTGTTTTAAAAAACCGTTCCAAAGTGTATAGGCCATAGCTGCCGCGCCCATCGGCATGCCGGGGTGACCTGAATTCGCATTCTGAACGGCATCTGCCGAGAGGAAACGAATGGTATTGATGCACAGTTCTTCTAGGCTCTGGGTATCGGTGGTAGGCAAGCTTTTATCTCTCCTCGTTTGACAATTTAACGAAAATGTTGTGACGCGCGAAACGAGCGGTATCGGACGGGGCAGGCCTCGCCCCTACATATTCACATAGCGGTTGGGCACGCTCGACCCGATGCCAGGATATGCTTTCTATAGATGGTCTTGCGCGGTGCGAGCCTTGCGCTCACGGCACTGTTTCTGCTGAACGCACAAAACGAAACGGCTCCGCCGTCCTTTAAGGATCGAAACACGTCGGATCAGGTGGCTTCTGAAGCACCGGCTCCGATCACCTGCCCGGCTGGTGGTCCGATCGGCGCAGTGGAACTCGGCGTACGTTCGTCCCAAGGTGGTGAGCCGTTGCCTCTTCGCACCATCAATCACCTGAGCGAAGGCGATGTGGTCCTATATTCCCCAATTCTTCGCGGTCGCGAGAAGCGCGCGGGCGAGGTGTCCCTCGTCATGGTTCCCAAGAAACGAAAGTCCGATAAAGATGCGCTGATTGTCACTGACCCGAAGCCCGCCGATAAGGCGCAAGAATGGCAGATCCGCGAAACAATTTCGTTGGTTGCCTTCGTGTACGGGCCAGAAGGTCTGAGCAAGAAAAAGGTGAAAGGCTTCTTATCGCGCGACGATCTCCTGATCGCACAGCTTGCAGACTACGCAGAGAAGACTGCGCAAACGGAAGCGCTGCTACAGGCGCTGTCATCGAATAACAGTTCTTCGGAAAGCGTGAATGCGGCACTCACCGGCTTTGCATCACAATACGGCTTCTCGGTTCAGCTCGATCGCACTGCGCCTCCACAAGTTCAGGCAGCAACTTTGTTTGCCACCATGAACCCGCAATTAGCGGGTTATGACCCTTTGACGCCTTCAACAGGCGCAAAGATCGGGCAGACAGCGAGCGTGGCGACCGCCGCGGCAACATTATTCTTTGGGAGTCCGATTGGATTAGCTGCAGGCGGAACGGCGATGCTGCTTGACTTGCGCGCTATCGCATTTCCCGGAACCCAATTTCGATCCTCATTTGCCCAAGCACTACGAAACGACCACGCCCTAAACTTATGCGGACAACGAACTCCAGCGCCTCCTCACACGCGCGTGGCGTATCTCTGGGCAAATCGCATTCCGAACGTCCCGCGACCTTCTATTCGCATCGGAAATGCTGATTTTATCCCCACGCTGCAGAAGACACCGGTCCCGGTTGAAGTGCCCGACCCTCAGTGGAAATACCTCGAACGAGTGCGCGCCTGGTCGCTTCAGAATGGTCAGAATCAGAAGACCCCAATCTCCGTGCTGAAGCTTGCAAACCAAAAAGCGTTGGAAATCGACCTGAGTAAGGTAAAGCTCCCTCCCGGTGATTATCATCTTGCCGGCTATTGGGATTGGACACCGTTTCAAGCGACCGGAGAGGTGCATGTCCGTCCTCTAAGCGCTTTCGACCAAGCGAAGCTGCAGCCAGCATCACAGGACAGGCTCATCGCGAAGACTGGGAAAATACCGGTGACCCTTGAAGGCAGTGATTTTGAGTTCACGACCAAGATCGACCTTAAAAGGGTCGGGGACGAATTCGCCACGGCTCAGCCGGTGCGCTTCATTCTGCCGAAGGGGCTAAGAAAAGGCCCTCAAGATCATATCGATGTGCAGATCGACACCGCTGACCTCGAAACAGGCAAGTATTCCTTGCTTGTCTCCCAACAAGACGGGAGAGATCATCCGGTAAATATAGAAGTCCTTCCGCTAGTCTCAAGGATAGAGAACCTTCCCATACTCGCCAATCAAGGACTCGCCGCACAGCATTACGTTCTGAAAGGTGAGCGTTTGAACCTGCTGGCAAGGCTCGAAGCGCCGGGCGTCGTGTTTGATTTAGGCCCAGCGGCGTTCCCTGAATCGGAGCGCAATGTGACGCTGCATCTCAAGTCCGATCCTCCCGCTGGAACGGTTCTGCCGATGAAGGCTTATTTAATAGATCGCAACGAGCCGTTGACGCTCACCGATGCGCTTCGGGTAACAGGCCCGTTGCCCGTCATCGCGAGCTCTAAGCTCTCGTTGCCGGCAGAGCTGAGCATTGCGATCAAGTCAGGCGAGATTCCGGCAGGATACACGTGCTCCGCCATGCTGGATGTGAAGAACGTCGACTCGCGAAGCATTCTCCGGCTGGGCTGTCGAGATGAGGTTGGCGCGCGCGCATCACTTCGCGTCGGTGAGCAGACCGAGACCAGGAGTTTGCAGCAGTTATCGCCAGATCGACTCTTCCTGTCGTTCGATACCAGTACGTGGCCTGCAGGTTGTTCCGTTCAGGCAGTGATCGACAACGGCAGCGGCGGAAAATCGGAAGCGCTTACTTTAGGAAATATCGTTCGACTGCCTCAAATCGATGACTTCAAGCTGGATGACCTCCAGGTGAGTGATGTACAAGGGGCATCAAGTACGCACATAGGCGTGCTCAAGGGCCGAAATCTGGAGATGATCGAGAAAGTTGGATGGGATCAGGGCAACGGCAGTGATGTGCTCGGACTTCCCACGCCAATTCCCGGGCAGGGGCAAAAGCAGTCACTACGCGTGAACCTGCCAGACCCGCCCAGCCCGAATGCTGCCGTCTATATATGGTTACGAGGTGAGAAGACCGGCCGAATTACGACCATCACGAACAGCGCTCTCCCTTCGAGCAACGTGTCGCCACAAAGCGGTACACCCGACACACCCTCCAACAATCCTCGACCGTAGCTAACCGATCCCGAGGATGTTCTACTAATTGGTAACGGTCGATGAACCTCCCCAATCTGCTGACCTTAATTCGCATCTTTCTAGTACCGTTAGTGGTTGCGGCCCTGGTTCAGCAGAATCTGCGACTTGAAATAGGTAATACGCTATTGCTTGCGAATGACTTCTTCGCACTGACAGTTTTTCTTGCCGCTGCGTTCACCGACATTCTGGACGGGTATCTGGCGCGGCGCTGGAAGCAAGTGACTACCGTAGGGACGCTACTAGATCCCGTTGCGGACAAGCTCCTCGTTTCGGCAGCGCTTATCGCGCTAGTCGAAATTCGTTTGCTGCCAGGCTGGATGGTGATTCTAATTGTTGGCCGGGAGTTCGCTGTCTCCGGCCTGCGTAGCATTGCCGCTGCCGAGGGCTACACGATCAAGGCTGGCGAGCTTGGAAAATCCAAAATGATGCTGCAAGTGGTCGGTATAACACTCGTCATGCTCTCAATACGCTGGCCGGGCCTTCGAAACCTTGCCTTGGCGGCAATGTGGGCTGTAGTGGGCTTGGGGCTTGCTTCGGCCGTCGATTACTTTCGAAAGTTTTGGCGCAAAGTTGACACCAGCATCAAGCTACGCCGCAGGCGCGAACTCATTGTGCTGGAACGTCAGAAACGCCGGCTGCAGAAAGCAGCAGCGGCCAATCGGGAGACTGCTTCTATTCGCCGCTCAGGATAAAAGTCGTGAGTGCGATGTGCGGAGTAGGCTCAACAATCTCGTAATTGTTCTTTGTAAAAACGACTGTACGAGCCTGCCCTCGCGGTCCTAGTGCGCCAATCGTCTTTCCATTGAACAGCACGTTCACGCCGCCCGCATTACCCGTACGGATGCGAGCAGTATTACGGCCTTCGAGCGCTTTTGTTTTAGCGGCCTCGAGCACGCCGCTGTAAATTTCCTTATTGTCGGCGGTAATCGACAGCCACGTGGATTCAACAGCGGCAACTTCTACGCGGAATCCCAAAGCTCGGCCGCCACTCACAGCGGCGGCTTCAGTGCGATTTTCTGACCTGCGAGCCAGCGAGTTGACGAAGTTTTTCACGGACGCCTGCAAATTGTACCTGGAGTTTTCCCACATTCCGTACAGACTAGAGCATCCCGTCAGCACCGCTACCAGGGCGATAAAGGAGAAAAGCCAGCGAAAGCTCTTGGGCCGAGTGGGCTGAAGCGGCGGCACCTTCGGCATCGCAGCTTGTAGCTGGCCGGGCATTGCCGGCTCAGGCATGGTATTCGCCCAGTTCTGGACGGCCACAGCCAACTCGTCATAATCCAAGCCAAGACGCTCGGCAAACTGGCGAACAAAGCTGCGATAAAAGAAGGCCGAGCTGATTCCGGACAGCTCATCGTTCTCAATGGCCTGCAGATTCTTCAGTGAAATCCGGGTACTTGCGCTGACATCGTCCAACGTAAGTCCCTGCCGAACACGTTGCTGCCGGAGTTTTTCTCCAACTGACTCCATTATTTCCCCGGGAGCGAACAATCGCTCTTTTTAGTGTAAAAGTTATAATACAACAGTCTTTTGCCTAGCCGTTTTTCTCAGCCTGGTTGTGCTTCCGAACCCGTCGGCTACCCAGTCAAGCCTCTAAAGACGTGTAAATCTAATCGGCTCAAATTGCTTCCTGCTTTAAATCAGTTCACTATTTTCTTTGCCGAAATCGGCTTGGCGGCCGGCCTCCTCACCGCTTCCCCGACCACAACCCGGCCCAGAACCTCTGTTTTCCGGGGATCCGCGGCCCTCGCCTACACTCGCCGCGCCGTCTCATTCGGTGAACGGCCATCCGGCTCCGACCCCATTAGCCATCTGCGCGACTGGATCGTTTCGCAATTGAAGCCTCTGGGCGGTCAGCTCTCGCTGGACTCGTTCACCGCTCAGACACCCATCGGCCCTATGCCAATGGTTAATATCGTTCTCAAGTTTCCCGGCACCTCTGGCAAGGCGGTCGTAATTACGGGGCATTACGACACGAAGCGCATTCCGATGGTCCACTTTGTCGGTGCCAATGATGCCGGCTCCTCAACTGGTTTCCTGATCGAATTTGCACGCACTGTTTCGACCATGAAACATACAGATGACATTTGCATCGTGTTTTTCGACGGCGAGGAGGCGGTACGTACAGCGTGGAGCGACACCGACAGCCGTTATGGGAGTCGCCAGCTTGCAGCTAAGTGGGGGGCCGACGGCACCCTATCCCGTATCAAGGCGCTGATTAATGTGGACATGATCGGCGATCGGGACCTGGACATTGCTAATGACGAAAACTCGTCGCAATCGCTCCGCACGACTGTTTCACAGATCGCTGCGAATCTAGGATACGGCAAATTCTTCCGCCAGGATGCCGGCGGCATCGATGATGACCATAAGCCGTTCGTCGATGCGGGTGTTACTGCGATCGATATTATCGACCTCGACTACGGACCCAACGGCTCTTATTGGCATACTGCAAATGACACTATGGATAAGTTGGCTGCGCACAGCTTTCAAGTCGTCGGTGACGTGCTGCTCGCGCTCGTGAAACAGCTCGAGCAGCAATAGTTTCATGGTCCGCATGCGAGTGACCGTTATTGCGGTTATTGTTCTTTGCTCAGCGGTTGTCAGCATTCCTTTCGCTGTGGCGGGCAGTAAGGAGACCTTTCAGTTCTCGGATGCTGCGCGGAAAGCAGGCCTGCAGTTCGTGCTTGCAAACAATCCCACACCGGAAAAGTACATGATCGAAACGATGCCGGGCGGAATAGCCGTGTTCGATTACAACGGCGACGGATTGCCCGACATTTATCTCACGAACGGCGCCGAGGTTCCCTCACTCGAGAAGACGTCCTCGAAGTTCTGGAACCGGCTGTACCGTAACGACGGTAATTTCCATTTCACCGATGTAACAGAGCAGGCCGGAGTCGCTGGAAAGGGTTACTCCATGGGCGTGGCGGTTGGTGATTACAATAACGACGGCCATCCCGATCTCTTCATAGCGGGAGTCAATCGGAATATTCTCTATCGTAATCGCGGTGACGGCACTTTCGAGGACGTCTCAGAGAAGGCTGGCATTCAGAGCGGAAAGTGGGCCGTCGCGGCGGGGTGGTTCGATTACGACAACGACGGCAAGCTCGATCTGCTAGTCGTGCACTATTCAGATACGCCCCTGCAGGACCGCTTTTGCGGAGATCGGGACAGAAACATTCGCGTGTATTGCCACCCTAAATACTTCGAACCACTGCCGGCTACGCTGTACCACAACCGCGGAGACGGCACGTTTGAAGATGTTTCAAAGGGTTCCGGTATCGGCCAGTATGCGGGTCGAGGAATGAGCGTTGCCTTTGCCGACTACGATGGCGATGGCTTCATGGACGCCTTCGTCACGAACGACAACATGCCGAATTTTTTGTTCCATAATCGCGGAAATGGCACCTTCGAAGAAGTCGGTCTGGTTGCCGGAGTTGCGCTAAGCGATCGGGGGCAGCCGGTGGCAAGTATGGGCGCAGATTTCCGCGACTATGACAATGACGGCCTACCCGACATCACCGTAACGGCATTGGCCGGCGAGACCTTCCCTCTTTTCCGGAATGTCGGAAAGGGTATGTTCTCGGACGCCACATACGCGAGCCGAATCGGACGTCTCAGTACAGACCACAGCGGATGGGGTAATGGCTTGGTCGACTTCGACAATGACGGCTGGAAAGACCTCTTCACCGCCAATTCGCACGTCAATGATCGGATTGAGGCCTTTGAGTCTCACATATATAAGGAGGCAAACACCATATTCGGGAATGCTGGCGGCAAGTTCAGCGAGTGCACGCCCGCGACAATGAAAGCCGCCAGTAAAGCGCACCGTGGTTCCGCGTTCGGAGATTTCAACAGGGACGGCCGTTTTGATGTCGTGGTATCGGCTCTGAGCGAGGCTGCAGAATTATGGCAAAACACAACTCCAGACGCGGGTAATTGGATCGGATTCCGGCTGATAGGAACGCGAAGCAATCGGGACGGGATCGGCGCGCGAATTCGCGTTGGAACCCAGTGGAACGAAATGACTAGCGCTGTCAGTTACGCTTCGGCCAGCTTGATCCCTGTGCATTTCGGCCTCGGAAAAGCACAGCGCGTAAATGACGTCGAGATTCGATGGCCAAGCGGGCGCATACAGCGGCTCGACAAGTTAGCCGTCAATCAAATCATCGACGTTAAGGAACCCGCGCCTTAATGAGTTACTTGGTCCCGGCTTGTTTTTGAAGCTCCTGGTACTTGTCCATCATGGCCTTCGCTAGCTGCGGCTGGCCAACCTGGCCATAAGCCCGTGAGAGCTGATAGTACAGACTGCCGTCTGTGTCGAGTTGGAGACCGAGTTTCAGATGTGGGATCGCTTTTTTGCCATCACCGAGCCGAACGTAGCAAAGACCCAGCGCGACATGTGCCGGAATTAGCTTTGGATCGAGCCCCAACGCAGTTTCGAGGTATGGAACAGCTTCCTCAATCTGGGCGGTTTCGAAGAGGCTGTCTCCGACAAAGAAGTTGAGGTTCGCCGACCGAGGCTGCGCCTTGAGCAGTTGCTCCAGCTCCGGTAACGTGCCTTTGTAGTCCTGGCTCAGAAACAGCGTAATGGCTAATTCGTTTTGAAGCTTCCGGTCGGCGGGCGAGAACTTCAAGGCCGCGCGGCACTCGTCGATAGCCTGGCGATACTTCCCCTGGGCTCTCAGCAGTTGCGCCTTGAGTCTGTGTGATTCTGCCGGCTGGGGAAGATGCGGAACGGCTTCGGTTTGCGCCAAAGCGCAGGCTGAACTCAAAAGCAACGCCAACCAGCTTATGCGCAGCACGAGCTTGACGGCAATCGCCAGATGGGCCCCCGCGCTAACGATGTACCGTCTTGTGGAATACCTCTGGCCCATTGGGCGAAGTCGCTGATGGGCCGTCCTCCGCAGTTACGAAGATATCGAACGTGCGGAGAGGAGTTGGGGCCTTAAACTCGCCTTCCAAATTGTCGTTCACGTGAAGTTGCCCTTGGTTTTCCGGACGACCGTCCCGCGCCTGTATCCAAACGATATACGTCGACTTCGGTGGCGTGAGGTTCTCAGGTTTTGCTAAATGTTGAACTTTGAGATCAATCTGCGTGTTGCCGTTACGGTCTTTTCCCAGATCTACTGTGCCCGTGGCTGCCGGAACCGCAGCGGCCGGAACCATGGATACCTTCTTGCCCCCGCAACCCGTCCACATAACTGCCGCGACTACGATCAGCAGCATGCGCGGCGCTCGAGTGCAATATTTCTGAATTGAATCCATTTGCTTCATGGCTACTTTCATGTTAGCTTGCGATTTCTTTGCAATGCCCCAGATTGCGGCAAGGAAAAAATTTCGATTCAGTGCTGTAGGGTCATGCCGTACGACTACGCACGGCGATGACCCGCAAGACTGAAATGCCTTTAGAAACTAAACCTCGCCTGCAGCTCAATGATCCGCCCGTTCAGCGCACTCTGTGCCTGGCCAAACAGTGGGTTGCTGGTCGTGCCATCGTAGCTGATAACGTTGCCGCCAAAGGGCTGGCTGTTATTGTTCAGATCCGAGAGGTTTAGCTTGTTGAAGATGTTGAAGAAATCTCCGCGGAACTCAAGCCTGGCGTTCTCTCCCAGAATCGTCAGCTTCGGAAGCCCGAAAGATTTTTGCAGCGTCATGTCTGTGGAAAAGAAGTTCGGCCCCCGCAAGACGTTGCGACCCACAGCGGGAGCAGGAGGAATACCTGTTGCCGGAAACGCCGGCACCGTGAAGTACGCGAGGGCCCCGTTCGGGAAGTTGCCGTTCGGCCTCATCAATGTGGAGTTGCTGTAATCTCTACCCGCCCCGCCCAAATAGCTGTCCGGGCGAAGATTGCAGTACTGACTGTTCGGGTAAACAACATTGCAGCCTGTGTTGGCGTAAAGCGGCGTCCACGGGAAGCCGGTGTGCCAGTTCATAATGCCGGTGATTTGCCAACCCCCAAGAATTTTCTCTGCCCAACCATGGCCTCCAAAGATGCGGGGATTCCACACGCCGTAGAGTTTCACGTTATGCCTGACATCATAGTCGGCTGACCCTCTGGCGTATTGCAAACCGTACGGATACTGGTCGATGTAATAGTCGTTCGACCCCTCGTCGATGGTGTGGCTCCAGCGATACTGTAAGTCGATCTGGAATGTTGCGCTAAAGCGATGTTCGAGCTCAGTCAGCAGCGCATTGTAGTTGGCATTGGCATCGTTCATGAAGTAATACAGATGAGCCACCCTGGGGTTCGCGGGATACAGTAAATTCAGATTGTTTTGTATCGTGTAGTGTCTGCTAAGGCTGCCCTGATATCCAAGCTTCGCCACCCAGTTGCGCCCAAGATCGTACTGAGTATCAAAAGAGAACCGATACACGACTGGAGTCGCGAGATTTTGAGGAAAGCCGTTCAGATCGACCGCCGCTCCCGTCAGAGGTAGGCCGGTTGTTGGATCGAACGTCTGTATCGCGGCAGGATTTATCGGCCACCCGCTGAACTGATTCACATCTCCTGGAATGGAATAGAGAACGTCTGCACCATTCAGAGTTAAACCCGTCACGAGCGGCGGATTGCTGCGTCCGTTCAGAGTGATTGCCTCTTCCATTTTGTTGTATCCCACACCGAAGCCGCCACGCACAACAAAGCGTTCACTATCGGGGTTCGGCCGCCACGCGAAGCCGAACTGCGGACCCCAGTTATTCTTGCTGGCTTTAAACAGATCGCCACCGACTTTAAGCCTCAAGCCCGCTAACGGGTTCGGCCCCGGCCCCAGTACTACGTTGCTGATATTTCCGTACTTCTCCCGAACCGGCGTAAAGTACTCCCAGCGCAGCCCAAAGTTCAGCGTCAGGTTCGGCTTCACTCTAAAATCGTCCTGCACGAAAACCGCGTAAATGGAGGAGCGGATGTATTTCGTCGCACTCGTTGGTGATCCAGTCCTCGGGTCGAAGTTCCCGCTTTCTTGATACGGGGCGTCATTCGCAAAATCCCACAAGTTGCGGAAGGTAAATGAAGGTCGTGCCGACCACGCCGCGTTGTCGTTATCTTGCTCCTTATAAATGTCGACCCCAATCTTCAGAGAATGTCTTCCCAATGCGGTGCTCGCAGTGTCGCGGAAATTGTAGGTGGTCTGATTGAAAACGCTGGGTCCTGGGGGGCCGAGTTGCTGCAAACCCGCCCCACCGAGAGTGTCGATACTATCCGAAGGCAGCCCCCACGGTTCTTGTGGGTTGCTGGTGATCTCATTCCAGAACCAACGAGTAACGCCACCCCGCGCTTCGTTCAGCCAAGTCGGAGAGATGGTGTGGTCCCACAACAACGTCGCAGTCTCGTTCGTGCGATCGTTATGATACAGATTCGCGGCGCGCGCATTCGGATTGTAAGACGTCGTAGAGACTGGCACGACGTAAGTGCTAAAGGCGATCAGATCTCTGCTGGTCGCTTGGAAATCCAAACGCCCGTTAAACTGCTGTGGCGTAGTGCTGAAGGGGCTGACGCTCTGGACATACATGATGTCGGGAATACCATCGAGCCCGCTCCCCACACCCGGGGTGCCGTTGCTCACATAAGTGGGATCCGGAGTGCCAAGCGGGGTCCGCAGTGGTGAGCCGATATCTAAGCCAACGTACTGTCCGCCCTGGACTATTGGCTGGCATTGACCAGGACTGGTAAGGCCCGCATCCGAGCAAGTCTTTGGGACGATGAGGTTGTACGATGCTCCCGCGCCAGGGTACCCGGCGATCTTGGCCGCAATACTGCTCGGCGCCACCGATTGCACAGCTGACAGGAATTGTGGTGTTTCATACCAGTTGGTTGCCAGCGTGGATGAGTTGTTCCGCAGCGTTTCATACGAGAAGAAAAAGAAGAGATGATTCCGAATGACCGGGCCGCCGATGCTGGCAGCCCATTGGTTGAACCGATCAGTATCTCTCTTGACCGGATTACCCGGGCCGTTCCAGCGTTGAAACGCATTTAATCCAGGCCGATCAGCCTTAAACACACCGCTTCCATGCAACTCGTTAGTGCCGTTCTTTGAGACAACTAAGACTTGCGCGCCACTGTTTCGTCCGTTCTCTGCGCTATACGGATTCGCCTGAACGGTGACCTCCTTAATGGACTCCTCGTTGGGTGTAATGACGGCCGCACCACCCCACGCCAAGCTGTTGACCTCCACGCCGTCCACTTGGAAACTGTTGGAATTGTTCCGAGTACCGTTGGCAACCACTTGTACCTGATTCTCGGTTTGGAAGATACTGCTGGTTCCGCTCGTCCCTCCCGGTCCTGCACTACCAGGCAGATTTTGTGCATCACTGCCGTTGGCGCCCCGAGCATTGCTCCCAAACGTTCCCGGAGCGAGTTGGACAGCCTGAAACGGATCCCGGCCGAACGTCGGAAGGGCCTGTATTTGCTCGCCGCTAAGTGTGCCAGCTATCGTCGCGTTTTCCGTATCGATTACGGGTGCTGTCGACGCGCTCACGGTCACGGTTGTCGTCGTTTGTTGAGCGAGATCAAGCTGCGCGTTCTGTGATTGAGCTTGCTCGGAAGTGATGGAAACGAGTAAAGCCTTCTTAGCAAATCCTGTAGCTTCCACGACCAGGCTGTAGGAGCCGGGCGCAAGACCGGGGATCGAATACGTGCCGGAACTCCCGGTTGTGGCAGTCTTCGAAATGTTGGTCTCGTTACTAGTGAGCGTGACCGTTGCATTTTGCAGGACACCGCCTTGCGGATCGGTGATCGTGCCTTGCAGACTGCCCCGATACTGGGCCGCTAGCGGTGTAGCCATAATTATGAAAAACCATATCGCGCCAATTGCGAAATGCAACGGGCGAATGAGAGCCGTTTTGAGCGTAGATTTCATGAAAACCCCTGCGTTCTAACAAATGACCGGGGAATCGTTGCAATTCCCAGCGAGATCTGTGTCCTGTTTGACTCGCGCTCGCTTGCTTCGTTGCACAATTTGAATCTTTCATGAGAGACTTCCGCTGTGATGCAATCCAAATGTACAGCCCTAATCTCGTAATAAAGCGGAATTACCTCGCAATTTTCACAGGCTCTCTCTTCTTTTTATACGCAGATCCGGTACATGCGCAGTCGGCCTACTTCAACCACGTCTTTTTCGATAACAGCTTGACCCCCGATCGCTACTTCCATAGCCGCGGCAAGATATCTGCGCCGAGTGGTCTACGCTTGATCGGAGACAAGATTCCTGTCGAAACCAGCATTTTTCGCACGCCGCCCAACGCGCTGCGCCTGGACTGGAGATCCACGGCCCATGGCGGTTGGGAAGCAGAGGTGCGCCTGTATGAATGGAGAAATCGTTACGTCGATTTCCCTGGCGACACGCTGTACTTTTGGTGTTACACTCCCGAAGCTTTCCCTCCCGCCGATTTCCCGCGCATCGTCTTAAAAGACAAAAACCTGAATTTCACTGCACCGCTTGATGTAAGTAGCTTCGTCAGCGGCCTTCGCCCCCATGAATGGACTCAAGTCAAAATTCCTCTTGCACGCTTTACGAGCGCTTCCATTCATCCCTTCCAATCGCGTCGCGTAAATAGCATCTTTTTCATCCAGGGAGCAACGGACAACGCAAATCACAGTCTCGTCCTTGACGAATTGAAAATTGATTCGAGCGGGACCGGCGACCGGCCAAGCTTGCTGCCGGCCGTTAGAAATGTGCAAGCCAAAGCTTATGAACGCCACATCGACGTAACCTGGGAGCCGGTCCAATCCACGCAACTCGCCCGGTACGTGATCTATCGAGCGCTTGACGGCGGTCCCTTCCAGCCGGTCGGAATTCAGCTTCCGGGCGTCGAACGCTACTCGGACTTCCTCGGCCAACCCGGTCGCACCGCTGCATACATGGTCGCTGTGAGCGATCGAAAGTATCGGGAGTCCCGGCTATCCGAACCCGTCACTGCTTCCACGCGCTCGATGAGCGACGAAGAGTTGTTGACCATGGTTCAGGAAGCCTGCTTCCGGTACTACTGGGAACGCGCGCACCCGAATGCGGGTATGGCGCTCGAAAATTTTCCAGGCGACGATCGCATCGTCGCTACCGGGGCCAGCGGTTTCGGAATCATGGCCGTCGTTGTAGGTGTGGAGCGGGGCTTCATCACGCGCGAGCAAGGCCTCGAGCGCATGCTCAGAATCGTGCGCTTTCTCGAGGAAGCCGACCGCTTTCACGGTGCTTGGCCGCATTTCATGAACGGCGCTACAGGCAAGCGCCTGCCCGTTTTCGATCAATACGATAACGGCGCCGATCTCGTCGAGACTTCATTCTTGATGGAAGGCCTGCTGACGGCTCGTCAGTACTTCAACCGAAACAGCGCCACGGAAAAGCTGCTTTATAACAAAATCACCAATCTCTGGAACACAGTCGAATGGGATTGGTTCCGCAGAACGCCGGAGGGCGATGCACTTTTCTGGCACTGGTCGCCTGAATACTCGTGGCACATCAGTAACCGTCTGACTGGCTGGAATGAGGTCATGATTACTTACCTCCTAGCCATTGCGTCCCCCACACACGGCGTTCCGGCGGAGCTGTACTATTCCGGATGGGCAGGGGTGCCGGCCAATTACATCAATGGCCACACTCACTACGGAGTTAAACTAGACGTCGGTCCGGGAACGGGTGGGCCGCTTTTCTTCACGCACTACTCTTATATGGGGCTCAATCCTCGCGTGCGGGACCGCTTCACTGACTATTTCGAGAATAATCGCAAGATCGTCCGCATCAATCACGCGTATTGCATTCAGAATCCGCACCACTTCAAGGGTTATGGCGCAGAGTGCTGGGGAATCACTGCCGTCGATGGTCCACAAGGATATGTGCCGTACGAGGCAAATCCGGAACTGGACGATGCCACTATAGCTCCGACCGGAGCCATCGCCTCCTTTCCATATACACCCGAGGCCTCAATGCAGGCTCTGAAGTATTTTTATCGTGAGCTCGGCGATCGCCTTTGGGATATATACGGATTTCGTGATGCGTTTAATTTGGAGGAGGACTGGTTCTCCCGAATCAATATGGGATTAAATCAAGCGCCCATGGTTGTGATGATTGAGAATTATCGAACTGGTTTAGTTTGGAAAACTTTCGAGGCGAATTCCGAAATCCACTCAATGCTTCAACGCGTCGGCTTCAAAGTAGATACCGCTGAAAAGGGCGGACCCGAGTAAGACCCGGGCTATTGTGCTGGCGCGGCACTAAATGCATGGAAGCCGTTCGTGCTCGAAAATTACCCGCTAGTGCTTCGGGAGGAATGATAATCACGCTCGGCGTCCTACACGGCCCCGTTGCTAGTGCTGAACCGCCCACGCTAGGCCATCCGGCTGGCGGCCTGCGTCGATTCGGCCACTTTCTTCGAGGTGTTTCAGATCGATTACAGCAACGTAGTTGCCACCCGTACAGGCCACGTATGCGCGAGAGCCGTCTGGCTGCATCTGGATGCCCGCCGCCGCACCTCCAAGATTCAGACGTTTGATTTCCTTGTGAGTCGCGGCATCCATAACCGTTACTCCCGAAGCGGCGAGGGAAGAAATAAATACCAGTTTTCCATTCGGCGTAAACTTCAAACGATTTGCACCCTTCACATTCGCCGCCAGTGTCTCGGTGACTTTCTTCGAGGCGATATCGATGATCGAGATCGTGCCGTCCTGTGCATTCGCTACCCAGATTTCCTTCCTGTCAGGTGAGACGTCAAATCCTTCGGAGCCTCTGCCTACAGGAATGACCGTTTCATCCCAGTCGCCGCCAGGCGGGCCTCTGCGAGGACGTCCAACTGGGCCATCGGTTCCGGCTTGCACACTCTTCTCAATCATGCTCACCGTCCCGGAACTGACGTTGGTTGTAAAAATTCGCTTCTGGTCTTCGGAAACGAAGATCATATGCGTTCGGTTCTGACCTGTTCCCAGAATCCAGTCAACCTTCTTCTTCGCAGGGTCGTAGCTTCCAATGGCCTTAGCTGCTTCAGCCGTAAACCAGGTCTTCCCGCCGACAAACTCCAGGCCGTGGGGACCACGCAATGGACCAAGATCGACTGATGGCAACGCCTTCTGCCCCACAAGGTCGATCACTGCAAGGGTGTTGTACGCTCCGCCTCCAAAATTCGATACGTATGCAAGCCTTCCATCCGCTGATGCAATCACTTCATGAGGGTCCTCGCCCACCGGAGCGCGCGCAACAACTTTCAGGTTGGAAGGATCGACGATTGCGAGGGTATGCTCGCCTTTGGACAGTACCAATAGCGCTTCGCGCGGCGTGCTCTCTGCGTAAGCCATGGCTGCCACAGCGATGCCGATCAGGAGTATGAGACGTGTCATTTTCATTTATTCCGGTTCATTCATTTGTGGCCGTGCCCTTGCACGTGCCGCGCGAAATTTGGCGGTCTTCTCATTCTCTGGATTCCAGTGCGGCGGTTCTTTGTCGTTTGCCACTCTCCATATCACGCGCGCTACAACACGATCCACTTTCGCCATTTCCGTATAATCGATCTTCTGCCACTCATCTTTTAACTTGTGATAGTCCGGAAAGTCGAAGGAAGTAGCAAACGTTAAATCTGGAATCCCGACCTGCGCGAATCGATAATTATCGCTGGCGGGGAAGTACTTATCTGTTTCTTTAGTTTTCACCATCACGACGCCTGACAGCTTGGCCGCTTTCTCGAACATTGCCGTCATCGTCGTATACCCATACCCGTTGGTTGTGGCATTCCCCTTCCCAATGTCTGAATCGCTCCGGCCAACCTGCTCGAGGTTAATATCCGCCACGGTTTGCTGGACCGGGAATAAAGGATGTTGGGTGTAATAAAGCGACCCCAGCGCGCCCAGTTCTTCGCCGCAAAACGCGATGAAGACAATCGAGCGTTTCGGTCGATGCCTCATCTTCGCGAAAGCTGAGGCGATCTCGATCACAGAAACGGTTCCGCTACCATCGTCGTTTGCTCCATTGAAAATTCGATCCCCGTCCTTCTCAGCCTTGTCCTCGCTTAACTTCCCAGAAGTGTCGAGGGTACCGATGTGATCGTAATGCGCCGAAACGATAACGTAAGTATTTCGCAGTTCAGGATCGGAGCCGCGTAGAACCCCTACAACGTTCCGGCCAGTAACCGGATGATCGATAACGCGGCCGTGTAACTCACCGCTCTTTTTTGCTAACTCAGTTAAATCCGCTTTCTGAAAGTAGTCCTGTTCGGCTCCAGGCTCTAGGCCCGCTGCCCGAAACCTGGAGGCAATGAATTCAGCCGCAATATCAAGCCCCGCCGAAGGCGTCCACCGGCCGGCCAGCACATCGGAAGAGAGGAATGATAGATTTCCGCGCAGTGAGTCAGCCGAGATCCGGTTTAGCGCCCGTTCCAGTTCTACCGTTCCAACGCTCGGTACTGGCTTTTTCGCAATGCTCTGCCCATTCGCGGTCGCCGCCCAAAGCAGCAGCGCCGCTATGTAACGTGACATTCTGTTTGAAGCTACGGTTTTGTGGAACCCGTCTGCGCAGCAAGGGCGGGATGCTTCAACTCGGCGTCGAGCACCGGTTTCAGCGATCCGAGCTCAATGGGTCCGTTGTAGCGCTGGCCATCTATGAACAGAGTCGGCGTGCCTTCGACGCCGGCCCGGTCGCCATCCTGTACATCCCGCGTGATGGCCTCCTTCACCTCAGTCGCATCGAGATCGGCCTCAAAGCGTTTCAAATCCAAACCGTTTTTTTGTGCCAAGGCCACCAGGTTTTCTTTAGAGAGACCGTCGCGAGTGGCAAACATCGCGTCGTACATGGGCCAAAATTTTCCTTGCCTATGCGCTGCTACGGCGGCGGCGGCGGCCAGGGCAGCTTGCGAATGCGTCTCGAGTGGATACTGCTTAAAAATGAGCTTCACTTGCGCCGGATACGCTTTCAACACTGCTGCGAGTTCAGGCGCAGCCGCGATGCAATACGGACATTGGAAATCTGAGAACTCGACCAGAGTGATGGGCGCGTTCTGCGGACCGAGAGCCGGCGCGCCACCAGTCGGGATGGCGATCGGATCGTCTAATAATTTGCGTTGCTGTATGTGCGCGAACTTTGACGCTTCAGCGGCTGCGATTGCATCGGGTTCGCTTTTCCCGCTCTTCAGCGCGTCAACAATCACCGTCGCTAAACCCCGGCTGTAAGAACACGACGGGTCTTGCACCCGGCACTGAGCCATCTTCATGCCACACTCGCAAGAACAGTCGTGCTCGCGGAGAATCTTCAGCGCAGTAGCCTTCTGAGCCGAAGTCAGGCCATTCAAGTCAACCCCGGGCAGTGCGTCAACCTTCTTCCACTCCTGAGCGCACACCACGCACGCGCCGAGGGCGAAAAGGAGCAGTAGCAGACGCTTCATGAATCTATTGTAAGTGTAGGGCCGCTCGGTCCGTAGGCTCGTGCGCCTTCAGATCTAAACTTAACCTTATGGACCTAATTGTGAATGGCGAGCGCGTCCGGACGTCCGTTGATCCGGAGCGTTCATTGCTGTTTGTTCTTCGCAATGACCTTGACCTTACCGGCGCGAAGTACGGCTGCGGTGAGGGGCAGTGTGGCGCCTGTACGGTTCTGATTGACGGCGTTCCGCACCGCTCGTGCATCACTCCGGCGGTCAGTGTCGCCGGCAAGGAGATCACCACGGTCGAAGGTATCGCCGATGGAGATCGCCTCCATCCGGTTCAAGAGTCCTTCATTCAGTGCGATGCCATGCAGTGCGGCTATTGCACGCCCGGAATGATCGTATCGAGCGTGGCGCTGCTTCGAAAGAATGTCGCGCCCTCCCAATCCCAGATCAAACAGGCGCTCGAAGGGAATATCTGCCGTTGTGGGACCTACAACAAAATCATCTCGGCGCTCGAAATGGCCTCACATCGAATGGCCGCTGAAGCCAAGGACCGAAGTCATGCCTGAGCTATTGACGAGCAGCGGCGCTCCTAACCGCCGTGCCTTTTTGAAAACACTCGGCGGCGGCCTCCTGGTCCTTCTCACTCCCGATCACGACAGTTTCGCTCAGGAATCTGGCGGAGCCCGGCATCGACCGTCGCATGAAGATCTCCCGCAGAATATCTCCGCTTGGTTGCATATCGCGCCCGAAGGCAGCATCACAGCCTTCACAGGTAAAGCTGAGGTCGGTCAGAACATCCGAACCTCGCTTACGCAAGCAGTAGCGGACGAGCTGCGGTGTTTGCCCGCATCAGTGCGCCTCGTAATGGCCGATACTGCCCTGACCCCGTGGGATATGGGCACGTTTGGAAGCCGGAGCACGCCGACCATGGCGCCGCAGCTTCGCAAAATGGCGGCATCAGCTCGCGAAATGCTGGTCACCGCTGCAGCACAGAAATGGAACGTTGACCACGCTGGGCTTACCGTTGCAAACGCCTGTGTCATTGATCGTTCCCGCGGTAAAACCGCCAGCTTCGGCGAGTTGGCATCTCGAGTCGATTGGGTAAAGTCCATTGCCCAGGACAATCTCACAACACCGGCCGCGAAGTGGCAAGTTGCGGGAACCAGTTTACCGAAAGTGAGTGCACGCGAAATCGTCACCGGTAAGCATAAATACACTTCGGACCTGAAGCGCCCCGGCATGCTTTACGGCCGTATTCTGCGCCCGCCCAGCTTTAACGCTAAGCTCATGTCGATCGACGCCGGCGCTGCTCAACAAACCCCGGGCGTCACTGTGATTCATGAAGCGGACTTCGTTGGGGTTACTGCGCCGAACGAGTTCATCGCCGAGAAGGCCATCGCAAGTATCAAGACTAGCTGGAAAGAGGAACCGCAGATCTCAGCGGCCGAGCTGTTTTCTTATCTGAAGCAGAATCCATCTGAATCGCCCTCCGAAACCTGGGAGCGCCATTCAACCGTCCAGGGTTCGGCTGAAAACGGGCTCCGAAGCGCCGATAAAAGTCTGAAGAGTGCTTACTCCGTGGCTTACATCGCTCATACGCCACTCGAGCCTCGCGCTGCGGTGGCCGAATGGAAAGGTTCAGATCTTACCGTTTGGACAGGTAGCCAGCGGCCCTTCGGAGTTCGAACCGAGCTTGCAGATGCGTTCAAGATATCAGAAGAACGAGTTCGCGTGATTGTGCCGGATACGGGCGGCGCCTATGGAGGAAAGCACAGCGGCGAATGCGCTATCGAAGCAGCAAAACTCGCTAGAGGCGCAGGCAAAGCAGTCAAACTCGTTTGGACGCGTGAAGAGGAATTCACTTGGGCGTATTTCCGTCCTGCCGGCGTAATTGAGATCAGAAGCGGCGCAACGAAAGATGGCCTGCTGAGTGCCTGGGAATTTCACAACTATAATTCCGGCCCCTCGGGCATAGAAACTCCATACGAAGTAGCGAACCAAAGCATTCACTTTCACCCTGTCAAGTCGCCGCTACGCCAGGGATCTTACCGGGGATTAGCCGCGACCGCGAATCACTTCGCACGCGAATCGCATATTGATGAGCTCGCGTCTGAGCTGAAGGTAGATGCTCTCGCATTTCGTTTGAAAAATTTAAGCAATCCTCGCATTCGTGCAGTGCTTGAGGCCGCTACCGATCGTTTTGGATGGGCGAAAAACGCGGCCGCAACGGGGCGTGGCTTCGGTCTCGCGTGTGGCACGGAAAAAGGCAGCTTCTTTGCCTGCTGCGTTCAGGTTTCAGTGGGCGTCGACCGCGAAGTCCATATCGAGAGAGTCGTCGAAGCCTTCGAGTGTGGCGCAGTTGTGAACCCTGAACATCTAAAAAACCAGGTGGAAGGCGCCGTCGTGATGGGCATCGGCGGAGCATTGTATGAGAGCATCGATTTCGCAAATGGGCGTATTCTCAATCCACGACTTTCGAAATATCGCGTACCGCGCTTTAGCGATGCGCCCAAGATCGAAATCGTGTTAGTGGATCGCAAAGATCTGCCATCGGCCGGAGCCGGTGAGACGCCGATTATGGGCATTGCCCCTGCTCTTTCGAATGCAATTTACAACGCGACCGGCCTACGCATTCGCTCCATGCCCATAGCGCCGGCGCTCCTGAAAGCCTAACTGTCGCTCTCAAACGCAATCCGCGCATCGCCTAGGAGAATCTCATCTCCTGACCGGAGTTGAAAACCGTGCGTCGCGCCTTTTGGGACCTGGAGACGCCGGCCCTCGCGAAAAACGCTGGTCCCGCGTTGGCTTCGGGAATCATATAGCCGGAATTTCCCACTCTCCGGGTCATATCGAATATAGGCGTGCTCGCGCGATACAGTGATCTCAGTGTCGGCGAATGCGATATCATTGCGGAGCCGAAGCCCGTCTTTGTCTCCGATCACCTCTTTCAGTCGACCGATATTCACCCGATCAGCTTGAATCGTGTACTCGGCAACGTCTGCTTCACCACAAATGAGCAAAAGCTTCGCATTCGGTCGGGCATTTCGGGTCAGCTTTGACCCCGCCGCGCCTTTGTTCGAATATTCAGTCATGAACGGGTGTCCGCTCGATGCAAGCGCGCGGTCTTCGCCTACCGAAACGGAAACACTCAAAGCGGTGGGTACCGGGCAATCAGCTTCGCTGAGCAGCTCTCGAACATCTTCTGCCACGCCGTCGTGGTTGAAAGCCGCTTCAAGCAACTCGCGCTGCTCCTGATTCGCCGCAGCGATGTGGATGGCGATCGTGTTATACGGCAAAATCCTTCTGCCCTGCCCCTTCGGCTGGATATGATCGCGAACGTCTTCAAGAATGTCGCGCCGAATCTCAAGAATCTCTCTGGTCCTCGGAACGCCTGACACTCTGGACGACCAATTCTTAACTTTTTCGGCGATCCAATAGTCAAGCTGTTCGAGTGCCTTCATATGATGCCCAGTTGACGCGCCGCCGCGACGATCTCACCTGCAATAGGAGCCGCCGCGGTTCCTCCATATTGTCCGTTTTCTACCAATACAGCAAACGCGATTTGCTTCCCATCCTTCACTCCAAAGGGAGCGAATCCAATGAACCAGGCGTGCGACGGCGCCTTCGCAAGTTCCGCGGTGCCGGTTTTTCCCGCAATCGCTATGGGTGACGCATTCAGCACTCGGCCGGTTCCTGAAGTCACGACTCCCCGCATATATCCGGCGATCTGGCTCGCCAGCGAAGCGGGTAGCAGAGGCTGCGCAGCGCGCATCCGCGGATTCGTTTCATCGATGATCCAGCGTCCTTGAGGCGCGTTGCCGCCGTTTGCGATCGTCGCGGCCACACGGGCCATTTGAAAGGGCGATGCCACTACTTGCCCTTGCCCGTACGACGCTTGCGCAAGATATTGCTGCAGCTTCTGCGGCGTATTGGGCCGTGCGACCGAGATGCCCAGCTTACTCGCGGTGTCATAGAGCATTTTCGATCCCACGCCGCGCGCGCCCAGTTGAGCGAAGAAGGCATTGCAGGACACGATGATTCCCTTTTGAATGTCGACCGAGCCATGCGGCTGGGCGTCCCGAACATCGTCGCGGATCTCACGTTTCCCGACAAAGTTACCAATCCGGCCGTCCGGCAGGCGCACACACGAATAGCGTTGCTTTGCGAGAGCCGGGTCCTTCCGCAGCGCCGCCATCGCAGTCACAATCTTGAAAGAAGATCCCGGAGGATATAGTCCGAAGCGTGCGCGGTCGAGCAGATCCGTTCCCGCAAGGGGCGTCTCTGCACTGGTTTTTAGTGATGCGAACTGTACTTGCGACGGCCACGGGTAGCTGACTGCCGCCAGCGTGTCGCCCGACGGAGCCATGATCACCAGCGCTCCTTTCTGCCTACCAAGCCTCACCAGGTGCTTGCTCAGAATTTCTGAGGCCCGCATCTGGAGAGCCGCATTGATGGACATATGCACGTCACGGGGCCGGTTTAGAATCTCCTTCACAGCCGGATTATTGGGTTCGTAACGATGGCGCACGAGGGGAATCAATGCTCTGTAATCGCGCTTAACTCGCGCAGTGATCTGGCCGGTTTCGGAATCGGGCACTTCTTCCAATTCCGCCACATCGTCGTAACCCTGAAGACGGATCCGGGACGCGTTCTCCTCGAAAGCCGTATTGCTTGCGCCCTGTTTTAGCCGGCTCCGAACATCACCGAGCAGATAGAACATCGCCGGGCCGAGCGGGTAATGCCGGCGGTCCAGTTTCGAGGTGGTCTGGTCGAGCGTAACACCCAATTTCTCGTAATCTGCGCGATGCGCTTCGATTTGCGCCCAATCGCTTGTCGCCAGCGGAATTCCATTGCGGTCGAAGATAGTGCCCTTCGGCAACTCACGTGCAGCTTCAAGCAACCGCGGATTGTACTGGTACCGCCGCACTCCGTCCGCCTGCATCACAAGGCTGGGTCGGACAAGAATACTGTCTGCGTTTGCGATTTGAACCCATGCGAAACGCGCCAGCACCGTAACCATGAGCACACCGAGGACGGCCATTAGCACGCGCGTTCCGGAACCAAAGTTCGGTTGCTGATCGCGCTTTCCGCGCGTGCTCGAAATGGAAAGAATGAATGCAAACAGCACGAAGTTCGCAACCATGGACGTCCTTCCGTAGCTCAGAAACGGCGATACAACGCCCGAAAGTGGAATGAGCCCGAGCAGACCGCCTGTGATCAACAACAACTGCAGCGCGGTGATCAACGCGAGACCAATCACGAGAAAGAAAGAGTAGGTACCCGGAGCATTCGATGCGATTCGCAAACTGCGATAGATCAGGATTCCATATAGCGCGTAGAGCGCGAGTATTCCAAGCACGCCGGCTTCTTCGCCGAACGCTGACACCACCAGGTCGGTGTGAGCGGCAGGCACACTTTGTGCGTTGCCAAGTCCCAGCCCCGTGCCGGTAGCGCCGCCGCTTGAGAGCGCCCACAGTGAATCTGCAAGCTGATCGCCGCCGCGCACATGGTTGTCCCACGGAGACTTCCACATCTCAATACGCTCACGAACCGTATGCGGGTAACCAGTCGCGTAACCGATTGCAGACGCCAGAATAATGGCGGCCAGCCCCGCCGCTGAGAGGAGTACGCGCTTTCGCGCGATGCTGTACATCGTGAGGAACAGACATCCGATCACGAGCGCCGGTCCCAGATCGCCGAGCCAAAAAAATAGGACAATCGAAATTCCTACCCCCACCGCAACGGGAAACACGTAATCCAAACGCGGAATGCTAAACCTCGCCGAGAATGTTGCGAGCCGTCCGTGCTGCTGCTTCAAGTGCCGCAACGCGTCCCAGTTCTGCGCGAAGTATCCGGCCAGAAACAACACGATTAAAATTCGAATTAGCTCCACCGGCTGGAAAAAGAACAGGTTGATCTTAGCGTCGCTACCTCCCGGCCCGGTCCCAAAAACACCCAACGCAATAGCGAGTACCAGCGCCGCAATGAGTGGCACATAACTGAGTCTGCTGAAGTGTCGCTCACAATCCAGCATGCTGAACAGAACCAGTGCGACACATCCTGCGATCACACCTTCGGTGAAATCGGCGAATAGAAGCGCATCCCGGAGTGGATCGCGCAGGCTGATCATCACAATCAACCCGATTCCACAAAGTGCGTGTATGGTTGGAAGCATCAGGTCGTCACCCGTAAATCGCACAGCCCGCCAAATCACGTGTACGGCGTAGAAAGCCGAGAAAAACAGAACGACCCAAAAAACGAGGTGCGCTCGGAACTGCCGCGCCGTGCGAACCGTTAGATGAGGCTTCAACTGGGCAAATTCTGCTGAAGTGAGCAGGGGAATAGAAATCGCACGCTCACCTTCCCTGCCCGGCATTGATTCCCATTTTTTACTGAACCAGCTGCGGCTTGTTTCCAACTCTTCGTCCCGCTGCTCTCTGCGCTGCCTGGCGTCCGCCATGCGCTTCGGAAACGCGTCGAGGCCGCGAGCCCTGACGAGCTCGGCTTCCGTCACTCGCAACCGCGCAAGCGCCCCGGTATTGCTGAACATTTCCCCATGCCGTTTCACGTTGTAAATCCGTTTTGCGACAAATTCCTGGTCCGATTGGGCAGGAATGATCCCCACATACGGGAGCAGTTCCTGAGGACGAGCAAGTTGATTCAGGTTTAGCGTGGTTTTCTCTTGTTCGGCCACGCCGTGAGTCTTTGCTTCATACACAAGCGCGAGCCCGCTGGCGACCACAACGGAACCGGCCACCAGCCACACCAATTCGATTCCGCGCGATCCAGCTGAAGCGCTCCGCTCCGTCTTAAGCCGTTCTTGGGCCCGACTTGCAATTTCCTCGCGCGAAATCTTCACTGTGAAACCGTGCCTTCTTCGAGCGCAGTTAACCGCTGCTCCACCTTCTGCTGCCCCTGAATCGCTTGAAACTGGTTTCGTGCTGCATCGCCAAACAGGCCCGCTCGCTTGTAGAGATCCTCCGCGTGAATATAGTCCTCTCTGGCTCTGTCCAGATAATCGCGCTCCTGGGAAGGTGAATGAATGTAGCCGCGCGATTCACGCCAAGTTCGATCTGCACGCCGCCGGTAACCGTCTGCCAACAGGGCCGTCTCGCGCTTGCCAACCGGATGCCCGCGATGCGCCGCTTTCTTCAACGCCTCTTCGGCTTTGTCCACGTCACTCAAATCGTATATGTAGAGATTTGCCAGTCCAAGATAAGGGTCTGGCGAGTGTTTCATGAGTTCAGCCGCCTCACCGAACTTATTCACTGCCGCATTCAATCGCTTTTGCCGCGCAGTCCCGCGCAAAGCATTCGCATCGATGCGATCTATGTGCCCTTCGCACAACCGCAGCCGGCCCTCTATGCCGCTATCACCCGGATCCAGTTCGAGCGCGCGCGAAAGGTTATTCCGCGCTTCTACCCATTGCGGTTCGTATACGATCGGCGTGTCGCTGTTTCGGAACTCGGTTATAGTTTCATCGGCGCCCGCAACCAGGCGTTTTTTCAACGCGCCCTTGGCGCCCCATAAAAAAAAGCCGAGGTGCATTTTGCTGGCCAGCGCCTGATAACGCGTCCAAGCGCTGTCCAAGTTGCCCACATGCTCTGTCTCGATATCAGCCTTCAGCTTGTCCGCGCTGTTCCAAAAGTTAAGCTGCAGTGAAACGAACGTGAAGACAATCAAACACACACCGCCGAACGCCGCAAGGCATCCCAGAGCCCTGCTGCTTCGGTGCCGTTTCGTGAGTACTGGAACGCTACGTCCCGACCTTACTGTGCGATTATCCGCCACCCCCTCGCGCACCGGCAGAGCGGTTCGCACCGTAGCATTTGTGTCCAACACTTGGGCTGCCCGAAAGGCCTCGGCCCTGACCTGTTGGCCATTTTGAAAGCGAGTCAGGTCTTCGTTTACCTCGACGGCCGTCTGATAACGTTGCGCCGGATCACGCGCCAGCATTTTATAGATGATGCGCCGCAATGGTTCAGGACAGGAGGGCGGCAGTGGATCAGGAGATTGCAAAGACCGGATACGGCGCTCCAGGCGTTCTTTGGTCGGCTCTTCGAACGGTAGCCTGTGCGCGATCGTCTGGTACAAAAGAATGCCCACAGACCACAGGTCGGAGTGCGAATCCATGTTTTGCGTTTCCAGCCGCTCCGGCGAACAGTATGCGCTACTTGCGAACACGTTCATCGTGTATTTGCGTGTGTGCGTGAGCGCTTTCGCAATCCCGAAATCCAGAACTTTCACCTGGTTTTGCTTATTGATACGAATATTTCGCGGTTTTAGGTCCCCGTGGATAATGCCCGTGAACCGGCGCTCTCCAATCGTGGTTGTGAAGGCTCTAAGATTTTCGAGCATTTCGCAAAGCTCTGTTGCAACATGTACGGCGAAGCCAGGATTCACTGGGCCGCGGGCCATAACGGCCGAGAGATCCTCGCCCTCAATAAATTCCATTTCGATGAAAAGATCGCCTGATTTTTCGCCGTACTTATTCACTGTCACGACTCGTCGATCCAAGCCGCTCAGGCGCTTTTGCAGCTCGGCTCCCAGCCGTTCAGCATCAAGGATGTCCTGATCTTCTGGCTCAGGCCCTTTGTAGACGATTTTGAGCGCAACGTCACGCTGCGTTTCCGTATCGTGCGCAAGGAAGACCTCGCCCATGGCACCCCGCCCGATCAACCGGATGATCTGGTATCGCCCGTAGAGGTCTCCGGCATTCACCGTGGTGGGCCCTCGCCGCCGTTCGCGCGTCTCAGGATTCGCAACCTGGGCCGTTGATCCGGCTTGCCGGAAACGAAGAAGAAATTTCCTTCGATAATTGCGTCGTCAGCAGCGGCCAACCAAATCGCCTCGGCGCCGTTCCCAGCGAAAACGTTCCGAATCACCGTTGGCCGGAGCGTGGAGCGGATGACCAGACCTGGTAGCAGTGAGGCAACCTGCGCTCCGTTACCTTCGATAAGATTGCCTTCAATGCTAGGAGCAGCCGCATCGGTTACGGCAATGCCACCGCCGGCATTATTGTGAATGAAGCAGGCAAAGATTGCGCCGCGCGAATTGCCGCTGAATTCAACACCCACGCCACGCCCATGACCAACATCGTCACGCGACAGGATGACATCACTGTCTTTAAGGCGAATCCCGATATTTCCGCTACGAATCGTGAACCCTTCCAGCTGCGCGTGTTGAATCCCGTCGGCAGTGAGCGCGCCTTTGATTACCGCTTCGTGTGCGCGTTGCGCCTTGAGCGTCACGCCTCCTTTTAACTGCACGTCCTCTGTGTACGTTCCGGGAGTTACGGCAACCGTATCGCCGGGGCGGGCCTTTTCCAAAGCAGCAGCAATAGTCGCACCTGCGCTCACTACGAAGGATCGGGAAGCAGGCGCAAGTCTCTTCTCCAGGACGTACGACCGTATGAAAAACGTTAGCGCCGCGCCAAGCAGCACCCCATAGACCAGGTAAGCTGACCGATTGGAATACCACCGCCTCTGCCCCGCAGCGTCGGGCGCGATCATCCGGTCGGTACTCTCGCCAGTGGACGCCTGGCTAAGAAGCATGTCTCTCGCTTCCCGAACGGAGCGCCGTCCGAATGATGCAGCAAAGTCATCGCCTTCGACGAAAATCACGGACACGTTGTCTTTTCCCACCTCGTTCGCCGCTGAAATCAAGGCCTGCACTGTTGCCCAGCGATCCCCGGCATTCTCTTCGATAATCTTTAAAATCTTCTCGGAGGACACAGCATCGCTCAGCCCGTCGCTACAAAGCAGCACAGCACTGTCCGGCTCGAACGGTGTCTGAAAAATGTCTATGAAATCCCCGGCATCCGGCGTGCGCTCTTGCGAGCCGACATCGCGGTACACTTCATTCCGCCGCGGATGCTGCATGGCTTCTGCCTCGCTCAGTTCACCACCGTCCTCGCGTTCGCCAACGGGCGAGTGATCGTGAGTCATCTTCTCGATCACGCCGCGCTTAATTCTGTAAAGTCGCGAATCGCCCACATGGCCAACGGTAATGTGTCCATCCTCGATCACAGCCGCGGTCAGCACACATGCCATGCCACGCCAGTCTGCATTCTTTTGAGCAGCTTCGTAGATGGCGTTGTTCGCAAGTGCAATCGCCTCACGCAGGCGCTGCTCCACCGTGTCCGTCTGACGCTCCAACCGAATCCGCACCCGTTCGATCGCGATTTCCGCGGCGTGCTCGCCCGCCTGGTGCCCGCCCATGCCGTCTACGACCAGAAACAAACCGCGCACGTCGTCGCAGTAGACGCGATCTTCGTTGTTGGCGCGAACGTGACCCCGATCGGTCGATTCGGCCGAAAGGTAACGCGGAACAGCCGCCGTCATCAATCGACCTTTTTCCTGGCGAAGAAAATTCCGCAGAGCGCAAATACGAGTAGCAGAATCATAAATACATAACGCGCGGAATGGAGACTCGTCATCGCTGCCTGACTGTCTTGAAATCCATGAACAGCACACCCGCAAGTCCGATCCGCGCCTTGCTCGGCAGCGGCACCTCTATATTCCTATCCACGTCCTGGCCGTTCATCTGCTGGACGCTTGGCAGCACGCGTTTGCCATCCACCGTTGTACCCAGGCTGCTCAGATCCTTTATAAACAGCTGTCCCGTGGCCGGATCGCGCCGGATTTGGGCATGCTCGCGAGAAACATCCTTTCTCGAATTCACTTTCAGATCCACCCAGCGATCCTCCGCGCCCCGGCCTATCTTGATAAGGTCCTTTGTCATCTGATACGTATGCGCGCCGCTGTCATCCTCGTACGAAAGACTGGCGTAAACCATGCCCGTGGCACGGCGAGTATCTAAATCGCCGCCGCGTTCCGTCGAAGTAGTCAGCGTCTGGCCGTCACTGCGCCTTTTGCTCACTCGCTCGGTCAGCGTGCCCGCACGGTCGTCCGCTTGGGCACTCAAGGGAAATGTGGAATGAATGACCAGCGGATTCTCCCGCGCATCATCATCAGTATTTTCGTAAAACGCAACAGACCAGTCGCCAAGAGTTTCGTACTGCTTTGCTCGCTTCTTTGATCCCGCGAGCGCCAGCTTCGGCTTGCGTGCCGCCGCCATATTCAGCGCAGCGAGCCTTTCACCGAGAGCGTTCATGGCCTCTTCGCGCATCCGCTGCTCCAGTGGCCGAAGCCTCTCAAGGTCCTCCTCATAGAGGTACACGTCGTAAACACTCGGCACGAGATTGCTGTAATAGCTAGGACACATTCCTGCTTCCATCTCCTCGAGAATGAAGCTGATGATCGCCTCTGGAGTGATGTGGACAGTCTCTTGCTGCGGCATCCCGTATCTGAACTTATTCTAGGAAGTGGACCTGGAGAGAGGTACCGTAGTTGATCATGACCCACCACCGCAACGAGCCTCTGGAACCATCTCGACGTTGGCCGGCCGTCATCTTCCGCGACGTTCAGTTTTGGGTTCCCTTTGCAGTTCTAACCATAGGGTTGCTGCTGCTGCGCCTCGTCCAATGAACGGAGAAGACCCCGTGAATCCCACGATGACTGAAACTTCGACCGACCACTCTCGCCAGCGAAGACTTCACAGGCTCGGAATATTTTGCGGCGTTTCAGCCGCGTTATGGTTAGCGGGAGCCGAAGCCCCTACGAAGTTAGTTACCGTCGCGGTCTCTCCCTTAGTGATCTCGTTCATGATGGTTTTAGGGGCTTTTATCTCGCGCTGGAGTTTGCCTGCCATTATTCGTGGCACCTCCGACACTTTCAGTGATGCGCGGCACGTGCCGCACTTGGTCGTATGGGGCATCATGGCGGGTTGCCTTTGGGCAGTGGGAAACACGCTGACCATATTCGCCGTCAGGGACATTGGCTTGAGTCTCGCCTTCCCCCTGTGGAATTCAAATAGCCTGATCGGTATTCTCTGGGGCACGCTCCTGTTCAAGGAGCTGCATGGAGCGGCTTGGTCCCGCAAGCTGGGAGTCGTTGGAGGCGCCGTCATTATCTTCGTTGGCGCAATATTCATCTCTGCCGCTTCGACAGCCTCAGAAGCAGCGCACGGAAGTGCAATTCGCGGCATTGCCGCCGCCTTAGGTGCTGGGCTCATGTTCGGATCGATGTACATCCCCTATCGCAAGGCATACATCACCGGCATGAATCCGCTCACGTTTCTCACCTTTTTCACGTTCGGCGAAATGACAACCGTCACACTCATCGCGATTGCGTTCCTCGGTGGCATATCGCCGTTCTGGCATGAGCTTGCCGCGAACCGCGGCATCCTGTTTTGGCCCCTTCTGGGTGGCTTCATGTGGGTCGTTGGCGATCTATTTCAGAACTACGCCACAAAATATGTCGGCATCAGCCGCGGCATTCCATTGTCGAATACGAACCAGCTCTGGGGCTTGCTGTGGGCCATCTTGGTCTTCCACGAGCTGCATGGCTTACATGCAAACGTGTATGCGCAAGTCATCGGCGGATCTCTACTGATGGCCGCGGGTGCAGTGGCAATCGCACTTTCGTCCGCCTCCGAAAGCGAATACCGTAGCTGGAAGGAAGCCGCACAGCGTGAAACCAAGCTATACGGCATCAACCCTGGTTACGTGAGGACGCGAATGGAAGGCCGCGAGCTTGAATCCCACGTCACTCGCCGCACATGGGTCGATTGGGTTCTCGTCACTGGCGCTGTCTTCATCTTTGCCGCGCTCGGAATAATGGCGCGCGTCCCTCATATGGAAATCCATATGGGATGGTTGCTCGCCTTGAGCCTCGCCATGCTGTTGGTCCTCGTAGCTGCCGGTTTAGCTTTATGGCGCGTAACTAAATTTTCTTAGCTTGCCCCCACCGCCGCCGCGTGTTCCGGTCCAATCATGGCCCGCATCCCCGCCGATATGGCCTCCTGTGCGCGAACCCATCGCGATGAGTAGTAGGAAAGTGTGCGCCTGTTCTGCAGCACTCAAGGAATGCGGCCAGTTCCGCCTTGTAAGCCGCGCCAAAACGATCGACGAATTCTGGTGCGGCCGCCCATAATCGCGCATGGAGAAACTGCTGTACGCGATACGTTTCGTTCGCCCGCGGCGGCCATACGCTTCCACCACAACGTCAAACGGTTTCTGCTCGAAGCGGCCGACGTGAATCTGCCCCTCTTCGCCAAAGATCACAGTCTCAACCCGGTAACCAGACACATGGTTGCGGCTGACTTGAACCTGTGCCGTCAAATGATCGTGGAACCAGAGATACAAGAGCGCATCATCGAAATCTTCTACGCAGGTCGTGTGCGCATGGCTGTAAACTCGAGAGCCGATGGCAAGCGCTTTACTCGGCGTACGTCCCGTCAGCCAAAGAATCTCATCGACGTTGTGCACGGACATGTCCGGCAGAATTCCAGTACTTCTGTAGCCATTCGGCGCGGGATTAGAGTCTTCGAGCGCAGAATAGATCTTGAAAACCCGGCCTATCGCGCCACTTTCGGTCAGCTCTTTCGCGTGCCGAAGAGGTTCATCAAACCGGCGTTGGAACGCGAGCATCAGAGCATCTGGATAATCGCGGTCGAGTTCGGCGGCAAATTCTCGATCCGCCTCCAGGCTGCCTGTAAGCGGCTTCTCTAACAACACGCGGTGTCCGGCTGCGATCATGATGGCCGCATGCTCCCCGTGATTATCGGTCGGCGTCACTATGACTGTTGCGTTACAGACACCCGCTTTCGCTAGCTCTTCGAGCGACGGAAAAATCGGAACCTGTCCTCCAATATCCGCATTGAAGCGGCGAGCACGTTCCACATCGAGATCTGCCAACGCGGCGAGTTCACACTGTCGCGTGTCTCGCGCCAGTTCGTGCACGTGCAATGCATGCACCGTTCCCATACGCCCCAGCCCGGCTACCGCAACTTTTAAGGGTTCGCTCATGGTGTTTGCTCGTCCGGCAGCTTCTTCAGCATATAAAGCTGCTTAACGCGCACTGCATCACTCGTACACCGCAGTGCGACTGCGTTCTGGCGAGGAGCAGGACAAACGGCAGTCCGCCAGCAGCACGAAGCCGCTTAAATCACCGGCTCACGGCGGCAAAAACCTCCTCTGCGTGCCCGTCGACCTTCACTTTGGGGAAGACCTTCTTGATCACGCCCGTAGTGTCGATGACAAAGGTGGTCCGCTCGACACCCATGTATTTCTTGCCATACATGCTCTTCTCCTTCCACACGCCGTACGCTTCGGCTGCCTTGTGGTCCACATCCGCGAGTAGCACGAACGGTAAATCAAATTTCTGCTTGAATTTGGCTTGAGCTCCCGTGGGATCGGGAGAAACCCCGACAATAACGGTGTTCGCCTTCGTGAATTTCTTCGAGGCGTCTCGAAATTCGCAGGATTCCTTTGTACAGCCCGGCGTGTCGGCTTTGGGGAAGAAGTAGAGCACGACGTTATTTCCCGTAAGCGATTGCAAATCAAAGGCTTCTCCAGAATCTGTAGAGAGGGAAATCGCGGGCGCCGGAGCGCCTTCTTCAAGAGTGGGCATACGACAAGGACGCAAACAGCCAGCCGGTGTAACACCCGGGATAGCGCCGCGAGCGGCATGAGCACGAACGGATAAAGATACTTGACAGCAAAGCACGCATATTTTATAGTGGAGTTGTACCGAGATTAAAACAGGAGGACCCAACAATGCCACTCATGAGATATAACCCGTTCAATACCGAGACCGAGGATTTTCCTACCGGTCTGCGCGTTTTCCAGGATTCACTCTCCCGGTTGCTCAGTGAGCCGACTTCCCGGCCCTGGTCACCCCCGGTCGACATCTACGAGACGGAGAACGAACTGGTTCTCAAGGCCGATGTTCCCGAGATCGATCCCAAGCACGTGGCCATTCAGATGGAAAATGGCACGCTAACCCTAAAGGGCGAGCGCAGGTTTGAAGAGCAGGGCAACGGCCGCGGCTTCCACCGCATTGAGCGCGGTTACGGTTCGTTCGTGCGCGCATTCAGCTTGCCGGAGACCGTCGATCCCGATAAGGTGAAGGCCGACTATAAGAACGGTGTTTTGACGATCACGCTTCCCAAGAAGGAGGTCGCAAAGCCCCGAACGGTCAACGTGCAAATCAGCAACCAATAACCGGTTTTCAGGAAACCCATCAGCGTAGGCGCGATGACTTGGGCCAAAAGCCCGGGCCTCGCGCCTTTTGTTTTGCAGCTTTCGCCTCTCCAGTTTGCAAGTTCAGTTTGCAACTATAGACCTGAATGCCCTTATCGCCGCAGCGCGGATTCCACGCCCCGGTTTGTCGTTGTGTCGCCGTCTGCCTTGCGCTGTCAATCGCAAAGCCATCGAACGCGTATTCGGTCCTTTCTCACGAAGCAATCGTGGATGCGCTCTGGGATGTGAAGTTGAAACGTGTCCTGTTGGCGCGCTTTCCAAAGGCCACGCCCGAGCAGTTGAAGGAAGCCCATGCTTACGCGTACGGTGGCGCAATTATTCAAGACATAGGCTTTTACCCGCATGGAAATGGTTATTTCAGCGACTTAACACACTATGCGCGCGCCGGGGACTTCATCCTCGCCCTCATCTCCGAATCGCAAAACCTGAATGAGTTCGCCTTTGCGCTAGGCTCGTTATCGCACTATTTCTCGGATAACGATGGACACCGGCTCGCAACCAACGTGGCCGAGCCAATCCTTTATCCCAAGCTGCGGCGCAAATTTGGAAGCGTTATTACATATGAGGACAAGCCTGCCGCTCACCTGCAGACCGAGTTTGGATTCGATGTCCTGGAGGTCGCCAAAGGCAACTTCGCGCCCGAGGCGTACCACAATTTCATCGGCTTCAACGTCGCGAGACCCGTGCTCGAAAGAGCCTTTCGCAATACATACGGTTTCGACCTGAAAACCATGTTTCCCGATTTCGACCGTGCTATCGGATCCTACCGGCGGGCCGTGAGCAACACTATACCTTTGGCCACACGAGTCGCCTGGGCCCAGCACGAGGATGAGATCCGGAAAGCGAAACCGGGTATCACTAGAAAACAGTTCCTGTACATTATGAGCCGCTCCAGTTACGAGCGCAATTGGGGCAAGCAATATGACCGGCCCTCGTGTTGGGATCACGTTCTGGCCTTCATTTTGAGATTATTGCCCCCCATCGGCCCCCTAAAAACCTTGCGGTTTAAGACGCCCACCCCCCAGGTCGAGCAGCTCTTTATGCGAAGTTTCGATGTTGCGACAACAGGCTATCGGGGCAACCTCGAT
>JBJMGM010000005.1:0-32318 GCA_045807905.1 Bryobacteraceae bacterium | reverse complement strand
GATCAGCACGTTTTGCCTGTTCGCGTCGTTGTCAGCGCTCAGGGCGCCACTCACCTTTCCGCCAGTCTCGCTAGTGGTCGTCGTGCCTACTTTAAAGCCTGCCGCTCTTAAAGCATTTTTATAGAACGAAGCGACTTTCTCGGGCGCGTCCTTCGTAATGAAATGGAAGCTGCCGGTGGCGGCATCTGCGGTATCCGCGCCGATGAGTCCTTCGGGCTCCGAACCAGGGTACATCGGCAACCAGCTTGGGGCGTTTGCCGCACCTGCACCTAGCCTCGTCGTGCCGTCCACGGTTTTTATATCGAGGGTGCCAGTTTTGCCGTCGCCTGACGCGTTCAGGGTCAGAGCGTCCTTGCCCCCGCTCTCGACGACCACCTTTGCTTTCTGTCCGTCGCCCGTGGCGGTCAGAGTCATCGCGTCTTTTCCATTCTCCCGAAACACTACCTTTCCTCGCTTCACATCTTCGAAGCTCATCGTGTAGGTTTTTCCGTTCTGTTTATCGCGAATGTGAATGGTTCCGCGCGACTCATCTACGTTCAGGACTTCGGTGTTGGGATTCACGGCGGTGATGAACTTGGTGACAGCCAAGCCTGGGTTTCTCTGCATCAGATCAGGATCGAGTCCGGCCTGCTTCACTTTTTGAACGACGAAAAAACCGACCGCCATGATTGCGAGGACGAACAGCATGAATAGGCTACCCAGGATAATGAGCACCCAAGCCAAGGGACCGAGCCCTTTCTTCACCGGCGGCTGCTGAGCCATGTGCGGCGGAGCGCCATAGATTTGTGCGTTTGCGTCCGGGTTTGCGGGAGGGACAGTTGCCATGATTCACTCACCTTTGGTTAGAGCGTGCGGGCCGTCTCGACACAGTGCCTTTAAGGGTATCCGAAGCTCGATTTAAATGCGAGTACCAATTGGTTGGTCGCGAGTTTACTTCTGCGCCGGGATTCGCTGTACCACTTGCGGCACCTCTCGACAAATGGCTGGACCGATCCTAAGACCGGTCCGCACGTGTTAAAGAGGGCTCTAGTGAGCGCTGATTTTGGTCACAAACGCATCAGTAACGCCCTGGAAGGCTGGTTGAAACGCGTCTTTCGTCGGAAAATTGAGAGAGGCCGTCCTGCCCGTTACATATGCGTCACCGGCGTAGTCCACTGCGATACCGGCGCTGAAATCGCCGGCAGTGCCGCCCAAGTAGCTTGAGTACACCAGCGTGCCGACAGGGCAGAGCTTCGTGATGAAGCCGTCAACAGCGCCGCCGTACACCGGCTGAAACGCGTCTTTGGTTGGGAAATCAGCAGAACCCGTCGAGCCAGTTACGTATGCTTCGCCTTGTTTACCCAGGGCGATGCCAGTGGCCTGATCGCCGAAATTGTCCGGCTCGCCACTACCGCCCAGATACGTCGAATAGACGAGCGCGTCGCCATTCGCGTGAAACTTTGTAACAAAAGCGTTGCCGAAGCTGCTTCCGAGCGAGTTCTGAAAGGCATTCTTAATCGGGAAATTGGTGGAGTGAGTAGTACCTGTTACGTAGGCCTCGCCTCGGGCATTCACAGCAATGCCCTGGCCAGAGTCTCCATTAGGAAAATCTCCACCACTACCGCCGAGATAGGTGGAATAGACGAGTGCGCCGCCGTCGGCGTCAAACTTTGTAATAAAAGCGTTGCCGAAGCTGCTTCCGAGCGCGTTCTGAAACGCGTTTTTTGTTGGAAAATCGGTAGACCTCGTCGAGCCAGTTACGTATGCTTGGCCGCGTGGATCCACCGCAATCCCATTGGCCTGCTCGCCGCCTGATCCGGCTAGATACGTGGAATAGACCAGCGCGTTTCCTGCGGGGCAGAGCTTGGTGACGAATGCGCTTGGAATAACGGCTGTTAATTGATCTTGGAAGCCTAAGTGATCTTGAAAGGCGTTCTTCGTCGGAAAATCGGGCGATACTGTACTGCCGGCGATGTATGCACTGCCGTGACTGTCCACAGCAATGCCAGACCCCACATCGGTGCATCCTTCGTTATTAGGATCACATTCCCCGTTATTTCCCCCGAGATAGGTCGAATAGATCAGCGCGTCTCCTGCAGCGCTAAGCTTGGTGACAAATGCATTGCCGACGGCACCATGGTTGGTCGGTTGAAAGGCGTTCTTGATCGGGAAATCGGCGGAGCCCGCGATACCGGTTACATATGCCTGACCGTGGGCATCCACGGTGATCGCAGAGCCGGAATCGGCGAGACCGATGCCGTTACTTGATCCGCCCAGATAGGTCGAATAGACCAGATTTCCTGCAGCGTCGAATTTCGCGATGAATGCATTCCCCCCGACATCAGGGGCATGGTTGCTACTCTGAAACGCGTTCTTGGTGGGGAAATCGCTAGAAGTCGTGAACCCAGTAACGTATGCACTCCCGTGAGCGTCAACAGCGACGGCAGCTGCGCCGTCAATATCGCTGCCGCCAACATACGTGGAGTACGCCAGGACGGGGTCGATAACCAGAGCTTTGGCGCGATCGTAGGCGCCGACTGAAAACCGAAGGAGACCTGAGCCACTGGGCAAGTAAGCGCAATCGACCAGCTTGCGCCTGCCGTTGACTTCTTGATATGCAATCGGTTTGTGCCAGCGCAGTTTGCCTGCGGTCGTGTTCATCACCACATCGCCTTCGCGGTCTAACTCAGCTTTGCTGGGCCCTTCAAATTGCACCGATATGTTGCCGGGGTCTGCACCAGGGTTCACCACGAAGTCGTATTCAAGCTCCCGTTGGTTGCCGTAATAGATCAGGTCGACGCCCTGGTAAACGTTTTCATAGCGCACCTTGGCATAGTCCGGAATGCCGGTATGCCAGCGCTCAGGAATATTGCCGATGAAGTAGTTGCTCTTGCTCGATTGCTGGCCGATGGGCGTGGGTGGAGTGGAAGCATTCGCGCCCACGGGTTTCAGCCGAACGCTGGAGCCATGCAAAACATTACGGCTTCAGCGTGGGACAGGACCAGACTGTATCCAGTACCGTGCGCCACAAAATCAACCTGCTTGCCAGCTTGTCCCCGATTCGGTTCGAAGCTTATCGGCCTCGTGTAATTTGTGATCGCCGGGTTTGTTTTGGCTGTGGTGCCTGCGGCCAGCGCGTCGTGTACGGCGAGGATGGTCACGAGAGGAATTAGGGTTTCCGCAAAGTGTTTTGCGAGCATAGAGCAGGTACTCCTTTTTTTGTCGTGCTTATTTAAAAACTGGACAGTAGAGTGGGTCAGCGGTACTCGGCGCTTGTTCTCCAGAATCCCGGGCCGTCATAGCTTTCCTGAGACAGCTACCGCAACAAACCTTTATAGTCGCTCCGCCACAGAATGATGTGAACGCCCATGCGGGCCCGGGAACTCGGGTGAGTACTGGCGGATCCTACGCTTAGTACGGCCAAAGGGTACCGTGTGAACAGAGCGTAGTTTAACGAACACTTTATGGCTTTTGGCGTTCGTTCTGCGATAGTCTGACATTCCGATGCGCGAATGGGGTAAATGCGCGTTCGGTCAAGTGCCCGGGATGAGAGGCGAAGAGTAATGAGCGAGGTTCGCAAAACAGTTACCGGCCCACAAAACGGATGAATGGACCGTCGCTACTTCCTGGATCTACAAAAGATCAACGTGCTAAAAGAGGTCATGGCGCGGGAACTGGCGCAAGCAGGTTCATAACGCGCCAATCGCTTAACTTCGAAACCGGCCCGGGTGGCGAAATCGGCAGACGCAAAGGACTTAAAATCCTTTTCGCCGTAAGGCGAGTGCGGGTTCAAGTCCCGCCCCGGGCACCAGCGGAGCTGCTCTTTTCTTTCAGGCATGCCAGACCCGCCACCTTCTTCCTACGATGACATCGCTGGGATGTACCACGCTCTATGGGCAGATTGGTATTTTCCGGCGGCGCAGCCCGCGCTCGAAAGTCTGTTCTTTTCACAGGTACCGACGGGCACATCCGTTCTAGATGTTTGCTGCGGATCGGGCCACGTTACGAAGGAACTAGTGAAGCGAGGCTATAAGGTGACCGGCATTGACGCGTCGTCCGCACTGATAGCTCAAGCGCGGAAGGACCTGCCGCAAGTGGACCTGCAGGTTCAGGATGCGCGAGCGATGCAGTTGCCTAGTCGTTATAACGCCGCGCTGTCTACGTTTGACTCACTCAATCATATTCTTTGGATGGATGAACTGTGCCAGGTGTTTGAGAGGGTTCACGCGGTGCTGATGCCTAATGGGCTGTTCGTGTTTGACATGAATGTGGAGCGAGCCTATTTGCACGATCACCAGCGATGGACAGTGAATATTGCCGACGAGAGCGTGGGCCTGGTACGCGGGACCTATAGTCCTCGAGAGAAGAAAGCGTCCACAGAGATTATCTGGTTCGTTAAGGCCGGAGAAAATAATGTGTGGAAGCAGCACCGGAGCGTTGTGGAGCAAAGATGTTATACGCGAACAGAGATCGTCGCGGCGCTCGATCACACGGGGTTTCGGGACATCGAAGCGATCTCAGCCGAGGATCTGGGGGTCACAGCCGACCTTGGTTTCGGGCGGATCTTTTTCTTGGCTCGCGCTTAAGAGCGCGGGAATACGCGTACGTCAAAGCCTTCTGCAGCACGGATCAAGCGGTCGAGGTCGGTACCAAAAGCGCGTTCCCGCCAGCTTTCACGGCCCTTGTGTCCGAGATAGATCTGAGTGATTCCGCGCCGACGGGCAAAACGCAGAATGGCATCGACGGGATCCTCGCCGTCGAGCTCGACGATTTCGGCGCTCTTGGCCCGCGCCAGCTCTATACCTTCATTTACCTTTCGACGCTGCTCAGGTGACCAGTCGGGCCGGTTCAGATGAGCCGCTATCAACTCACCGTGAAACCGGTCGCGATTTCGCGCTGCACTCTCAAGTATGCGTTTGGCGTCGGCATGCGGGGAGAGACATACCAGAATGCGTTCCTGGGTACCCCAAAGCTCCTGAATCCCATGGCTCGCAAGGTAGTTTTCGAGCTGTTTATCGACGACATCGGCTGTGAGCAGGAGCGCGATTTCGCGCAGCTCGGAGAGTTGCTGTTGGGTAAGCAGCTTGACTGTGCCCGCATCGCCGTCTTCTGAGATCCGCATGGCGGTATCCGGTGGCGTATCCACAATCACTATTTCGTCGGCAGTGCTCAAAAACCCGAGCGGTACGGTCTGGGTTACGTGCTTGCCGGTGATGGATTCGACTTGGCTGCGCTTTTCCCTAATGTGCTGTAAGTTGACCGAGGTGATGACTGAGATTCCCGCGCCGAGCAACTCCTCGACGTCTTGCCATCTGCTTTCATGAGGCGAACCGGGAGGATTGTCGTAGGCAAGGCCGTCAACAAGGCATACGCTAGGACGGCGCTGAAGGATGGCGGGGACATCCATTACCGGTTTGCCGTTCACCTGTTTCAAAGGTATGACCTCAAGGCCGGCGATCGCGTGCTGGACACCTGGAGAAAGGTCCGGCTGAACGGCCCCGACCACAACATCTTGGCCGCGCTCGTAACGGCGCCGGCCTTCATCGATCATTCGAAAACTTTTACCAACGCCGGACGCGTAACCTATAAAGACCTTGAGCCGACCTCGCGATGCAGGCTCCCCTTCCGACTCCAACTGCCGGGCGGGCTGTTCGGGCGTTGCTTTTGGTTCGCTCAACGTTGCCACACTCCTATTATCGGGGCTGGGTTGCTGGGGTGCAGCTTGGATTAGAAGCTTTCCGGCGTTGCGCGAGGCGCAAATCGAATACATGAACAACGGAACGGTAACCAATCCAAAGACGATGTAGTCCATAGCGGGAAGTCGATTGGGAACGCCCGAGAGGCGTTACAGGGGTTGTAAGTGCCCAAGGGCGAAGAAAATAGCAAACCGATCACATAGAAGAGGTCAACTCGGAATGCTTCGGCAATATGCTATTCTGCCAGTGTCCGACGTAAATTCAGGTATACGAGGGGACGTAGTTCAGTTGGTTAGAACGCCGGCCTGTCACGTCGGAGGTCGCGGGTTCGAGCCCCGTCGTCCCCGCCATTCCTTTGAGCTCGCCCCACGGCTGCGTTGCTATCGCACCCGCAGGCAAGCGGAGTAAAGACGAGAACATGACACCGGGACAGCCACAGCCAAAATTTCAGCTCACGACGACAGCGGATTATCGTGAGAGCTACGCCAACAGCGTACAAATGCGCGTGAATCTGTGGGATTTCTTCCTCATGTTCGGTACCATCAACCAGACTGCCCCGGACGCAGTCACCATTCAGAATTTTCAAGGGGTTTATTTGAGTCCGCCGCAAGCCAAGGCTTTATTGAACGTGCTTCAACAGAATCTGAAACAGTATGAGGCTGCGTTCGGGGAAATTCGCTTAGAAGCGCAATCTCAGGGAGACGTTATTCAGTAAGAGGGCTCATGGCGACTCAGTATCAACTGCCTGAATCACCTTCGGTTGCACTAGCGCCGCCGCCCGCAGATCCGACTCGAAAGCGCCAGTATTATATTCTCGTTTTTCTGTTTCTGCTCGAGACGTTGCTCGTTATTCATCTGCGTGTACTAGCCCTGCCTTTCTTCTGGGATGAGCACGGGCAGTTCATCCCGACGGCCCTCGATTTACTGCGGAGCGGATCGTGGATCGCACATTCGACTGCACCGAACGTGCACCCGCCCGGTGTAGAGGCATACCTGGTCCTGTGGTACAAGCTGTTGGGCTTTTCGATTCCAGTAACCCGGGTGGCAATGTTAGTGTTGGCAGCTTTCGGGTTGCTCGTCACGTTCTTATTGACGCTCGAGCTAACCGAGCGAAGATCAACAGCAACTCCGGCATTTCTCGCATGTGTGTTTCTGGGGGCATCGCCACTATTCTTCACGCAGAGCATGATGGCAGAGCTGGACATGCCAGCCATGCTATTCACACTACTGGCGCTGTTATTGTTCCTGAGGAAGAACTATGCCGCATCCGCAGTGACAAGCATTGGGCTCGTTCTGGCCAAGGAGACCGGGTTGGTGGTGCCGGTTGTCTTGTGCCTGTTTTTACTCTCACGTAAGGATTGGCGCCGTGCGGCATATTTTCTGGCGCCAGGCGTTGTGCTGCTGGCCTGGCTGCTCTTCCTACACCGCTCGACAGGTTATTGGCTCGGTAATCCGAGCTTTGCGCACTACAACGTGACATATGCGCTGCATCCCGCACGCGTCGCGATGTCGTTCGTACGGCACATGTACTACCTGTTTTTTGCGGAGTTTCGATGGATCGGCACGATGGTGCTTCTGATTACGATCTGGCGTGCGAAGGAGTTTCGGAAAGACGCTTGGCGCGTTGTGATTGCCGTTGCGGCTGTCAACATCGTCGTGGTGACTGTACTTGGTGGTGCGGAACTAGAACGCTATCTACTGCCGGTGCTGCCATTTTTCTACATAGCTGTCGCAATTGCGCTGACTTGCCTGCAACGTTCGATCCGGGTGGTAGCAACCACGGGGCTTGCGGTCGGGCTACTTATAAATCTTTTTTGGAATCCGCCTTACCCCTTTCCATACGAAAACAATTACGCGATGGTTGACTTCGTCCGGCTTCAGCAACTAGCCGCGGATTTTGTGCAGCGCAATTTAGCAAACCGTACGATTGCGACGGCTTGGCCTTATAGTGCGGCGCTCAAGAGCCCGGATTACGGTTTCGTCGACCATGGGTTGAAAGTCATCGAGACAAATGATTTCCACTTTTCCTCGATCCGCGCGCTTCCCGCGAAAAGCTACGACGTCCTAATCACTTACACGCGCACGTGGGCACCCAAAAGCGGAGTGATTGGGATTCCGATCGTACGCGAGTTCTTGAGCCGGTTCTACCAGTTTCAACCTGAGATATCAGAGGACCAGTGCAGAAACCTAGGTCTCAAGAAGATCGTCTCCTGGAAACGGAATGGGCAGGAGATCACGATCTATATGCCCCGGGGAATAGCGGGCACCTCTAGAATGGCGGTCCTGTAACTTACGCCATTTAGTCTTGTAATTAGCGGTTGATTTCGGCCAAGCGCAGCAGCGGCGTGCAGCGTACAGTTCGGAAATGAAGCCCACCAACGTTCATGCTGCGTGGGGGGGGACCGTCCTTGTATTCCTGGTGCACGGTTTGCTAGTCTCCACCTGGATATCGAGAATTCCGGCTATTAAGGCTGGCTTGGGGCTCAACGATGCCGAGCTTGGCCTAGCCCTACTGAGCACTGCGATCGGGGCCGTGGGTGCGATTCCATTCGCAGGCCGTTTCGTGAGTCGCTACGGCAGCCGGAGAGTGACTGCCATCAGCAGCATGGCACTTTGCCTTAGCCTCGTTCTTCCGGGCCTGGCTGTAAGTTTATTAAGTCTCGCGGCAGCGCTGTTTGCGTTCGGCGCGACGGCAGCTTCGATGGACGTGTCCATGAATGCGCAGGGCGTCGAGGTAGAGAAGCGGTTGGGTAAGCCCACAATGTCGAGGTTCCACGGGATGTTCAGTCTAGGCGCCATGGTGGGGGCGGGCGTGGGCGGAATGGTTGCAGCGCGATCCATACGCCCGGCCATACATTTCGGAGTGAGCGCGCTTGTGTATCTGGTCGCGATCATTGTTATCGCTCCGCTATTGCTAGAGACACACGATGGTGTTCAGCCAGAGGAAGGCGCAATCTCGCTGAAAAGAATTCCCCGAGCGCTGCTGGCACTCAGCGCGATCGGTTTCTGCATCCTGCTTTCGGAAGGCGCGATGGCCGACTGGACGGCCGTATATCTGCGCCAAGTCCTGAACGCGGGATCGGGTACCGCGGCGGCGGGTTACTCTGTGTTCTCCGCAGCTATGGCGACATTTCGCTTCTTGGGCGATCTGATCACGTCTCGCCTTGGGCCGGCACGCACCGTACGAACAGGCGGCCTGGTTGCGGCATGCGGGATGATATGGGCGCTGTCCGTGCGATCGGCTGGTTGGTCTATGCCGGGATTCGCCGCGGCTGGCGCAGGTTTTTCGGTTATCATCCCACTCGTCTTCGGTGGGGGCGGGAGCGTTCAATCGATCAGTCCCGGTGCGGGTATCGCGACAGTTACGGGCATCGGGTACATCGGTTTTATCGTGGGACCGCCGGCGATTGGGTTCGTCGCCCAAATATTCACGTTGCGCTATGCACTGGGACTCGTCGTGGTGTGCTGTATCATCGCATCCCTGCTCTCAGGGTTCATTGGGCGCCTGCAGCGGAGCAGCGAGGCGCCGATGATGACCGAGGTGCAAGCGTGATCATTTCAAGCCGAGTTGGGCCGACGTGTCGTAGCCGGTCATTTCCAGATATCCGACTCCGTTGACCGCTTGTGCATGAATATGGCCCGAGTAGGTGACGGCTCCTTCCCAGTAGCTTGGGAACGTTTGGTCTTTGCTGAACAGTTCCTGGTTCTGGAGCGAGGTTCGCTCGGATAATTCAAGATCGACAGACGGTATGCTGATCTTCCACTCGAGCGGGTAACGCGCCCCAGAGTTCGGGCTTTGCCATCGGGCACCTGGAGATAACGAGAACTGCGACGCGTTGAAGAAATGCGCTTCACCACGGGCATCGATGTAGGTTCCGGACGAGTAGCGATCGGGTTGACCAGCCTTCTTTCTCAGCCGATAGAGCATTAGTTCTTCATTGCTTTGCAATTGGATTGCGAACCAGTCCCATCCGGCATCTGTACTGTCAAGCTGTTCTGTGAAAAACTCGTGGTCCATCCAAGCCAGACCCGTTACAGCAACGGGAGGGCCGTTGCGACACAACCGCCCGGCTGCTCGAAGGCGCGTGAAAGAGATGTAGTGCGATGCTTGCCCGAGTTTCGGCCCTTTCTGACTTACGCCATTCTCCCCATGGATGACCAACGGTTTTTCGGAAGTGAGATCGAGTTGCAGTGTGAAGCGCCGGCACACGGCTTCGAGTTTCTGTGCTCCGGTCGCCGTCGAGACCCAGCGGACTTGCCAGTTACCGTTCCAATATCGAGGTGGGTGCGCGTCTATACCCGCCAGTCCCGGCCCGGCGCGATTCAGCCGCTCTGTGTGATAGAATTCGCGCCCATCAATATCACTCAACGCTAAATGTGCAAGGTAAATTTGGTCTGGCCGCCATGTCGCGTCTGAGTTGGCGTTCATGGATTCAGGCACATTCAGCGCCTGCCGGAAAAATGTCAATTCAAAGCCGAACCGATGCCCGTCAGCGGCGCGCAAGTTTCCGGTGTAATACCACCACTCGGTTTGATAGTCCGGATGACTGAAGTGGTCACGGGGAAACTGATAGCGATAGCCCGGCAAAGCAAGCTGCCACTGGACTGCGAAGGCGGGAAGCAGGAGGACGAGCAGGCCGGCGGTCAGCCTAGTCTTCATGAATTACCTCAATGGGATTCAATCGTGTAGCTGTGCGGGCCGGGTAGAGGCCAGCCAAGACGGTCGCAACATATACGCCGGTGAGCGCGGCTAGCAGTAAAGCGATCGGCCAATGGAACTGAATGGTCCACCCAAACGATTGCTTGTTGATTACGAAGATCAGGATCAATGACAAAAACGTGCCGAGCACCAGACCGATGCCATTTGCCAGGAGGCCGAGCAGACCTGCTTCACAAAGGATGATTCTCCGGACTTGCGGCTGAGCAGCGCCCACGAAACGCAAAATGGCAAACTCACGCCGGCGGTCAATCACGACTGCGAGCAGCGCTCCCGCTATTCCGAGCACGGCCACAATTACGGCTACGGCTTCGAGCGCGTACGTGATGCGAAACGTGCGATCAAAGACGGCGATGGCTTCGCGCCGGAGGCGACTGTTCGTAAAAACCATGACGGCACGTCCCCCAATTACTTGATCTATGCGATGCCGCACGGCCGTTGAATCGGCTCCGGGCTGCAGGAAAACAGCAATATTCGACACCGCGGGATCGGGAAGATATTTCAGCAGGGTGTGACGGTCCAGCACGACGAAACCGCGTTCCGTCGAGTAATCGTAGTAGATGCCAAGCACGTGAAACACCTGCTTTCTTGTGCCGAGAGCAAGCTCGATATTGTTTCCAACCTGCACGTTGTGCTTGTTTGCGAACGGTTCGCTCACGACGGCGTAGTCGCCGGTAGGAAGCTTTGCGAAGATCGAATCGCGATCTTCGCCGGGGAGAAAGCGTGTGCTGCCGTGACTTTGCACCTTCTTTGTCTCGCCTCCTGCCAAGCTCGCTGGCAGCCCTTGGTACGAAATTGGATACGCTCGAAAACGATCTACCGCAGCAACACCGGGGAGCCGTTCGATGGCGTCCGCAATCGTTACGTTCATCGTGGGATGGCGGTCGGCACCCGCGCTACCCGCCGGGCGCAGATAGAGATCGGCTTGGAGTTGGTTGTCCATCCATAGCCAGACCGTTTGCCGGAAGCTGCCAACCATAATGCCCACACTGGCCGTCATGGCAACTGCGGTTGCCAAAGCGCTCGTCATCACGGATGTTCGTCCGAGCGACGCTCGCAAAGAACGCAGGGCGAGCAATGCCTCCACGCCGAGCAGCTGTCCAACGGCTCGATTCACGGCTCCTGCGAAAAATGTGACGAGGTTCGGGATGGCGGCCGCCGTGCCTGCAACCAGGAACATTGCAGCAACGTAGGCGAAGATCGGCTGCCGGTTTACGGGCGGGAGTTGACAGAGGGCTGCGGATGCCACGAGCATCAGAAGCGCCCAGATGATGTTACGGCGCGAGCGCACCGTGGCGACATACTCCTCGCGACCTCGCGCCATGGCCTCAACAGGCGCGATGTGCGAGGCCTCAATCGCGGGGGCAAGTGCGGCGATGATCGATACCGCCAGACCGATCGCGACGCCTGTGAATAAAGTTGGCCAGCTGAGCTCGACGGGTGCGGGCTGACTGCTCACATAAAGCGACTGCACTGTGTTCCCAACCAGCCGTACCGCGCCTTCCGCCATGGCACGCCCGATGAAAACGCCACCGATGCTTCCGGCCAGACCGAAAAAAAGCGCTTCTGCCAGAAAGGCATTCGCCACTATGCGACGGGTCGCGCCGAGCGCGCGCAGGATTCCGATTTCACCCCGGCGTCTGACCACCGAAATTGAGATGGTGTTGTAGATAAGAAACGCGCCGACCAGTAAAGCGATGTAGCTCAGAACCTGCAGATTCCAGCGGAATGCCGCCAGCATCTTCCGGTTTTCCTCACTGCGTGCGCCTTGCGGCTGTATGCTGATCCCTGCGGGGAGTTTCATGGTCAACAACCGCCGCCAATAGTCCAGCGAATGGCCGGGTGGCACCGTTACATCAATGCTGTCCAGTCTCTGATACTTGCCTGTGACCTGCTGAGCGAGACCGATATCGGCGACGATGGCATTGTTTTCTCCGATCTCGCCTTCGGGACTTTTCAATACGCCCCGAACCGTAAATCCATGCAACGAGTCGTTGATCAGGAATGAGACGTGATTGCCGCGATGGAATCCTAGACTCCGGCCAACCCAGATCGGGTCGCCGGCCGCTAGATGCCGGGCGGTATTCTGTAAATCGCCATTATCGGTTTCATAATCGTTCCGATGCCCGATCAAATCAAGCCCGATGAAAGGCACCGCCGCGCCTTTACCGTTAGGCGAGGCGAAATCCTCTACGCGTGGCGTGAAGTCGAACGCATAGGGCAGTTGAGCGAGAGTTCCTAAAAGCTTTTGGTCGATTCCACCCGTTGCAGTAATTACCAGGTCGCTTTTGCCCGCCAATGATTCAAGCGAGGAATGAAAGCTGCCCGCCGCGGCTTGTCCTGCGAGGTCAATCGCGACTACCACCGCGACGCCCAATGCTACTGCGAACATTGTTAGCGCTGTCCGCAACGGCTCACGGCCCAGGGGACGGATCAGGAGGCGTGCGAAAAGAAGGAAGGAAGCGCTCATCGCAGCGCCACTGCTTCTTGCATCCTGCCGTCACGAAGCTGGACAACCCTATCGGCCGCGGACATAGCCTCGGAACTGTGTGTTGCAATCATCACGGCGACACCGAATTCCCGCGCTGCGCGCACAAGCAGTTCGAGCACAAGCTCACCGGTTGCCGTATCCAGATTTCCTGTCGGTTCGTCGGCCAGGACCAAGCGCGGACTGTGCACAAGGGCGCGGGCGATGGCAACTCGTTGCTGCTGTCCGCCCGAGAGCTGATGCGGCAAGCGATTGGCATATGGTTCCATTTGGAGCCACCCCAAACGCTCGAACGCAGTTTGACGTGCGTTCCTTTTCTGCGCCAGCAGGATTGGCAGCTCGACGTTCTCCAGGACCGTGAGTGTATGGAGCAGTTGGAACGACTGAAAAACGAATCCGACCTTCTCACGACGAAGACGAGTGAGGTCGGGGTCCGCCAAACGCGTCGTCAGTTGACCATCAAGGACAATTTCACCGCTTGTCGGGAAGTCCATTGCACCGCATAGATTTAAAAGCGTCGATTTCCCACATCCGCTTCGACCTACAAACGCGACGATATCGCCGGCATCGAGTTCGAACGACAGATCCTGCAACGCAACCACGGGCGCACCCTCGCCGGGGTACAACTTGGTCGCATTGCGCACTTCAAGCAGCGCCATACATTTAGGATCTAACGGCAGGGTATAGAGAGGTCCGCGGCAATCCCACAATCCGCTCCCGCCGACAGATGTGGACACGTTGGTTACACTCGGAGGTGCTTGGCTAAAATCCTGGTCACTGGCGGAGCCGGTTTCATCGGTTCTCATACGCGATACTTCCTCGAAAAGAAGGGCCACTCGGTCATAGTCGCCGACAACCTGTTGCGGGGCTACCGGGAAGCTGTTCCGCGGGATCTCCTTCGAGTCATCGACCTTCAAGAGACAGATCGGTTCGAGACGCTTCTCCGGAACGAGCGTATCGAGGCCGTAATCCACTTTGCTGCATACATTGCCGTTGGCGAATCAACGCAGATCCCCGAAGTGTACTTTGTCAATAACGTCAGCGGTTCGCTTTCGCTGTTTGACGCAATGCTCCGCTCCGATGTGAAGCGATTGGTCTTTTCTTCTTCGGCAGCCGCGTACGGAATTCCACAAAAGGTACCGATTACAGAAGATCAACCATTCGCTCCCATCAATCCCTACGGCGAGTCCAAAGTGATGGTCGAGAAAATTCTGGAATGGCTCGATCGCTACCGCGAGTTCCGAAGTATTCGGCTCAGGTATTTCAACGCTTGCGGTGCAGAGCCGGAAGCGGATCTAGGCGAAAGGCACGACCCAGAGACACACTTGATTCCATTGCTGCTGCGTGCCGTTCAAACAGGCAAGCCGATCACTCTTTTTGGCGACGACTATCCGACGCCCGACGGCAGTTGTATCCGTGATTACGTTCACGTCAGCGATCTTGCCGAGGCGCATGTTCTCGCGGTGGAGCATCTGTTGAGAGATGGCGCATCGGAGGTCTTCAACGTGGGGACGGGCATCGGTCACTCCGTTTTGGAAGTCTTGACTGCGGTTGAGAGTGTAACCGGAAAAAAGGTGCCACACACGATTGGCCCACGGCGTGAAGGCGATCCGCCGAGCCTTGTCGCGGATTCTCAAAAACTGCAACAGACGTTAGGCTGGCACCCAGAGCGTGCCGATCTAAACCGGATCGTTGCGGACGCCTGGCAGTTCGCCATGAAACACACATCGCATTCGCCCGGCATTTAAGGGCAACGTGGACAGCGATGAAGCTGTTAGAAATGCAACCGCGAGGACAGGTGGGAGCCAAATGGAGCGGGAGACGGGGTTCGAACCCGCGACATCAACCTTGGCAAGGTTGCACTCTACCAGCTGAGTTACTCCCGCGTAGAGTGGCTATTCGACATTCTCCGATGAGTTTGTTCCAAAGTCAATTCATCTAATTGCAACGTTGGCTCTTAATGGATATGGGTGGCCAAGAGAGAGGGTCGGTGCGACCCTTTCGCGCAGCTCCGGTCGCATCTAAACCCTGTGTTTACAGCGGCTTAAATTAAATTTATATTTCTCTTTTAAAACCCGGGGCCTATGTTAGACTGTGATTTCCGAAGAAACGGAAACGGTTTCCCCCAACCCGTAACGCGTCGCTGTTATCGATCGCAAAAGCTCAAAAACTAGGTTTTGTTATTTTCCACATGCAGTGGAAAATCTGTGGGAAAGTGTTGCCGTTCATTCGAGGGAAGGAGCCATGCGGGTTGGGCGATGTTTGGCAAGAAATCAAGAACAAGCTGGCTGTTACGCTCAGCGGTGCGGCATACGAGAACTGGATCTCTCGAACTGCTCTTCACTCGTTCGAGGGTGGCCGGCTTACGGTGCGTGTACCGGATCCGGCAACCGAAGAGTGGATTCGCCAGGAATACGCATTGCAAATTCGAGCCGCGATTCAAGATCTGAATCTTCCGGTTCTTCACATTCACTACAGTGTTGATGCGCCGCCGGCACTCGCCGCGGCCGCCGCAGCTGGGTCGACGAGCACGGGTTCAAACGGGCACACCGCATCGCCTGAACCGATCTTCGAAAAATCTGCTTCTTGGCTTAACCCCCGGCTTACTTTTGAAAGCTACGTCGTTGGCTCGTCAAATCAATTGGCTCACGCAGCAGCTCAGGCGGTCGCTAAAATGCCGTCCCGCAGTTATAACCCATTGTTCATCTATGGTGGCGTGGGGATTGGGAAGACCCACTTGATCCATGCGATTGGCCGTAGCCTGCTCGATAATTACGCCGGGCTCAACGTGGTTTACACCTCGAGCGAACGCTTCATGAACGAGATGATCACGTCGATCAAGCTCGACCGAATGTCGCACTTCCACCGTCACTACCGATCAGCCGATGTGCTTCTCATTGATGACATTCAGGTGATCGCGGGCAAAGAGCGCACGCAGGAAGAGTTCTTTCACACCTTCAATGAGCTGTACGACCATCGTAAACAGATCGTTCTATCCAGCGACTCGGCGCCCAATCAATTGCCGGGCCTGGTGGAGCGCCTTCGCTCACGCTTCGAGTGGGGTTTGATGGTGGACGTTCAAGCTCCGGATCTCGAAACAAAGATGGCCATTCTTGATAAGAAAGCTGAATCCGAGGGAGTGGCCTTGCCTCAAGATGTGCGCATTTTTATTGCGACTAAGACAAAGTCAAACGTTCGTGAACTCGAAGGCGCCTTGACGCGACTGATGGCTATCTCCTCTCTCACGGGACAGCCGATCACTTTAAGCATGGCGCATCAGACGCTGAAGTACCTGAACACGAATTCCGAGAAAAAAATTTCGATGGAATCGATCGTGCGCGCAGTAGCTGACCGCTTCTCGACCTCGCCAGCCCAGCTGAAGTTGAAGAGCAACACGCACCAGATTGCTTATCCGCGTCAAGTCGCTATGTACTTGGTGAAGGAACTCACGCATGCTTCACTGCCTGAAATTGGCCGGTATTTCGGGGGCAAGCACCACACCACCGTTCTACATTCCATTCAGAAAATTGAGGATTTGCGGCAGCGTGATGAAGATTTAAACAATTTAATCCAGGCTGTAAGTACCTCGATCCATTAGTTTTGCATGATTCCTCGACACGAATCGCCGAAGAGCGCTGTTGAAACCTGTGAAAAGCTCGCCGCCTCCGAGCTATTGAACATGGGCCGACCTGAATATCCACAGTCTAAAGTGCAACAAGCAGCAATTTTTGCTATAATTTAGAAGGATTTCAACAATTCCACAAGCCCTACTAACACGGTTCTCTTTGGTACTAGATGTCTCTCTAGAACAACAGTAGAAACCCCAGCAGCAAGGAGCTTACTCAAGACGCTATGGAATTCTCGGTTAGCAAGTCAGATCTGGTACGGGAACTCGGGCTTACGCAAGGCGTGGTAGAGAAGAAAACTACTATTCCGATTCTTTCGAACATTCTGCTCGAAACAGACCACGATCAGGTGTGGCTCACCGCTACGGATTTAGAGCTGGGCATTCGATGCGCGTGTCCAGCTCGGATCAAAAAGGAAGGTGCAGGCACAATACCGGCGCGGCGCTTGCTGGACTATGTGCGACTGCTGCCGGATGCAGATCTTCAAGTGAAGCTGGCCGAAAATCAGTGGGCAAGCTTTGTGTGTGGACGATCACGTACCCGGATGGCCGGAATGTCTCGCGAGAGCTTTCCGGAGTTGCCGCAAATGCCGGAGCCGCTGGCAGAGATTCCTTTGAGCGTTTTATCGCAGATGATCTCGAACACCATTTTCGCTATCTCTGCCGAGGAATCGCGTTTCACATTGAACGGTGCGTTGCTGATTTTGCGGGACACCGGTCTTGTGATGGTGACGACGGACGGTCATCGGCTCGCCATGGTGGAAAAGCACGTGAGTCTTCCAGGGCTAAGTGGTTCATATCGCGCTTTGCTCCCCAAGAAGGCCATGGCGGAGATTCAAAAGCTGGCGAGTGATGATTCAAGCAAGCAAATAGAGTTTTCCGGCAATGAGAATCACCTTTTCTTCCGTATTGATAAGCGCCTCCTTCTCAGCCGCAAGTTAACGGGAAATTTCCCGGATTACGAACGCGTACTACCGAAGGAGCATCCGCATACGCTCGTTGTGCAGCGCGACGAATTGAAGTCGGCAATTGAGCGTGTGGCGCAGTTTGCGGACGAACGCTCGCGTGCGATTCGCCTGCAGGTCCTAAAAGGCGAATTTAAAGTTCATTCGTCGATTTCAGAAACGGGAGAGAGCGAGGAGACGATCCCGATCGAGTTTAGCGGACCTGATCTCGAGATCGGGTTTAACGCGCAATATCTGCTCGACTTTCTACGTTCAGTCGACCAGAGTGAAGTGGAGTTTCAATTTAAAGATTCGAACAGCGCCGGCGAGTTGCGGCCGCACGCTGCCAGCCCCGACACAGTGTATCGCTATGTCGTCATGCCGATGCGCATCTGAGTGTGCGAAGGGCAAGAAGGTAAGTTACTGAGCGCCGATCTCCGGCGACGAGTATTTCGCTCCGCGTTAGTGCGGTTTCGGTCCTGAAATTATGGCTACATTGGTTCAAAACGAAAACTACGATTCGACCAGCATCAAAGTTCTTGAGGGCCTTGAGGCCGTCCGGCTGCGTCCTGCTATGTACATCGGCTCGACGGGAGAGCTCGGGCTGCATCATCTCGTGTATGAAGTTGTTGACAACTCGGTGGACGAAGCTTTAGCGGGGCATTGCACGGAAGTCAGCGTCACTATCCATATCGACAACTCGATCACCGTTGTTGACAACGGCCGCGGGATTCCGGTAGACATTCACGCGGAGGAGGGCGTCTCTGCGGCGCAGGTTGTTTTGACGAAACTGCACGCCGGCGGAAAATTCGATTCGAACAGCTATAAGGTCTCAGGCGGCTTGCACGGTGTCGGCGTAAGCTGCGTGAACGCTCTGTCTGAGACGCTGCACGTTGAGATCTGGCGAAAAAATGCGACTTGGGAACAAGACTACGAGCGAGGTATTCCGAAAAGTCCGCTAGCAAAAACAGGCAAGTCGACCAAGACGGGCACGAAAATCACGTTTAAGCCAGACGCAACCATCATGGATGCAACGGAGTTCAACTTCGATACGCTGGCACAGCGATTGCGCCAGCTCGCGTTTCTTAACAAAGGGCTAAAGATCACGCTTAGCGATGAGCGCGGCGAGGACATTCGCACTGAAGAGTTCTATTACAGCGGCGGTATCGCCGAGTTCATTAAACATCTGAATCGTGGCAAATCGGTACTGCACGACAAACCCATTCATTTCGAAGGCATCCGCGAACTGCCGAACGGCGGGGATCTGACCATCGAAGTGGCGCTGCAATACAACGATTCCTACTCAGAGAACGTGTTCAGCTTCGCCAACAACATCAACACCGTCGATGGCGGAAGTCACCTGAGTGGGTTCCGCAGTGCGTTGACGCGAACTATCAATGCGGCTGCACAGCAGGCCAGTCTGATCAAGGATTTAAAAGAAAATCTTACCGGTGATGATGTCCGCGAAGGGCTCACAGCCGTGATTAACGTGAAGCTGCCGCAGCCGCAGTTTGAAGGTCAGACTAAGGGGAAGCTGAACTCGGATATCCAGGGCTATGTCGTTCAGCTTATCAACGAGAAGCTCGGAGAATACTTCGACAAAAATCCTGCGGTGATGAAGAAGATCGTCACAAAAGCGATTGAGGCTGCCCGCGCCCGCGAGGCTGCCCGCAAAGCGCGCGATCTTACACGCCGCAAAGGCGCGCTGGATTCTGGCGGATTGCCGGGCAAACTGGCGGATTGTCAGGAGCGGGACCCGGACCGCTGCGAATTATTCCTGGTGGAGGGTGAGTCAGCAGGCGGCACTGCGAAGTCTGGTCGCGACCGCCGCTATCAAGCCATTTTGCCGTTGAAGGGCAAGATTTTGAATGTGGAGAAGGCCCGGTATGACAAGATGCTGGGCCATGAAGAGATTCGAGCCATGATTACGGCCATCGGCACGGGCATCGGAAAGGGTGAGGATTTCGAGATTGCAAAACTGCGATACGGCAAGATCATCATCATGACGGATGCCGATGTAGACGGGTCGCATATCCGCACGCTGCTGCTGACATTTTTTTTCAGGCATATGCAACAGCTGATTACACGGGGCAAGGTATTCGTCGCGCAGCCGCCTCTCTATCGCATTAAAAAAGGGAAGAGCGAGAAATACATCAAGGACGACAAGGAATTTACGCGTGAAATCTTGCGGCGCGCCACGGAAAACCTAGCCGTTGAGGTGGGAAGCGGAGAGCCGGGAAACCAGCAGGCAGACACTCTACGTATTGAGGGGGCCGACCTTCGCAATTTTTTGATGTCCCTCGATGAGCTTGCACAAATCTGGCGCCGCTTAGAGCGCCGCGTGCGTGATCCGCGTGTGGTTGAGGTGCTCTCGGACGTAGATCTACCCATCGACGTCAAAGCGGATCTGCAAAACGAGGAAAGTGTAAAGAAAGTCGCAGAGCGGTTGAGGAACGCGAAGCTCGAGGTCACGATTGAACGTGAAGAAGAGCACTCGGCCTGGATGATCGGGTATAAAGATCCGACAAATGCGACGCGCTTCATCAATACCGAATTCCTGTCGCTGCCCGAGTTTCGCCGGCTGCGCACGATGGTAAAGCAAGCGGCGCGCCTAAACAGGCCACCATTCACCATTGTCAAAGATTCTCAGCGAGAGGTGCAACAGAACTGGCGCGATTTGCTGAACACGGTAAAAAATGAGGGCACGCGGGAAGTGAATGTGCAGCGCTACAAGGGTCTTGGCGAAATGAATGCCGAACAGTTGTGGTCGACCACGATGAATGCCGAAACGCGTACGCTGCTGCAAATCGATCTGAAGGATTTTGTGGAAACCGAGCCGATCTTCTCGACACTCATGGGCGAGGATGTGGAAAGCCGCCGCAAGTTCATTGAAGAGAATGCGCTCGACGTTCGCAATTTGGACGTCTAAGCCGGGATGCGTGCGGCGATAGCACGCGCTCTCGTACACAGTAATACCGGCGAGCGATTACATTTCATCGATTCTCGATGGAGCGCCGGAATCCAGCAGTGAATCATAGCGGGCGCCGAAAATTTATGCACTTCATTCGTATCTGAGCGCTTGAGATGGATCGAGTGACGCAGCGCGGCGGGCCGGGAAGTAGGCCGCGGCAAGCGCCACCATCAGCAAGAGAGCTATCGCCGAGAAATAGGTAAACGGGTCTAAGGGCTGTACATCATAGAGAAGCTGTGAGAGAAGGCGTGACATTCCAAGCGAGCAGATGGCTCCTGCCATGGCCCCGAACAGAGCCGGAGCAATACCTTGCCGCACGATCATCCGCAAGATATCGGACCTTTCGGCTCCTAGGGCGATTCGAACACCGATCTCATTGACGCGTTGCGTTACTGAGTATGCAAGCACGGCGTAAATGCCGAGAGAGGCCAACGTGATCGCGATGCACGCGAAAACAATGAGCAGGAAGGTGTGGAAGGCTCGCCAGCCCAGCTCTCGACTTATGATTTGTTCCATCGTCCGGGGCAGAAAGACCGCCAATTCGGGGTCAACTTGATGCACTTGCGCTTCGATAGCTTTAGTGAAACGGAGGGGATCGCCATTGGTTCGAGCGACGATTGACAGCCATTTGAATTCGTCCTGAGCGAGGGGCGTAAACATTTCCGGCACGGCTCTATTCTCGATTCCGTGCTGCCGGACATTTTGAACTACACCGATTATTTCTTTCCAGTGGGGATGATCCGCAGAATACGCGAGATGATGGCTCAGGGTATTTTTCGCGCCAAAGAAGCGATCCGCAAACGCTTCATTCACAATCACCACAGGGACGGAATTCATGGTGTCTCGGAAACTGAAGTCGCGTCCGCTTAACATGGAAATCTGTAGTGTCCGGAAATACCCCGGGGAAATTTCATTGAATTGGACAAACTGCGAATCCAGGCTTTTATCAGCCGGTCTTCCTTCAATCACAATTGGGCAGAGACCACTTCCCAGGAACGGCAAGTTAGTACCAATGGCCGCCGCTTGCAGGCCCGGAATAGATCGAATCCGCTCGAGGGCGTTATTCACGAAGGCGCCCACTGTGCCTGGCCTGCCGTATCGGGTTTCCGGAAGAGAGATTTGTAGCGTGATGACATGTTTGGTCTGAAAACCTGGGTTCGTACTGTACGCTCTTACGAAGCTCTTAATCAGCAGTCCCGATTCAATTAACAGCAGCACTGCAAACGTAGTTTCGAGGCAAATAAACAATTGCCGGAGCCGGCGATGCCCCCTGGACTCGGTCACTCTGCCGCCTAACTGCTTCAACGTATCGTTCACTTGAGTCATCGAGAGACCAAGTGCTGGAGCAAGTCCAAAAACGATACTGGTCACTAGGCCTGTCCCAATCGCAAATAGCAGCACGCGCCAGTCCACCGTGATACTTCCGGGACGCGGAATGCGAGTGTTTTCGAGGCTTCTTACAACGCGAACCGCAATAATGGCCAAGCCAACGCCCGCCAAAGCAGCGGAGCAGGAGAGGAGAACGCTCTCTGTGAGCAGTTGGCGACAGACCCTCGACCGGCTTGCACCGATGGCCATGCGCACCGAAACTTCGCGTTGACGAGCTGATGCGCGAGCGAGCAACAGATTCGCCACATTGCCGCAAGCGATCAATAGTACGCACATAACCGCCCCGAACAGCATAATTAACACGGGCCGAATTTCACCGGTTATTGAACCTTGTAACGATATAGCCAGAGCGCCAACGCCGGCATTCTGCTTCGGGTATTCGGCGGCTAATGACTTGGCCACTGCGGCCAGTTCAGTATTGGCTTGCGCGAGTGACACGCCGTTTCGAAGCCGGCCGAGCGCCGAATACTGGTGATAACCGCGCGCATTTTGGAGTTGCCTAAGATCAAACGTCACCGGCACGAAGATATCTCTATCCCCGAGCACGAAAGAGCCGTCCCGCAGAACGCCGACAACCGTGTAGGGCTTGTTATCCAAGAGAATTTTTTTGCCAAGCGACGTTTGTCCGCCATAGTGACGGCGCCAAAATGATGAGCTGAGAATCGCCACCGCATCATGTCCGGGGTTATTTTCCTGGGGAAAAAAGTTTCGTCCACGAATCAGGCCTGTGCCGAGCAAGGACAGCAGAGTTGACTCGCATATGAAAATCCGAACGCGCTCCGGGTTCGAACCGCCAACAAGGTTCGCTTGGCTTTCGCGGTAAATTGCGAGACTGTCGAACGACTTCAGATTTGTTTTCCAGTCAAGGTAATCCGCCATGCTGATATCCGCCTCGCGCGCGCTCCACTTCGTCTCAAAGATCCGAACGATTCTGCCGGGGTCCTTCAGCGGCAGTGGACGCAACATGACGCTATCGACGACTGTAAAAATGGCGGTGGTTGCCCCGATGCCAAGGGCCAAGGTTATAAAGGCTGCAAGGGTCGAGCCTGCATTTCGCCGGGCCATGCGGATCGCATAGCGCACATCCTGCATAAGATTTGACGGAAGTAAAGCAATCCTGTATGTCTTGCCGATGGACACGAGCTTAGCAGTACGGAGCCAAGCTAATTCTTGGATCGCACGCACGAAATTTGCGATTTGTTCAAATGGGCCCATGCCGTCCTTACCGACTGTGCGAGTAAACCGTAAGGCAGCGGATCGCGTCGCATCAGGACACCCTTGGATTTTCGCTAGCGATGTCATCAATCGTGGTTCAGCACAGGCCGGAGACGCAGTACGGGTAGTTGACTTCAAAGGAAGAATTCTTGGCACGGCGCACTTCAGTTCCAGTTCGCAGATATCACTACGCCTTCTCAGTACCCGCGTGGAATGCATTGATGAAAGCTTCCTGTTAAAACGTATTGAGGCCGCCCAGACTTTTCGCGATCACATCGTCTCGAATTCAGATGCCTATCGCCTCATACACGCCGAAGGCGACCTGCTCGCGGGTTTGATCGCCGACCGCTACGGCGATTACTTAGCCATACAACTACTCGATCAAGGAATGGATCGACTCGGGCCTGAAATCGTGAGTGCGTTGAACGCGTTATTGAAGCCAAAAGGGATCGTGGCACGGAACGATGTCCCAAGCAGGGCGAAGGAAAATCTGTCCCAGGAGACGCGTATCCTGTTCGGCGAAGTGCCCCAGAAGGTCGAGATACACATGAACGGCTTCACCTGGCAGGCAGATCTTCTGAGCGGCCAAAAAACTGGAATTTTTCTCGATCAGCGTGAAAACTATGTCGCCGTGCAGCGCTATGCCCGTGGACGAGCGTTGGACTGTTTCACGGGAACGGGAGGGTTTGCGCTTCATCTGGCCGGCCGTTGCGAATCTGTGGACGCGGTGGATAGCTCGGAAGCGGCGCTCGGGACCGCGAAATGGAATGCGACAGCTAATGGCGTGACGAATGTGGCCTTTGTTGAAGCGAATGTACTGGAGTATCTGCCGGGCTTGGTGGCTGCACACCGGGAGTTCGATGTTATCGTCGTCGATCCACCAGCGTTCACTAAGACGCGATCCGCCATGGAGAATGCCGCTAGAGGTTATAAAGAGATAAATTTGCGCGCTATGCGGCTCTTGCAACCAGGGGGAGTTCTAGTCACCTGTTCGTGCGCCCATCACATGAGCGAAGCACGTTTTCTGGAAGTAATAGCGGCCGCAGCCTTGGATTGCGGCAAGCAACTGCGCGTCCTCGAACGGCGCACTCAGGCGCAAGACCATCCCATCTTATTGACCGTGCCGGAGACTCACTACCTCAAGTGTCTAATGTTTGAAGTGCTCTGAAGCGATGTTCAAAGCACGACACGTGCGTCACCGTCGCGTCTGGTTACGCGCTCACGATCCAGATATTCGAGCAGTGGAATCGCATACTTTCGAGAGATTTGCGTCCACTCTTTGAATTCGGGAACCGAGAACCTTCGGCCCTTGTGCCTTGAAAGTGACTGTCGAATATGGATGATGGCGTCGGCGTGAAAGATCAAATCCTCTGAAATGCGGACCAGAGTTTTCCTCTTGATGAGCGTTTCGAGCAGCGCGCGTGCTTGCTTTGGATCGGTACCCATCGAGTCGAGGACCTGTTTGGAAGCCGGAGGTTGGAAACCGGCTCGCCTGAAAGCGCCTTCTATCTTCGCTAACGCCTGGGCGTCATCACGGCTGAATTGAGCTTTGTGGTCTGCCAGGGCGACAATATCTCCCTGAACGCGTACGGCAGGAAAACCGTTGAAAACTGCGGTTGCGAGTTGCGGGTCAAGCGCCAGCCGAGCAAGGGCGATTGGAGCACCTGCCAATGAAGGATGTTTCGCGTGGAATGTCGCGAGCCACTTAACGAGTTGGCCGCGTTTCTCCGCAATCCATGTCTTTGTCAGGACGTGCTCTGCACCCTCTATGGAAATTAAACTCGAGTTGCGGGCGATTGTGGATTTGAGCTGGGCCTCTCCAACCCCTGTTAGCCGAACCAGCTCTTCAAACCGGCGGCCGGCAGGGCTCTCTTCCACAAGAATCTGAATGCGTATTGCCACGTCCGCGTCCGCCAACCGACGCAAACGGCCGATGGTCTTCGCGCGATTGAGGCGAACTGGAGGAAACGGGTCGATAACGAAGCCACCTGCAACGGTGTGAGCTGGCGATGGCCGCCGCAGTACGAAGCGATCGCCCGGAAGTGCGAGTACGGGTTCGGAAAGCCACAAACGAGCCAAGGTTGGAGAGCCTTGGCCGACGTGAAGAAGCTTGATTGCCGCATAGACTTCCGCAGTTCCGATATGAAGGAGAATATGCTTGCGTCTCTGAGGGACTTCGAAGCCCTTCAGCCACTCGACTGAAACTTCGATGAGCTTCGTCATCTCGAGCGCGCTTGAATGCGTCAGTACGTAGCCTCGCTCGATCTCCGCGCTTTCGATCCCGGACAGGTTCACCGCCGTGCGCTGTCCCGCAACGGCTGAGTCCACGCCCTTGCCATGTACCTGCAGTCCTCGAACCCGAGGCTGCCTACCGGACGGATGCAGTTGCACCGAGTCGCCGACGCGAAGCTTACCGCTCCAAAGAGTACCGGTGACAACCGTTCCGAAGCCTCGGAGCGCGAAGGTGCGATCAATCGGCAATCGCGCGAGTCCGCTGTCGTTTCGTGGCGGAATGCGCTCAGTCAACAGCGATAATTCCGCTTTGAGTTCATCAAGCCCTTGACCCGTTGTGGCGCTCACGGCAACCATTGGCGCCGTCTCGAGAAAGGAGCCAGCACAGAGGGCCCGCACCTCCTCGCAACTTTCCCGAATTCTCTCGGTGCCGGCAACATCGGCTTTACTCAGCACGATAATGCCGTTGCGGATGCCCAGTAGCCGGCAAATGTCAAAGTGCTCGCGCGTTTGCGGCTTTACTGATTCGTCAGCAGCAACCACCAACAGAACAGCCTCAATGCCCGCTGCGCCCGCAAGCATGTTCTTAACAAAGCGCTCGTGCCCGGGAACGTCAACGAAACTGATTGTCCGCCCATTCGGTAAATCCAGGTGCGCGAATCCGAGATCGATTGAAATGCCGCGGCGCTTCTCTTCAGCGAGCCGATCCGTGTCAATTCCAGTTAGCGCGCGGACGAGAGCAGTCTTGCCGTGGTCGATGTGCCCGGCCGTTCCGACAACGACTCCATACGGCCGGTCCATACTACTATCTGACATGCAGGAACTGATCTTTATCGTCGCATTCAGTCGTGTGCTGAATGCTGATCAAGAACTATGAGCACAAGTCGACTCGAGGAAGTACGACGCCGCCACGCACGGGCGGAACAGGGCGGAGGAGCCGAGCGGAAAGAGCGGCAACATCGTGAAGGCAAGCTTTCAGCGCGTGAGCGGATCGATCTGCTCCTTGATGAAGGGACGTTTGAGGAGTTGGATAAGCTGGTTCGCCATCGCTGCTACAACTTCGGCATGGAAGAGAATGTGATCGACGGCGACGGCTTCATCACTGGACATGGCCTGATTCGCGGACGTCAGGTTTTTGTGTTCGCTCAGGACTTCACCGTGTTCGGCGGATCTCTTTCGGAAGCGAATGCCCAGAAGATCGTCAAGATCATGGACCTTGCTCTCAAGACGGGTGCTCCGATGATCGGTCTCAACGACTCGGGCGGCGCGCGCATTCAGGAAGGCGTAGTTTCGCTGGCCGGGTACGCAGATATTTTCCTGCGCAATACGCTGGCAAGCGGGGTGATTCCGCAGATCTCAGCCATTATGGGCCCTTGCGCCGGGGGCGCAGTCTATTCACCGGCTCTCACAGATTTTGTCTTTATGGTCGACAAGACGAGCCATATGTTTGTGACTGGTCCCGACGTGATCAAGACGGTCACTCATCAGGACGTCAGTAAAGAAGACCTGGGCGGCGCCGTCACGCACAATTCGACCAGCGGTGTCGCACAATTATTAGCGGCCGACGACGAAGATTGTCTCCGGAGCATTCGCGAGTTGATGCGCTTCCTGCCGCAAAACAATCTCGATGGAGCGCCGCGTTTGGCAAGTAAAGATCCGGAGGACCGCGCCGATTCTCAACTCGACACGTTGATACCGATTGATTCGAATAAGCCGTACGACATAAAAGACATCATTTCCCGCGTGATCGATAACGGCGATTTCTTTGAGATTGCCGAGCATTTCGCCCGAAATATCGTGGTGGGGTTTGCGCATCTCGGAGGCGAGGCAATCGGCATTGTCGCGAATCAGCCCGCGCACCTTGCCGGATGCCTGGACATCAATTCATCAACAAAAGCGGCTCGATTCGTACGTTTCTGTGATGCGTTTCAAATTCCAATCCTGACGTTTGAAGACGTACCGGGTTTCCTGCCCGGAACCGAGCAGGAGTTTGGCGGTATCATCCGCCACGGCGCGAAGCTGTTGTACGCCTATGCCGAGGCGACCGTTCCCAAAATCACCGTCATCACGCGTAAAGCCTATGGAGGCGCGTACTGTGTGATGGGCTCAAAACACTTGCGTACCGACGTAAACTTCGCTTATCCGACGGCCGAGATTGCGGTGATGGGCCCAGAAGGCGCCGTGAACGTTCTCTATCGCCGCGAATTACAGAGCGGCAGTAATTCCGAGGAGGTACGGCAGAGCAAGATTCAGGAGTACCGGGGCCGCTTTGCCAACCCGTTCGTTGCGGCCGAGCGCGGCTATGTGGACGATGTTATCGAGCCACACGAGACCCGTCCTCGGGTGATTCGCGCACTACGAATGCTGGCGAACAAAACCGATACCATGCCAAAGAAGAAGCACGGAAACATTCCGCTTTAAGTGCAAACCGTCATTCCCCTGACCCGCTGCCAACCTTCAGCACAGCCAAAAAAGCTTCTTGCGGGATATCGACGCGGCCTACGCGCTTCATGCGGCGCTTGCCCTCTTTTTGTTTTTCCAGTAACTTGCGTTTGCGCGTGATATCGCCGCCATAACACTTGGCAAGCACGTTTTTGCGCATGGCGGAAATCGTCTCTCGGGCGATGATTTTGTTGCCGATCGCCGCCTGCAGAGCGACTTCAAACATTTGACGGGGAATCAGCTTGCGCAGCCGTTCAATGAGTCCCTTGCCTCGCTCAAACGCGAAATCGCGGTGCACGATAATTGAAAGCGCATCCACCGGCTCCCCGGCAACCAAGACGTCAAGCTTTACCATGGGGGAAACGCGGTAGCCCGACAAGTGGTAATCCAGTGAAGCGTAGCCGCGAGACGCGGATTTCAGCCGATCATAAAAATCAAGCACGATCTCGTTCAGCGGCAACTCGTATAACAGAAGCACGCGGCCTGTGCCGATGTATTCAAACTTCTTCTGCATACCGCGCTTCTCTTCAAGCAGCTTTAAAATTTCACCAATGTATTCCTCGCGCGTGATGATGGTCGCATCAATGATGGGTTCTTCCACCTGCTTAATGGAAGAAGGCTCCGGGAACTTTTGCGGATTATCGACTTCGATCACCTCATCGCCTGTAGTAGTGATCCGATATCGGACTCCGGGCGCCGTCGTAATCAAATCTATCTGAAACTCGCGCTCGAGCCGTTCTTGGACGATCTCCAAATGCAACAGGCCCAGAAAGCCGCAGCGGAACCCAAAACCAAGGGCGGCGGAACTCTCAGGCTCGAAGTTAAACGCGCTGTCATTCAAGCGAAGTTTCTCGAGGGCATCGCGCAGCAGCCCGTGTTCGTGTGATTCCACCGGATAAAGCCCTGCGAACACCATAGGCTTCACTTCCTGAAAGCCCGGCAACGGTTCGGCGGCGGGATTCGTGTCGTCCGTGATCGTGTCGCCCACCTGCGCATCGGAAACAGTCTTGATATTTGCAAAGACAAAACCGACCTCGCCGGAAGTCAGTTGATCGCAAGCGATAGGCTTCGGAGATTGAAATCCCAGGCCTTCTACTTCGTAACTCGTTCCGTTGGACCACAGCCGAATTTTTTGTCCCTGCCGCAAAGTCCCATCCACGACCCGCGTAAGGATGATCACGCCGCGGTAGGGGTCGAACCACGAGTCGAAAATCAGCGCACGCAACGGAGCCTCTGGATTGCCTTTAGGAGCCGGCACGCGTTTGACCACCGCCTCAAGAGTCTCTTCGATTCCCACACCGTTTTTGGCGCTGGCCAGAATGGCCTCGCTGGCATCCAATCCAATTACCTGTTCTATCTGTTCCCGAATCCGTTCCGGTTCAGCGGAAGGCAAATCGATTTTGTTGATAACTGGGATGATCTCCAAATCGTGGTTCAGCGCGAGATAGGTATTGGCCAGGGTCTGTGCTTCGACGCCTTGCGAAGCATCCACGACGAGCAGCGTTCCTTCACACGCCTGCAAACTGCGCGAAACCTCATACGTAAAGTCCACGTGCCCGGGAGTATCAATCAGATTGAGCTCGTATGTATTACCGTCCTCGGCTCTGTAATTCAGCCGGACGGCATGCGCTTTGATGGTAATACCTCGTTCGCGTTCCAAGTCCATCGTGTCGAGCACTTGGTCCATCATTTCGCGTTGCGAGAGCGCGCCGGTATATTCGAGCAACCGATCAGCAAGCGTCGATTTCCCGTGATCGATATGCGCAATGATAGAAAAATTGCGGATCAGGCGGGAATCCATGCGGTAGACTGAGGGGTAAATCGAATTATCCCATAGCGCGTGCTCGCGGCCTTCGCGCGCCTGCGCTCTTTCATGCCCTATAAAACCTTTCAAGGATCGCTGGACGCCACCAGCTTGCGCATTGGCGTTGTGGTGAGCCGTTTCAATGGGTTCATCACCGAGCAACTTGCCAACGGCGCGTTAGAAATTCTAGAGAAACACGGCTGCCCTCATGAAAACATCAGCTTCGTGAAGGTACCTGGAGCGTGGGAGTTACCGATTGCAGCTAAGAATCTGGCTTCTCGCTGTGACGCAATTATCGCCCTGGGAGCGGTTGTGCGGGGTGATACTCCGCATTTCGAATACGTCGCCAGCGGTGCGACTACCGGTTTGAGCCAGGTAAGTCTTGAAACAGGCGTGCCAATAGGGTTTGGGCTTCTCACGACCGACGATCTGCAGCAGGCCATGGACCGCGCAGGCGGGAAGAGTGGCAACAAAGGATGTGAAGCGGCCGAAGCGGCGATTGAGCTTGCAAACTTGATCAAACTGCTGAAGGAAGTCCGCTGACATGGCGGCCCGGCATAGATCGAGAAAACGAGCTCTGCAAGTTCTCTTCGAATGGGACATGCGCGGCGAGCCTATCGAGCGGGCGATCGCCCACTACTATGAGAGTCTCTATTCCGAGGAGAGCGAGAACAAGCCAAGGCCCGATAAATTCATGGAAGAACTAGCTCGCGGGACAGTTGCCAATGCAACCGAGATCGACAAGAGCATCGAATTGAAATCCGAACACTGGCGCCTGGAGCGCATGCCGGTAGTGGACCGCAATATTCTTCGCTTGGCGATCTATGAGCTGAGCCAGCAAGCCGTCCCGGCGCCTGTAATTATCGATGAAGCTCTCGAGTTGGCCCGCAAATTCTCGAATGATGAATCAATCTCGTTCATCAACGGCATTCTTGATGCCGTGCATCGGCAAACCTTGGCAGCCGGTGGCTGAACCGGGCCGATACGAGACGATCTGCATTCTCAGCCCTCTTTCTCCAGTAGTTTACGCGCGGCATCCAGCTCCTTCAGCTTGGTCTTGTCTACACGTGGAAAGCTAAGCCGTAAGCTTTCCAGGCTATCGATGATGGCGGACGACACCACCATTCGTGTGAACCACTTGTGATCGGCCGGTACGACAAACCACGGGGCATGCGGAGTGGCCGTATGGCGGATCATGTCTTCGTACGCTTGCATGTAATCCCCCCAGTGCTCACGCTCTTTGACGTCAGCTTCGGAAAATTTCCAGTTCTTGTCCGGCTCATCCAGTCTGCTTAAAAATCGCTTTTTCTGCTCCTCTTTCGAAAGATGCAGAAAAAACTTTCGCAGCAGCACGCCGTTACGATTCAGATACCTCTCGAAAGCATTGATATCTTCGAAGCGGTCCTTCCAGATTTTCTTGTGCCGAATGGAATCCGGTAGCTCCTGTTTGGCTAGAACTTCGGGATGCACTCGAACCACCAGGACTTCCTCGTAATAGGAGCGATTGAAAATCCCGATACGGCCTCTTTGCGGAAGCAGCTTCGATGCCCGCCACAGGAAATCGTGATTCAGATCCTCTTGGGAGGGTTGTTTAAACGAATACACCTCACAACCTTGTGGATTCACGCCCGACATCACGTGTCGGATAACGCTGTCCTTGCCTGCCCCGTCCATGCCCTGAAGGATGACTAAAACGGCCCACTGGTTTTGCGCGTATAGCTTTTGCTGAAGCTCGCTCAGCCGCGCGACACCTTTTTCAAGAAAGCCCTGGGCTTGCTCCTTCAGGTCCAAGCCTTGGGTATCCGCCGGATCCACATCCTTCAAGCGAAAATCCTCCCCATGCTCGACGCAGTAGCGTTTTATAAACTTCGATGGTTTCGGCAGGTTTAGCTTCATTCGGTTCCTCTCCATTTTCACTGGCGAGCAAACATTCCGGAACTCTGAACCGGTCCGGATCGTATGAGGCCGTATGGAATCTCTTGCCGCCGACGTGCGCCAATCATTTCGGATGATGCGGAAAAGCCCTACTTTCACGGCCATCGCCGTGACTGCGCTGGCACTTGGCATTGGAGCGAATACGGGGATTTTCAGTGTCGTCGATAAGGTTCTGCTTCAACCTCTTCCCTACCCTGAACCCGACCGGCTGATGCGACTCGGCCGCAAGTATCCACAAGGCGAGGGTTATTCGAACTCGATTCCGAAGTATATGGCGTGGCGGCACAACAGCGTCTTTTCTGTCATGGCGCTCTATGACCAACAGGGGCCAGGACTCAATCTCAGCAGCGGAGATAAGCCTGAACAGATCAAAGGCGTCCATGTCTCGGCAGACTACTTTAAGGTGTTTGGGATCGGTCCTGCTCTGGGCAGAACGTTTACCGCTTCGGAGGACGCGCCGAACGGCCCAAAAGCCGCGATCATCAGCGAAAGGCTGTGGAAGTCGCATTTTGGGGGCGATTCGCGGATTCTTGGAAAAACAATCATCTTGAACGGCGACCCATATCCAGTGGTTGGCGTGTTGCCGGATAGCTTTCTCGCGAGTCCTCCCGCTGACGTTTGGATCCCGCTACAGGCAGATCCGAATAGTACGAATCAGGGCCACTACCTGGCTGCAGCGGCACGATTGAAACCTGGTGTGACGCTTGAGGCCGCTCGCGCGCAGATGAAAGTTGTGGGAGAGCAGTTTCGCCGTCTCAATCCTAAGTGGATGGATAAGGCCGAGAGTGTCGCAGTGGTCCCGATGCGCGATTCCGTTGTGCGCGACGTTAAGCCCGCTCTGCTCATTTTGCTCGGCGCCGTTGCGTTTGTCCTGCTCATCG
>JBJMGM010000004.1:0-18639 GCA_045807905.1 Bryobacteraceae bacterium | reverse complement strand
CGAGAAATCACCCTGACGTTCAGCCAGAGTGGGGACGGTTGTTGCAAGCTGAACCGGTGAGGAGTCTTTCAGTCTCTCGAAATCAAAAAGAAAAAACGTCTTCTCCTTCTTGATCGGTCCGCTTACCATAAATCCGTATTGGTCGTGCCGATGGCTGGGTTTTGGCAGGCCCGCGGCATTGCTGAAGAAGTCATTGGCATCCAAGCTTGAGCTCTGCCCGAACCACCACCCGCTCCCGTGAAATCTGTTGCCGCCCTGCTTCATAAGCACATTCAAGACGGTCCCGCCATTGTTGCCAAATTCAGCGGAAAAGCTATTGTTAGAAACTTTGAATTCCTGAATGACTTCCACCGACGGCTGATAATAGACGTTGCTGTTTCCACCCTCTCCCTGCTCAGGCGCGCTCGTGGGAGCTCCGTCCAACCGCACCTCCGCCGTAGCGTTCCGTTGCCCATTCGAAATGAAATTAGTGCCGGCGGGATAGTTGTCATTAATGCCCGAGCCGGGCGATTCAGTCACTCCGCCCGACAGAAAAACAAGGCCGAAATAGCTGCGACCATACAGCGGAATTTGACGAGTCGTGTCGCCCGAGATCGTGGTTCCCAAAGTGGCGCTGCCGGTATCGAGGAGTGGTGCAGCCTCGGTGACGCTCACAGAGGATGATACGGATCCAATCTCAAGCGCGATGTTGACGACAGCTTGCTGGCTGACCGCAAGGACGATCCCCTTGGATTCTGCGCGGCGAAACCCGGAGCTTTCGACAAACAGGTCATATTTATCAGGACGCAATCCATTAAAGGTATACAGTCCCTGCTCATTTGTTCTAGTCGTCAGAGGTACGTTCGTCGATGTGTTGACGAGTGTGACATTTGCGCCCGTCACGAGAGCTCCGGAAGGATCCGTGATGACTCCCCTGATCTGCGCTTCAAAACCGGACTGGGCATTCATAACCCATGCCGTAATTAGCAGGAAAACAAGTGCAGATACAATCCGAGCGCGCATAAGACCTCTCACCTCTTCTCTCTTATTTACCATCTTGTTGCTTTTGCACTAGTAGCTCCGAGTCCAATTCAGTACTGCTCTATCCGAAAGGATTGAGGTTGGGGTTGATGGAGAATGGTGCAGATGCACTTGCGTACAAATCCGCCGTTGTTATTCCTGATCTTTGCAGCCACGGTTCAAGGCGCCGCGATTCGCGCCATCGTTCCCAACAGCGGCGTTGCCCCAATCGGACCTTACACACCTGGTGTGTTCGCCGGTGATTACCTCTATGTCTCGGGACAAGGCGCAAAGAGACCAGATGGGCAGATGCCGGCGACCTTTGAAAGCCAAGTTCGTCAGACGCTTGACAACCTAAAGTCCGTAGTCGAGGCGGCCAGCCTCACCATGGACAATGTTGTCTACACCCAGGTTTATCTCGACGACATTGGCCGTTTCGCAGATATGAACAAAATTTACGGTGAGTATTTTCGAGATACGCCTCCAGCCCGGGCAACGCTGGGAGTAGCCAAGCTGCCGGGCACTCCTATCGAAATCAATGCTGTCGCAGTGCGTGATGCTTCCCAAAAGAAAGCAGTGGCTGTTCCCGGCTACACGCCCGACGAACCAATCTCTCCAGGCATTCTGACGAAAGATCGGCTCTTTATTTCGGCCATGCGCGGTAGAGATGCGAGTCGGACTACAGTCCCGCAAGATCCAGCAGAACAGGTGGATCTTGCTTTAAATGGCGTAAGGGCGGTCGTCGAAGCGGCTGGTCTTCAAATGCAGAATATTGTGTTCGTCAACCCCTATCTCACGCACGATATTCCGACCTCAGTGATGAATGGACTATACGCTAAGCGCTTCGAGTTCGGAAATACGCCTGCCCGCGCAACCATTCAAGTGACCAGCCTTCCGCAGAACTCGGATATCGAATTCACTGCAGTCGCTGTTCGCGACTTGAACGAGAGACGGGCCATCCGGCCCAAGAACATGCCTCCAAGCCCAACAGCAAGTCCGTGTGTCTTTGCCGGCGACACGCTTTATTGTTCGGCCAAAAGTGGATTTGTTCCAGGACCAAATGGAGGCGTGTTGACGCCGAGTGTGGACCTGCAACTTCGTCAAACCATGCGGAACCTTCTGGACAATCTTGAAGAAGCCGGGCTGAGCTTTCAAGACGTCGTCTGTACGAATGTGTATCTGGATGATCTATCCGAGTTCGCTGTGATGAATAAGATTTACGCCAAGTATTTCTCAGGCATTCCCCCTGCCCGGACCACGATCCAACAACTCGCTCCCGTTGAGAGAAAGCAGAAAGAGAACGATACCTATCCAGAAATTGAACAAATTTCTTTGATTGCGGTGAGGCCCTCCGGCCGTTGAACTCCGAGTGATGCCTGCACGCGAGCCCTCAGATCTGCCATCGCCAAGCCCCCCGGGGCTCCAAATCCGCCAGGCTTGGTAGTACCAGGCGTACTCATTCTTCGCGTCCGCCTAAACTCTTTACACCCGTGCCCGATAAGTCAGGATATTGACCTGAGCTTGTCACCGCGTCACGATGTAGTTTCACGAAAGAATAAGTCGTACTCGTGCATTGGAGGCATTTTGCGATCTGCAGCAGGGGCAATCCTTGTCCCAACCTTATTCGCCTTGCTTGGACACCCGGGCTTAGTATTTGGAAGCATCCTTCACGTGCCCACCGAACAGCCGACGATTCAGGCGGCCATCAATGCAGCGGTAAACGGTGACACGGTTCTGATTGCGCCAGGCACATATTTTGAAAACATTAACTTCTCTGGGAAAGCGATTACCGTAACCAGCGAACAGGGACCTGCGGTCACAATCATCGACGGCGGTTCTCTCGGACCCGTTGCAACGTTTGCAAATTCGGAAACGACGCAGTCGGTACTGAGTGGCCTCACATTACAGCACGGCCAAGGAACGTTTGCAGCGGGGTATGGAGGCGGAGGCATCCACATCGCAAACGCCTCACCAACCATATCTGGCAATGTGATCACGAACAACACCGCTGGCTCATTTGGTGGGGGCATTTTCGTTCAGTCCGGCTCGCCGATAATCAAGAAAAACACGATCACAAACAATGGCCAGATCCCCGGTTCGAGTGGTGGAGTTGGGGGAGGAATCTATATCGCCGGAACCGGCAGCGCTCAGGTTATCGGAAACACCATCTCTAATAATCAGCAGGCACAAGGTTTCGGTGGCGCGATCGGTATAAACGCGGCGAGCCCCACCATCCAGAACAACTTCATCAGCGCCAACAGCTCTTATTCGCAGGGTGGCGCGATTTACGTCATCAATACGTCGAGCCCGCTGATAGTTCAGAATCTAATCGTCGGGAACAGCGCAGGTACCGGAGGCGGTGTGTATTGGTCGATTCCCTCGGGCAGCGCTCCCTTCCTGCTTAGCAACACGGTGAGCAATAACAGCGCTCTCACTCAGGGCTCCGCAGTTTACGTTAGCGGGTTTCTGTCATCTTCCGAGTTGATCGACAATATCATCGTCTCGGCGGTTGGTACCAGCACTCTGTATTGCGATCCTTCTTATTCCGCGACGCCTCCGATCGTGAAAGCGAACGACATCTTCGCCTCGAGTGGCACAGCTTATGTGGGCTCTTGCTCTTCCTTAGGCGGTAAGAATGGAAACTTGTCTCTTGACCCGGAATTCCGCGAGCCTGCATCGACGGATTATCATCTGCTGACAGGCTCTCCGGCCATCGACGCCGGCATCTCGGATCCAGCCCTGATTCCCACTGATTTCGACGGCAATGTCCGCGTACAGGACGGCGACGGCAACGGGACCTTAGTTGTCGATATGGGTGCCTACGAAGCTCCCGGTATCGACGTTGCGCCGCCTTTCACCACCGCCTCTGTCAACCCGCCTCCCAATGCCTCGGGGTGGAGTAAGACGAATGTTGCGGTGGCTCTTACCGCGACTGATAACGCAGGCGGGACGGGTGTTAAGCAGATCGATTACACGATGAGCGGCATGGGACCGCAAGTTGTCACGGGAAATTCTGCGAATCTCACTTTTAGCGCCGAAGGGATCGCAACGCTGACGTATGGCGCCGTGGACAACGCAGGAAATCTCGAGACACCGAAGAGTCTCGCGATAAAGATCGATAAAACAGCACCCGTAATCTCTGGAATGCCGGCGCCTGGATGTACGCTCTCACCCCCAAAGCATCAGATGGTCAAGGTAGCCGTGGTGACCGCCTCGGATGCGCTTTCGGGAGTGGCATCGCTCAACGTCAGTGCTACGAGCAACGAACCCGATGGTGGTACCGGTGGCGGCGACCTGCCAGGTGACATCGTGACCACCGGTGGAAACGTGCAACTAAGAGCCGAGCGAGCACCTGGTGGAAAGGGCCGGATCTACACGATTACGGCGAACGCACTGGATTTCGCAGGAAACTCATCGACTGCTACTGCGACCTGTGCCGTTCCCAAATAATATTGCCCGGCGGCATCGCCAGCGCAAGCGCGTCGCACGCCGGTTTTGGATGGTGATCGTTGATCCTCCCGTTTACCGTACTGGTACTTGACCGACGCACGTACACGTAAGCTATCGTGCTCGTTGTGAACCTCTGGGAAGGTGGGACAGAGCACCAACTAGATGATCCGCAGTGTATGGGGTGCTATTACGATGCCAGGAAACCAATACGCTTGGATCGATGTTGCAAATGCGGAACGCTTATCCACTCTGAAATTATTCGTGAGTCTTCCAGCTTCTATCGCATTGAGGAAGCATGTGGATGCACGCGACCAGACCTTTGGATTCGCCATTCGGCGGAATAACCTAAGGAATGCACGCCGCACAATATTGGATCGACCAATTGAAGCTCGAGCCTCACCCCGAAGGCGGCTTTTTCCGTGAGACTTACCGGGCTCCGCTCGTCATCGAGCAATCCGCTCTGCCGTCCACTTTCCAAGGCTCTCGCACTGCCTCCACTGCGATCTATTTCCTGCTCGCAGGAGAAGAGTTTTCCGCTTTACACCGCCTGGCTGCCGATGAGGTCTGGCACTTTTATGCTGGGGCCGCTCTGCTTATCCACAGCATCGACCTCACCGCGAATCACAGCCTCGTTAAACTGGGCCAGAACCCTGACGTGGGCGAACGGTTGCAGTGGGTGGTCCCCGCAGGCCACTGGTTCGGCTCCTGTCTGGAACAGCCGGATCAATACGCGCTAGTGGGTTGCACGGTGGCGCCAGGCTTTGACTTTGCAGACTTCGAAATGGCGGAGCGCGTCGCCTTGACCGCCCAATACCCGCAACACAGAAATATGATCGATAAGCTTACGAGAAACTAGCGATTTAGAAAATGTGTTACGTTTCCGTACTTCGGCTAGGTTGGGATCGCCTACATCTGTAAATGCTTCAGGTCAGCCCGCATCGCTAATTCGTACCGCCCGGCGGGCATAATCTCGCTGCACCGCGAAATGTCCCATGGTTCGAATACCTGCCCCCAGTTCCGAGTGAGGTTCCACCGTAAAACCATGAGAAGTACGCGATTTCTTGTAGATGATATGTAAAGCCGTTCGACATGGTAACGCCCGGTATCAACGTGCCGCTCAGCGGATCGCCGTCTTCGAAGTTACTTTGGCACCCACTTACCTGTCCTATGTTTCCCCAACGCGGGGTTAGGTTTGCAGCATTCGGATCGTTCACCCATTCATTGATCTCGTGCGATGCAGCCGCTACGTCGGAGACACCACTGAATGCGGTTTGATTGCGCCCCTCAAACTCCGCGATCCCGTATGTCTGGCCGGGATTGCCCAGTGCACTGTGATAGCCCAGCACACAGCAGTTACTCGTATTGTTCGCTGCCCCTTCCGACATCACCGCGTTGTATGTGACAAAGAATGGGAACTGGGATGCGTTAAGGCCATTCGCGCTGATGTAGTTTTTGAGAAGAGAGTCAATTGTGTTGATATTGACAACAGCAAGCTTGCCATGCGGGTTTGTGGTAGCGTTCGTGCCACATTGCGGACCACTCACATTAAAGACTTCCGCGGTGGTATTGCCGCTAGTACCCGCATTGACGCTAATAGTCAGCGCCGTTGCCGTCGAAAGACTCAGATGTAGATGGTAGGGGCTGGAAGCAGATCCTAAATAGTGCCAAAATTCGCCTCTCAGAACTGCGTCGGCATACTGCGTTGTCCCAACGTTTACGCCATTAAACGTGAAGCTCGCATTGTTGAATAGCGGCGATTGCCGCATGAGGCTGAACGCGTTCAGCGAACCCAGGCACCCTGAATCGGTGGAACCAGGGTTGAACGTATAGGTTACGCCGCCCTGTGTAATCTTGAGAACCACAGGTATCAGCACGAGGGGAACCGTGGTCGTTGTTGTGGTACTACTCGTGGGGACCCGGCCTACGATCAGTCCCGTATATCTGGTTTTATTTGTGCCGCCGTGACCTGATAGCTCCACACCGGGAGAGCGCTGGTTGCGGCGTTGATCGGAGACCGAGCGTTGCCAAGTATTGCCTTCACTGCCACCGCTTCTCTCGCCGATTGCTCGCTCAAGACGTGAAGTTGCTCGGGATCGATGGTCCTTACCGCTTGATCCTCCTGGCCGAACGCCGCTGGCATGACTACCAACGCCATGAGCGCCCCTATCATGAGGCCCGAAACCTTACGTGTCATGACCAGCAAGCGTAGCACGAAAAAACGGCTCTCGACTGGCATATTTTTGCTCCCCGCGAGTGTGTGACGCGTTACAAAACCCGATCTTTACCGTCCAAGATATACTTCGAGAAACAAATCCCAACAAATTTACGTTCAAGAGTCTGGGCATTTAACCTTCATGAAAGCTTTAGTCACCCTGTGTTTATTCGCCGGCAGCCTTGTGGCAGGTTCGGCCAAGATCGACATCCCGATTGAAAAATACAAGCTCGATAATGGCCTTCGCGTAATTCTTTCACAAGACAACGCGATCCCAGTCGTTGCGGTCTACATCGTTTACGATGTCGGCGCGCGCGCTGAAGAGAAAGGGCGGACGGGCTTCGCCCACCTGTTCGAACACATGATGTTTGAAGGCTCCGCCAACGTTAAAAAAGGCGAGCACATGAGATTTGTCGAATCGAACGGCGGAATGTTTAATGGCTCGACCCATCCCGACTACACGAACTACTTTGAAAGTCTTCCTTCAAACAAACTAGCGGTCGCGTTATGGCTCGAGTCGGACCGCATGCGCAGCCTGGCAGTCACTCCCGAGAATTTAGCGAATCAGAAGGAAGCTGTAAAGCAGGAGCGGCGTCTCAGCTTCGATAATCAACCGTACGCAACCGCCATTGTCGACAAATGGCCGCGCCTGGCATTCCAGAACTGGCAAAGCTCGCACTCGTTAATCGGGTCGTTCGAAGACCTGAACGCGGCAACCATTGAGGACGTCTCCAAGTTCTTCAAGACCCACTACGCTCCGGATAATGCCGTCTTGACCATCGTCGGCGATTTTCAAGTTCCTGAGGCGAAAAAGCTGGTACAGAGCTATTTCGGGGAAATTCCTGCGCAGCCTCGGCCAAAGCGCCCCGACTTAGCGGAGCCGCCCACCGTCCAAGCGAAGAGTGACATCTATAAGGACCCATTGGCGAAGGTCCCTGGCGTGGTGGTCGGATACCCCGGTCCTGAGCGCGGCTCAGAAGATTTCTATGCCATGACGGTGTTGGACGCCATTCTCACCGGAGGCGAGAGTTCACGGCTTCAGCAGAATCTAGTCAAAGGCAAGAAATCTGTTGTTCAATATCAAGGCGACCTGGGGTGGCCCTTCGCCTCTGCCGACGATTATCAGAGCCCCGGGAATTATGCGACTTTCCTGCTTTATAACCCGCGCTTCGAGTCAAATCAGATTGTCGATCAATATCAGGATGAGATCGCCAAGATACAAAACGAGGGTGTCACCCCGGCCGAGCTTCATCGGGTGGAGATGCTCTTGCTCTCGTCCAAGCTGAATGAACTTCAAACTTCTTTGGGGCGAGCCAAACTGTTGGCAAACTTTGAAATTCTCGACGGAAAGCCCGAAGCCATCAATACTCTGCTGGATCGATACGCAGCAGTGACTCCTGCGCAAGTCCAAAACGTGGCGAAAAAATATCTGACCGCGAATCGGCGAATCGTGCTTGCTATTCAACCCGACCCTGGCGCTGCGCAGCCTGCTAAGGAGTCCAATACGTCGAAACTGAAGGGAGGTCAATAATGCGTATTCACATGCCTGCACTTGTCGCTCTGCTCTCTTCCGGCATTCTGTCTGCCGCCAATCTGGATCTCACAAAACCGCCCGATACGCCGCCCATCCCAGCCGTGAAACTTCCCAAAATCGAGCGCTTTCAGCTCCCGAATGGCCTGCGCGTCATTGCGGCCGAAGATCCGCGTTTCCCATTAACCACCTTCCGCATTGCGTTTCACGCTGGCTCAAAGTACGACCCGAAAGATATGCCGGGATTGTCCGACAGTGTGGCTGCATTACTAAATCAGGGGACGAACTCGCGAACGGCACGGCAAATCGCGGAGCAGGCCGCTGATCTGGGCGGTAACATCACAGCTACCTCGTCGGCGGATACGCTGACCCTTTCTGGATCCTACCTTTCACAGAACGCACCTCAATTTCTAGCGCTTCTGGCCGATGTGGCCCGCAACGCTTCTTTCCCCGAAGATGAAGTGCAATTGCAGAAACAGAATCGGTTACAGAAACTCCGTGCCGACCGCTCCGATGCAGACTATCTCGGTCGCGAAGCCTTAAGCGACGCACTTTTTGCTGGGCATCCTTACTCGAATTTCGGTCCTACCGAACAAGGGCTCGGTCTTCTCAACAAGAAAGCGGTTGAAAGTTTCCGGGATACGTACCTTGTTCCAAACAACGGTTATCTGATTCTGGTTGGGCAATTGCCTGAAAAACAGGATTTGCGAAATATGGTTACCGAGCAGTTCGGCTCCTGGCAGCAAAAGAGCGTGCCGGCCTACCAGCCTTCCGCGATTCCGAAAAACGCGAAAAAGCTCATTCTCGTAGATAGGCCGGGATCTGTTCAGGCCAACATCTTCTCCGCCCACATTGCGCCTACTTACGGCGCTTCGGACTTTTTCCCTACCGCGGTCGGCGAAATGGTTCTAGGCGGTGGAGCGAGCTCGCGGCTTTTTTCGGACATCCGTGAAAAGCGGGGCTACGCCTACGATGCCCACACGGAGCTTGAACCCTTAAAGGAGACGGGCGTCACAAGCGCAGTTACTGAAGTTCGAAACGACGTCGTACAGCCTGCCGTACAGGCGCTGAATGACGATTTGCAGGCTATCGCAAAGCGGGATGTCGCTCCCGTAGAACTCACCGATGCCAAGGATTCTTACGCTGGGAGGTTTATTCTGCGCCTGGAACGTGAATCGGGATTGGCCGACCAGTTGGTCAGAGTCGAGACTATGGGCCTCCCCCCGGATTACCTGGAGATGTTCACCACGCGCGTTCGGTCCGTCGAACCCGATCAGATCCGGCAGACCGGAAGCTACTGGAATCCGGAAGACGCGACGGTAGTGGTTGTCGGCGACGCACAAAAGGTGCAAAAGTCACTGGAGAAATACGGCACAGTGCAGGTAACAAAACCGAAGCAGTAGCTTCAGTGGACAGCCCATAAAGCTTCATCAGTGCTTGTGCTCAGACAGCCGGGCGTTTTTCCGTTGCTCCAAATCAACACGCGACTCCTCGCCTGAGAAGACCAGGTCACCCGAGGTCGTGGCCTGTGCTATGCTCCCTGCAAGCGGTGGTTGGCCGTACCGTCTCTCATTACCGAATCGTCTCGCACCTGGGCGGGGGCGGCATGGGCGTCGTCTACCGTGCCGAAGACATCCGGCTGGGACGCGAAGTCGCGCTCAAATTCCTGCCCGACCATCTTGCCTCCGATCCCGTCGCTCTCGAACGATTCCGGCGAGAAGCACGCACCGCATCCCGCATTAATCACCCTCACATCTGCACGGTTTATGACATCGGCGAAGACGACCAGCACCAGCCGTTTCTCGTAATGGAACTGCTGGAGGGCGAGACCCTTAAATACCTTTTGGAACACGGCCCTCTACGTTTGGCCGAGTTGCTCGAGTGGGGCAGCCAGATGGCCGACGCGCTAGATGCTGCGCACATGACTGGCATTATTCATCGCGATATTAAACCCGCGAACCTCTTCATTACGACACGCGGGCAGGCTAAGATTCTTGATTTCGGTCTGGCGAGACTGGCCACCCAGTACCACGCGTCCCCGCGACCCCATCACGATGCTACGCAAACTATTGCCGTCGATTTCCAGACCAGCCCCGGGCACACCGCCGGCACAATCGCGTACATGTCGCCCGAGCAGGCGCGCGGCGAAGAACTAGATCGGCGAACGGATCTCTTCTCGATGGGCATCGTGCTCTATGAGATGGCAACCGGCGAGCTGCCATTCGCCGGAAATACTTCGGCCGTCATCTTCGACGCCATCCTCAATCGTGAACCGCCATCCGTGCTGGAGTGCAAGCCCGCTCTGCCCCCTGAGCTCGGCCACGTCATCCATAAAGCGCTCGAGAAAGACCGTAAGCTCCGGTATCAGGGTGCCGCGGAATTGCGCGCTGATCTCGAGCGGCTAAAGCGCGACAGCACGGCAGACCGTACTCCTGCTGCCATAGCAACTCGTCGCGCGATCCATCATAGATCCCGCACATGGCTTGCCTTAGCTGGGATTGTGCTGCTCATTGTGGCAATTACCGCAGCGGGGATTCTCTTACGCAGGCGTCCTGATCGCCCCGCCCCGGAATTGGTGCCCACACGGGTGACCAGCAATAGTTCCGAGGCTGCCATCGAATCGATTGCACTTTCGCCAGACGGCAAATACCTCGCCTATTCGGATATCAATGGCGTCCATATCCGTTCCATGCAAAGCCCTGACAGCCGTATCCTACCCGGCACAACGGGCATGTCGGTTCATTACTGGACTGCTGATGGAACACAGTTCTTCGTATCCAAACCGGTCGGCAAGCGATACGCGTTTTACAGCGTCTCGCTGCCCGGAGAAGTTCCGCGCCCGATCGGGGACGCCATGCCCTCGCCCGACGGACAATACGCACTGGCATTATCGGATGATCACCGCGAACTCAGGCGTGCAACGGGCGGCAAGGTTTACTCGCTCGACCGCAAAGACGCCTGGCTATACAGGGCGGCGTGGTCCCCGCATGCTAAAAGCCTCGCCATAGTTTTCGCAAACGCGGGCGGATCTTTCGCCAATGCCGGTGGATCGCCTTTGTTCACAATTCAACTACTTGATCCTGCGAACGGCCGCTGGACGACTCTCGTCTCTTCGCAAACGGAGGACATCACGGGTCTAGCCTGGGTTTCAGACCGTGAGCTCATCTACGCAAAGAACGAACCTGCCCCTCGCAGAGACAGCAATCTATGGACGATGAACGTCGATTCGTCGACTGGCCTTCCCTCGGGCGCGACTCAACGGCGTACGCAGTGGGCCGACTTTCGTATCCAGGACCTCAGCAACAGTGCGGATGGCCGTCGGCTCTGCTTTGTCAGAAGCAACGTACAGTCAAACATATACTTTGGCGAGCTTCAGGCGCACGCAAACCGGCTCTCATCGCCGCGTCAGCTAACGCTCGAGGAGGCTTACGACCGGCCCTTCGACTGGACACGCGACGATAAAGCACTCCTACTGGACTCCGACCGCGACGGGCAGCGCCGGATATACAAACAGGACATCGACAAAGACACGGGTGACCTAATCACCTCAGGTCCCGGGTATCAGTTCGGCCCCCGTATCTCGCCGGATGGCCAGTGGCTGCTTTACTCTTGGAACGACGAAAAGCCAGGACATTCAAAAATCCGGCTAATGAGGATGCCCCTGTCTGGTGGCAGGGCTGAGGAGATCCTGGCTGGCGACGACGCGTTTGGTTTGATGTGCAGTCACACAGCGGGGGGAGGTTGCATCCTCATTGAGCTGCGCGGTAAGACCTGGCGCTCCTCCCTGCTCGATCCCATCAACGGTCGTGGACCGAAAGTCCTCGAGACCACGACGGACGCGGGCACTCCTGCGATCTCGCCCAATGGAAAGCACATCGCGTTCGTGCTGCCCGGAACACCGAAGAACCGAATTCGAGTCGTTGATCTGCACGGCGCGACTGAAAGTGAGATAACGGTGTCGGCCGCGGGAGATCTTGAGACGCTCGACTGGTCCGCCGACGGAACTGGTTTCTTCGCGGGGGATCTGCAGCCTTCGGGCGCTCGTTTGCTCCACCTTCAGTTCAATGGCGGATCGCAGGTTTTGTGGACCCAACCGGCCAGGACCGAACTCTGGGGAATTGCGTCGCCGAATGGTCGATACCTCGCAACATTCAAGACCAAGGTGAGCGCAAACGTCTGGATGGCCGAGAATCCGTGATCAACCCAACGCCTGATCCAAATCCCAAATCAGATCCTCCACATCCTCCAATCCAACCGACAGGCGAACCAGCTCGGGAGTCACCCCCGCTGCCTGCTGTTCAGCTAGACCGAGCTGCTGGTGCGTGGTTGAAGCTGGATGAATCACGAGGCTTCGAGTATCGCCAACGTTCGCCAAATTAGAAAAAATCTTCAGCTTGTCAATTAACTTCTTGCCCGCTTCATAGCCGCCCTTCACGCCGAACGAAAACACGGCACCCGCTCCCTTCGGCGTATAGCGTTTCGCTATTGCATAGTAAGGGCTGGAGGGCAAAGAGGCATATTTCACCCATTCCACCATGTCATGGCTCTCGAGGTGTTGCGCTACGGACAGCGTGTTTTGAAGATGCCGGTCCATCCGCATGCTCAGCGTTTCGATCCCTTGCAGAAACAGAAACGAATTGAATGGGCTGACACAGGGACCTATGTCGCGCAATCCCTCCACGCGCGCCTTGATGATGAAGCTGATGCTTCCGAACGTCTCCCAAAAGTTCATGCCGTGATAAGCACGCGATGGTTCAGTGAAATGCGAAAACTTGCCGTTGTTCCAGGGAAACTTGCCGCTGTCGACAATCATTCCCCCAATAGAATTGCCGTGGCCGCCCATGAACTTGGTCAGCGAATGCACCACCAGGTCGGCGCCATAATCGATCGGACGCGTGACATAAGGAGTCGAGAAGGTGTTGTCGATAACGAGCGGGATCCCATGCTCGTGCGCGATCTTCGCAAGAGCTTCGATGTCGAGCACGTTGCTTCGCGGATTGCTGATTGTCTCGCCATACAGCAATTTTGTTTTGGGCGTTATTGCCTTCCGGAAGTTTTCCGGATCGTCCGGCTCGACAAAAACGAAGTCATAGCCCAGCCGCCGCATGGTCACGTCGAATTGCGTGACCGTACCTCCATATAATGTGCTCGCCGAGACGATCTGATCGCCGGGCCCCGCAATCGTAGTGAGTGCTAAAAACTGCGCGGCTTGGCCGCTGGAGAGCGCCAAGCCAGCCACTCCGTTTTCAAGCGAAGCTACCCGGCTCTCGAGCACAGCCGTCGTCGGATTCATGATCCGCGTATAAATGTTGCCGAATTCCTGAAGAGCAAACAGACGCGCAGCATGGGCGGTATCGTCGAACGTGAAGGACGTTGTCTGATATATAGGTACCGCCCGAGCGTGCGTCGTCGGGTCCGGATCGTAACCTGCATGAAGTGCTCTGGTGTTAAATCCTAGAGGTCGTTCAAGGTCCTTAACAGGCATGCGCCCCAGTATAGAAGGTTCATATCACCAAACTTGAGTTCCTCAATGAAACATTCGCTTTTTAGCCATATTCATTTAGCCTTCGCTGTCGCCTTCTCGATCCCGATCGCATTTGGACAGAGCGACTGGCCGGCATACGGGCACGATCCTGCTGGAACACGCTACTCTCCACTTCGACAGATCACACCCAGCAACGTCGCGCAGCTCCAACGGGCGTGGACCTATCACACCGGAGAGAAGCCTTTCGCTGCAGGTCCGCGCGGCCAGCGCCAGACTGCCTTCGAAACCACGCCCCTCGTCGTCAATGGCACCTTATATCTCACGACCCCGGCCAATCGTGTCATCGCTCTCGACCCCACCTCCGCCCGCGAGCTTTGGATATTCGATCCGCAGGCGAAAAGCAAGAAACCGATTCAGTATCACGCCCACCGAGGTGTTTCGTATTGGCCCGGCGATAAGAATCATCCAGCTCGCATACTGCTCGGTACACTCGATGGCCGCCTGATTGCCTTGAATGCGCGCACCGGTGCTCCCGTCCCGAGCTTCGGCAACGAAGGCGAAGTGAATCTCCGCAACGGCGTTGCGGACGGCTTCCCGGATGCGACATATGCGGTCACGTCACCTCCGGCTGTCTACCAAGACGTTGTGATTACTGGATCGGAACTGCCGGAGAGTCCTGGACACGGCCCCTCGGGTGATGTGCGTGGATGGGACATTCGAACAGGAAAGCTCGTCTGGACATTTCATACTGTGCCGCGGCCCGGCGAGCCCGGGCACGATACGTGGCAAGGCGACTCCTGGCAGCACCGCACCGGCGCAAATGTGTGGACCGCCTTTACAGTAGACACTCAGACCGGTACGGTTTTCCTTGCTATCGGCTCGCCCGCCTACGACTTTTACGGCGGCGATCGCAAAGGTGCAAATCTCTATGGCAATTCAGTCGTCGCGTTGAACGCTCGTACGGGGCGCATTGTCTGGCACTTTCAGTTGGTCCACCACGATATCTGGGATTACGATCCGCCTGCCCCACCGGCGTTGATTACAGTCGAGCGCGATGCAGAACGAATTCCCGCTCTTGTAGAGGTCACAAAGACGGGTCTCGTATTCATTCTCGACCGTCGAAATGGTGTTCCCGTGTTCCCGGTCGAGGAACGCCCCATGCCGCCGAGCGATGTTCCCGGAGAAGCCTCCTGGCCAACTCAGCCCATTCCCGTCAAGCCGCCTCCACTTTCCCGCTCGAGCATTACAGCTCAAGACATCACCGACGTAACGCCCGAGGCTCACCGCTTCTGCGCCGACTTGTTTTCGAAGCTTGATAATAAAGGTCGCTATACGCCTTACGGAAATCGCATGACGGTTGTATTTCCGGGAACCTTGGGAGGAGCAACGTGGTCGGGCGTCTCCTACGACCCGGCGCTTGGATACGTCTTTGTCAATACCAACGAAGTCGGCGCGCTCGGGCAGATGACCAAACAGCCGCCAGGGGCTGCGATGGCTTGGCGCCGGACCAGTTCGCTTGGAGAATACGCACGCTTCTGGGATGCAAATCTTTGGCCCTGCCAGAAACCACCCTGGGGCTTGCTCACGGCTGTGAACGTGAACACGGGCGAGATTGCATGGCGCGCTACGCTCGGAACCGTTGATGAATTGGAAGCACGCGGCGTACACAAGACGGGCGCATTGAACATCGGCGGATCTATTGCGACCGCCGGAGGCTTGGTCTTCATCGGCGCAACCAATGACAGTCGTTTCCGAGCCTTCGATTCACGTACCGGCGCCGAGCTTTGGTCGGCCGAGATCGACGCTGGCGGCCATGCAACGCCGATCACCTATTTGGGCCGCGACGGGCGTCAGTATGTCGTAATCGCTGCGGGCGGCGGAGGATTCTTCGGCAGCAAGCCGGCGGATGCTGTAGTCGCTTTTGCTTTGCCAGCGAAATAGGGTCAGCGCGCGCTCGTTTAGCACAGGCGCCACCCAGTCACAAATCTCCCTTAACTTTTTTCGGTACTAATATAGTTGACTAACCAGAGTTTTAAGCGCATAATTGAAGCATGGCAAGACTTCCAGAGACGCTTCAAGAGGCGATCCAGTTCTTCACTGATCCCGATGCTGCAATCGAGTTCGTGCGAGATATCCGCTGGCCCGAAGGCGTAGAGTGTCCCACTTGCGGCTCTAAGGAAGTAATCTACCTCAAAAACCAGCGGCGCTGGAAGTGCAAAAGCAATCATCCTAAGCAGCAGTTTTCGGTGAAGGTTGGAACGATCTTCGAGGACTCGCCTATCGGGTTGGACAAGTGGCTTCCCGCCGCGTGGCTTGTGACTACCTGCAAAAACGGCATCAGTTCCTACGAGCTTGCCAGCGATTTGAAAGTCACGCAGAAAACGGCGTGGTTCATTCTTCACCGCGTTCGAGTTGCGATGCGAGTTAGATCGTTCGAGAAACTTTCTGGCGAGTGCGAAGCCGACGAAACGTTTGTGGGCGGCAAGGTTAAGAACATGCATCGTCGCTCCAAGCGCAAGATCAAGGCTGCGAATGACGGGAACTGGGGCAAGACAGTTGTGCTCGGCCTTATGCAGCGCAACGGTCACGTTCGTGCGATGGTCGCACCGAATCGCCAAACCCGTCACATCCGCGCCCACGTTTTAGAGAACGTCGAATTAGGGTCATCTCTCTACACCGACGAGGCAGATGTGTACCAGCATCTTCAAGGCGAGTTCGTGCATGAGTTCGTAAATCATTTTTCAGAATACGTGCGTGGACGCGTCCACACGAACGGCTTAGAAAATTTCTGGTCGCTATTGAAACGGACGCTCGGCGGAACATACGTGAGTGTCGATCCGATTCACTTGTTCCGTTACCTTGATGAGCAGTGCTTCCGTTACAACTTCCGTAAGCTCACCGACCAGGATAAATTCATGATCGTTATTGCGCATGTGATCGGTCAACGGCTCACGTATGCGGAACTGAGTGGCAAGGCAGGCGAGGTCGATCCGATATGAAGGGAACTTCCCTATGCCAAACAGGGGAGAGGGAAGCGGCCTAAGCAGACCGACGCCGCTTAGCCTTTGCTGAACGCTTTTTCTTTGCGGTTTCCTTCTTTAGTTCAGCGTCAAGTTCGGTCTTTGACACCGAAAGCAGTTTCCGCATCGAGTCTTTGAAGTGAGCAAATGGAGATCCTGGCGAAGGTTCAGACGGCTGCATCTACAGCCTAGTGTACGCCCTTAAATGGGGGTTAGGGAATTGCTGAATTGCCCCTGAATCTCTAGGTTCACAGAGTCCAGAAAAAGATTATGTACTTGTTGGCCCAGTGATTTGCGGGTACTCTTTGGCGCTAGATTGTAAAAGCATTGCGCTATGGTTCTAAACGGGCGATCCGTTGTTCCTTCCAGAAAGAGAAACGGATCAATAAGTGAACCGTCGAAATGATATAGTGGCTGAACCAACTCGATGGAGTGGTCAGTCGTTCCTTTGGAAGAAGACAATGGTGTTCTTAACTGGAAAGCGATTCTTACACGGCTGTGGATACAGGTTTTTGTAGCCGTTAATAAGGCAGTAGCGCTGCTTGTCGTCGTAGGTATTCACAAAGCTCTAGACGCAGCGGCTACGTGGGTTATCCCTCATGGATGGGAAAGATTTCTTCGCTAAGGGTTACGTTCTCCGCTGTTTTCGCACTCATTTATTTCCATTTTCTATGGGAGATGTTGAGGACGTTTATTCCTTTCAAAAGACGTGCTGCACAAAGAGGTCCTGATGACGCCATCTTCGTTGATACGCAACCTGGAAATGAATCTCAGTAGGTCAGCTAAGATTTTCCTGATCGCATTCCCGTTGGCGATGCTGTTCGTGCTTATCTGCTTGTGGATACATCCCACTGCTACCGGGGATGAACTTGCGTGCGTTGTCACCGTACCGCTTATTGTCTGCTATCTGCTGGTGCGCGGTGTGAGTTGGCTGGCGGCGTCCGATACGCACGAGTTGGCCGCTAAAGAAGCCGCTGAGAAGTCGCATCACCCATCGGTCGATGAATCAGCGCTTTTGACGATTGCGGCTATTGGCTTCGTTCTCGGACTGTGGACGATAACTTTGTCGTTGCTTTCGTTTCCAGCGTACTTGCTTCTCAACTTGGGATGGGCTGCACGTGGGTGTCTTGTGTTAATAAAACTCAGTGCATACTTGGCTGGCTCCTGCGCGGGCCTTGTAACACTCAGGCTCCTGTGTAGAGAGTGGGTATTAAAAATCGCACGTTTTGCGCGGTCAGCCGTTAACGATCCTGTGGCGGGATGGTTGCATGCCCCTTTCGATGATTCTCATGGACCGTGGGCCGCTCATAGATAAACAAGTTCGTTTTGAACAAATTCTGCATTGCTACTAGCGGGTTCTCCCGCGATGCTTCCAGAGCACAATAGCTACCGCAATACCCTGTAGTACGATTCCTAATGCGCCAAGGACGTGATATGGGGAGATGGGGATGCTCTTATCCGCATCAAGATCGTCAGCAACGCTTGCTCTGCACATCTCGGAGGTTTTGCTATTCCTATTCGGCGTTGTGCTGATCTTGGGTCTACTTGGCGAATACCAAGAGTCCGAGTACTGGAAGAAACGCCTTAAAATTTTCGAGTTAATGGTCATCATCGGCGTCGTCGGCGAGTTGTGGGCCGATGGCGCGATATTCATGTTCTCGGAGCAGGTACAGGCTATCGACGAAGCGCGAGTGGCGAAACTTGACCAAGAGGTCATTAGCGCCGAGACAGAGGCAAAAGACGCGTACACGTCTGCTGGGAAGGCGGTTTCGAAAGCGGGAGAGGCGGATGAGCGAGCATCAGCAAACGATCTACGCGCTGCAAATCTTGAGCGGGAAAACCTTGAGATACGAAAGCAAATGGTTGAGCGTGGACCGAGATGGGTGCTGCTATATGGAGAACAGCGGAAACGCCTTCTCGGTAGAGTAAAGCCTTTCGCTGG
>JBJMGM010000003.1:0-5537 GCA_045807905.1 Bryobacteraceae bacterium | reverse complement strand
GATGACGTGGAGCCCCTCCAGACACGGGCTGACGAAATTGCGCTCAACTCTACAACATCCGGCGCAAGGTTCGCCTTCGGTAATTCAACAAAGGGTTGGGCATTTACTATCAGCAGCCCAGTCCTCGTGACCCAGCTCGGTCCCTGGGATCAGGGTAACAACAGATTGAAGACCGTCTCATGTCGTAACCATCTGGACCAGCCCCAGCACGCTGATGGCACAGGCCGGCTTTGCCCTCCACATTTCGTTTTTGATACGCGGTCGTGAAAGCAATGGTTAAGAGTGTTGGGCAAACGCCCGTCCAAAAAAAACGTATCCTCGTCGTGGACGCGTTTCCCATGCTTCGCTACGGGCTTATCACTTTCCTCAACGGCCAGGCAAACCTGATTGTCTGCGGCGAGGCCGACAGTATCCCGAGCGCGTTGATCAAGATCGCGGAATGCAAGCCGCACCTGCTCGTGATTGGGTTGCGGCTGGGCGCAGCCGACTGCGTGGAATTTATCAAAGCGCTCAAGGTGCAAACGCCCGGGTTGCTCATCTTGGTGTATTCCGGATTTGAAGAAAGCATTTTTGCCATGCGAGCGCTGCGCGCGGGCGCAAGTGGTTACCTGATGAAAAGAGCACCCAGGGACGAGATGCTGGCCGCCATCTCCGATGTTCTACGCGGAGAGCTCTACGTCAGCCGAGATCTCGCCATGCACGTATTCAAAGAAGCACTCGCAACGCAGCCGGGATTCCGCCTCCCGGGACGAGCGGCACGCATTGAAAATTTGTCCGATCGCGAGATGCACGTCTTCCACTTGCTCGGGTCGGGACTTGGCCCAAAAAAGATCGCGCATGCGCTGAATCTGAGTGTAAAAACGATTGAGACCCACCGCGAACACATTAAACACAAGCTTGGCTTGAATTCTGGCGAGGCTCTGGTCGAGCGCGCCACTAAATATGTGGAGGACACTCTTGAGCCCGAGGCCGGAGAGACAATGTCGATAATAAGCAAAAAGAAACTGGTGCGGTTCCCGTCAGCTCCCTAATCGCGTTAATTGCTGTTTGATCCCCACCCCAGCGGGACAAGCCGGAGATCGAACATCGCCTCGACCAGTCCACATCCAGACGTAAGCTGAAGGCCTTTAACAAAGCGGGTTGGAGTTTGGGCTACGTTTCACCGTGTATCAGACTTAGGCCCGACATGAAAATTAGGCGAAGCCCTGACGAGACAAACTCGTTAGGCTCTCCGATAATAAAAAGGCCTTTTATTAAACAGAGCCGTCATTTTACAGGAATCCGAACTGTAGCTCGGTAGCGGTGCTCGACGCCGTCACGGGCGCTACCAGTTTGGGCAAAATCCAAATCGAGCATCGCTCTTTGTGCGCGTGAAGTACTGGGGAATCATCGCTCACAATCTCAGCAAAGCCGGCGGGAGTTGGCCTGTATCTCAAGGACGGATCGAAACGGGCGACAACTTTGGGTTGTGGCCACAGAGCGCGAGGACGCCGGACGCTTTATTGTGCATGCAGACGCACACCGCGACGACGGGAAGCGGTTCGTTTGTCCGTGCTGAGGAGAAGCTGACTGCGTTTGTGGAAGTGGAAGCAACGATTCGGACTCACTCCTCGGGTCGGACATTACGAATAAACTCCATAGGGGAATTTTTCCTGAAGAATCAGGGGCTTTCCCCGATAGGCAGTCGAGCTGCCAGTATTACTGTTCTCGCTTCAAACCGTGAGCAGAATCGCGATCTTTTGGCCATGTGCAGCCCGGCCAGCTGCAAGGACCAAATTAAAACGAATGCCGCCGAAAAAAAGAAAACGCGGAGGTTTTGAAAATTTAGTTGCTCGTTATTACCGCGGCGTCTGTACTTTCGCTTCTCGTTTAACCGATGACCCTGTCGAAGCAGTTTTGCTAACCCATGCCGCATTCACCAGCACGCGAAAGCTACTGCGGACACGGGATGAGGTTAGGCTTGTGACAATCCTGCTAACCGCTGTAATGCGCGCCGCGCAGTTGGCAAAATTACGCGGAGCGAATCAGGCAACGCGAGTTCATGCAAATAAGCCAGTACCGGAACCGAAAAACCGAGCAGATCCTCGCAGATGTTCGCCACGGTGTCCGATATGTTTAGAGCCGGCTGACCTTGTTAGGACCGGTTCATGAATTCAGCCGAAAACAAGACAATAGCCCCTGCTGAGTTTGTGACAACGCGTTGGAGCCTCATTTTTTCTGGGGCGGGCTCGGGAAGTGGAGATCTGGAAATGCGCCAAGCATTAGCTGAGCTATGCCAGATTTATTGGCGGCCGATTTTTTTGTTCATCGCGCGACGTGGTTACTCGCGCGAGGACGCCGAGGACCTGACACAGGATTTTTTTGTGCGGATATTAAAGGAGGATTGGCTTCAGAAAGCAGATCCGGCTCGCGGGCGATTCCGATCCCTACTGCTCAAGTCACTTCAGAATTTTCTAAATGACGCGGTCGACAGAAGGAACTCCCGCAAGCGCGGCGGCGACATCAGCTTCATTTCGTGGGATTGCTGGATAGCAGAGGCGCCTTCACAGTTGAGCCTTACCGACGAAGCACTGAGATCCTGGCCTGCAGAACGAGTTTTCGATGCGAGTTGGGCCGCGACGACGGTACAGCGCGCACTTCGCGGTCTTTGTGAAGAATGCGAGAGCAGAGGACGCCGACGAGTCTTCGAGGTGTTGAGTCCGTACTTGAGCGCGGAGCGGAACGATCTCTCGTATGCGAGGTTGGCGACGAGACTTCGTGTTCCCGAAAGCTTCGTAAAAAAATTGATCTACCGCATGCGGCAGCGCTATCGCGTTTTGTTGCGCCACGAGGTACGTCAGACAGTAGCAGACCCTGCCGAGATAGATGAGGAACTGCGGCACCTCTGTGGCTCACTCGCGGCGAGCTCCGCCTACGCAGCGTAAGACTTTTGCTGTTACCGACCCAAAATGACGAATAAAGCGATCTCCCAGCTGGAGCGACCCGCCATGACATGCTGAGATCAGATCGACGCTGCGATGATCTTTACGCAGGCGAAGCTCGCAAATGTGCATGGAACGCACAACGGTTGGCATCAGATATCAGCAATTCGAAAAAGCTCGACGCGCCCCAACGATTCACTCTAAGAATTACGCATGAAGAAACAATCCATTCTTTTTTGTGTGACCCTGATCGCGGCTGCTCCTGTTTGCTTCGCTCAGGTTAGTCCGGCAAAGCCAGCTAAATCAGCTTCAAACCAAACCGCGATAACTGATTTGGAAAAATCTGCATGGGAATCGTACAAGAACAAACAAGCTGATGCGTTCAGGAAGCTTATGTCGAAAGATTACTACGGCACGTATGCCGAGGGGACTAAGAATTTGGACAGGGAAGTTGCGGACATGGCGAAGGCCGATCTGCGCGATTATTCACTTGCCGACATGAAAGTCGTCTTCCCCAGCGCTGACGTTGCCGTGATTACGTACAAAGCGACGATTCAGCAGACTTCCGAAGGCAAGGACATGTCTGGTACATTTAACAGCGGGAGCATTTGGGTGAAGAAGGGCGGAAAGTGGCTTGAGGTTTTCCACACTGAGGCTAAGGCTCAGTAAAACTGACAATGAGTGAAGGCAAAGAAATAGGCCCTGTGCACGCAGATGAAAAGCTGACGTTTCTAGAACTCGAAGCGGAGATTCGGACCGCGAGTTGTCGAACTTAGTTTCTTAGGAAATCGGCTTTAGCAACCTAATTTGCGCCGCAAAGCAGCCAAGCCGAGTAAAGCGCAGCCGAGCAGAGAAATTGTTGAGCCGCCATCAGGCACCGCTCCAATCCGCAGCGTGAACCTCTGGTTCGCTCCATTCCCCCACGTCCATACGTAGGTGCCGGGCGTCACGCCGAGGCTTGCAAAAGTCGCATTGTTAAAGGTCATGCTGTCCGATAGAGCAGCACCGGAGATATAGTTGAGCGGCACGAAAAGTTCCAGGCCAACGCCCGAAATTCCGACAAAGTCTCCGCTGGCAGTGTTGGGCAAGGCGCCGGCCCCGCTCCCGAAATCCGTCGGTCCGGTGAATCCCTGGTAAACGTCTATAGAACTCGCGAATGGCCCCGTGCTTATTACCCCCAATGATGGAACGATCCCGGGGTTATCAGCCCCGGAAATTATGAAAGTGAGTCCGGTCAAGTTAATGGCTCCGCTTCCGTTCGCCACAACGTTAGACCCGACTTGGTCCAGCGTTACGGTGTAAGCTTGGGCGGGCCGGACCGAGAAGAGCGACGTGACGGCAATTCCAAAAAGTGTAAGGGGTAGGAGTTTCTTGGGTAAAGCTTTCATGACTTCCTCCCCCTTAGCGACGGCAATTTGCGCCGCAGCGCAGCCAAGCCGAGTAAAGCGCAACCGAGCAGAGAAACTGTCGAGCCGCCATCGGGAACCCCAACCCCTCCGATGATGAGCGTGAAGTTCTGGTTCGGTAATCCAGTCCCCCACGACCACACGTACGTGCCGACGTCCAGGCCAAGGCTGGCGAAGGTCGCGTTATTAAAGGTCATGCTATCCGATAGAGCAGCACCGGAGACATAGCCGTGTGGCACGCCAAGGGTCATATCACTGATTCTTATTCCGACGGGGTCTCCGCTGCTAATGGTGGGGAAGAAAATGCCCCCGCTCCCGAAACTGGTCGGTCCGGTGATTCCCTCGTAGATGTCTACCCCCACCGTCGCCCCCGTCAGTATAAACGCGGGATTTGCGGCTTTGATGACCGCTCCGGCTATACCCTGCATTAGGAAAGTCAGGCCGGTCAGGTTAATGGGTCCGCTTCCGTTCGCCACGACGTTGGACCCCATTTGCGCCAGCGTTACGGTGTAGGCTTGGGCGGGTCGCACGGAGAAGAGCGACGCTGTAACTGCGGTGAACATCAGTGAGCAGCGAATCGCTGCCAAGGCAAGTGTTTTCATAGTAATCTCCCGATTTGGTACCGATGCGAGAGATTACTGCCGGTCCAAGCTCGCCACTGGGAAAGCCCAGTAGTCCGCACACATCTAGGTCAGATGAATCGTAGAGAAGAGCGCAGATTTACGTCAAGCAGGAATTTTACGTATTTTGTACTCCCCCCATGGGAGCATGGAAGCCGCGCGCGGTCGAAAGAAATTGCGGAGCAGATTCAAAACTTTCGAAGATCGCTTTTGTGCTCGTGCGTTTCCATCACATTGCCAGCCGGATCGTAAACGCGAATCACAGCATCATGTGAACGGCTGCTGTGCATCGCGTAGCCGATTGCATTATCCGGCGTGCCATACCACAGCCGACCGAAGGGCAGCACAACGGAAATCAGATCAATGCCGCGTTTATCTTTACGCGGCCGGACTTCGTAAGTGTGCTTAAACCGCTTCCATTGCGAACGTGAACCGTGTTGTCGTCCGGTAGTCGCGTTGGCGGTGGCGGTGTCAGCGGGTCACCAAGACCATCAACAACACTTGCCGCTTTTTTCAAGAGACCGCCAAGGAACATCAGTGCCATCATCGACATGAGTACCGCAGTGGCAACTGCTGAAAGCGTGCGCTTC
>JBJMGM010000002.1:0-8303 GCA_045807905.1 Bryobacteraceae bacterium | reverse complement strand
GACAGCGCAAAAGAGAAGCCCCATAAAGGCGAAGTTGTCGCGGTGTCCCGAGGCAAGCGCCTGAAAGACGGGAGTCTAGTTCCGCTGGATGTGGGGGTGGGCGATCACATCCTCTACGGCAAATATACCGGCGCCGAGATCAGGCTGGCAGGCGAAGAATTCGTGATCGTGCGCGAAGACGAAGTGCTCGGGATATTAGAAGGCGTTGAAAAGCCGGCAACGAAGGTTGCCTAGCGGAAGAGGACAACCATATGGCAGCCAAAACGATTATCTACAGTGAGAATTCCCGCCAGGCGATTCTGCGCGGTGTCAATCAGCTCGCGAATGCAGTGAAGGTGACGCTAGGGCCCAAGGGCCGGAACGTAGTCATCGAAAAGAAATTCGGTGGCCCGACGATCACAAAAGACGGCGTGACCGTGGCAAAGGAAATCGAGCTGAGAGATCCGCTGGAGAACATGGGCGCGCAACTCGTTCGCGAGGTTGCTTCAAAGACGAGCGATATTGCTGGCGATGGCACCACGACCGCCACGATTTTGGCACAAACGATCTTTCGAGAGGGTGTGAAATCGGTGGCGGCAGGCGCGAATCCGATGGCACTGAAGCGGGGGATAGAAAGCGCAGTAGAGGCGATAGTCCAAGAGTTGAAGAAGATCTCGTCACCTGTGGAGAACAGCGACAAAATCGCCCAGGTTGGAACTATTTCGTCCAACGGGGACTTGAGCATAGGAAAGACCATTGCGGAAGCGATGCAAAAGGTCGGCAAGAATGGGGTCATCACAGTTGAAGAATCGAAGACCATGTCGACTGACTTGAGCACGGTCGAGGGCATGCAGTTCGACCGAGGCTACCTGTCGCCTTACTTCACCACCGACACGGATCGGATGAACGCTGTTCTCGAAGATCCTTACATTCTGATTCATGAGAAAAAGATCTCCAGCATGAAGGATTTGCTCCCCCTTCTTGAGTTGATCGCCCGAGCGGGAAAACCGCTTTTGGTCATTTCCGAAGACGTGGAGGGCGAGGCGCTGGCCACGCTCGTAGTGAATAAGTTGCGCGGAACCTTAAACGTTTGCGCGGTGAAAGCTCCTGGCTTTGGAGATCGGCGTAAAGCCCTGCTGGAGGACATCGCGATTCTGACGGCCGGTAAAGCTATAGCGGAAGAGACCGGTATCAAGCTTGAAAAGCTGAGCCTGGATGATCTCGGGCGGGCGAAGCATGTCACCGTGGATAAGGACAACACGACCATCATTGATGGCGCCGGCAGCAAGAGTGCCATTGAGGGTCGCATCACGCAGTTGCGCGCTCAAATCGAGGAGACAACGTCGGACTACGATCGCGAGAAGCTGCAAGAGCGCCTGGCTAAGTTAGCAGGCGGAGTGGCAGTAATTAAGGTGGGTGCGGCGACTGAGATGGAAATGAAAGAGAAGAAGGCGCGGGTCGAAGATGCGTTAAATGCCACCCGGGCGGCAGTGGAAGAAGGTATCGTGCCGGGCGGCGGCGTAGCGTTACTGCGGGCGGCCCACGTTCTCGATTCGCTAACCTTTATAGGGGATGAAAAAGTTGGTGTCGCAATTCTCAGGCGCGCTTGTGAAGAGCCAACTCGTCAGATTGCCAATAATGCTGGGCATGAAGGCGCCGTGGTCGTAGAGAAGATCCGAATCCAGGCAGACCTCAATTACGGCTTCAATGCAGCTACTGCGGAATATCAAGATTTGGTCAAAGCGGGCGTGATCGATCCCACCAAGGTAACGCGCTCCGCGCTCCAGAATGCCAGCTCGATTGCGTCGTTGATGCTCACGACCGAAGCCATGGTCTGTGAACCTCGGGATGACAAACACTCTGTTTCGCAGAATGGCCATTACGGCTCGGAGTACGGCGAGTAGAAACTCCCGTAAAGGAGCACACAAAATGAATACAGTTCGATCCATCAGCATTCAGAGCTTCTTACTTGTGCTTTTCTCGCCATTGCTATCAGCGGCCGACCTTTCAACGTATCGCGGCTTCCAATTTGGAATGAGCCTGAACGCCGCAGTGAAACACTCCGGAATGAATTCCTCCGAAGTCACGGTCCTACACCAACGCTCGGCCCTCATTCAAGAGCTGAAGTGGCGTCCCAGCCGGTTTGCCGGTGTCTCTGGCGATAAAGACCCCGTAGATCAGGTGCAGTTTGCCTTTCTTGAGGGACAACTGTTTAGGATTGTCGTGGGTTACGACCGTGAAAAGATTACTGGATTGACGACAGACGACTTGATCGATGGCATCTCCGCTCAATACGGCGCAGCCACTGTACCAGGGGTGACGATAGTATTGTCCTCGCAGTTCGACGACGAGAACGCGCAGGTTCTGGCGCGTTGGGAAGACGCAGATTATTCCCTTAACCTCGTGCAGCTTCCCTACTCCGCGACCCTCAAAATCATCATCTTCCAGAAAGATCTAAATGCTCGGGCCGAAGCTGCCATTGCCGAAGGCATCCGGCTTGAGACAGAAGAAGCTCCCGGACTGGCAAAGCTACAGGAACAGAAAGCCAAAGCTGATCTGGACAGGAATCGGCTCGTAAACAAAGCGCGCTTCCGCCCATAAAACAACGAACGGTGAGTTTTACAGATCGCGAGGAAACAAGATGACAGACACAATTCGCCCAGGCGCAATGCTTGTCGAAGATGGCATCCCCACACCGGAATCACTGGTTGTCGACACCAAATCCTATTCATCGGGTTGGTCATCCATCACTAACTCCTCTAGCGCTCATCTGGGCAGAGAGATCGAAAACGCCGGATGGACGTTCTTCTACATGGCTGGCGAAATTCGCACGCGCCGCTTCGGTTTCACCGATGAGTCCAGGACAGATCGTGCCGTGGCCCACATAATGGCGGCGGTGAAGCTGCAGAATTGCAACTGTCTGGAGATTACTGAAGTCACACGGCGATCATTCTTCGGGTTGTCGTACACGAGCCTTGTCGCTCACGCTAGGCACATTCAAAGAAGTCGAGTTTTTCACGGTCGTTCCGTCATGGTGCCAAACGCTCATTCGGTTGCATGTAAACATGTGTTCACAGGCGAACCTGTCCAGGCTTCGGAAAACGCAGGCGGGTCAGGCGCTTGCGTCGACGCGCAGATTACCGCCTCGGCGTCGTGACCGTCTGGCAACGTTTTAGCCGAGGTAAACGCGACCGTTTCCAAAATCTCAAGACTAAGGTGTTGGCGGGTTAGACGATCTGTCCACAACGGGATCGTTTACTCGGAATTCCGACGTGTCCCAGGATGTTATGGTACTTCGATCACAGTGCTTGCTAAATGGTGAGAAGCCGTCCAAATCCTGAGCTTGCACCGGTGATCAAACTGTGTAAGATTCTCATCGGGTGGAGACCGGAAAACGCCGTTTTCGGAAGGTGGCGCGTTGCAATTCCGGATTGCTCCTGGATCACGCGCTATCCCGAAACTGAACTCACCAGCCGCATTGATCGGGAGTAACGGCGCAGTGTTACCTGACTGTTTTCACGTCGCTCAAAGAGGTAAAAACATCATGAGTGCAACAGCGACAGGTGCGATTTTCGATGAAGACGAGATTAAACGAATCATGATTCGGTGGCGACTGGCCGAATAATATCTATCAGACCTAAAGAATTCTTTGCCAACTGAGAACGCGCTGCACGTGCTTGTCAAACAAGATGTGCCAAACCTTTTGAAAGAGGTTATCCGTCTGCGACCCGATTTGGCGTAGCGCCATCTTTTTTGCCGAGCCTAGGCACAGAGTTTTTCTTCTTCCGAGCGCATCCTTAATTCGTCCTTCAGCTTCACTCTTCTGTCGTGGAGTTCGCCAGCATAGGTTTTACGTTTCGGACACAAACACTTTTTGCTCACCCTTAATAATGTTTCTACTGACCTCAACTCGGAGCGGAGCGACATCGCGCAGCGATAAAAGTCTTCGTTCAAATACGATTGGAGGCCCGTACTTCCATCATTTTGATAACTCTAGTGCGGGCACGCGAGACAGGGTTCATTCTTACGTCTATATGCCGATGATCCCTTGCAGGTCTGCTGCAAGGGCACACGCGGTCTTTTCTGAGTTTTCTAAAGCCCATTGCTTAGCTCAATCTTCGCATGGCAAATGAGGGCTGCTCCATGCGATACATTTCATAAGCAGCCCTGAGAGGAGAACCATGATCACTGTCAGTCTTGCGTCAAATGCCGGTTGGTTGCTATTCTCCCTAGGGGAGTAGTATCGGGAGCCATACGAGTGGGGTCTGGTTATGGATGAACAATCCCTTCTCGCACTTCATCGAGAGTCTAGCGACTCGCTTCAAGAGTATGTGGTTCAAGCGGAGAAGACATGCGACATGCTGAGCATGTGTAACGGGGAACCGCTCAGAACTGCTGATCTTCGTGCGGTTATGGCCCAGCGTTCACAAGAAAACGAAGCTCACCGCTGGTGTATGGAACTTCGGGAACGCCTCTTCTCCGCCGCACAACTTGGGATACGCTAGGCGCTGCTAGAGAGACGGGCAACTCTGGAAACTGCGCCGAGGTCAAACCCGTATCCCCTAAGACAACAGCACCGTCTACTGCAACTGAACCGGACAAGGGCGAAATATGCAGTGGCAAGAACCCGCGAACCAGAACCCGCCCAAGGCGCGCCCTCCGCCCGGCAAAAGCTTTATCGGCAACAACGGTCAGCGGGGATACTGGAACTGGAGGACCGCTTCTGGATGCCACAACGAGCAGCGCTGATCTTTCTCGCTATTGTCGTGGCAGCGCTCCTACCCTTCTTGTTCCAGATCGCGCGGCCGTTCGTTACACCCTTCATATTGGCATCCATTCTTGCAATCGTGATGAACCCAGCCAAGAACTGGCTCGGCCTTCGGATCCATAGCCCTGCAATAGCTACATTCTTTACTACGATCACGACCATCCTTCTGCTCGGGACGGTCCTGGTGTTTGTCGGCTTCGCTCTCACACAGGAATTGACTAGCGCTTACGACGCGCTCAGCCGGCGGTCTCTTGAGGAAGGCGGCTGGCCGGCTCTTGTCACCCACGCCACGGACCGAGTTGTCGACGCATTAGCCGCACACCTGCCTGTGAACAAAGAAGCGATTCGGGCTGAGTTCCTCCTTCGCTTGAAGGTGTTCACGGGGTATCTGCTAAAAAATGTCGGCCCTGCGGTTGGTGGCGTGACATCCGTTCTGATTACGGGTGTACTCGTGACTGTTTTCCTCTACTTCTTGCTCAGGCATGGGGAAGATTGGGTTGGCCGGTTGGCTGTTCTGCCTGCACTAGATCGTCGTGTCAGCAGCGTCCTCTTTCGGACCGTTCGCGGCTCGATCGTTGCCAGTGTGAACGGCGTACTGGTGGTAGCCGCGGCTCAAGGTCTGCTTCTCGGCCTCGGGTTCTGGTTTGTCGGCGTTAGGTCACCCGTGCTCTGGGGCACGGTGGGCGGGCTGGCGTCCATTATTCCGATTGTAGGCAGTCCGCTCGTCTGGGTTCCGATCGTTATCGCCTTCTTCGTGATGGGCTCCTATTGGAAGGCCCTGATTCTCGGTCTCTGGGGCGGTGTTATAGTCGGCTCCATCGATAACGTGCTGCGGCCGTTGGTGGTCGGTGTGAGCGACAAACAGCACCCCGTGGTTATCGCCCTGGCGGCGATTGGTGGCACCTTCGCGTTCGGGGCTCTGGGAATCATTTTGGGTCCTTTAGTAGTTTCTCTGGTCAGTGCGTTGCTGCAGGAGATTCGAAGACTGCTCTGGCCCAACTTGGTCTCACCCGTCCCGGTCGCAGCATCAGAAGCGATGCACGAGCAGCCACACCAACCCGCGCAAGATTGAGCAATCAGCTTCGTTTGACCTAGCGTATTCGCTCTCTTGCTCAGTGCGGGTTAACGAACGGATTCTTGGCTTGGACTTTGGCTCTCTAAATTGGAATCGAAGTAGGAGGGGCTTGCATTCAGCACGCGTGAGCCGGACCGACTGGTCTCGCTGCGCGAGAAGCCCGCAAAGGCCACGAGATCGCCTGGGAGTTAGACAGCCCAATCGCGCCTACACAGGCGGTGTGCTCATTGATGGCCAAGTCTATACGTCGACCGAGGTGACAAATAAATTTTTGAAAGACTAATCTTAATTTCATCAGTTCTCATTCCATTTTGGAGGACAGGTGAGGAGTAAAACAGTTGTCTTACAGCTCATTCTCTTGAGCTGCATCACACGAACTAGCGGTCAGGTCGCAGCAGAGACTCAAACGGTTCCGCAGGCCAACCCAGGAAGACCAACAGTCTCCACGCCAGCGACACTGACGCCGCTCGGGTATCTGCAATTTGAAACGGGCATACTCGCTGCCATCGAGTCTACCGAATTTGACACCCGCCTGAGTGCTAATGAGGTCGTCAAATTAACGGTTGCGCCGCGCCTTCAGCTGCTTCTTCCAATAGAACCATTCGTGCACAGTAGGCTGAGTGCGGGTAAGGGAAATCATCCCGGGGAAGTATTTGCCGGTGCGCAAGGTGTGTTGGTGCCGGGTAAAGGAAAGAGGCCAACGATTTCGCTGAGCTATTTCCGCCGCCTTTATGCGAGTCCCGCGCCGGAAGTAGACATTGGCACATTTCGACAGAGTGGGCTCATTCTGCTCAGCGATGATTTGTGGGGCTTTCACTTCGATGGAAACGCGATCATCTCGGAGCAAATCGAGGCAAATGTGCACAGAATACAGTACGGTCAGACTTTGTCTATTTCACACCCGCTAAAAAAGTTTACGATCTCAGGCGAGATCTGGCACTTCTCCCAACCGTTTTTAAATAGCAACGCCGTAGGCAACCTCTGGGCGGCTGCCTATACGCTACGCAATAACTTAGTTGTTGATATAGGTTTCAATCGCGGACTGACAAAAACATCTACGCAGTGGGAGGTGTTTATAGGTTTCACTTACCTGCTTCCACACCGAATTTGGAACGAGCAGTAAACAACTTGGCAAAATGAACACCACAGACCTCACGCCGTACCCGTGCAGAGTAGAGATCCGAAGGTAAATGCTACATTTTTTCGGAGTTGGTCAAGACGGTAAGGCATTCCTCCGCCCCTTCTCATAACCCGTTCAACTGAAAAGATTCTATTAAGTAGCTGCGGATTCATTAAACGAGAAGCGTGGCCGCCGAGGCAGCCTAAACCGAATCCGGATGCTGGGTGGGAAGGCTTCCCTGACGGCTCCCCCGTATGGTCTGGAAATTGGAATGGTTTGGATCCCCTCTAGTTCGTTAGCGTGTGTGAGTCGCGACTATGGACCAACGTAATGCCCAAAGTACTCGATCCTTTCCGTTTCGTTTTGCTGGCCGTGGCGGGCTGGATGAACCAGCGGCAATTACATATCATTGATTACCTTCGCGAAGAGAACCGCGTTCTGCGCGAGCAACTCGGGGATCATCGACTACGATTCAACGACGACCAGCGCCGACGACTAGCCGTGAAGGCCAAAGAGTTAGGACGAAAGATTCTGGCGGAGGTCGCTACCGTAGTCACGCCCGAAACGTTGTTGGCTTGGCATCGGAAACTGATCGGCCACAAGTATGATGGCAGCGGCCAGCGCCGACCAGGGTGCCCTCGCACGCGCCAAGATCTAGAAGCTTTGGTGGTTCGAATGGCGGAAGAAAACCGCGATTGGGGCTATCGGCGCATCCAGGGTGCGTTCTACAATCTGGGCCACGAGATTGCGCGCAGCACGATTGCCGACATTCTGAAACGGCACGGGATTGAGCCGGCACCAGAACGATGTCGGAAGACAACCTGGAAGGAGTTTCTCTTCCGGCGTTGGGAATTGATCGTAGCCGCGGGTTTCTTCACTGTGGAAATGTGGGCCCGAAGAGGGCTGCAGCGATTTGTTGTCCTATTCTTCATTGATCTCTCTACGCGCAAGGTCGAGATCGGTGGTATCGGGGCCATCGCCAATGGGCTCTGGATGGCTCAGATCGGCAGAAACGTGACGGACGCAGTCGACGGCATCGTAAACGGCAAGCACTACCTGATTCATGATCGAGATCCGCTGTTTACAACAGAATTTCGGAGCATGCTTGCTGATGTTGGTGTCGAAGCAGTGAAGCTACCGCCCAGATCACCAAATCTGAACGTTTATGCCGAGCGATTTGTGCGCAGCATCAAGGAATCCTGTCTCGACCAAATGATCCTGTTTGGAGAAACGTCATTACGGAAATCCATTTACAACTTCGTTGCCCACTATGACACCGAGCGCAATCACCAGGGCTTGGGTAACCGGCTCATCAACCTAGAACCAGGTCATCTTGAAAACACAGGTACGCTCCAGCGTCG
>JBJMGM010000001.1:0-7620 GCA_045807905.1 Bryobacteraceae bacterium | reverse complement strand
TTCCACCAGGAAGAAGGCTATCAGGGACACAAGGCCGACAGCGCCGGCGATCAAGGCATGAGAAGGTTCGATTAACGCGAACACGACACCGCCAAGTCCCACGGTGACGAGCAGAGCGCCGGGCCAATCGAGACTCTCGTGCTTCTGTTCCTGGTTACGACTTTCCGGAACACGAAAGAGCGTGAGCGCAAGAACAGCCGCGGCGATCGGCAGGTTAAGGAAGAACACCCAGCGCCAGGATGCGTGTTGTATGAGCCAGCCACCAAGAACAGGACCGACGGCAGCAGTGATGGCCGTAAAGCCGGACCAAGTTCCTATGGCGCGCCCTCGTTCTTCGGAAGGAAAGGAGGCGCTGATCAAGGCAAGACTTCCGGGCACAAGAAGCGCGCCGCCGATCCCTTGTAATCCGCGGGCGGCGATGAGCTGACCGACATCGGCAGCAAGGCCGCACCAGGAGGAGGCGCCGGCGAAGAGAAAGACACCAACTGCGAAGATCTTACGGCGTCCATAGAGATCGCCGAGCGAGCCGCCTACCAACAGCAGGGCGGCCAGGAAAAGTGCATAGCATTCGACCACCCATTGAACCTGGGATACAGTTGCTCCCAGAGCGGATTGAAGCGCCGGAAGAGCGACATTCACGACTGTGCCGTCGATAAAGGCCATGCTGGAGCCGAGTATCGTAGCGGCGAGAACCCAAGGGCCGCAGGCCGGGGAATGATGCGCGGCGGATGCGGCCAGGATCGCCGGTTGATCGCGAGGCGGCTTTGCCATATCGGGCATGACCCATTTTCTGCTCGCTTGCTATCGGGCATCTAGGAAGGCGTCCTGAGGCTACTCGACAGTTGTTTCAATTGGTGGGTCGGGGCTCTTCGACCTTGCCGACAGATCGGACACCTGTAACCGCAATCGGGAAATTGGCAGGGAAGTGTGGTCAATGTTGCGAGAATCCGTGCTTCCCTGCTAGACGGGAGTGTACCTGTTACGGCGGGACTGAGAATGGCCGGGCCGACGTCGTCGTGATCTGCGCGGTCATGCCCGCGATTGCTAAGACGTTCCGCACAGGGATAAGGTCGACCTACGGGCTCGCCGCGGCCTCAAAAAGCATGCCGCGGAGGATTCCCTGGATTTCATCTTGGGCCGGTTTTGCCGCGTATTGGATTGTCACTTTCCTGCCGTCGTCCGCCCCGCAGTAGAATTCCGGCTTACCGCCTTCGATCAGGACGTGCGATGGATCGGGTAGCGAGACGCGAACTGCACCTGAGGTGTCGGCGATTTCAAATCCCGTGATCGCGCCCGCGCGGCATTCGACCTTGCGTATCCGACCCGTCGCTGTTCGAATCTGATCGCCGAGTTCGATGAATGGATTCCAACCGGCCGCCCCATGTGGCTTACGGGTCGTGACCACATGCAAATTGCCGTGACTATCGCGCGCGAATTGGACCGTGACGTCGGTTTCGGTATCGAGTTCTAATAATGCTGCGGCCTCCCGTTGATCTGGCGTGGCTGCGAATGCGATTGCCTTCTCTGCGGCAGCTTTGGCCGCGGGTCTCTGATCGGTTTCGAGAAGCGCGGAGGCGATCGCGACCCAGTACGTGTAGGCTCGCGCGCGGGGCACGGATTGCATGGCGCGTAGCTGCTCGAGCGCCGCGGCGTAGTTCTGGCGGCTGCTTTCGAGCAGTCCCAGCCTGAAGCGCGCATCGTCGTAGCCGGGTTTGAGTTCGATCGCGCGCCGTAGGGCGGCTGCGATCTGAGTGTCGGGAGCGTGCGCGCTTTCGAGCAGGCTCGCGTATTGATAGCAGAGCACCGGATCTCTCACGCCAAGGTCGAAGGCGTGCTTCCATTCGAGAATCGCCTTGACGTTATCGTGCTTCCGCAGCGCGATGGAACCTAGAGTGGCGGCAACGGCGGGGTCCGCAGTGCGCTCGGCCTGCAAGGTTCGATAGACAGCTTGGGCGCGGTCGAGATCGCCCGATGCCAATACCAGCGCCGCCAACACGGAATCGGAGTCCGCCTGGTTTACGCTCGAGGCGCGCAGACGCTGATCCCGAGCGGGTATGCCGGGCAGAGGCATAGCCGATTTCGGCGCATCGATCCAGGACCGAAGGTCAGAGTCGATGGTCTTGATGGAACGCCCGTACAAGGACGCAAGCGCCGGTCCCTCGATTACGCCTGAGTTGAAAGCGGCCCAGAGTGCTCCGGCTTTGGGCCTGTATTGCGGCGAGAACAGGAGCATGTGCGTGAGTTCCCAACTCTCGGCGTAGAAGATCGCGGCATCGTCACGGCGCGATCGGAGAGGATCGTCCTCGGCCATCGTAAGCAGCTTGTCGAGTGGGATCAGGGGGTGATTCCGGAGTACTTGAGAGCGGGCCGGGAGGTCGCCGCCAACGAGCGATTCACGCGGCGTTATGTCTAGGCTCGAGAAGAACTCCGCGATTCCTTCAGCAAACCAGGGAGGAAGATGAATGCCGGCCGAGTGCAGGACGAGGTGGGCGTATTCGTGTGCAAGCGTGCGTGGACGATTCGATCCTGCTGGCGCAAGGACGATATAGTCGACCGCTTCCGAGCCGAGGAAGAACGCATCGGCGGATGCGCGAGGGCGGAAAGAAGAATACGCAGACGCCGTGGCGAATTGGAGCACTCGAACCGGGCGATCGTTTTCGAGAGCCGCGTGGGCTCCGAGCGCGCCGGATGTGACGAAGAACGCTCGTAGCTGCTCGAGTGTCAGGCCGATTGAGCGGCCATCATGCTCGCCTAGTTGAGAGTAAACATGGAAATGGGGGCTGCGGACAAGGGTCCATCCGCTATCGGATCCGCGACAGCCGATCGGCACTAAAACAGCCAACACCAGGACGGCAAGATACTTCACGATCAAACGATAGCAGCGACTGCTCACCAAAGGACGATACGGCGTATGCGCGTCCCCCAGAGAGGGGATGTGTGGGCCTTTATATGATGTTTCGGCGTGGATTTCAGCCCCGGAACCGGTTCAATTAAGCCTCTCTCGCGAAGTCTTAAAGAACAAGTTTCATCGAGTTTTCCGCGCTAGATACCGGTTAACACCCTGGCTTCGCGGTTCTAATCATAGGGTTATCCCGGGCGAACTGTTGCACTTTCCGAAGGAGATCGTATACGCGATCGGCGCGTCTTTGAGCGCCCTTTACTCTAAATTCGCAGCCTGAACCAGGTGGATGCATGACCCAGCAACCATTGCGGCGGAAACGATGTGACGCTTTTGCGACAGCTTCATAAAGGGTTTCCGCTTCGAGTTCTACGGAATGCTCAATGCCTCCGCTTTACTGCCCTCTCGCGAGACCTCGCTAGTTGTCAGCAACGCGAATAGGTTCGTTCTGATTCGATCACAAACAAACAAGAAAACGTTTTGGCTATTTACTTGAGCAACTTACAGGCTTCGTGATAGGGAAGTGCACCCCCGAACGCGAAACTTACACCGATGTAAATATTGACAACGCGCCACAGTTCATCCAAACCCTTTGAATGCGGCGCGTGAGTCCGACACTACAGGGGCGGTAAACTCATGAACTGCATTAAATCGATTCTGCAAGGGATCATGGCGCTAATTCCGCGCTACGAGATCGAAACGAATAAAAATTCAGCCGAAGGAACCACGCTCTTCGCAAAAGGAAGATAAGGCCAACGGGTGCCGGCGCAAATCAAAGCCGAAAACGTGCAAGTAAGTTGGAGGTCGCAGACCGATTCGTGATCAAAATCGTGATCAATTGACGCCACGCACCGCTGTTTACATGGTGTCCAACAACGCAACGCACACGAAATTTCAACATCTTGCGTGCTGATAGTGGGCTTCACACGCACGAGGTCGCAGGTTCAAGTCCTGCAGCGCCGGCATGTGAGCCCCACTAAGTAGGTATTGGAGCGGTCAGCAGAGTCGCACTGCCCTTCCAGGCTGGACGCCTGGCTGCACCTCCGTGCTTTCCCGCATAACCGTAACAGGGGCTCACGCCTAGAGTATCGACGGTGAGCAGCGTCCAAGGTTGCTTCTGCAGTTTAAGTCGGAACGGATCGTTTTCGATTACCGGGGACATCCGAGAAAGCGGAATAAAACAGACTAGCGAGATTAGTCGCGCGCCGATCATCGGCAATCGATGAGCTATGAAAGTCCTAGTACTCACAGTCCGAAGATGCTATCCCCAGCGCTTGTCCTAATGCTTACACGTGGTGCGAACTAAACTGAGGGGCGGCTTACGGCAATATTCGATGGGCTAAAATGTAAATGCGATCTCTGCACCCGATGTCACCATATGTTTAACAGGTACAACAGGCCATAAAGTCCCACTGGAGTAGTACTTTGCGTTCTGGCGGTTTATTGACTTCATTAATCGATCTGCTTTAAAAAGGTAAGCATCCCGGTGCGACAGTCCACAAACAAATCGCAGAATGGTGTGTCTCTGCACGGAGCTTTTCACCTGATCTGCGGCAAGGTTAGCTGCGTGGCTCTCCTGCAAGATGTTTTGGGTTAGATCGTAACTGAGTTGGAGGCTAAACCTCCAATTAAATGGAAACGGGTTTGCACGATTTAAAAAATGGGGGGGAGTCGAACATTTTACACCTGACTATTTCGGTGGTCGGTTCAGGACAGAGCTACTGAAAGGGAGCTGACAAGAACGTTTCAGTCAGTGCTCGCGCAGACGTCGTATTTTCGACGGTATTACATCCCGGTCGGTTAGCGTCGTAGATTCGTCGGATTTCGGGTTAGGATCTACAAACTGCCAGGACAATGTTCGAAGTATAAATGACATCAGATATCCTTGGCTTCAATTTGCCGCTACTCGATGCAGAGGAACGCCGGGCTGCGTTAGAAGATCAAACCGAGATAGATCTTCATTGGAGCGCTTCGGCACTCGACCAAAAACCCATACAAACTATCGTCGATTTAATCGACCGTCAGTGCGAAGAAAATCCGGCCAAGGTTGCTGCGGTATTCGAAGGGGAGCAGCTGACCTACGGTGAGCTGGAGCGACGGGCGAATCAACTGGCGGCTTATCTTAGTCAACGAGGTGTCGGCCCTGAAACTCTGGTGGGGCTTTGTGTCGACCGGTCGCTCACGATGCTGGTGGCGCTGGTGGCGATTCTCAAGGCAGGAGGCGCCTATGTACCACTGGATCCGGATTTTCCTACCGAACGACTCCGTTTCATGTTGCAGGATTCTGGAGCAAGGCTGGTCTTAACGGAACGAAAATTTATAGAAGCTCTCTCAGCAGCCGAGTTGGATTTGGTTTGTCTCGATACCGAACTGGAGGCAATTCTCCGACACCAGGAGATCGTCACCACAGTAGCCCCTAGTGGAGACGATTTGGCGTATGTGATCTACACGTCGGGATCGACTGGCCGTCCGAAAGGCGTGATGATCGAGCATTCTGCTCTTCTGAATGAGCTGCAGTCAATGTCAGAGGAACCCGGCCTTGACAGGTCCGATGTGATTCTAGCGATCGCAACGATTTCGTTTGATATCGCGGGTATAGAACTATTTTTGCCACTCACCGTGGGCGCTCGGGTAATAATAGCGAGCCGGGCAATAGCACGAGATCCAACACGGCTGCTCGCATTATTGAAAACCTCTAAGGCCACTGTGATGCAGGCCACCCCGGCGACCTGGCGAATGCTGCTACAGTCCGGATGGACAGGGCAAACCGATTTGAAGATTCTGTCCGGAGGCGAGAAGCTCTCGCGGGATCTGGCCGACGCGCTGTTAGAGCGGGCGGCTTCAGTATGGAATGTGTATGGGCCAACCGAGACGACAATTTGGTCAACTGTGGGACGGGTCGAGAAGAATAGCCTGCCAGTGTCCATTGGGCATCCGGTTGCCAATACTCAGGTGTACATTTTGGATGACACCGGCAAGCCGGTTCCGAGCGGTGTAGCAGGCGAGCTATATGTTGGTGGCGCGGGACTCGCAAGAGGATATTGGAACCAGCCCGAATTAACTAAGCAGCGGTTCATTGAAAACCCGTTTGGCCCGCCCGGATCCCGTTTGTACCGAACCGGAGATGAAGCAAAATTCCGGGACGACGGAGATATCGAGTGCTTGGGGCGCAAGGACGACCAAGTCAAGATACGCGGCTATCGGATTGAATTAGGCGAGATCGAAGCAACCTTACGGCAGGACGCGGCGGTGAAGGACAGCGCAGTGATCGCGCGCGAAACCGAGAATGGCGAATCCCAGTTGGTTGCCTTTGTTGTCCCTGCTAAACCGGACGCGGTAGCAGATGGACACACGTTGCGGGCACGTCTGCAGCGCATGCTACCGGAGTACATGGTTCCAGCCGTTTTTGTAAACGTGACCGAACTGCCGATCACACCTACTGGAAAAATCGATCGGCGCGCCCTCAAAGCTGCTCCAGGAATATCGGCGACAAATGTTACCGAGCTTGAGAAGTTCGTTGCGCCCAGAACTGAGCTCGAGCGAAAGCTCGTCGACATTTTCGAGCGCTTGTTGGAGGTTCGGCCCGTCAGTGTCACAGGGAACTTTTTTTCACTGGGTGGACATTTTTTGCTTGCCGTTAGATTGTTTTCGGAAATCGCAAACTTGTGTGGGACTAAGTTGCCGCCCTCAACAGTATTTCGAGCGCCCAGTGTCGAGTTACTGGCCGACATCCTGGCACAAGAAGGGGTCGGCAAGGCTTGGTCACCGCTAGTACCTATAAAAGCTTCGGGAAGCTTACCTCCGATATTTTGCGTACATGCACGTGGATCGAACCTGGTTCGATATCATGCGCTCGCTAATCTGCTCGGCCCAGATCAGCCATTCTACGGGCTGCAATCAACTGGAATTCAGGGGAAAAAAGGTGGTCACGTTCGTATCGAGGACATGGCGGCAGAATACATTGAGGCAATTCGCACAATCCAACCTGAGGGCCCCTACAATCTTGCCGGGTGGAGTTTCGGGGGAACAGTTGCGTTCGAAATGGCGCAGCAGCTAGTAGCTAAAGGCGAGAGTGTCGGACTGGTAGGTCTCATTGACGCATTTTTCCCTGGACAGCCGGCGCATTTCATCAAGCGAACAGCGCCAGGTACTCCTTTATGGAAATTCGATCTCTACTGGGGTGAACTCCTGTTTGCCGGACGCGGTGAGCATCGGAGACGAGTTTCCGGCGTGCTTAGCAACCTGACCTTAAAAGCCAAGTCAATACTTCGCTCGGCGAGCAAGAAAGTGAAACAGGATCTGACGTTGACACAAATGCTCGCCGAAATTGAGAAAGCGAATTTAAGAGCCGAGCGCGCTTATGTAGCGAAACCCTACCCGGGACGTGTGACATTGTTTTGGTGCAGTGATTGGAGTTTTCGCGTCTTCCATGACACTCGACTGGGGTGGAGCAACGTCGCGAGGGAAGGATTGGAAGTGCACGTTGTACCGGGTAACCACAAGTCCATGTGGGACATGCCGAATGCGGGTGTTTTTGCCGAGAAAGTCAGACGATGTCTTCAAAAGGCACAGCGCCGTACGAAACGTTGGGGGCTGCGCTGCCCGTTGATAGCCTAGCCGGAGCAACATCTCGTCGACGTATGACCGATGCCGCCGAGAGTCACTCCGTGTACTCGCAGATCTGGTCGTCATTGGCGTTGTCAAGCTGCGGCGAAGTCTTG